>JASJMB010000060.1:0-11846 GCA_037620085.1 Acidimicrobiales bacterium | reverse complement strand
CCGTTCGAGACTTCAACATTCGAGTGGTCTGGGTGGATGAACTTGTGATCGATGCAATGGCGGCGCCGGCGCTGGCGATCTGGGCCCAGAGCGGAATCACCGAGGGTTTCTAGACGAAACCGAGCGGCCTGTCATGCATCTGCGCTCAAGCAGTGGGCGTGACAACATGAGCCCATGACGACACCTCAGGTCTCTATTCAATTGCGCACATTCCGACAGGACGACCCAGGGTCGTTTTCCTACGTCCTTGATCAGGCCCGAGCTGCCGATGTGGCCGGAATTGATCGCGTGGCCGTGAGCGATCACGTTGCCTATGGCGAGAACCTCGAGGCCTACGGCGACCCGAAGAAGGGCGGCTCGGTTGGCGGCAAGCAGCCCACCGATTCCGATGGCAACTGGCTTGAGCCCCTCACTGTTCTCACCGCCATGGGCGCGCTCACCGAGCGAATTCGCCTCAACACCGCAATTCTGATCGCCGCATTGCGCACACCAACCGTGCTCGCCAAGCAGGCCGCAACGATTGACGTGCTCACTGGTGGGCGCCTTGAACTCGGCGTCGGTGTTGGTTGGCAGAAAGAGGAATACGACGCGTGCGGACTTGATTATGACAACCGCGGTCGTCTTCTCGATCACACCATCGAGGTGTGCCAATTGCTGTGGCGCGAGCAAGTCGCCACGTATTCATCGCCGGAACTGTCATTCGAAAAGATTCATCAGATGCCGAAGCCTCGTCAGGCCGGAGGCGTTCCGATCTGGATCAGCGGAACAATCAACCCTCGCGTGATTCGTCGTCTTGCCGCATTTGGTTCGGGTTGGATCCCGTGGGGTGCCGATGGCGGCGATCTTGTGAACGCCATTCCGAAATTGCGCGCCGCAGTCGAAAAGGCTGGTGGCGATCCGTCGTTCCAGGTGCAAGGCCATGCCGCCGCAGTTCGTGATGGCGATGGAAACCTTGATCTGGTCGCCACGATGGCTGCTTCACGGCCAATGATCGAAGCAGGCGTTACCGATCTTCGTGTCACGGTGAATCATCCGGAACAGTACGAAGAAGCGCTCGACATTTACTCAGAGGTCGTGCGGGCTGTCCGAAATGAATTCGGCTGATCGATTTCGTTAGGCAAAAAACAACCGGTTTGCGGTTGTGTTGAAGAAAGCGTTCCGGGACAGGTCATCGAACGCGCGCGTGGCATGGCGCGCGAGCGCGAGCTTGCCTGCGTAGTCATGGCGCTGATCTTGGGGATGGTCTGATCCCCAGCAAAGTCGGTCGGCACCGAACGCTTCGACCAAGCGCTCGATGAGTATCGCCGCGTCGCCATCGTCTCGTTCGGCGGCTTCAAGCACATACGAAGTCACCTTCAAGTGAAGTGAAGGAATATCGGCAAGGGCGAAGAGCATTGCTTGACCGTCGCCCTCGACCATGTCGGTGAAGCCGCAATGATCAATTGCGACACGGACACTTGACGACTGTTCTGCGAGAGCACTGATGTGTTTGAACTCGTTGGCAAAGACCGTGGGAACAATCACAAGGTTGTGGTCAGCGGCGAAGTCCCACACCGCAGCAGCGCGACCATCGGTGAGCCAGGTTGGCTCGGTGCCGTCCACGCCGAAGAGCCGAACACCGGCAATCACGGCACCACTTGGTGGAGCGTCACAAAGCGCGGCGAGGTCGGCAACGGGATCATCTGCATGCATCGAGATGGCAGCGACAAAAGCAGCGCGATCACTATGACCCGCGGCTGATGCTGCGGCATAGGAACAGTCATAGCCATACGCGCCTACCGCTTGAACAAGAACGAGGCGACCGACACCGTTGGCATCGAGTTGGCCGAGTACGTCGTCGATTGTTCCGCCCGATGTCCACCAACTCGTTGTGAGATCTGAGGCAGAGAGCGGAAAGCGGGGGTCATCACTGATCGCCACATGTGTGTGGGTGTCAACGATCTCTTGATGCCCGGGGACGGTGGCCATGCGCCACGATACGGTTTCAGCACGCAAGGCGGGGTTGTACTCGCTGGGGGTGTGTATGTCTGAGGTTATTGAGAGGGAACGTCGCTACGAACCTGAGTTCGTCGACATTGCCGATGACTCGCCGGAGGCGATGTTCGACCTACTGACTTCTCGGGGACTCGGCGACGGTCTGCCAGTCGTGCCACCAACTCGTGAGCGAGTCGAAGCGATGCTGCAGTTCGTTACCGGCGATGCCGACGAGGTGCTGTTCACGTTGCAGCCGCGTTCGGGAATTGTCACTCGGCGCGTTGTAGCAATCAACGCCGTGATGGCTGGTTGCCCTCCGGAGGTCTTTCCGGTTGTGCTCACCGCACTGCGAGCGCTAGCTCGACCCGAAGTCAATCTTCGCGGTGTGAATGCAACAACGCACCCGGTTGCGCCGATGATCATTGTTCATGGCGAGATCGTGAAGTCCGCAGGGTTTGCTTCTGGGGTCGGCGCATTCGGGCCAGGAAATCGAGCCAACGCAACTGTTGGGCGTGCGGTTCGTCTTGTGTTGTTGCATGTGGCAGGAGCCAAACCCGGTTTCGGTGACGCGGCAACGCATGGGCAACCGGCGAAGTACACGTTCTGTGCGGCAGAAAATCTTGAAGCGACACCGTGGGAGTCCTACCCGCTGTCACGTGGCGTAACGGCGCCGAGCGCGGTCACTGTGCATTGCGGTGAAGGTCCGCACAATGTGCACGACGCCGAAGCTGCTGGCGACCCCGCGCTCATTCTCGACAAGATCGGTTCGGCAATGACCTCGCTTGGTCAGAACAACGCGCCAATCAGCCAAGCGGAATATTTCATTGTGCTCGGCCCCGAACACGCAGCGAGCATCGCTGAACGAGCAATGACACGACGCGATGTTTCGAACTACTTGTTCAATACCGCCCGCATCCCCGCCTGGGTGTTCCGCAAACATTTCCAAGAACTTGCGTGGGCGAATTGGATGAAGGCCGTTGACGACGACGAACTTCTGCCAATGACTGGCGATGCTGACAACATCAGAGTGCTGGTATCGGGCGGCCCCGGCAAACACTCGCTGGTAGTTCCCTCGTGGGGAATGACTCGCAGCGCAACACTGCCGTTGGAGGGTTGACCATGACTATTTCCGTGTACCTCCCCGATTCTGAACCCGGCCCGATCTCAACCTCGCTGGCGGCGTCACCGGCATCGCTGAAGGGTCTGCGCATTGCCGTTCTCGATAACGGAAAGCCCAACGCCGATGTGGTGATGATTCATGCTGCCGAAGCACTGGCAGCGCGCACTGGCGCAGTGGTTTCGGTCATCACCAAAAAAGGCCCGCTTGGCCAGTCTGCGAACGCCGCTATTCCGTTGGCCGAAGATCGGCTCGCTCTACTTCTTGCCGAGGCGGACATCGTCATCACCGGAGCAGCCGACTGCGGGTCGTGTACTGCCTATTCCGTGCACGATGCCATCGAACTTGAACGCAATGGCAAGCCCACGGTTGTGGCGACAACGACGCAGTTCGAACCGGTGGCCAAAACATTGTCAACAAGTTTCGGAGCACCCGACACCCGTCTACTTGTACTTCCGCATCCAATCGGTGGCACCGATGAGCCCACACTCAATGCATGGGCCGAAGCGGCCGTCGACCAATTAATCGCTCTGTTCACCGGGATCACGCAATGAGCATTGAGATCGACCTCTCTGGTCGTAATGCAATTGTGACCGGCGCGGGCGCTGGCATTGGTTCGGAAATCGCGCGGTGGCTGGCTCGAGCGGGCGCTCGTGTCGCTGTTCATGACATTCGCGTTGAGAAGGCCAGCGAAGTTGTTCGCTCTATTTCAGTTGAAGGCGGCGACGCGTTTGCTGTTATCGCTGACGCCCGAGACGATGACTCTTTTGTCGCTGCGATTGATGACACGGTTCGTCGCTTCAACGGCAAACTTGATATCGCCGTGAACAACGTCGGTATGTATGGCGAAGCATCACCCGGGCCATTCATGACTCTTGATGGAGAACATTGGCGCGAATTGGTCAATCAGAACCTTGTTGTCACGGCGTTGTCTGCTGCCGCCGAGGCGCGACACATGGCGGCAACGGGTGGCGGAGTGATTTTGAATGTGAGTTCGGGCGAAACCACTCGTCCTGCTCCATTCATGGCGGCGTACGGCGCGGCGAAAGCAGCGATCAATCATCTGACGCAAACAATGGCGGTTGAACTTGGCCCGCAAGGCATTCGTGTCAACGCAATTGCGCCAGGCACCACGCTTACCGAAACAGTCCGAGACGTGTTCGACGACGAACATTTCCAAGCGCTTGTTGCTGCAACGCCTTTGCAGCGCCCAACAGAGTTCGATGAACTCGGACGTCTTTCGGTGTTCCTTGTAAGCGATCTTGCCCGTTGCATCACGGGTCAATTGATTCTGGCCGATGCCGGCGCGTTTCTTTCTCGCAGCCGGCCATCGAATCCTTCGCCGGACACATCGGCATAATCGATGTCAGCGGTCGATTCTCAGGACGCAAGGGTGAGTGACTCGCCGTCGTCGGGGTCGCGAGGCTTCTTTCCCCATCCGGGATGAGCGAAGACATAACTCAATCGCTCTCGCCACGTCGTTGATTTCGCAACGTCGCGTGCGATGTCGGCATATTCATGGGTGGCAATACGAAGCGGATTGAAGGTGTTGATGTTCTTGGTGAGCCCGTAGCGAACACGTTCGCCTTCGCGTTGGAAGGTGCCAAAGAGTCGATCCCAAATGATGAGGATGCCTCCGTGGTTTTTGTCGAGGTATTCCTGTTGCACGCCATGATGCACCCGGTGGTGTGAAGGGGTGTTGAGAATGTTTTCGGCTGCACCCAATCGATCAATAGTTTCGGTGTGAATCCAGAATTGATAGATCAGGTTGATCGCGCGTGCGTTTTCGATAACTCGGGGTCGGAACCCACACCAAGCCATCAGTCCATAGGGAACAAACATGCCAAACACATCGGCCACCGGCTGACGAAGTGCAGTGGTGAGGTTGTAATGCTCGCTCGAGTGGTGAACGACATGAATGGCCCACAACCAGCGGCTCTCATGCTGGATGCGATGGTTCCAGTAGTAAATGAAATCCCAGGCGAGGAGTGCGCCAGCGGTCACGGCGATTCCGGTGCCCAGGTCGCGCTTCGAACCTCCGGCGTTCCATAAACGTTTTGCTGAAGATCGTGCAGCCCAAGTCGCGGAACCAGTGACAACACCGGCAGCAACTGCAGCAACTCCCGCAGAAGGTTGAATGCGCTTGGCGAAGCGAGTGATTTTTGAATCGTCTTCTCGTCGAGCGAGTGCGTCGGCGACAGTTGTGAGCGCAGCAGCACCAACGGCTGTTCCCGCGAGAACTCTTCGGTACTTACCCTTGCCGGGGGTAACAGGTGCGAGCAGCGCATTGAGCGCCAGCGGCATGTAAAGGCTCGCCGTTCCCATGACAAGACTGGCAATGGAGTCGCGTTTCTCAAATCCGATTGCCGTTTCGTTGCCCGCTGCCGCTTGTCGATCGAGCGCGATTTTCTCAAGTCCCATGGCCGCGAAGAAACCGGGGGTGGCGAGTTGGATCAGATCAATTTCGCTCATGATGATTCCCGGATGGTGATCGAACGGATTGTGTGATCAGCCTCCCACTCAATCACTGCGTGAGCCAGTGGTCGGTTGGGTTCGATGTTGTCAACAAGGTTGGGAAGATTCACGAGGTCCCAAGCGCCGTTCGCCATCTCAAGAAAGAGCTCTTCGGGGACGTTGATCCACGGATCGAAAAACGGGGAGTACTCGATGCGAGCTGCGTCTCGAAATTTGATCGTGCGCTGAATGAACCACTCGCGCATGATCGGTTCCTCGGCATCTAAGTAGATGCTCACGTCGAACTCATCGTGGAACTCCAGGGCATTCACACCTTCGAAGATCAACACATCGACAGACCCGACTTCAATGACACCGTCGATGATGTCGTAGATGTGGTGGTCATAGACCGGAACCGATGCCGGCTTGCCAACTCTGACTTTGGCGAGAAACGCGGCAATGGCTGCAACGTCGTAACTCTCGGGAAACCCTTTGCGGTCGGTCAGGCCCTGGTCGGCAAGGACGGCATTGGGGTAGAGAAATCCGTCGCTGGTGATGACAGCGACATCGAGGCCGGTGTCTTCAGAGAGGAGCGTGGCAAGCGAGTTGCTGAACGTGCTCTTTCCGACAGCCACTCCGCCAGTGACCCCAACGACAACGGTGGAACCCTTTATCGCTTGCGCCGCGATGATGAGCGACAGGATTGGGTCGAGATCAGGCGGGTTCACACCGAAACGCTAGGTCGAAGCCGATCGCAAGGTGAAGTGGAACTTCCAGTGGTCCTACACTCGTCGCACTGCCCGATTATCGGATCGGCGCAACGCAGCAGGGGGACAGAACATGGGTATGCCGACAGATCTCGGCATTGTTGATCTCGGAATGGGTTTCCCATACACGAGTGTCGAAGACAAGAAGGCCGCGTACGACTTCTTCAAGGCCAACCTGAAGGACAAGCAGTCGCTTCAGGAGTTTGAGTTCCCGGCGCAGTACATGTTCAAAGACGTGCCCGACGTTGTGACACCCGATACCGATGTCGTTGCGTGGATCGTTGAAAAGATGGACGCGTTCAATATCGAACAGTGCATGACTGGTGTGAACGAACATTCGATTCGAGCGAAGGCCGAGCACCCCGGCCGCTTCCACCTGTGCGCGCAGGCTGATCCCAACAAGGGCATGGAAACCGTTCGCAACCTGAAGCGCCTCAAAGCCGAAAACAACATCGTGGCTGCCATGACATTCCCGAGCGGAATGGTTCCCCAGGTGGGCGTGGGCGACAAGAAGATGTACCCGATCTACGCCACCTGCTGTGAACTCGATATTCCGATCTGCATCAACGGAGGAATCGTTGGGCCGCGTATGCCAAGTTGGCCTCAGCATGTCGAACAGTTCGACGAAGTTCTCTACGACTTCCCCGACCTGACCATGGTGATGATGCACGGTGGCGAGCCGTGGACCGAACTTGCAGTGAAACTCATGCTCAAGTGGCCAGGGCTTCACTACATGACAAGCGCGTTCGCTCCGAAGCATTACCCCAAGGACATCATCAAGTACGCGAACACTCGCGGTAGCGACAAGATCATGTATTGCGGTTATTTCCCTGCTGGCCTTTCGCTCGAGCGTCAGTTCTCCGATATGCCGAACGTTCCGTTCAACGACAACGTGTGGCCGAAATTCCTGCGTGAAAACGCCTTGCGCGTCTTCAAGCTGGATCAGGACAAGTAGGAAAAATGAAAATCGAAGCGGGAATGGTTGCGGTTATTACTGGTGCCGGAAGTGGCATCGGGCGGGCGCTCGCTGAGAAGGCAGCGCAATCAGGAATGCGCGTTGTTGCCGCCGACATCGAGCAACCCAGTCTTGATGACACCGTTGCTGCTCTTGGTCAGATCGGCGCACAAGCGATTGGGGTGCGCACCGATGTGTCGGTCGAAGACGATGTCATGCGTCTCGCCGATGCGGCTTTCGCTGAGTTCGGGCAGGTCAATCTTCTTTGCAATAACGCTGGCGTATTTAGCGGTGGGCTGATGTGGGAACGAACGATGGCCGACTGGAAATGGGTCATGGGCGTCAATGTCGACGGCCTCATTCACGCAGTGCGCGCGTTCGTACCGCGCATGCTCGATTCCGAAACACCTGGGCACATCGTGAACACTGCGTCGATGGGTGGCCTTGTTACTGGCGCCTATTCCGGCCCGTATTTCACATCGAAGTTCGCCGCCGTCGGCCTTACCGATTGCCTCGCGCAAGATCTCCGAACCACGGGAAAGAACGTTGCCGCATCGGTGCTCGTTCCAAGTTTGATTAATACGAACATCGGAACCTCGGGACGAAATCGCCAAGAACGCTGGATCGATCGTGGGCGCGAAGCAACTCCCGATGCAGAATTTGTCGAAGCGATGCTGGTTGATTCAACTGCGGCCGGCATGGATTCCAACGAAGTTGCCGATCTTGTTTTTGACGCCGTGGAGGCTGGCAACTTCTGGATTCCTACGCAGCCGAGTTATCACGAACAGATTCGTGCCCGTCACGAAGACATGCAGGCACTGCGTTTGCCTGTTCCACCAACGCTCGACTGATCAGTGAGCGTGAGCGGCACAACTGGTTGTGCCGTGTCCCTCAGTGCCGACGAAGGGTCCACACGGGGGATCGTCAGACCACACGTGCATCATCGGTGGCACGAGACGAGGGGATGAACCATTCGGGCACGAATTGTTGGTGGCAAAAGAAACGAAGCGCCAGATCTGAGTGTTGCTGAAGCAGATGGTTGGGTGGACATGCCAAGTCGTGAGTTCACCGGCGATGTTGGGCACATTCGCCATGGTCTTTCCTGGCTCGAGCGTGTACATCGCACCCACCGTTCGCCCGGACGACACATTTACGACAAATGTTTCAATGTGGCTCGGATCAAGTTCTCGACCATCGTGGGTGTAGGCGTCGTTTACCCAATGCTGCAGGCCGCTTGAGTTGTCTCCTACCGAGACGTATCCGCCTGCGGCCAACGCTGTGGTGTTCGGAAACGACGCGATCGCCGCACGACTTGAAATCAAAAGTGCGCTTGCAGCATTCTGCTGGGCAGGTGTGAGGCGTGGATCATTGACCGAAACGATTGGGCCTGAGGGGAGGACGGCGGGCGTTCCCGGGTCGTGCGCGTGGAGGTCATTTGCCGTGCCTTCAGAGGCATTCGTTGGGGCGCTGGAGTGTTGGTGACCCGAGTCGGTCGATGAGACATCAGCGACCAACGTATGGTCATGTGCTGCGTCATCGGCGGGGGCAGCGTGATCGTGCGCAGTCGTCTCTAGAACCTGGGTCGTCGGTGAAGGTAGCGACTCAACTGTGACGGCGGCTGACTGCGATGTCGACGTCAGTGGCTGTGTCATTAAGAATGCAATGAGCGCAGTGACTGTGAGCAGAGCAACGGGCAGAAAGAAACGCGAAAGCCTCATCGAAGGCGCCTTTTGTCTCATGCGAGAATTCTCCCACATTGCGCAACTTGCCTACGTTTGGACGCGAAACGGCTCTCCAGAAAGGGTGAATTTCATCCAATCTCTGATGAATTGAGCGAGTTCACTGGTAGGGCAGCGGGCTACGGTCCAATCATCTGCTTTCGCTTTTTCCTGATGATTGAGGTTGTGCAATGTCTGTCACCGAACACACTGCGGCACATCAGCGTGCGGTCACTATGGATCTTCCATTCGACAATCAGCAGGACTTTGTCGATGCCCAGCGTGGCTATCTTGCCGCGCTTGACGACACGCTGATTGAGGCAACCGACGGTCGTGTTGTCTGGGACCTCGGCCCCTACGGCGACACATCTGCCGACGCTCCTGCAACAGTGAACCCAAGTTTGTGGCGCCAGGCCCAACTCAATCTCATCCATGGATTGTTCGAAGTCGTTCCCGGCATCTATCAAGTTCGCGGGCTTGATATTTCCAGCATGACGATGGTGGAAGGCGAGAAGGGTGTGATCGTCATCGACCCACTGGTTTCTTGCGAAACCGCCGCGGCGGCTCTCGCGCTGTACCGGTCAGTGCGTGGCGACCGTCCTGTAACTGCACTCATCTATACACACAGCCACATCGACCACTTCGGTGGCGCTGGGGGAGTGGTTCCCAATGGCGACCCGGGTGACATTCCGATTGTCGCGCCCGAGCATTTTCTTGAACATGCCGTCAGTGAAAACTTGCAGGCCGGCGCAGCAATGAGCCGCCGAGCCACCTATATGTACGGAACGCTTCTGCCTCGCGGTCCAGAAGGTCAGATGACGTGTGGTCTAGGTCCCGCTCCGTCGAACGGCACGTTGTCATTACTGCCACCAACGATCGATATCACCCACACCGGCCAAGAACTGGTACTCGATGGTGTTCGAATTGTGTTTCAGATGACACCCGGCACCGAAGCCCCGGCGGAAATGAACTTCTACTTCCCCGACTTTCGCGCGCTCTGCATGGCCGAAAACGCCACACACAATTTGCACAATGTCGTGACGCTGCGTGGAGCGCTTGTACGCGATGCGCATGCATGGGCGGGTTTCATCGATGAAAGCATTGCGATGTTCGCGGCCGAGAGTGATGTTTCATTTGCGTCGCATCATTGGCCAACATGGGGAACCGACAACATTGTCGACTACCTCTCCAAACAACGTGACCTCTACGCCTACCTAAACGATCAGACACTTCGGTATCTCAATCGCGGGTTTACCGGCGCGGAAATCGCAGAGATGATCGAACTCCCCCCCACGCTCGCGTCGTCGTGGCATTGCCGTGGCTATTACGGATCAGTAAGTCACAACGTGAAGGCCGTTTATCAGCGCTACATGGGCTGGTTCGATGGAAACCCTGCCCACCTGTGGGCTCATCCACCTGAGGCTGCTGCCGTGAAGTATGTCGAGTTCATGGGTGGTGCCGATGCCGTGCTGGCGAAAGCGGAACAGTCCTATGAGGAAGGCGACTACCGATGGGTCGCTGAAGTCGTGAACCACGTCGTTTTTGCCGATCCAACGAATATGGAAGCGCGCGAGTTACTCGCTCGTACCTATACACAGATGGGCTACGCCCAAGAGAACGCCACGTGGCGGAATTTCTTCCTCACTGGTGCGCAAGAGTTGCGAGGCATCGAGGTCGCTGGTCCCGCTGGACAGAACGCGCTCGCACTTATGGCGCATATTTCTGTGACGCAGATCTTTGATGCGATTGCTATTCGAATCGATGGCATGAAAGCAGCAGGTTTGCGTTTCGCTATCAATTGGACGATTGCCGAGACAGGTGAACGCCATCTACTTCGTCTCGAAAATGGGGTGCTGTCGAATGTTGCGAATCGACATGCTGACGACGCGGTTTTGTCGGTGACTGTTCCGCGTTCACAACTACTTCTGCTTATCGTCGGAGTAGTGACACTCGAGGCGTTGGTTGAACAGGGCATCGCGACAGCTGAAGGCGACCTCGGCAGGCTTGACTCGATTCGAACATTGCTCGATCCGCCCGACCCGAAGTTCTCGATCGTGCTGCCCTGATCGCTCGTTACTGATCCGTCGGCGATCGCAGACAATTGCTACTGAGTGGCGTCAATCATCACTGACGCCATCGCGAACTGTTCGTTACCAACCGCAGTCCAGCGATGATTCGTTCCTCGTTGGATCACAACATCGCCTGGGCCGAGTTCGGTCTGCACCCCATCGGGAAGCTCGAGCAACACGCGTCCGCGCAAGACGACATCGATATCCACGGTCGGCGTGACATGCCAACCCTGTTCAATCGGCGGCGCGGGTGTGAGCTCGACAAGGCGGAACCACAAGCCGCCGGTTGGCGGAACCAGCGACCACGGTCCATCAGGGTCTCCACCTTGATCAACCGATTGCAACGGGCCGCCGGTATGCCAAAGATCGGTCATAGTTGTTGTGGGTGATGACACCGCGTCGGCTGCGCCACCATCAACTGCTGGCGAACCTGTCACGACGCGTCGAATTGGTTTGTCGCCAGTGGTCGCTGGCCTCACGTTGACAATGTCGGCGCTCACGTTGATATCCGGGCGAAGCATCGCGACGAAATAGGTCCAGCCGTGTTCATCGGCCGGTCGCCACCGGTGCAAGGTTCCGCGCTGAATCACAAACTCACCTGGACCGATGGTGCGTTCTCCATCTTCAAGACCCATCACTACGGAACCCTCAAGCACAACCATGAGATCAAGCGTGTCGGTGGCGTGCATGCCAGGAGTATCGGCGTCGTCACCAGCAACGCGTAGCCACGTGGTGTCGGGATCGGCGCCATCAGGAATCCCAGGCATCCGAATGATGCGTGCGCTGGCTCCA
>JASJMB010000059.1:0-72456 GCA_037620085.1 Acidimicrobiales bacterium | reverse complement strand
ATGGGGTAACTGGCCAGTTGGCGCCTTTGAAGCCTTTGATGAGCGTGTGGCACCCCCAACGGGATTTGAACCCGTGCGTCCACCTTGAGAGGGTGGTGTCCTAGGCCGCTAGACGATGGGGGCCGGTGTCACGCTTGCGTTACTGGGCAAAGCCTCAGCAGCCGAAGGAGCATAGCGGGGGGTGAAGTTCAGACACCAAGCGGTCGATGAGCGGTCGCTCGATGACGCGGCGATGAAGTTCCGCTTAGAGCTCTGAGTCGCGATTTGGTTCGGGTGGAAACTGGACATCGGCAGATGGACGCAGCGGACAAACACCTTCGATGAGGCCGACTCCCCGAACGGATAACTCTCTCGGCGGTCCGATCTCAACCCAATCGGGCACGCCATTAAGCGCTGACGAGTGCGCGAGTAATTGGCCAGGTTCGGCTTCGTCGCAAAGCCGAGCAGCAAGATTGACGGGGCGACCGATGTAGTCGTCGCCATCGAACAACAATGCTGTTCCGCTGGCGACACCAGATCGAAGGTCGATCGCGAATGATTCGAATCGGCCCATCATTTCCGCGACGGTCGCCACGATGGGGCCAGGCTTTACGCCGACGAGGAAGACTCCATCGCCTAACCATTTCGCAACGCGCACGCCGCGTCGTCCGGCAACTTCTTTCACTGCTGAGCGGAATACTTCAAGCGCGCGCACTGCGCGTCGAGGTCCATGTCGTTCGGTAAGGGCGGTAAACCCGCAAATGTCAATGAACGCAAAGGTTCGTTCGAGAGCAATTGGTCCGCCAGTGGGCGGGACGTCCTCTGGGCGTTCGGTGCCCATGCCGGTGGCCGGCGGGGGAGTCATCGGGCCGGCAGCGTTGGCGTCGGATTCTGTCGAGAAATTAGAATCATCAGACATGAGATCCCGACGATGACACAGATTGCACCCCGTGCGCAGCCGAGTTTCGGAAATATTTGATGAACTCAGAGAAACGGTTCAGCGACGAGGCCGACCGAGGGCTTCTTGAGCGGCAGTGGCGACGTGTGTCCCCGCCTGATTGAAGACTCGAGCGATCGAAAGTCCGCGCGCATCAGACATTCCTTGACCGTCAAGGGTGAAACACAGCCAGTCGTCGACTCGGAGCGAGCGATGGAACCAAAGCGCGTGGTCGAGGCTTGCAGTCATGAGTTTCTCAAAATCGCCGATGAGACTGTGTCCTGTGAGTGCCGCTCCAAGGAGGTGCTCATCGGAGAGGTAGGCGAGTGCACAAGCATTCATCACCGGGTCATCGCCGAAGGACTCATTGGCCCGCATCCATGCAGTCTTGGCCATGCCGTGAGTATCGCGGAGGGCTCGAGTCTGAAAGAACAAGGGCGTTTCTTCGTCCTCAAGTGCGTCAGGTCTGGGCGTATCGGCGGGCAGAAACGTTGCCTCGCGCTCTTCGCTTTCTTCTGGCGTATGAAAACTTGCGATGCAATTAAGAATCGCTCCGCCCGACTGCGATGCCACGACCTGTCTCGTGGAGAACGACCGGCCATCGCGAATTCGTTCGACTTCATAAAGAACGGGAGCCGCTTCATCGCCTTGGCGTACGTAATAGGCGTGCATTGAATGAGGGATCTGTCCATCGTCAACTGTGAGCGCAGCAGCACGAAGGGCTTGAGCAATTGCTTGACCACCGTAAATTCGACCCCAGCCGGTATACGCGCTGGGGGCGAGGAACGCATCGGGGCTCACCGCTTCGAGGGTGAGCAGCGTCCGGAGGTCAGTGGCGAGGGGAAGCTCAAGAGTCACGGTGTGAGCCTGTCATGTGGCGGTGTTTGGCTTCACTTTTCCAGATCCCGGTGACTTGAACGCAATTTTTCGTCTATCCACCCCTCGTGGGACCGGTGCTCCTACCGTTTTCGCCGTCACCATCGGACTTTGGGTCTCAAAGCGTTTCCCGACGAAGGAAGTACTTCCTTGCGTCATCGTCCAAGTGATCGGTGCGATTCTCGCCGGACCCGTATGGCGATTCCTCAGCCCTTCAGACAGCATTCTTGATGACGAACCAGCAGAGGCACGTGCCTACTGATTTTGCGCAATAGGTGTGAGTGAGAGCGGAATGGCATTCCTATGGAATGTCAGGCCGTTTCTGTTTTCGGAAGATGTGCTGCGTCGAAAGACGATCGCGAGCGGAGTCGCTCACGCGTGAATTTCTGGAACCCGTTCATTCCAATTGCATGCAGCTTCGATTTCCGAGGCAAGGCGAATGAGTAAGTCTTCGCGTCCAAACGGTGCAACAAACTGAATTCCAACGGGTAATCGGTTTTCGGTCCACCAAAGCGGCAGCGAGATCGCGGGCTGCCCGGTGACGTTGAATTGCGCGGTGTATTGCATGATCGAGGTCACTCGACCGAGTCCTTCGATCGGATCACTGAGCCAGCCAATTTTTGGCGGAGAACTGTTAAGTACTGGGGTGCAGAGGATGTCGAAACCATTGGGGTTGAAATCGCTCGTCCACCATGTGGCCATGCGGCGAGACCATTCCTGCTGCCAGAAGATTGCATCGAGATACTGAGGAGCGGTGAATGAACGGCCGATTGTCGCGAACATCCAATTGCGCTCTTCGACATCGACTTCGGTGATGTTTCGTCCGAGCACTCGTCCCCATTCGTCAAGATTGTGGGCAATGTGGGCAGCGATGACAGTTGTAAATGCGTTGGAGAATTCAGGGTCACCCATTGCCTCTGGGTGCGAATCTTCAATTTTGTGTCCGAGTTGTTCGAGTAGTGAAGCAGCGAAGCGAACGGCGCTGGTCATCTCGGGAGAGGTCTCGACGCCGGGAAGAAGAGGGTGGTCAAGGATTCCGATGCGCAGCGAGCCAGGGTTGCGTCCGACTTCTTCGGCAAGAGGTCGGGGCAATGGGGGAGTGGCGTAGGAGTCTCCTGGCATCGGCCCAGACATTGCATCGAGAAGGGCAGCGGTATCGCGTACCGTTCGCGTAACAACGCCATTAGTGGTTGAACCGGCCCAGGATTCACTGATGGCAGGTCCTAGTGGAACTCGACCACGCGTGGGTTTCAGTCCAACGAGTCCGCATGCGCTCGCCGGAATACGAATCGAACCGCCACCATCGCTGGCGTGAGCGGCAGGCACCATGAGTGACGCGACTGCAGCCGCGGATCCGCCAGAGGAACCGCCTGTCGAATAGTCGGTGTTCCAAGGATTGAGGGTGGAGCCGTGTGACTCGGGTTCGGTCGTGATGGTGGTTCCGAACTCGGGAGTGTTTGTTCTTCCAACGATCACGACGCCAGCGGCCCGTAGTCGTGAAGTGACGTAGTCATCTCGATCGGAGATATACCCAGCGTTTTTGAGAAACGAAGTGCCAGAGTGATGAGGATCGCCCGAACTACGGGTTTCGAGATCTTTGAGGAGAAAGGGCACTCCACGAAACGGACCTTCGGGAAGTGCGCCTTCGGCCTCAGCCCTCGCCTTCTCGAATCGCTCGTGGATGACAGCGTTGAGCGTCGGGTTGATGGCTTCGATGCGCGCTATTGCTGCATCAACGAGGTCTAGCGGTCGGACCGTGCCCGACTGGACGAGTTCTGCTTGCGCGGTGGCATCAAGTTGAGCGAAGTCGGAGGTTGAGGTCATCCTCGGAAACTATCGCCAGGAAATTACGCGTGCTGATAGTCAGGCCGGCTGGGTTCGCATGACTTCCAACGCCGTTGTGTAGAACGTGGTCACTACTTCTAGCGAGAGTTCAGGGAAGGCTGCGCAAACGAGACCTGCTCCCTCTGGGTTTGCCGCCAGGAACCACACGGCAGTTTCGGCGTCAATGTCTGATCGGACGAGTCCTTCGCCTTGGGCATTCCTCACGAAATTCGCCATGTTGGCGAGCGCGGTGTCTTGAAGTGGTCCAACCACAGCGGCGACCTCGGGCTCGTGACGTGATGCATCGAGCGCAGCGAGGCGAAGCCCACGGTTGTCTAATCCGGAGTCGTCGTTCAAAGGAACTATGAGGTTGTGAACCATTGGATCTGAAATTGCCTTGGATGCTGCAAGCGTTTGAACGACGTCGAACCCGACGATCTGAGTACCAGCGCTGAGTTTGTCGACGATGACCGCGTTCATGAGGCCCGCTTTTCCGGTAAAGCGGTTGTAGATGGCGCCAGTTGTGAGTCGGGCGCGCCGTGCGATGTCACCAACTGCCGCGGCGTGGTATCCCTTCTCAGCAAAAACCACAGCGGCGGAATTGACGAGGGCCTCATGGATTGGATCGTGCTCATAGTTTTCGTAGCGGGGAGCATTAGGCGCGACGCGTGCCTTGTTCGGAAGTTCGGCGGTAAACGGGGTTGAAGCGGGAAGGTTTGTCATGGTTAAGCGCATGAGTTTTTCGACGGTCTTCATGTAGTGCTTTGGAGGTTCGCTCACGAGACCCAAAACGTAGGAGCCGATCCAGTTCGAGGGGCGCATGAGAACTTGAGCTAGCGGCTCTTTGCTATCTCGCACTTCACCACGAGCAGCAGCCTTATTGCGTTCGACGAGTGCGATATTTGCGTGACGTCGGAGAAACCCATGCACCGAGTCATGGAGAGAGGGAGTGTGGCGCGCGGCCAAGAGAAGTTCGGCTACAACGCCAAGTTGTTCAATCTTGTGTTTCGGTGGATCCGTTGAACTGGACCAGAACGCGATCGCTTCTGCGTCTAATTGCGCGCCGAGTTCTGGTTCGATGCGCTCGACTATGAGTGCTTCGATAAGAGCTTCCTTGGTGGGGAACCTGTTGTAGATCGCGCTTGTCGCAAACCCGCAGGTTTGGGCAATGGCGGTGAGCGCCATGGCGTCGTAGCCAATCCGAAGGAGCTCGGCGGCAGTCGCATCGAGGATTTCGATTCGAAGCTCCGCAGAACGCTGGCGGCTGACTTTCACCATGGTGGTCCGACCTTTCGTAAGAGATGATGCAGGATCAAATGAAACTCATTTGTCCAATAGCCCCCGAGCCATTATGCCAGTGATCATGTTGCGCGGTTTTTCTCCGCGGGTTCAGTTAGCGATTAGGTGGGTTGACCCGTAATCGCCTGACCGCCGTGGCTGTCTCGCTTCACACCACTTGGATCCTTGGCGATCGCTCCTGCAACGAAGACATACGAGATGCCCTGAGACATCTGCGCCGGCTTCTCGACGGTTGATGTATCGGTGATCGTTGCAGGATCGAAAATGGTGATGTCGGCATCTGCGTCCATCTGCAGTCGACCTTTGCGGGCGAGCATCGGCACACGTGCGTCAAGGCGCTTTGCGGGCAGGATCGTGCACTTCGCAAGTGCGTCCATCAGTGAAAGCGCACCCATATCACGCACATATGGTCCGAGGAGGCGAGAGAAACAACCGGCACCGCGGGGATGGTTGTTGTTCGACGACTCAGGGATCGCGTCGGAGCCAACCAGCGACCATGGCGCGCTGAGTGCGGCATTGACATCCTCTTGTGGTATCGCATAGGCCACAACGAGTTTGTTTTGTGCTTGATATTTCTTGAACGATTCGGGCGTGAGGCGTTCAGACGAGCCTGCGAGTTGAAGGTCGTTGTAGGAGATGCGGAATCTCGATTGCCAGTCACCAGCGAAGCGGGCAGATCCGAGATACGTGCCCCAGAATGTGTATGGGTAGAAACATCCGGTGACATCGAGCCCCTCTTTGCGGGCAGCGTCAATCTTTGCGATCGCTTCCGGCATCACGTGTGTTGCCATTGAGGGAATGTGATCGACATGCAACGAGACGCCAGTTTGTCGAGCGACATTCAGTACTTCGTCAATCGCGTCGAGTGAGCTCTTTCCTGCGGGCCCAGGCGAGGAATAACGGATATGCGTGAACAGAGGCATTTCCGCCTGCTTGGCAACTTGAGCGAGTGCCACGTATTCGTTGAAATTGATGGTCGGCGCGTATTCGGGGTCGATCGAAAGCCCGATCCAACCGGCATCAAGTTGTTTGTTGAGATCGTCGCTCAGGCGGGAGAGTTGCGTGGGCGTCGCAGTTGATTTCACGCCGATGGAGTCTCGGTACCACTGATCAGAAAACGCGCCGCCAAAGTTGATGGGTGGAGCGTTCTTGCCTGTGTAACTCGAGAAGAAACCCTTGGCATCGACTGGCGTCTTGATGCCATGCATGCCGAGGTTTGTTGTGACGCCATCGCCGAGCTTGTACCAAACGCCATAAGAGTTGGGTTCGTACGAAAGCACATCAATGAAACCGGGGGCGACCACCAAGTTGCTGGCATCAATTGTTGTCTTTCCGTTGATCGCATCAGTGGTGATGAGGGCGATTCGGCCACCGATGAGTCCGACGTTGGCAATTGAGTCGAATCCTGTCGCAGGATCCATGACGCGACCGCCGGAAATGGCCGTGTCGAAAAGTGTCGACGAGGGCGGAGGCTTATAGGCCGGGTCGAGTTTGGGTGGAGCAATCTTGGTTGCTTCTTTGACCTTGACGGTGCCGGTTGAAGAACTGGAACCGTCGGAACATCCGGTGGCAACCGCTGCTGCTGCGACGAGTCCGGCACCGCCCAAGATCAGAAAGCGTCGCCGATCAAAGGGGGATCCCGAAACAGGGATATCGCTGGGCACTTGAGAACGCTACCGGTGTTCGGTACCTGGCCGTAGTCGCCCGACGATCGTATTAGGAACTGTGCGCGCTGCCCACGTGCAGGGGGCAGCCAGTGGGGAGTCTGAGAGCGCGGGCTGCGTCGCTTGTCAGAAGGCCAACCGGAGCGGCTGCATTGGTAATGCGTGGCAATGCGACGGTCCACGATGTTGTTGGGTCAACAACATCGAGCATTGCAGTACACCAAGCGCCTGATTGTCGGTCGACAACGCCCGTGCCGATAGCTGTGCTCATGCTTATCGCGTGGTCACCGCCGAGTTGTCGAGTCTAAAAGCCGAGCGGGACGGTGATGGTGTGAAGTTCCGACCACGTCTCGGGCGCAGTGCGGTGCTACCACGAAAGCAATGCGACAGTCGAGCCTGCTTCGGGAAGGATGCCAGTGGTTTCACGCCATGAACCGGCACCGTCTGCGAATTGTGCGATGAGCCACTCTGCGTCTGCGCCCGAATCGACATGGTCGCCAGGTACTGCTGCACACACGATTCCAGAAGAATCGAATGCGACGAGGCCACCACGGGGTTCGTTTCCGGAAAGCTCAATGAAGTCGGATGTCATTGATCGTGAGGCCGAGTGCCGCGAGCCCATCGGTGGCGGTGTGGGTCGCGCCGACGAGCGATTCCCACCAGTTCGTCGTTGTCTCTTTCGCTGTCGTTTCGGAAACGTGAAGCGAACGGCCCTCGGCGACGATGGAACGACCAGCGATGTCAATGATCGTGACTGCAGTGGAATCAGCCGACCAGTCGATGGCCAGCACGAGTGTCATGGACCAAGCCTGCCATGGGCGGTGCATTCTCCACGGGTGCAAGGGGGCGATTCACTCGCAGAATCGAACGGTTGCCCAGAGTCGGTCGAAGGTCGCTGGCCCGAGTACCGCTTCGAGAGCATCGATGAGGTCGGCGCGATCGGGAAGTGACTCCATGGCCCATCGGGAGAACATCCCGCAATCCATCCAGGCTGCGAGTTTGGTTGCGTCGTCCCCGAAGGGGAATCCGCCTACCGTCGCGATCACCCTGCGAAACCGTTCCCAATCAAGTGAGGTCCCGAGCGACCGGGTCGCTTCGGCGAGCGTCGCGGGTGTGACGGGCCACTCTGCCGAAGTCCCCGCTGGGTGCAGCCCAACGATGTGTGACCATTCCAGTCCGGGCTGGTGAAGAGCGTGACGCACAATGACTTCGAGCCACGCGGCGACAACGAAGTTGGTCATTGGTTCTGATGGGGGTGATGTGGGGAGCCCAAGTGTGCGCCGACACGCATCAGGGACTCGACCTTGTTGCGGTGACATTGTTGGCCCGAACCATCGGGAGTCAGCCTCGTCGCCCAAGACAGTGACGGCGCAACCATTTCGACTGACGACATGAACAACTGTGTGATGAGCGGGGAACGTTCCTTCGTTCGTTGGATTGGTGATCTCGGCCGGGGCGCGAACACCCACCGCAGTGATGGAATCGGCGGCAGATCGGCCAAGAAGGGCTGTGACTGGGTCGGTGGAATCGAGTTGGTGAATTTCTGTGATGACGTCACCGGTGTAGGTGATGAACATTGCAATGTTTGGCGACAACGATTCGAGGTCAAGCGTGAGTTGGGCCAGGGTCTCAACAGCAATGGCTGTGGTGTGCATGGGACGATCTCTCCGCGTCGGTTGACAACGGCGATCGGTACTGGGTGATCGCGATCCCTCAATGCAATCTGGCGGCTTCCCGAGAAAGCGGCAAGGGCTATTTGGCCGCTTACGCGAAAGGGAGTGTGTCTTGATCGCTTGGTGGGAATAACCGATGGAGCATCGCCTGCAGAACTAACGCCGTTACTCGCGTGTCGGGGAGAGCTCGGTGGGCGCTGGGGTGGTCGATTCCTAACGCCGCAGCGCACGCGGCAAGCGAATAGCCGCCGTTGTCGGGGAGAACGTGGCGAGCTAATTGCAGGGTGCATAAAGCGGGTTGATCCGGCAACGGTGTGTGGGTCCGCGCGTATTCGGCACTTAAGAAGCCAGCGTCGAACGAAAGATTGTGCGCGACGACCATTGCCCCTTCAACACGCTCGGCGAGTTCTTCTGCGATCTTGGCGAATGTGGGTGCGCCGACTAAGTCGGCGGCGCTGATGCCGTGGATGTGTGTGGGCCCAGGATCGCAACCAGGATCGACAAGCGTCGACCACTCATCGATGAATGATCCATCGGACGCGCAGCGGACAACAGCGATTTCGATGACCCGATCTCGATCGGAACTGAGACCAGTGGTTTCGACATCGAGAACCGCAAACGGAAGGACGGGTGGTTGCTGTGACCACTCACGCACGTTCACACTTTGAAATGTCGATGGCTTCGGTCTCACAACTCTCACGCTAGATCGTGAGTCCGACAGTCAGGTCACTGTTGCCGATTTAGGAATCGAGAGGACCGTCAAGCAATTCGGTGACGACGGCAGCGATTTCACTGCGCTCGGATCGAGTCAACGTGACATGACCAAAAATCGGGTGACCGCGGAGGGCCTCGATCACCGTGATGATTCCGTCGTGTCGGCCGACGCGCAGGTTGTCGCGCTGGGCGACATCGTGGGTGAGCACAACGCGGCTGCCTTCGCCGAGGCGACTAAGTGCGGTCAGGAGAACTGGACGCTCGAGGTTCTGGGCTTCATCAATGATGACGAACGTATCGGTGAGGCTTCGTCCACGGATGTGAGTGAGGGGGAGGACCTCGAGGAGTTCGCGATGAATTACTTCATCGATGACTTCGGGGCCGGTGATTGCTTCGAGGCCATCGAGTACGGCCGCAGCCCATGGGCTCATCTTTTCGAATTCCGAACCGGGTAAGTAGCCAAGGTCCTGTCCGCCGACGGCATAGAGCGGTCGAAAGATAACAACGCGTTTGTGACTGCGTTGTTCTAAAACGGACTCCAACCCTGCTGCGAGCGCGAGCACGCTTTTACCGGTACCTGCAGGGCCGCCCAGTGACACGATTCCAATGGATTGATCGGCGAGAAGATCAATGGCGATGCGTTGTTCGGCCGACCGACCGCGAACGTCGAACAACTGGCCATCGCGACGAACAAGGTGCAGGGACTTGTCGGCGTGAACGCGAGCAAGTGCAGATTGCGAACCAGCGTGCATGACGACACCGGTGTGACACGGAAGGTCGCGGGCTCGTTCGTCTTCAACTGTTCCGAGTTCGAACAATTCATCGATTAAGGAGCTTTCGCATGCAAGCTCAACGATGCCGGTCCAACTGTCGTCGCGGGCGAGTTCGTTTCGGTATTCATCGGCATTCAGGCCAACGATCGACGCCTTTAGGCGCAGGGGAAGGTCCTTTGTGACCACAGTGACCTGGTTGCCTTCAGCGGCGAGGTTTCGAGCCACTGCCAAGATCCGATGATCATTGGTGTCACCAGCAAGTGACGGCGGAAGTGCACCGAGGTCTTGATGATTGATCTCCACGCGGAGGGTGCCGCCGGCATCGTTCACAGCGAACGCGGTCGTGAGTGATCCGTGTTTGACGCGCCAGTGTTCAAGTTGACGTAATGCCTGGCGAGCGGACCAACCCAACTCGGGGTGGTTGCGTTTCGATTCGAGTTCAAGAACAACAACGACCGGAAGGACAACGTCGTGTTCTTCGAAACGTGTCATCGACTTTGGGTCGGCGAGCAGAACTGACGTATCGAGTACGTAGATCTGTTTCCCAAGCGGCGTCATTGACCTCCTCCCGCAGCAAGATCGAAGGATGCTTCCCTCGATCGTGTGGACAGGTTGGACGACATGGCCAGAGTGGCGGTCACGGGACTCCCGAGGTGCTGTTGCTGTGACCCCGCCATCCAACACCGCGCGTCGGCCTCACGCGCGGATGGTCGAGAGGAGTTCGTCTTCCGTTCACAGAGCCGTCATGAAGGCCAATGGCGCCGCCCGGTCGAGGGTCTTAGAGAGTGGCCCTCAGAGATTTGAGAGAATCTTGAACGCCTCGCCGCGGGCGACACCCGTGATCGATCCGACAGCTTCGGCTTGGTCACGTACCCGTTTCCCGAAGGCTTCGGCTGCAGTTCCGTCATCGTCAACAGGAATCGAATGCGTCGTGATGAATTGGCTGGTGTGGGCAAGAAGCGCGCCGACCTTTGCGTCGACGAAACTGGTGATGTCCTCAACATGATCTGGTTCGTCGGCTTCAAATAAAAGCGCGATTTCTGGGCGATGAACATCGAGGCCATGGTGACGGAAATAGTGCGGATCGCGCGCGGCAACGATTCCGTCGAGGGCAAGCCACCCAGCATTTCGGTGATCGGGATGTAGCCGGTACCGCTTCCACGGGTCGTGGGCGAGGACAACGTCAGGCTGCGTAGACCGAATCCAATACGCGACCTGATCGCGGATATGAAGCGTTGGTTGCAATTCGCCGTCGACATGGCCGAGCATCACGACTTTGCCGGTGGAACCAAGGCGGCGCGCTGCTTCCATTTGTTCGGCTTGCCGTTGTTCCACCAGAGCATCGGTATTTCGATCGGCATCCCACGTTCCTTTTGAGCCGTCGGTCAAAACGAGATGGTTAATGACACAGCCTTTACTCGCCCACTTCGCGAGGGTTCCTCCGCACTGAAATTCCGCATCGTCGGGATGGGCGACGATCACGAGTGCGCGATCGGGGGTGGCGATATCGCAAGAGTTCATTGGGCGAGTCGGCAGATCGCCTAGCGGGAGCGGAGGGAGTTCGTTCGTCATGTTGTGACTCCCCAATTCGGATGCACTAAATCTTCGGGCCGGTCGACATCCCATGCAAGTCGGTCATCGTGAATGACGCGGACAGCGAGTCCAAGTCGTTTGGCTTCCGCCTCGTGTCGCTTAAATGAGGAGGGGCCATAGGAGAACACGAAGCCGCTGTCGGTCGGAATCACAATGACGTTTGTGCCATCTCCATGACGATCGGGAACGAGTGTGACGCCGTCGTAGTCGGCGAGCCACTCGAGATGTTCGGCGTGGGGAAGGTCGGCATGCGCAACGATGACGGTGTCGACGTCGAGGTGAGCGAGATCAGCCACGCCTTCGTTGACGGCACCGTTGAGGCCGCGGCTCGGCTTCCATAAGACGCTTGCGCCTTGCTGTGTTGCCCACGTTGCCACCGCTGTGTCATCACACACGACCCAGACATCGAGTGGAGCGGCTGCAGCAACGACAGTTGTCGCCATCGATTGAGCAAGCGTCGAACGTTCGTGGGGGTTCAGCGCCGCGGCGAGACGCGCTTTGGCGTCGGAGAACGCTTTGACGGGAATGAGCACAGCACGCGTTGGCTCAGAATCGGACACCTTCGGAGTGTAGGTCGGGTGGTTCGCGTGGCTTCCAGACACCCTTGCTTCGATGGCGAGATCGCTGCGATGAATGGATGGCGATCGGCCGGGGGTAGCGTCGCCGCCGATGGAGCGCGCAGAGTTGGACCAAAACGCCAATGACCAAGCAATCGCCGATGCATGGGTTCTGCTCGGCACGATCGGGGCTGGCGGCCGGGCCAAGGTGGATCGTCGTGGGGTGATGACTCCCGAAGGAGCAACGTGGTCGCTCGATTGGTGGGTCGGGGCCGAGGACCGATGGCATATGGCGTCGGGAGCGGCTCTTGTCCGTCAATCCCTTATTGAGTCCACGCCAGTTGTCCTTAGCGCGATGAGGCTTCCGGGTGGCGAGATTGAGCAGCGAGCATGGTGTGTAGTCGATGGCTCGACAGGTAGTCCTGTGCTCGTGGTTGCTTTTCACAACGCCACGTCGATTCCGGTTGCTCTTGCGCTCGCGTTTACAAGCGCACCGAACGCGTCGTCGACGATTGATTTCGCCGATGGCATCGTGACGATTGATGGCGACGCCATTGCTGCGTTTTCACGATTGCCATCTCGATTCGGAATCGAACTCGATGGGCGGTCGGCACAAGACGTCACCACTGCCGGCGACGCGGTCAACGCGTTTCCTGCAGACGGAATCAAATTGACCGGCGCAAGCACAACGGCGTCGTTTGTTTTCCCACTGCCACACACGGCGACACTGCAAGTTGTTCTTCCACTCGGAGCGGTGATGATCGCTGCTGATCTCAAACGTTGCGATCTCACTGCACTCCCTCCTTTTGAACGCGTTGTCGCTGGTTGGAAAGCGCAGACGGCGCGAGCGCCAAAATTCGATCTTCCCGAGAGGCAGAGCGAAGAAGCAATCGATGGATCTCGCTCTCATTTGTTGGTGCACGTTGCTGGAGAGGATCCTCTTCGTTGGCCAGGGGTTCCTGTCAATGGTCTTGAGCGGTCGGAACTCATGATGGCTCTTGATGAACAAGGACTCTCAGCAGAATCCGAACGCCTTCTGGTCGCGTCGACCGACCTTCAAAATGCCGCCGGTTCCTTCGACTCGTTACGTCTTGATGCAACTGCGAGTTGGGTTGTGGCGTTAGAACGACACGTCGCGTTGTCGGGTGACGGCGCGTTCGCCGACCAAATGGTTGAACGAGTGGCGTCGGCAGCTCATTGGATAGCGAAGCGGCAACGCGGGAGTCGCTTGCGCCGTTCGAGTTCATTTTTTGCCAACGGCGATGGCCCGATCGGGCTTAATGCTGATCAGCGAGTTGGTTATGACGCTCGGTGGACGGTGCGGGCCTATGGCTCGGCGATTGCATTGCTCGATAGTGCAGCGCAACCCGATGCTGCGCTCGCAGTGCGGCTGCACTTGGCCGCGCTTGACGACGAGATGGATCGTCGTGGCGTGTCGAAAGTGGGGCCGGGCGATGGAACAGTTGCCGACGACGCGATAGCGCAACTGCGGCGCGAGTTGCTTTCCGGAGAACCGCTTTGGACATGGCCCAGCGAAACCGACGCACACGATCCTTCTCGTACCGCGGCGTTCTTGCGAACTATTCGAGCCATCGTTGCGTCCGATGCCGATGATGTTGCCGACCTACTTCCGGGGTTCAACGAGGAATGGCTCGGTCAACCAATCGCTGTGCATCGATTGCCAACGACTGTTGGTTTGTTGTCGTTTGCATTGAGATGGCACGGGGCTCGCCCAGCATTGCTGTGGGAAGTCGAGGGTGATCGGGACCTCACTATTACGTGTGCATCGATTGATTCTGAGTGGTCGACCACCGATCAGCGAGGCGAGGCACTCCTTGCTGCGCCAGTCTTTGACCATGTTCATAGTCATTTCGCCCATGCCAGCGAGGAATCGATGGCGGAAATCCCGGTCGATGAGGGAACCTCATTTACCTGAGGAGAAACGAGGTCGTTGTCACCGGCGGCCACATTTCTGGCCCCATTTGCTGCAATAGTCGCTGCCTGCTCTCGCATGTGCCTCGGGTCACGTCTATGGTTTGGCCCACAGAGGGGTTCCGTGGGGTGCCCCGATCCGAACCGTCGGCCATGGCCGAAGGAGGCAGTAATCATGCAGAGGCGTGCGGGAATCCATCGCTGGGCACCAGTCGTCGCAGCAGTCATGGCCTTTGGCCTGATCGCAACGGCGTGTGGTGGGGGCTCAAGTAGCTCCCCCGACAGCGGCAAAACCAGTGACGTAACCATTAAGGCTTCCGGTCCGCCGAAGGCTGGCGGCTCGGTCAAGTTTGCACTTGAAGCTGAGACCGATGGTTTCAATCCGTCTAGCAACCGTTGGGCCATTTCTGGCTACATGGTTGGCAACGCGGTCTTCGATCCGCTTTCGGCCTATGACGCCGATGGCAACTGGGCTCCGTATCTGGCCAAGGCCTTTACGCCAAGTGCCGATTTCAAGACTTGGACTGTCGATCTTCGTGCCGGTGTGAACTTCTCCGACGGCACCCCGGTCGACGCAACAGCCGTCAAACTCGCACTCGACACGGTGAAGGCCAATGCCCTCACCGGAGCCGCCCTTGCGAATATGGGTTCCATCACCGTGGTGTCGGCTTCACAGCTCACGATCGCCACGGTCGATGCCTGGGCATCGCTTCCCGCAGTGCTCACGACCCAGGTTGGCTTCGTTGCCGCTCCCGCCCAGCTCAAGGCTGAAGGCCCAGCAGCAAGTCGTCAGCCGATTGGTTCTGGTCCGTTCATTCAGAAGGAATGGATCCCAGACAATCGCTGGACCGGCACGAAGAATGCTAACTACTGGCGTTCCGATGACAAGGGCAACAAGCTCCCATACCTCGATTCGGTGGAATTCCGCCCGATCGTTGACCCGCAGAACCGAGTGAACGCGCTTCTTTCCGGTGATGTGCAGATGATCCACACGACCGACTGGCCGGCAATCAACCGCCTTCAGTCGGAAGCAGCTTCGGGCAACATCCAGTTCGTTGCTGACGGAACCGAAACTGAAGAGCAGTTCCTTATGTTCAACACGCAGAAGGCTCCGGTTGACGACGTACGTGTGCGTCAAGGGCTCACGTTATGCACCGACACGAATGCACTTCTGGTCGTGCACGAGACGCCGGCCGCACGTATGGCCGATAGCCAGTTCACGAAGGAATCGCCGTGGTATTCCGATAGTGGTTTCACCACCAATGATGTAGCCAAGGGCAAAGCGCTCCTTGACCAGGTGAAGGCCGAAAAGGGTCCAATCGTCGTCTCGATTGGCACTACACCAGTTCCGGCTAACACCAACACCACTGCACTTATCAAGCAGCAGTGGGAAGCCTGTGGTGTGACCGTGAATACGACGACCTCGGAACAGAGCAAGTTCGTTTCCGATGCCGTGACCGGCAACTACACCGTCAACTTGTGGCGTCAGTTCGCTGCTTCGGATCCCGATGGCGATTACGTCTGGTGGACCGGCAAGAACGCTGTAGGACCGCTCACACTGAACATCGCTCGTTTGAAGGATGCTCAGGTCGATGCTGCGCTTGATAAGGCTCGTGCGTCGAATGACGTGGCAGTGCGTAAGCAGGCCTATGCCGACCTTCAGAAGCGTCAGACGGAACTTGCACCGTACATCTGGATCTCTCACTCACAGTGGGCGATCGGTGCGGCCAAGAACATTCGCAACATTACGAACCAGACCCTTCCCGATGGACAGGCAGCCCTGCCGTTCCAGCGTGGTGAGGTTCGTCTTACTCAGACCTGGATCGACAACTAATCCAGTTCTGCAAAATTTGCTGAAAGGGCCCGGTGCTTCGGTACCGGGCCCTTTCGCGTCTTGGCAGTTTCCCCGACATGGAGTGGTTCCCGTCGGTAGTGTGAACAGAGGAAGTCCATTGACTAGGGGGCGGAAATGATTCGTCGGACAGTTTCGATCGTTGCTGCAGTTGCTGCGGTGGCACTCTTTGCATCGTCATGCAGCAGTTCCAGTTCAAATTCCGGTGGGAACTCGGCGACGAGCACTTCGGACATCACGGTGAAAACAACGGGCGCCCCGACTTCAGGTGGCTCAGTGAAGTTTGCTCTGGAGGGTGAGTCGGACGGCTTCAACCCAACCACTAATCGTTGGGCCATTTCGGGACACATGGTTGGCTCCGCGGTCTTTGATCCGCTTTCCGCTTACGACGAGAATGGGAAAGCACAGCCGTATTTGGCAAAGTCGTTTACGTCGAGTGCCGACTTCAGGTCGTGGACGATCGAGTTGCGCCCGAATGTGAACTTTTCTGATGGAACCCCAGTTGATGGTGCAGCAGTGGCGAAGTCGCTGAACGCAATGAAGAAAGATGTATTGGTCGGTATTGCGCTTGCGAATATTGCTTCTGTTGTTGCATCGGGTCCGTTGAGCGTGACGGTGACGATGATCGATCCTGACGCGTCATTGCCCGCTGCACTAACGACGCAGGTCGGCTATGTCGTTTCCCCGGCACAACTTGACGCAGCACCTCCAGCCAATACGAGATCGCCAATTGGCTCGGGTCCATTCATTCAAAAGGAATGGGTTCCAGATAATCGCTGGTCGGGCACGAAGAACCCGAACTACTGGCGTTCTGACGCGAAGGGCAACAAGCTCCCGTATCTCGACTCACTTGAGTTCCGACCCATCACCGATCCACAAAATCGCGTGAATGCGTTGCTGGCTGGCGATGTCAACATGATTCACACCACTGACTTTCCGGCGATGGCGAAACTCCGCAGCGAGGCGCAATCCGGGGCGGTGCAGGTTGTGTTTGACCAGACTGAAACTGAAGAAAGCTTTGTGATTTTCAATACGTCTAAGGCTCCCCTTGACGATGTGCGGGTGCGCGAAGGTCTAAAACTCTGCACCGATCCAGCGGCGATCCTCGTGATCAATGACACTCCTGCCGATCGCGTTGCTGATAGTCAGTTCACGAAAGACTCTCCGTGGTATTTCGATGCGGGTTTCAAGACGAACGATCCTGCTGCGGGCAAGGCACTAATAGAGAAAGTGAAAGCGGAAAAGGGTCCGATCTCCCTTAATCTCACGACGACTCCAGTCCCGGCGAACGTGAATACCACTGCGCTGATAAAGCAGCAATGGGAAGCGTGTGGCGTGAGCGTGACCACCACAACGACCGAACAGAGCAAGTTCATCCTCGATATGGCGACCGGGAACTATCAAGCGAACTTGTCTCGCCAATTCAGTGGTACTGATCCCGCCGTTGATTACGTGTGGTGGACCGGAAAGAACGCGACCGGCCCGCTTGCGTTGAACTTTGCCCGACTCAATGACCCAGAAATCAACGCAGCGCTCGACAAGGGTCGCGCCTCACCTGATATGGCAGTTCGTAAAGACGCGTATGCCACGGTTCAGAAACGTCAAACTGCGTTGGTTCCCTACATCTGGCTCGCTCATTCACAGTGGGCGCTTGGTGCGGCCAAGAACATTCGGAACTTCACATCGATGACGCTTCCTGGTGGGGAAAAGGCACAGCCTTTTCAAGGTGGCACCGTCAAACTGACTGAAACCTGGATCGAGAAGTGATCCCGAGCTGAACCAGTGCGCACCGCTACGTTCACTGGCATGGCTGGTTCAGTTCGTCAACTTCGTGCAGGGTTGCGTAACAGCGCGCCAAACCTTGCCAACGAGAAGGAACTTTGGGCTGAGGGCCATTCCGTTGTCGTCGGTCTTGATGAGGTTGGGCGTGGTTCGTGGGCTGGACCATTGGTGATTGGCGCAGCAGTCGTTCCGCAAGATCGTCGTGTGTACAAACTTCGCGATTCAAAGATGCTGACAGAAGCAGAACGCGAATCGATGTTTGATCGTGTTGCTGAATGGTGCGAGTCGTGGTCGCTGGGAATCGTGACCCATCAGGAATGCGACGAACTCGGAATGTCCGCAGCGCTGCGTCTAGCGGCGTCGCGCGCGATTGCATTGCTTGGCGTTGTGCCCGCTCGGGTTTTGCTCGATGGTTCGCATGATTTCGTTGGTGGGGGAATCACGCGAACGATTGTCAAGGGCGATGCGACGTGCGTGTCGATTGCTGCCGCCTCGATTCTGGCCAAGGTGAGTCGCGATCGCATGATGCGGGCCGAAGCCGAGAACTTCCCGGCGTTCAACTTCCATCGCAATAAGGGTTACCCGTGCCTGCGGCATCGCATGGCACTTGCCGCGTTAGGGCCGACCACGATTCACCGACGGTCATGGTCGTATATGGATGATCTGCCATGGTCGGGAATCCACCGTTCGGATCCGGTAACGGCGCAAGCGAGTTTGTTTAACGTCGGGTAGTCGTTTGAGTATCGGGTGGCAGGTACCCTCAGGTCATGGCTCTCCGCTCTCGCATCGTTCTTCTCGCCTTTGTTCTTTGGATGGCGTTCGTTTGGGGCAATCGCATCTCGAACACGCTGCGATCGGAGGAATCGGCGAGTTCGAAGACGTTCTCAACGGTGCTGTCGGTCATCCTGCTGGCATTTGCGGTGGCAGTGGTTGTGGTTGTGGCCAAAGCATGGAAGTCGCAAATCTCTCTGAGCGGAGCCAAAGTGCTGATGGTTGCCGCTGCGCTCACAGTGGTGGTGTGGCTTGTGCGAGTGCCGATGATTCTCATGGCGGACCATGGCGACAAGGATCCCGGGTTCAAGATCGTTCATGTCGGTCTAGGCGTGGTGTCGGTAGTTCTTGCTGCACTCGTCTGGCAGATTGGTGCGGTCGTGTTGCGCCAGGGCCGGGAGAGTTCGGTAATGGAGAGCAGTCGGGTCTGACCCGACTACATTCAGCGTCATGGGTCAGCCAGTCACAGTTCTAGAGAAGCCATCGTCAATCCCCGGTGTGGTTCGATTCGAGACCAATCGTCCGCTTACCGGCATGGGACACGAGATCTACCGCTCTGCCGACGATGCTGTCGCCGATCGTCCGGCAGATCTGGTCGCCCGTACGCTGTTTGAGGTCGCCGGGGTCGAGTCGGTCCATGTGAATGGCAACGTCATCACGGTGGCGTTCACGGGCAAGCCTGAGGGTTTGAAGGAACGCCTTGAGGAACTCTTCACCTATTACCGAGAAGGTGTCGAAGTCGTGATGCCGGAAGGTTTCGGCGACTGATCAGTTGCCTTTATCGAACATCTGTTCGATACTGGTGCGGTGGTTCTTCCCGCCGCTCTTTCCTCTTCCAGAGATCTCTCTGATCTTCAGGAACTGGCCGAACAGATTCGGCCAGTGGTGCTGGCGCGCCAAGCCGTGCTGCCCGTTTGTGGGCCACTTGAACAGGTCATTCCCGATGGGGGGCTTGTGCGTGGTTCGACCATTGCCGTTGGCGGAGTCGGGGCCACTTCGCTGGCACTGCAGCTCGTTGCAGCGGCATCGAAGAACGGTTCGTGGGTCGCCGTTGTTGGATTGAGCGACCTCGCTCCGGTTGCTGTGCTTGAAGCGGGTCTTGATGCTGAGCGTGTGGCATTTATTGATCCGGGAGGTTCGGGTCGACAGGTTGCTGTCGTTGCTGCGCTCATCGGTGCGATCGACATTGTGGCCCTTGACTCGCGGTTGTCATTTCGTGATTCGGATATTCGTCGTCTTGGGTCGCGTTTACGTGAACGCGGTTCGGTTCTTGTTGTGGTGTCTCCAGGGAATGAACCAACCTCGCAATGGTCGAGTGATCTTGTTTTTACGGTTCGTGATCAACAATGGGAAGGACTCGGCTGTGGCCATGGCCATCTGCGGTCGCGTCGGGTGCGCGTTGGCGTTGGTGGGCGAGGGCGAGCAAGTCGCAATATGCAACATGAACTGTTGTTGCCAGCGGCCGACGGTCAAGTTGCAGTAGAGGAATGTGAAGACGGCGGTGGAACGGTCGTCGCGTTCGGCCGCTGATGTGGTGACGCTGTGAATGTGCGCACATTGGTGGTGTCGTGTCCGGATTGGCCAGTGATCGCCACAGCTGCATCGGCTGACGATGTTGTCGCGGTCATTGCAGCGAATCGGGTGACGGCAACATCCCCGGCGGCGCGTGCCGAAGGAGTCGAGATCGGTCTTCGGCGGCGCGATGCACAGCGTCGTTGTCCTGGATTGCAGATTGTCGATCCAGACCCTGATCGTGACGCCCGGGTCTTTGCATCGATTGCTGCGCTTGTCGATCGGTTCACTCCGCGAGTTGAGATGTCATCGCCTGGTTCTCTTGCTTTTCCGACGATCGGGCCCTCTCGCTATTTTGGCGGAGACGAGGCGTTGGCTCGTCTCGTTGCTGCTGACATCGACGGTGCGCTCGGGTCATCGGGCTGGTTCGGTGCGGTTGGTGTGGGCATCGCCGATGGGGTGTTTGCGGCGACGCATGCTGCGGAACTGGCAACGGCTGAACCTGGCCATGTGCGAGTGATCGCCCCGGGAGAATCACCGCTTTTCCTTTCATGGTTTCCTGTTTCGGCACTTGGACGACCGGAATTGGCCGACGTTCTGCAGCGTCTAGGCCTTCGTCATCTTGGCGAGTTCGCTGCGCTCAAGGTCGACGATGTTGTTGCCCGTTTTGGGGTCGATGGGAGGTTGGCGCATCGGCTTGCTCGCGGTCTTGATGAACGACCGCCGGAAGTCGGTCCTTCGCCACGGTCCTTTGATGTCATTGCGAAGCTTGATCCGCCGGCTGAGCGCGTTGATATCGCCGCGTTCGCAGCGCGAACTGCAGCAGACCAATTGCACGAACAACTCGGTGGGGAAGGTTTGGCGTGCACGCGCTTACTTGTTGTTATTGAGACCGATTCAGGTGAACGGCTTGAACGCGTCTGGCGTCATGAAGGCGCGTTGTCGGCGACGGCCATTGTCGATCGTGTCCGTTGGCAGCTCGATGGATGGCTCAATGGTCCAAGCGCACAGAGGCCAACGGGTGGGGTGACACGGCTAGTACTTGCTCCCGACGAAGTGATGCCTGCTCGCGGCCGGCAACAAGGTTTTTGGGGTGGCGAGACCGAGGCCGATGAACGCGCTGGTCGTGCGCTGGCGCGCGTACAAGGAATGTTGGGTATCGCTGCGGTGACGATTCCTGAGCGACGTGGCGGTCGGGGACCAGCCGATGTTGTGGTGCGCGTGCCATTTGTCGGTACTGACGGCGGTGGCAGCGAAGGTCACGGGGCACATGTGACGGCTCCATGGCCAGGCCGAGTGCCATCGCCTATGCCGACGTTGCTTCCGACTGAATTGCTGCCGATTCAAGTGCTTGATGTGCGGGGGGCTCCGGTGTGGGTGAGCGGGAGGGGAACGCTGAGTGCTGAACCATCAACGGTGAGATTCGATGACGCGGTACGAGGCGGGGTCTCGATCGTGGGGTGGGCCGGGCCATGGCCGTGCGATGAGCGGTGGTGGGATCAACTCACACATCGTCGCCGTGCCCGCTTGCAGTTGGCGTTGACTGATGGTCGGGCATTGCTCGTTCAGATTGAGCAGGGGCGTTGGTCAGTCGAAGCGGCCTATGACTGAACGACACTCCACCTCGTGTGTCACGATTTACCAACAAAACACCGAGGGGCTGGGATGAGCGAAGAAAATGTTGTAGCAATCTCGCAGAAGGCGGTGGGTGACACCGACACGATCATTGCTGCAGCATGGTTTCAAGCCCGAGGGACCACGGGTGGAGCGTTGGTCGGGATGGAAGCCGGGGATATGGCGAGCGACATGGTGGCGGCGGCTTTACTGGCGCCGTACTGAGCATCGCTGGCACGGCTATTGGCTACAAGAAAGGCCATAACAGTGGCGGCCTCGTCACGAGGACCGACGACGGCATGGTGATTCATCAAGCGCCGTATTTCTCACTCATTGCGGTGTCAGAGAAGAACATTTGTGCCTGGCATGTTGGCCACAAGGCGATGCACCGCACTGCGGGCGAAGTGCTCTTTGCGCTGCCCCGAGCCGAGATTGAGGTAGAGGTCCGTGTCCGGGCCACCGTACGCACGTTCGAAGTGCTCCATGCCTCGACATCCGAAAAGTGGGAGTTCGAGGGCAACTATGTAGGCGGCCATGTGCAGCCGCTGCTTGATGCGCTGAATGCTGTGGAAACCACGGAGCCTTAATTCGGCTGCTGAAAGAAAGGGCGGGGCAGGGCGTAACATCTACGTTGAATCGGACGGTTACTTCGGAGAAGGCATCGCTGCTGAATTTTCAACCCGCCGAATCCTCGTACCTGATCAGAGACCCTCATGTCCCGAACTCGAAACCGATTGCTCGCTGTACTTGGTTTGCTCACAGTTGCTGCGGTGCTGTGGGGCGTGGTGTCGGTCGTGGACCGTGGTCTTTCTGTTCGACAATCAACGCTTTCGACTGGATCCAGCGGATCGTCGACATCCGACCCCGCGAGGTCGCCGGTAGCACCCGACCCAATTGCCCCAGATCAGGTCAAGGTGCTGCCCGAAGTCCAAGAGAACATTGACTCAGGACAAGATGCGCCAGTAATTCTGAAGCTGAATATCACCCCAACTGGAACCGATGACGAACGAATTGATCAAGTTCGCGCTGCCCGTGACGCGTTCCTGACAAAACTTCCTAGTGGCAGCTGGAGCCAGGCGAAAGATGTCGGCACCCTTCCGTACGTTGCACTAACGCTTGATCTGGCTGGCTTAGAGGCGACTCGCCAGTCAGGACAGGTTGAAGTTGTTTCAGATGATGACCAAACTTGGTATCCGCTGGCAACGACAGAATCGCAGTCATCGGTACTTCCGAGTTCGATCGGCTCGACCACCACGATGGGAGCACTGCCTGCATGGGCTGCGGGCTGGAGAGGTGCTGGGTCAACGGTTGCGGTGATCGATACCGGAGTTGAAACGTCTCATCCGTATCTCATGCGCGACGGATCACCCAAGACGATCGCTGAAGCGTGCTTTGCAAAGGCAAGCGGCTCTCGACAGTCCACGTGCCCGAATGGTACGTCGATGCTGACGACTGACGCTCCTGTTGTCGGCTCCGCACAGCCATGTCCAAGCACGGTTGCGGGCTGCGCACATGGAACACATGTTTCCGGAATCGCAGTAGGTGGCGACGGAGTATCAATTCCTTCAGGTGTTGCCCCCGATGCGGGCCTGATCGCAATCAATGTTTTTTCCTACACTTCTTCGGGGCCAAGCGCCGCCACGTCAGATATCAACAATGCACTGCAGTGGCTCTATTACAACCGCGATCGTTTCCCAGGATTGACATCGGTCAATATGAGTCTTGGGGACAGTTCGCAGAACACTGAGTACTGCGATACCTATAACTCCACAAAGCCGTACATCGATCAGTTGTTGTCTGCGGGGGTTGTAACAGTCGTTGCTTCGGGAAACAACGGTTGGGCGAATGCGGTCTCGTCTCCAGGTTGCATCTCAACAGTAGTCACCGTTGGTGCGGTCGACGGCGTTCCTGATGCCACGACCAACTACTCAAACGATGGCCCTCAGGTTGATCTGATGGCGCCGGGTTCAAATATCACGTCGTCTGTCATGGGCGGACAACTGGGCGTGATGTCGGGGACCTCGATGGCCACACCTGCGGTAGCGGGTGCATTCGCAGCACTTCGTCAGGCAACGCCTGCACTCACCTTGGCTCGATTACGGGAATCGGGCTACGTCGTGAACGCATCTGGATATTTGATTCCAAGTGTTCGCTTGAACAATGCAGCCTCGATTTATCCAGGCCCGGTGCAATCGGTGACGGTGACGACAGACTCTGGACAGGCCACGGTGCAATGGCAGGCTCCGTTGGTTTCAGGATCGAGTGCCGTGTCTCGTTACTCGGTTCGATCAACGACGGATGGGGCAACGTGTACAACGGTGACCTTGAATTGCACGATTTTTGGCCTCTCAACGGGTAGCGCGTATTCGTTTGTCATACGAGCGGAATCGGTAACGGGCTTCGGCGCGTCAACGGAAACATCGTGGACAACGATTGTTTCCGCAGTGGCAACGACGACAACGACAACGACTTCGACGACGACTTCGCCGACAACGACAACGACTTCGACGTTGCCGTCAACGACGACGACTTCGCCGCCGGTCACCGTTGAGCCCGTAACGCCGGATTCGTACAACGCCGTCGCACCTGCGCGGATCTTTGACACGCGTGCCCCGAACAACGGTGGACGAACTGTTGATGGCCGAGAAGCCGGACAAGGAAAAGTTGGAGCCAAGGCAGTCGCCGTTGTCTCCGTTGCCGGTCGTGCGGGCATTCCGTTGACAGGTGCCGGGGCTGTGGCATTGAACGTCACTGTGGTGAATCCGACGGTGGCGGGCTACATCACGGTCTACCCATCTGGGAGTAATCGGCCAGGAAATGTTTCGAACCTTAATTTTCTTCCCGGTGCGACTGTTCCAAATATGGTGATCGCGAAATTAGGGAGCAATGGTTCGGTCTCCATCTTCAATGCGAACGGATCGGTCGATGTACTTGTCGATGTTGTCGGTTGGTTTCCCAGCGCCGGCGGCTACGAGCCGCTTACTCCAGCTCGGATCGTTGAAACTCGAGCTGGAAATGGTTTCACTACGACTGATGGGCGACTCCAAGGAGGCGGTGCAATCGGGACACGAGCAACTCTTTCGATTCCGGTGCTTGGGCGTGGGGGCGTTCCCGGCTCAGGGGTAAGTGCGGTGGCACTGAATGTCACAGCAGTTAACGCGAGCGCAGAGAGTTACCTCACGGTCTTCCCAGGCCGGACAATCGCGCCGAATGCGTCGAATCTAAATTTCAACGCTGGGCAGACGATAGCGAACTCGGTGATAGCTGCGGTGGGCACAGATGGAACAGTTTCGATTCTCAATAACAACGGTTTAACGGACGTCGTTGTTGACGTGGTTGGCTGGTTTGGCTCAACGTCACAACTCACTTCGCTCAATCCGACTCGTTTGGTTGATTCACGTTCACTTCCCACAATCGACGGTCTGCAGCAAAACATTGGTCCTATCCGAACCCAGGGCACTCTGAGAGTTGCAGTCGCTGGTCGAGGCGGAGTTCCTGCAAGTGGTGTTCGTGCAGTGGCGCTGAACATCACCGTGGTAAGTCCAACGGCTGCCGGCTATCTCACGGCATTTCCTTCTGGAGGAGCTATTCCGGGCGCGTCAAACCTCAACTTTGTTTCCGGCCAGACCGTTCCAAACATGGTCATTGCTCAACTTGGGTCCGATGGAAAAGTGTCGTTGCTCAATAGCAATGGTTTGACGCCGGTGGTTGTCGACATCGTGGGTTGGTTCTCCTGATTCAGCACCATAATCGTGAGCGGCTTCGTGGGGACGAGATTGGTAGCGTCAGCGGTACCCATGTTGGGTACGACCCTTGTTGAGCCGCCCGATGTCATCACCTCGAATTCGTCTTCTGGCTGCGAGCATGTTGGCGCTTGTGCTTATCGCGGTTGGAAGTCTTTGGTTTGTGTTGCAGCCGGATCAAGGGTCCGGAGTTGGTGCGCCAGAAACGACCGAAGTTCCGGGTGCAACGACAACGGCCGAAGTCGCAAAATCATTCGGGACGACTGACCCCGGTTCAACGACAGTCCTAGTGGAGCGTGTCGATCCGAAGGTTGAAGCTGATATTGCGGCATCTGGGCGCACCGAAGTTCTAGTCGTTTTTGATCTCCAGCCAACGGGAACCGACGAAGAGAAGCGTGCTCAGATCCAGTCGGGAATTGATGCGATCACTGCATCATTGCCCGCAGGTAGTTGGTCGATCGCCGGGGAAACCCCAACAGTGCCGGTTGCGAATCTCACGATTGACTCCGCTGCGCTTTTGACACTCCAGCAACGTCCCGGTGTTCAACGCGTGAACTCGGCGTTACACGAGTTCTTTCCTGCGGAAGTCACCGGTGAACTTGTCCAATCTGATGACCTCGGTGTGAGTGCGACAACATCAACGATGGGTGCACCTACGGCTTGGGCTGCCGGGTTCAAAGGTGCAGGAACAACGATCGCGATCATCGACACTGGTGTTCAGACCGATCATCCGTACCTGATGAATGGAACCGTGCCGAAAACTATTGGAGAGGCCTGTTTTGCAGCGGCAACTGGGTACACGTCGCCGTGCCCCGGTGGCGTGCCCATGGGCGTGAACAGTGCGTCGAAGGTCGGTGCGGGTGCGCCGTGTCCTGTCGACATCACCAGTGGACAGAAAGAGTGTGATCACGGTACCCACGTCGCGGGAATCGCAGCAGGAGGCAATGGGACGGGGACTTCGGGAATTGCGCCAGCGGCCTCGTTGATCTCAATACAAGTATTTGCTTACAAGTACTCGACAAACAGGATTACTGCGACAACTGAAGGTATCGATGCCGCGTTGCAGTGGCTCTATAACCGCCGCTTAGATTTCCCAGGTCTCGCAGTCGTAAACATGAGTCTCGGAGACTCACCGACAACTCCGTACACCGGCACGTGCGATGCCGGTGTTAACGCGTCGACGAAGCTCTTTGTCCAGCAACTCTTGAACATCGGTATCGCCACAGTGGTTGCCTCAGGAAATGATGGGTTTACGACGGGAGTTTCGTCGCCGGCTTGTCTCTCTAATGTTGTTGCGGTTTCTGCGCTGACATCTGGCCCGGGTTCGGATCAGCGGGCGTCGTACGCAAACGTTGGTCCTCAAGTGAATGTCTTCGCTCCAGGGACACTGAATTCTTCTTTTCCGTGCAACGGGACCGGTGTGTTGCAAGGAACATCAATGGCGACACCAGCAGTTTCGGGTTCTATCGCGATACTTCGGCAAGCAAGCGTGTACGACTCGGTCGTGTTGTTGGAGAACACCGGAACAGATGTCGCCGGGTTCGTTCCCGGCCCGCCGAGTGTGAAGCTCAACACTGCGATTATCGGACTCCCCGGACCAACCGGGTCAGTAAGTGGCGTTGCTTCAGGATCGCAAGTCGCAGTGTCGTGGACGGCAGGATTACCAGGGTCGGGAACGCTGAGTAGTTACAAGGTGACTGCTGCGCCGGGCGGCCAGTCCTGCACGACCTCGGGGCTTACGTGCTCCGTCACCGGACTTGATCCCACAAAGTCGTATGTCTTTACGGTCGTCCCCACCGGAACAAGTGGTGTCGGGCCAGGGCGGTCATCAGCAGCGATACCAATGCCAAATGTGCCTGCTACGCCTGCGGACTATGTCCCACTTACTCCTGCACGGTTTCTCGATACGCGTTCTATGGCAACCGGTGCAAGAACATTTGATGGAAATGATCTTGGCTGTGGGGCGGTTGGTCAAGGTTTGTTGAATGTGCGCACGCTTGTGGTTGAGGGACGTGCCGGTATTCCGAGTACCGGGGTCGATGCAGTTGCGGTGAACGTGACAGTTGTGTCTCCAACAGCTTCGAATTACGTCACGATCTACCCGAGTGGTACGCCAAAGCCCAACGCGTCGAACATCAATTTTGTCGCGGGTCAGAACATTCCGAATATGGCGATCGTGAAAGTCGGAAGTGACGGCAAGATCGCGATTTACAACGAAAGCGGATTAACGCAAGTGATCGTGGACGTTGTGGGATGGTTCCCCGATGGGTCCGACTACACCGGCGTGGACCCACAACGTTTACTAGACACGCGTTCGTGTAGTGGTTGCGACACGATCGACGGTCTATACGAAGCGGATGGGGCACTTGCCGCTCAACAAACTTTTCTTCTGCCAGTCGTGGGGCGCGGAACGATTCCGCTCACCGGAGTCGGGGCGGTTGCTCTCAATGTCACGGTGGTGGCTCCGACAGCTTCGAATTATCTGACCGTGTACCCATCAGGTGCGGCGCAGCCCACTGCTTCGAATCTCAATTTCACTGCAGGTCAAACGATCGCGAACATGGTGATCGCGAAAGTCGGAAACGATGGCAAGATCGCCATCTTCAACAATGCAGGTTCAACTCAGGTGTTGGTTGACGTTGTCGGATGGTTCCCTAGTGTCTCTGAATACACCGGCATCGTTCCGCAACGGTTCATGGATACGCGCTCGTGTAGTGGTTGCGACACCATTGACGGTTTGTACGAAGGGCTTGGCCCGCTGACGCCAGCTGAGGCCTATCCACTGCAAATCACTGGTCGGGGATCAATCCCATCTTCAGGCGTGGGCTCAGTAGCGCTGAACGTCACGGTTGTCGGATCCACTGCGAGCAACTATCTCACCGTCTATCCGTTTGGCGCAGCGCAACCGACCGCGTCGAATCTGAATTTCGTGGGAGGACAGACGATCGCGAATATGGTGATCGTGAAACTTGGGACCGGAGGAAAGATCACGCTCTTCAACAGAGACGGGGTCACTCCGGTGTTGGTCGATGTAGTCGGCTGGTTCCCGAACTAGGAATCTGATCGCCCGCTACAGCCAGTAGCCGAAGACGTCGATGAGGAAATCGGTAGCACCAGGGCCTCCGGCAATCACGGTGACCTGGCGGGCGTTGTCGAGGGTGAGGCTTACGCCATTGGACTGTGTTTGGTTGCTCGTTCCCCAGTTGATGGTCGAGGCACTCACCGTCGTTATGCCACCTGGGTTGATAGTGAGGTATCCCGAGTCGACGGTGTTCACGACGGCAACGTTGGCGAAGACCGCAGTTGCATTTGCGGGAATGAAGTTCGCGTTGGTGACTGCTCCGGTGTTGATGTTGCGTTGTGCGGCAAGGGAAAGCAGTCGTATGCCGCCAGAGGAGAGAGGCCCGGGAGATGGTTGCGCGCAGCGACTGTCGTACACGCGTCCAGGAGTTACGGGGTGATAGGCGCCTGCGGTAGTGGAACCGGAAAGTTGTCGCCAGGAACCGGGTGTGCCACCGGTGACGCAGTACCAAAGTGCACCTGCATTATCGACGACGAGCGCGCCTTGGCTGTAGGAGTTCTGCGTCGATGAAGGAGCCCCGCTTGCTGCCGGTTGCATCTGGACAGTGACTGAAGTTCCGTTGATCGTCACGCCGTTGGGTCCCGAGAACAATCCGCCTGAACCGCTAACTGTGCTGTCGGCAACACCGCGCACACCGATGGTTCCCGCTGCGGTCGCGGTACCGACAAGTCCGATCGTTCCTGTTGCTGAAACGCCAAACCAATTTGGGTTGCTTGCTTCAACCGCAGCTCGTGTCTGGGCTGCAGTGTTGGCTGTAATCGCAGGACCAGAGACTGATGCGGCAACGACCCCGGTTCCGGTTTGCGAGTCGGCGGTTACTGCAGGGTCACCAGTGAAGTTTCCCGCAGCGGCAGCAGCAGGTCCGGCGCTTGCGACTGTGGCGATACCTCCCGCCAGTGCACCCGCAGCAACGACACCAGCGGTGCGCAACGCGTGACGCCTTGATATCGGAGAGGCTTCTTGCGGCATCGATGGCGCGCTCGTGGCAACTGGTTTCGCAGATACTTGGCGCAGTGCATCGAGTTCAGAGCGCAACTGAGCAATGTCAGCGCGCAGCGCGGCGAGTTCAGTTTCGGACATGGGCCCCACCCCCTATATGCGATGGCCCCCGCCATCTGGTGAGTGATCGTAGGACAGGGGGGACGAGGGGAGGGTAGGGGCACTTGCTGTATCGAACACATGTTCGATACGATGGGCTCATGGGGTTAGAGTCCTATGCAGAACTGCATTGTCATTCCCAGTTCAGTTTCCTCGACGGCGCCAGCACCCCTGAAGCGCTGGCCACCGAGGCGATGCGGCTGAACCTCGACGCGCTCGCCCTCACCGACCACAACGGCTTCTACGGCGTCGTGCGCTTTGCCGAGGCTGCCCGGGTCGTGGGCCTGCCCACCATTTTTGGTGCCGAACTCACACTGGGTCGCACCTCGCCGCCAGTGGCCGACCCTGACCCTGGTTCGGCAGCGGGCGAATCGCATCTCATCGTTCTTGCTCGCGACCCCCGTGGGTATGCATTGCTGGCGCGGGCGCTGAGCGAAGCACAACTACGCGGCGAAAAAGGCGCCCCGCGCGCGTCGCTTGCCGAACTGTGTGGGCTTGGTGGTGTGGGTGCGCCACTAGCCGACCGTAATCATTGGTTGGTGCTCACTGGTTGTCGTAAAGGCGCTGTTGCCTCTGCGCTCGAACGGCATGGTCCCGCGGCAGCAGCCGATCAACTCGCGTTATTGCTCAACAGCTTTGGCCGCGACAACCTGGCGGTCGAGTTATGGGATCACGGTCATCCGCTTGATTCGGTGCGCAACGACGCGTTAATGCAACTCGCGTTGCGCTCCGATGTCGACCTTGTCGCTACGACAAACGCGCATTACGCCACACCGGCAGAACGACCATTAGCAACAGCGTTGGCGGCAGTTCGTTCGCGCCGCAGTCTCGATGAACTCGACGGCTGGTTGCCAGCAGCAGCCGGTGCTCATCTTCGTTCGGGTTTCGAACAGGCCCGCAGATTCGCTCGCTATCCCGGCGTTGTCGAACGAGCAGGCGAGTTGGGACGATCGTGTGCGTTCGATCTCAAACTTGTGGCGCCGAATCTTCCGCCATTTCCCTGCCCCGATGGGCTCGATGAAATGGGGTACCTGCGGCGTCTGACCGAACGCGGCGCCGAACGTCGCTATGGCCCTCGCCATCGTGAACGCGTTGCCGGCGCATGGGGACAGATCGATCACGAACTGGCCATCATCGAACAACTCGGCTTCCCCGGTTACTTCCTGATTGTTCACGACCTTGTCGATTTTTGTCGTCGCAACGACATCTACTGCCAAGGTCGTGGTTCGGCGGCCAACTCTGCGGTGTGTTTCGCGTTAGGTGTCACCAAAGCCGACGCCATTGAGTTGGGTTTGTTGTTCGAACGATTTCTTTCGCCTGAGCGTGATGGTCCACCCGATATCGACATCGACATCGAATCTGGTCGACGCGAAGAAGTCATTCAATACGTGTACCAACGTCATGGCCGTCACTACGCGGCGCAGGTGGCCAACGTCATCACCTATCGGCCGCGTTCGGCGGTGCGCGATATGGCCAGTGCGCTCGGGTATGCGCCCGGTCAGGCCGATGCATGGGCCAAGAATGTCGATCGTTGGGGCTCGCTCATTGTGCAGCTCAAAGACAACGCCGACAGCGTTGTTGCCGAAACTGATTCCGATGCCATTCCGCTTGCGGTGGTCGAGTTGGCCGCGCAGGTTGAACACGTGCCACGCCATCTGGGTATTCATTCTGGTGGCATGGTGCTTTGTGATCGTCCCATCATCGAGGTCTGTCCGGTCGAATGGGCTCGGCGTGAGAACCGAAGTGTTTTGCAATGGGATAAGGACGATTGTGCTGCAGCGGGCCTGGTGAAGTTCGATCTGTTGGGTCTTGGCATGCTCACCGCGTTACACAACACCGTCGATGCGGTGGCTACAACGTATGGCTTAAGTATTGATATCGCTGATGTCCCTCAAGACGACGCTGTGTACGACATGTTGTGCATCGCCGATTCGGTTGGTGTGTTCCAGGTCGAGAGTCGTGCGCAAATGGCCACGCTGCCGCGGTTGAAACCGCGCAAGTTCTACGACCTAGTGGTCGAGGTTGCACTCATTCGTCCTGGACCCATTCAGGGCAACTCGGTGCATCCCTATATCCGGCGCCGCAATGGTCTCGAGAAGGTCACCTATCTGCATCCGTTGCTTGAACCTTCGCTGGCGAAGACTTTGGGTATCCCGTTGTTTCAGGAACAACTCATGCAGATGGCGATCGACGTTGCCGGTTTCAGCCCCGGCGAGGCCGATCAGCTACGTCAAGCCATGGGCTCGAAGCGAAGCACGGAACGAATGGAACGTTTACGTGGTCGATTTTTTGAAGGCATGGCCGAACGCGGTATCACCGGCGACATTGCCAATCAGATCTTCGACAAACTCGCGGCGTTCGCAAACTTCGGTTTTCCCGAAAGCCACTCGGTGTCATTTGCCTATCTCGTCTATTCGAGTTCCTATCTCAAGCGTTATTTCCCGGCCGCGTTTTGCGCTGGCCTCCTTAACGCACAGCCCATGGGCTTCTATTCGCCACACACCTTGGTGGCCGATGCTCGTCGCCATGGGGTGGTGGTGCGCACTCCCGATCTTGCGGCTTCTGGCGTGGGGGCAACGCTTGAATGGGTCGAAGGAGAGGTTGCCACAAGTGCCAACGTTCTTTTTCCGCTCGATGCGTTTCCCATAGGCGGTGTCGAAGTTCCCCAGCCTGCTGTTCGGCTGGGGTTGTCATCGGTACGTTCAGTGAGCGAAGACTTTGCCGAAACCATCGTCACTGAACGAGAAACGAATGGTCCGTATGTATCGATGACCGATCTCGCTCAACGCGTCGATATCGATCGCACTGCCCTTGAAGCAATGGCGACTGCGGGTGTGTTCTCTACGTGCACCGATCGCAGTGGCACGGTTCTCGATCGTCGTCGAGCGTTATGGGCCGCTGGCGCAGTTGCTGAAACAGGAACCGATCGCTTGCCCGGCATCGTCACGGGTGTCGACGCGCCAACGCTTCCTGGCTTGTCATCTCGCGAACTCGCTGGTGCCGATCTGTGGGCCACCGGCGTTGCTCCCGATGGTCATCCAACTCTGTTCGAACGCGAGCACCTCACGTCACTTGGCGTCCTTACTGCAATCGAATTGCGAACTGCACCAACTGACACACGCGTACTTGTTGGGGGAGTCGTGACACACAGGCAGCGTCCATCGACGGCACATGGCATCACGTTCGTGAATCTTGAAGATGAAACCGGGCTTATCAACGTGGTGTGTTCGCCGGGCCTATGGAAGCGCTATCGGCGTGTGGCTCGCGGCGCTCCGGCGTTATTGGTGCGCGGTCGTCTTGAACGAGTCGACGGGGTGATCAACGTTGTGGCCGACAAACTCGAAGTTCTGCCAGTAGTTGGCGGCCATCGGTCGCGTGATTTCCGGTAACTCGTGACCGTCCACCTAACACAAGGGTGCCGGCCGTACTCTTTGCCAGTTAACAACCCTCTCGAGAGAACTCGTGTTTGGAGCTGAAGCAATGATGACAATAAGTACGATGGCTAATAGTCACATGATGAGCGACGAGATGATCAACGGCCTCAATCTCGGTCTACTCATTATCCGTGTTGTGGTCGGTCTCACGCTGGCAACACATGGATTGAACAAAATCTTCGGTGGCGGCAAGATCGCTGGAACCACTGGTTGGTTCGCGTCGATGGGTATGAAGATGCCGAAGGCCAATGCGTGGCTCGCAGCGCTGACTGAAATCGGGTCCGGTGCACTTCTTGCGCTCGGTTTCCTCACGCCGCTTGCGGCTGCGGGCCTGGTTGCCATCATGGTCGTGGCCCTGATCACGACCCACCGCAAAAACGGATGGTTCATCTTTAACCCGGGCGGCGGCATCGAATACGTCGTCGTACTTGCTGCTGTTGGTATCGGTCTCGCCTGCACCGGCGCTGGTGAATGGTCGATCGATCACGCCGCCGACATCCACTGGGCAGGTGTTCCCAAGGGACTCATCATCGTGCTCGCCGCTGGCGTGGGCGGCGCAATGTTGCAGCTCGCAACGTTCTGGCGTCCCAAGTCAGCCGCTTCAAACTGATTTTTCTCCAACCGAGAACGCAGATGGCCCGCAGCTTGCGCTGCGGGCCATTGTGTTTTTCTGCGTCCAGTCGTGCTGTCGACCCGGATTAGGGAACGATGACAGCTCGACCCTGCAATGTTCCGTCGACCATCTTGTTGTACACCTCGCGAGCACGGTCAAGTGAGTAGGTCTCGGCATGGACCCGAAAATCGCCACTGCGCGAAAGCTCAAGCAACTCACCCAGTTCGGTGATGCTTCCCCAGTACGTGCTTTGCACGCTGCATTCGTAGGGGAAGGTGAAGAAACTAAACGGCAGCGTGCCGCCGCCAACACCAACCACCGTGAGGCGGCCAAGCGGTGCCGCAACTGCGGCGGCAAGGGCAAGCGTGTCGTCGTAGCCGCAGATGTCGAGAATGACTTCAGCACCGCGACCGCCAGTGATGGCACGAATTTCCGCAGCGGCGTCGGGACCCATCACTACAGTGTGATCGGCGCCAAGACCAGCAACAACCTTGAGAGCCGACTCGCGCTGATCAACACAAATGACGGTCGCAGGTGACAACGCTTTGAGGAACTGAACGGCAAGATGGCCAAGACCGCCAGCGCCAATGACAACAACGTAAGAACCAGGAACAAGTAAGTGCAGCGACTGCTTGATGGCGTGGTACGGGGTAAGGCCAGCATCGGTGAGCGGTGCTGCTTCGGCCGGAGCCATGTCGCCCAGCGGCACGAGGTAGCGCGCGGCAGGAACGAGCAGGTACTCGGCCATACCGCCATCGACGCTGAGGCCGGGACCGCTGGTAGAAATATTGAGGCAGTAATTCTCCATGCCTTTGCGACAGTTCGAACATTGACCGCACCCCCACGCGCCGTACACCGCGACTGGCGCACCAATCTCAAGCCCGGGGGTCGGAAGCGTGCCGGGCCCGAATGCTTCGATCCAGCCGGCGTTCTCGTGGCCAAGAGTCATCGGTGTTTCGCGAGGGCCGCCTGCAGAGAATTGCATGAGGCTGATATCGCTATGGCAGGCCCCAGCACCTCCGATACGAACAAGCACCTGACCAGGGCCAGGATCGGGCTGAGCGACCTCGTTGAGCGCAGTGGTGGCGTCGACCTCGGCCGAACCGCCGATCAACTGGAATGCCTTCATGTGGTCCCCTTGGTGCCGAGAAATATGTGTCTAGGTTCTAGCGCAGCACCGAGTTCATCGCATTGTGCCGGGCATGCCTAGTCTCGGCCCGTGACAACACGCTTCGACACCGATACATCAGTCCATCCGCTTGGAAATGGCCGTTACCGCGCTCAGCTCGATTCGGGGTGGTGGGCGGGAGTCGGGCCCAACGGCGGCTATCTCAACGCGATTTTGGTGCGGGCGTGTGAGGCGGAAATCGATGACTCCACGCGGTTGTGCCGTTCCTTTACGACGCACTTCCTATCGAAAGCCTCCGAAGGTCCAGTCGAACTTGAGGTCGTGGTCGAACGATCGGGCCGCTCAATGAGCTCGGTCCGAGCGACGATGAAACAAAACGACCGAACCATCGCTCTTTCGATTGGGGCGTTCTCAGCGGGTCGTGAAGGGCCATCGTTTTCTGATGTGAGCATGCCGGAGGTTCCCGGGCCGAGCGAAATTTCCGCTCCCGGATTCGATCCTGGAATACCTGATGCAGCAATTCCGGCAATGGCGAAGCGCTACGAACAGAAGTGGGCATTTGGTTCGCGCGCATTTACTGGTGGCGATGAAGCGCGCATCGGTGGATGGATTCGGCTCCCCGAAACGCAACCGGTCGATGCTGCAGTGCTTGCAGCATTTGTCGATGCATGGATGCCGGCGATGTTCAGTCGGGTTGGTGGTCCATGGGGGATCACGACCGTTGACCTCACCGTGCACGTGAGGTCGCTTCCGCCGTTTGATCATGACGGTTGGTGTTTCGTCGAGTTTCACTCAACGGCGAGCCTCGACGGGTTTTGTGAAGAGGACGGAATCATTTGGGCTAGCGATGGGACGCTGTTGGCTCATTCTCGTCAACTCATGGCGTTGCTGCCGATGGAATGACGCTCAGCGTTTGTAGGAACCGGTGATGACCGAAGCACTCGAGGATTTGGCGATGGCCGCGTTCACATCGGCAAAACTGGCGCTAGTGGTGAGCCCCGAAGGCGAAGTGAGCGCGTAGAGCGCGAATTCGTACGTAGAGGTTCCTGTTGTTGGGCATGGCCCAGACCAGCGCGCTGTGCCTGAACTATTCACGATCTGAATCGCGCCGGAAGGGACGCCGCCTTGGGGGATCGAGACAGTTGTCGGAGCGAGACCCGCCAACAGCCACAAGGTTTGATTTGCCACGTTCTGATTGGTGACGACGAGAACGAGTTCAGTCGTTCCTGCCGGCACTCCACTGATTGTGAGCGGTGGCGAGGTATTTACTCCATCGCACGTGAACTGCTTTGGGATCGGCGTGTTTGGTCCAAACGACGCGCTGGTGAGCGTGAGTGCGGTGGAACGGATGACTGCTCCAGCGGTGGTGTTGGTCGATCCGCTGCTGGCCGGCGCAGTCGATCCTGTGTTTTTGCGTGCGGGTGCAGTTGCTCCGGACTTTGGCTCTTGAAGCGCCCGTCCGCTCGATCCGCAGGCTGCCAACGTGATCATGAGCGCGGCCACGACCAAGAGCACAAGGGCTCTCCGGCGTTGACGCGCGATATATCCGGTCGTTGAGGTCCCAGTCATCGGAGTGAGACTACGCGTGTCAGGAACAGGCGAGGTGTCGCCCCGGCCTACGACCGGTAGCGTGCGGCGATGGCTGACCGATGCCTGCTCTCAATTCACGCTCATCCCGACGACGAGGCATCGAAAGGTGCGCCGACTGTCGCGAAATACAAGACCGAAGGCGTTCGCGCTGTACTTGTGACCTGTACCGGCGGTGAAGAGGGAGACATCCTTAATCCTGCGATGGATCGTCCGGAGATCAGGGCCGATCTTGCTGCTGTTCGAAAGCGTGAACTCGAAGCGGCCTCGGCGCTCATTGGTTATGACGAGCTGGTTCTCCTGGGTTACCGCGATTCAGGCATGCCCGACTCAGAAGCCAATGCCCGGCCCGATGCTTTCGCGAATGCCGATCTCGATGAGGCGGTGGCCCGTTTGGTGAAAATCATTCGGCGTGAACAGCCTCAGGTGATCCTCACATACGGAGACGATCAACAGGGTTATCCGCATCCCGACCATTTACGGGTGCACGATATTTCGCTTCCTGCCTTTGATCTCGCTGGAGATCACACCTATCGGCCGGACCTCGGCGAGCCATTCACGCCGCTCAAGATGTATTACTCGGTGTGGTCACGAGCGCGCGTTGAAGCGACCCATAAGAAGTTCGTTGAACTTGGACTCGAATCACCGTTCTCTGATGACTGGTTCACCCGACCAAGTCAAGACGATCGCGTTACGACATCGATAGACATTGAGCCGTGGTTCGATGTTCGACTCGAGGCGCTTCTTGCGCATGCCACGCAGGTCGATCCTGAGTCAGCGTTTTGGTTTGGGCTTCCTCGTGAAATCGCAAGAACTGTTCACCCGTTTGAGGACTACATCCTCGCTCATTCGCGAGTTGACACAAGCGTGCCTGAAACCGATCTCTTTGCAGGAATTTCCTGAAATGTCTTGGCCGGAATCCCCGCCGACGCAACCGCCCGCGCAGCCACCGACGGCGAAGACGATCCCTCCAACCTCAACTCCAGAACCCACCTCACGGACAACGGTCTCCGGTGGCACTGCACCTGCATCTCGTTCGAATCGCAAGAGAACGGTGATCAGCGCTGTCCTTTTGTTTTTTGCAGGGCTCTCCGCCATATTTGGTGTTGCATCGTTCTGGACGCAACATGCGATTCTCGATCAAGACACATGGGTCGCCACGAGTAAGGCGATTGTGAATAATCCGGCCGTCCAGCAAGACGTTGCGTCGGCTCTCGCAACTCAGATCGTTGATTTTGTGGGTGTAGATGATTTGGTGTCCAGCGTCTTGCCGGGACCACTGGGCGGGTTCTCGGGAACTGTTACAGACAAAGTGACGGAACTCGTTGCATTGGCAACAGTTCAGGTCGTACAGACCGATGCATTCATTTCGGTTTGGGAATCAGCGGTTCGCGCCACTCACGACGAGTTCGTACTCGCCGTTGATGGAGATGATCGTTTCGTCAGTATCGATTCGCAGGGCTTGTCGTTGGACCTCGGAACATCTCTTGCCGAGATCAGGAAGCAACTCAATTCGAACGGCATTTATGTTCTTGACAATGCCGATTTTCAAGGTCTTTCCTTGCAACTTCCGTTGATCGACGCTCCAGGTCTTGAGCGATTGCAAACTTGGGTGCACGCGTTGCGGATCGGGGCAATTGTCTTTCCGGCATTCGCCGTGATCGCAGCGATCGCCGGACTCCTCGTAGCTCGTCGACGTGTCTTCGCGATTATTGCGTCGGCAATCGGAGCGTTACTCGGAGCGGGCATCGTCGTGTTCATAGCCTCGAGTGGACGAGATCAGGCCATTGATCACATCGCTGGTGGGGTACTCGGGGTGGCCTCGGCGACTGTGATTGTCGACCAAGTTCTCTCTGGTCTTGATGAAGCGCTTCTCCTCACGTCTGCTATCGCTGTCGTGGTTCTTGTCGTGGGTCTGATGGCAGCAATCCTCACCTCTCGCCACACCAACGCGAATCGCGTCGATGTTGCGTCACCTTCTGCATGATGAAACTCGTTCCATGGGGAGCCGATCGGGTTGATGACATCGTCGACCTCATGTTGCGCGTCGCTGCCGATGAAGACCTCACTCCCGACGAAATGCTGACGGCGTGTCATGAGCGATCAGGAATCGTGATGGCATCAGAAGATGGCGAATCAGTAATAGCAGTAGGTGTCGACCGAGATCTCGATGGACAACTCGTCGCTTCGATTCGCTTGATTGCCGTTGGTCCTGATGTCCAGCGGTCAGGTCGAGGCGGTTTATTGCTTCAGCACGCAGAGCAGTGGGCCACTGAACGTGGTGCGCGAGAGATCTTCGTTGGAGGCGCAGTTCCGTTCTCGTTATGGCCCGGCGCCCCGGTGGAATCTTCTGTCGCCTTGCTGTGCGCAGCGAACGGATATGAGACCCATGAGTTCTGGCAGTCGTATTCAGTCGCCACCACCTTTCGGGCAGAGGTTCCCGATGGCATCACTGTTCGTCGGGTTGTCCATGACGAAGATGTGACCCGTGTACTTCTTGCCGCAACTTCAGGATGGCCGCGCAGTGCCGACGAGATCGCACGAGCACTTGAACACGGCACCTGCCACGTTGCCCTCCGGGGCGAGAGCGATCCCGTTGTTGTGGGAATCGGGTGTCACTCAATTACGCGTGCGGGATGGACTGGTCCTCTCGTCGTTGTCGAGGCCTATCGCCGGCGAGGAATTGGTCAGGCATTACTCGGGGAGATCTGTCGAGACTTGATGATCGCCGAGTTCGACAGTGTCGTGGTCGCCGATCTTCCAGACGACGGTGCGCGTTTTTTTATTGAATCTTCCGGAGCAGTTGCTGCCACTCGCTACCAACGAATGTCAAAGCGATTGGCCTAACTGAGTTCAACCAGCGCGCTGAAGTTCTCGGAGTTCGCGGTAGCCAATAAGAACAGCGCCGGAACGTTCGAGCAGTGTGCGCAGGCGTGAGTCATGGCACACGAGATGAAGATCATCGACTCGTGATGCCCAGTCGGTGCCGATTGCACGAAGTTCGGGTGTGTCGGTTGCCGGATGGACGTACATCTCGGTGACCCCAGGGCGGAGTTCGAAGACTGCCTTTTCGATCGCTCTGCGACTTCCCACTCCGTTGACATAGAGGAAATGGTCGGGGGAGATGATCCCTTCCTCGGCGGCAAGGCGCCGGAAGGGAAAACCAATCGCCCGTTCGGTCGACGCGCCAGAAAGCCGAAGCGGAAGACTGAACTCAACGGCGAGATCGAGATACACATCGAAAAACTCTGGACGCAATTGCAGCGCACCCATATGCGAATCGAGGTGACTGACGTCGAAGCCCCACAAGATGGCTCGTTCGATCTGTGCTCGACATTCGCGCCGCACTTCGTCGAGGTCGGCATGATCCCAAAGGTCTGCAAGCGTGCGGGGAAAACCGCCGTCGCCATCGAGCAGCGAGGGGGCGTGAGTGATCGGGCCCCATCGATAACGTTCGAATTCAGCATTGAGAGTGAGGTGAACGCCGATGTCTTCACCGCGGAAATCCGATGCCGCTTCACGAGCCCATGCGCAGGGAACCATGAGCGTCGCACTGGTGCACAATCCCTGACGTAACGATTCATAGGTGCCGGTGTTGGCGGCATGACACAGCCCAAGATCGTCGCTGTTGATGATGACCACGCGAGAATCAGGGGAGTGGCCGAGGCGTTCGGCGAGGGTTGTCACGGCTGTCACGGTATCGCCCGCCGAGGCTCAAGTCCTCATGAGGCGGGTTTCCCCGGTCCGCCACACGTTGCCCAAAGACCCCGCGGAGCGGTTTTCGCTTCGGTCATCGCTGCCCGCAACTCGTCAGCATGGGCGGTGTTGGGGGCAATCGAAAGGATGTTGGCATAGCCCTGCGCAACAAGATCGAGATTGACGAAGAGACCGTCGGAGGATCGCCAGACGTAGGCGAGAAGTCGGTCGTAGACGTCGCGCTCTTCGAGGTCGTATTCGAGACGGACGATGGTGCCGCGAGGAAGAAGTTGTGCGGTGTGTTCGCTGGCTTCGCGTCCGAAACACTGCACGGGCTTTCGAGGATCTTTGGTCTCGGGCGTATCGATTCCGAGTAACCGAACCCGTTGGCGCTTGTAGCCGACGCGCACGTCGATGGTGTCGCCGTCGATGACATTGATGACGGTTGGTTCGGCGGCATAAGGAGCTGAACTGTGGTGGGCAACGTTGGTGAGAACGAAGATGAACAGCGTCATTGATCCGATGAACAACATTGCGCCGAGACAACCAATGAGCGCGATGGTGCCGGCGGAGCTGCGTTGACGAGCCTTGGTGCGTTCAATCTTGGAGGGAACGGGTTCTACCGGATGAGCCGTACGAGCGGGCGATTCCATGTTGGCCTCGGAGGTGAGGGGTTTCTGGCTGCACACGCGGCGATCTCGCCACCATAGAAGTCGGGTGGGTCACGCGAAAGAGCCCCGACACAAGGCCGGGGCTCTTTGACAACAAATTGATTCGTTTGACTGTCGGGCCAAACTTCGGCCGCTTGGTCAGAGCCGTTCGATGAGGGTGCCGGTGCCGAGACCGCCGCCGCAGCACATCGTGACGATCGCACGCTTGCCGCCTGTGCGCTGCAACTCGTGCACCGCTTTGGTGATGAGAATGGAGCCGGTGCCGCCAAGCGGATGACCGAGCGCAATGGCACCACCATTGGGATTGACGCGATCGAGATCGCCGTCGAGTTCACGCGCCCAGGCCAGAACAACCGATGCGAATGCTTCATTGATCTCAAACAGATCGATGTCGTCAACCGAAAGGTTGTTGCGTTTGAGGAGGTGCTGGGTGGCATCGATGGGGCCGGTAAGCATCAAGATCGGATCGACACCAACAAGGCAGGTGTCGACGATGCGAGCGATGGGGGTGAGGCCAAGTTCCTGGGCCTTCTCGGGTGTCATAAGAAGGACTGCACCAGCACCATCGGAAATCTGCGAGGCGTTTCCGGCGGTGTGGACACCGTCGTCGCCCAACACTGGTTTGAGGCCGGCGAGGCTTTCGGCGGTGGTTTCGCGCAGGCCTTCGTCACGAGCAACGTGGTGGGTTGTGCCGGTGGGCTTGCCGTCTTCGCCAAGGTCGGGCGCGTCGACCGGGATGATCTGTGTTGCGAAACGATCTTCGGCCCACGCCTTTGCACCGCGTTCTTGTGAGGAGAGACCGAGTGCGTCGGTGTCTTCTCGAGTGATGTTCCACTTCTTCGCGATGCGCTCGGCGCCTTCGAACTGTGAGGTGTATTCGTACTGCGGGAAGTACGACTTCGGGATGGGTGATCCCATGTTCATTCCCTTGGCCACATTGGAGCCGATCGGCACTTTGCTCATGACTTCAACGCCACCAGCCACGGCGCTATCGATGACGCCCGCCGCGATGAGCGCATAGGCGATGTCGACGGCTTGTTGGCTCGAACCACACTGAGTGTCGACCGTGGTGGCGGCAACCTCGAGTGGCAGACCCGCAGTGAGCCACGCGGTGCGGGTGATGTTGAACGCTTGCTGGCCGATCTGGCTCACACAGCCGCCGATGACCTGCCCGACCTCGGCCGGATCCATGCCGGTGCGATCGAACAGCGCCTTCAATGGCACGGCAAGAAGATCGGCCGAATGCATCGAGGACAAGGCCCCATTGCGACGACCAACAGGAGTACGGACGGCATCAACAATCACGACTTCGCGCATGGGGCGATCCTATGTGCTGGTCGACGACGAGGTTCAGCCCGCTATTGGGGAGGGCTTAGGCTGCGGCGGCGTGGTGCAGCTCGAGCGTTGCTTGCTCGGGCTCGTGACCGGCTAACGCTGCGGCGAGCGCAGCGCGGGCTAGGGCGATGCCCGCAAGGGCACGTTGACGGGTGGTGTCATCGAGATGCCAAGAGGCCGGCCCCTCGGGGAGACGATGAACACCGCTGGTGTGGAGTGTGGGTGCGTTCTTCATAAGAGGCAGTGTGCCGAAGGGGTGTGACAGTGGAGGTAAAGAGCGTCAACCCATCTACGCTCGCTCCCGTGGATGCAAAGGAATGGCTGGGACTCCAGCCCACACACAACCCCATGCGCTGGTATTTGCCCGTTACCGAGGGTATTTGCAGCGGTCTCGGGACCCTCTTCGGAGGCTGTGGCCTTGGCGCAGCGATCGATGCCCTTGAACGGGTAACCGAACGCCCGGTGGTGTGGGCCTGTGCGCAGTACATCAACTACACGAAGCCACCATCGGTTGTTGATCTCGATATCCATATCGACGCTTCAGGTCGCACCACGACCCAGGCCCGTGTCACCGGTCAGGTGGGCGATTCAACGATCTTCATCGTCAACGCGTCGTTGGGTAGTCGTGAGATGGCCGAGACAGGGCAGTGGGTGAGCCCGCCGGAGGTTCCCCATCCGGAAGATTGTCCTCCGCGCCAACTTCGGTTCGACCCCGGCAATTCCATTTCCAGCCGTCTCGATATGCGCATGGCCATCGATGAACCCGGCACGGGGCACACGGCATTTTGGGTGCGCATGCCCGAGATTCTTGAAGCCTCTGCTGCGTCGCTCGCAGTGCTTGGTGATTTCGTTCCGATGGGCCTGGGCATGGCGGTCACTTCTGAAATCAACTCAAACAGTCTCGACAACACGATTCGTGTCATGAACATCGTTCCCACCAAATGGGTGCTTGCCGATGTGCGCATCGAAGCTGTGGCGCGTGGGTTTGGCCATGGGCACATTTATTTGTGGTCCGAAGATGGCACGCTCATGGCAACCGCGAGTCAATCGGCCATGATTCGCCCGTGGAAAGGCAACTGATGGCTCCGTATCGTGGCTATGGCATCACCATTCCGTTCGACCGTGCGCCTTTGCACGCGCAGCAAGAGCGCATTTCTGAACTCGCTGAACTCGGTTACACCGATGCATGGTCGGCCGAAACCGATGGCACCGATGCATTCACGCCGCTTGTACTGACTTCTCAGTGGGCGCCGTCGTTGCGCCTTGGTACGGCGATTGTTCCGGTGTTTACTCGCGGCCCCGCCGTGATTGCGCAGAGCGCATTGGCCATGGCTCAAGCTGCACCCGGAAGATTCGTGTTGGGGCTTGGGACATCATCCGATGTCATTGTTGGCCGCTGGAACGGAATTGCTTTCGATGAGCCCTATAAGCGGGTTCGCGACACTGTGCGGTTTGTGCGCGCCGCACTTACCGGCGAGAAGATCACTGAAACCTATGACACGTTTTCTATTCGCGGCTTCAAACTGAACGCTGCTTCTGAACAACGTGTGCCGATTCTTATCGCTGCGCTACGTGAAGGCATGTTGAATCTCGCTGGACGCGAAGGCGACGGCGCAATAATCAACTGGCTGTCGGCCGACGATGTTGCTCGTGTCGCACCGATCGTGAATGCACATGGTGAAGACAAGGAAATCGTCGCTCGAATCTTCGTGGTTCCTTCCGAAGATGCCGAGACGGTGCGCGCGCAAGCGAAGTTTGCCATCGCGGCTTATCTCAACGTGCCGGTGTACGCGGCGTTCCACGAATGGTTAGGCCGTGGTCCGCAACTGCAGGGAATGTGGGATGCATGGAAAGCTGGCGATCGGGCCGCTGCGTTAGCGGCAATCCCCGACGAGGTTGTCGATCAGCTCATCGTGCATGGCTCCTACGAGCAATGTCGCGCTCATATTCAGCGCTATATCGACAACGGCGTTACGACGCCTGCGCTCGCCGTGCTCGGTATGGCTGATGTCGACACCGAACAAGCAGTGCGAGAACTCACTCCTCGTTGAATTTCGGCTGAAATACGGCGCCGACTCAGAGCAGTTTGAGTTGTTCGGTTCGCCCAGCCCAAGCGGTGAGCGGAATCCACATGACGCCGCCTCGGGGGCCACGTTCTTTTACTTCGACGGCATCGACGGGCATGGCCCGCATGGCGCCTTTGGAATCGCAGACTCCGATGCTGCCGTCGGCCTCGCGGCGCGTGACGGTGCCGTCTTTCCAACGTTCTGTGTCGCGGCGACGGAATCGGACCGCCGTGCCTGGTGCAAGACCGATTTCAGTAAGGCCATCGGCGGGAAACGGATCGACGGCTTGTGCTTTTTTGCCCTTGGGTCGACGAACTGGCGGCATGGCTAGAACCGCCCTGCTGCAGCGTTGATGGTGTCGGCAATGACATTCATGCGGTCTTGGCCCCAAGGCATCGGCATGATGACGGGAACATCGACACCAGCATCGACATAGGCCTGCACGGTGGCATGGACATGGGCTGCGTCGCCAAGAACGTCGATGGCATCGACCATGCGATCGGAGACTGCGGCCAGGGCGGCGTCGCGATTGCCAGCGGCATGACATTCCCGAACTTGCGCGACCTCGTCGGCGAAACCGGCGCGAATGAAATTGTCGGCATAGGAATCGACCACGATGTAGGAGAACAAATCTTTGCGAGCGAGATCGCGGTGTGGTTCGGGATCGGTGACGCCGACGTGTACGTAGCCATAGACCGTTGCATCGCCGCCGGCGCGTACTTGCTCGACCGACCACGGGACATGCGACGCGGGCAGATAGTTGAGCAGGACGCCGTCGGCGAGTTCACCGGCCAATTTCAACATTCGGGGATTGAGAGCGGCGAGAACAATTTTTGGTCGCTTCTCGCCAAGGCGAACGCCCAAACGGAAACCCTTCACCTTGTGGAAGTCGCCGGCAAAGTCGACTTTCTCTCCGCTGAGACACATGCGGAGCAACGTGAGTTCTTCACGCATTTGAGCAAGTGGACGATCGCCGTACTCGGCGCCATGCCAACGGGAGACCACCGCGGGTGAGGACACGCCGATACCCAGGAAGATGTCGCGCTCAGGGTGGAGAGCTTGGAGCGTGGCCGCACCCATAGCGGTCACCCCTGGAGTGCGAAGTTGGGTGGCAAGCACGCCGGTGCCTAGACCGAGTTCGGGCCGAGCAGCGCCAATTGCGGCCAAGGTGGAGAATGCCTCAAGACCCGTGGTTTCGGCGACCCAAAACGAGGAATAGCCGGCATCTACGGCCCAATCGGCAGATGTGAACCCGGCGCTGGGGCCGAGTGACGCGAAACTCGCGAAGGTGAGACCCAGTGGATGGGCAGGCACAGCGCTCATGGCCGATGACGCTAGTGCGGGGGAGCGACAGTGACGGGCGTCGCTGATGGGTCACTTCGATGAAATTCTCACGCGTAATTCTCCGAATTGACGCACGAATCGCACTCGCTGGCCTCTACGATGCGTTAGTAACCGCAGTGGCAAGTGAAGTACTGCTCCCGAGGCTTCGGTCGGAGGAAGCAAATCTCAACCGCCAGCTAGGACAGGAGACACAATGACTGAAACCCACGAGATGGAAGCACTGACCGAGGCACTGTCGATTATCGACCGCGCTCTGGGCGAGATGCTCCACCGCGAGTTGGTCAGCACAAATGAAGTTGCCGATCTCCTGCTCGACATCCGTTCCCTAGTGGCATCAGAAGCCGCTGTACTCGTCCAGAGTTAAGTCTCACTGAGCCTTGGGCTCGCTCTGAGCAATCAATCGATGCGATGCGCGGCCTTCGGGCCGCGCATCGTTGCGTTTGGCTGACTGATTGTTGCGAACGATCTAACGATCGAGGCTCGTGTGCTTGAACTCATTGAGCGAAGGCCACTCGCCGAGCATGTCGACGATGCGTTCCACTGACCGGCGCGCATCAGCAGCGTCGGCGGGTAAGTCCATGAGGCGAACAAATGCTGCTTGGCCCTCGGTCATAAACGTAGGGACTCCCCAGACGTCGAGGTCACGGGCTGCGGCGGTGTGCTCATCGCGGATGATTGCGAGCGGTCGGCCGGTCGCAACCTCGATGAACACTGGGTCTGGGTCGATGCCGTTCGCGTCAAGGAGTGAGCGAAGGACAGATTCCTCACGAAGTTGTGCTCCTTCAGCGTGGCGGGCTTCGAACAGCGCCCGATGGACGACGGGGAACTGTCCGGGGTTGGTGTCACGAACAACGACGGCGGCCTGAAGGGCAAGGAGGCCGGTGTCGTCTTCGGGGTGATCCCAAATGGGGGCGTCGCCTTCTTCGATGTGAACCTGACCCAGCGAGAACGGGACAAACCGCACGTTCCAGTCGGCACCATCGAGGAGGCCTTCGACGATGTGGGCGTGAACGATGCGAGCGAATGGGCATCGGTAGTCCCATGTGACAGCAAAATTGAGAGTCATAGCGTGTACCTGCGATTCATGGTCGAGGTTGGGTCGGAAGTTTTTGTCGTTTAGCGGCGACGGCGATAGAGCGGGAAGACCGCGCGAGCAATCGCACCGAGGCCAAGGCCGACAGCAAGGCCGCCGGCAACATCGGAGGCATGATGGATTCGCACGTGGATACGACTTACTGCAACCAGACCGCCAAGCCCGAAGAGGGCGACCTTCGTCGGCGTTGAAGATTTCTGCGCCAATAGAACTCCGGCAACCATCGCGGTACTCGAGTGCCCGCTGGGGAAGCTGGTCGATAGTGGAATGCGGAGGCGATGGGGTCGCGCCTCTTGGATGACGGGTCGCTCACGCTTGAACTGTGTTTTGACGATCCCGTTGATGATGACCGACTCGGCGGCGAGTACTGCCATGAGGCGCCACGCGGCCCGGCCGTCCTCTTCGGAGCGAAGTCCGCGAACAAAGGCAAGTAGTACCCAAATCAATCCGAAGTCGCCGAGTTCGGTCAGCGCGTAGATGATGCGGTCAGTGGGTTCGGTGCCGCGGAAACGATCGAAGAATTCATCGACACGTTCGTCGAAACGGTCGATCACGCTCAATTCGTGGGTCGGTTCGGTCTCTTCGATGCTTGTCACGGGTGACGATGCTAGGGGAGGAGCGAACGGGCCTGTTCAGGGCTGGCGGAAACCGTTGGTGCGAGCGGGACGGTCAGGATCCTCCGCGTAATTTGGAGCATCGTCGGGGTTGCCGCCGAATTCGGGACACCATTGCTGGTAGGAGCACCACGAGCAGAGCCGGGACTTCTTTGGGCGGAAGTCGTCACGCTCGCAGGCGGTTTCTATTGCTGACCAAATCGAGGTGACCTTGCGCTCGATTTGCCGTGTTGATTGTTCGGTCGGGACGGTTTCGACAATTGTCGGCGATCCGCCAAGGAAGAGAAGTTGCACCTTGCCGGGACGCTCGCCGTAGATCTGTTCGCACAGGTACGAATAGATGTGCACCCCGGTAAGACGTGATTGCTGGTAGCCCTCGGCGGGAGCCTTTCCAGTTTTGTAATCGCTCACGACGAGTTGGCCGTTGGGGTCGCGTTCAAGTCGGTCGATGATGCCGCGAAGTGTGAAGCTGGAACCTTCTTTGACAGTGAGTTCATGTTCGACATGGAGTTCGAGGCCGATTGGCTCGATACTCGTTGGATCTTCGATATCGAAATATTTGTGTACGAGCACATCTGCGTCGCGAAAGAACGTGGCCTGATCGTCGGCATTGAGCGCAAGCTCTTGCCATTCCAGATCGCCGTCGAGTTCTGCTGAAGCATCGTGAAGACATGCGATGGCGTTGTCAACGGTGCGATCGGCTGCGTCGAGAGCGAGGAGACGTTCAAGCGCTGAATGCACCAGTGTTCCTTTAACGGTCGCAACCGTTGGGGGCTGTGGGATCTTATTGATGGCGGAAAATCGGAACGAAAGCGCGCAGTCGGTAAAGCTCGAGACCTTCGAGGGTGAAAGCGAGGTGGGGAGTTTCAAGGCCATGTTTGGCAGGCTACGCAGACCTAGCGACAGTTGTCGCGAGAAGCGTCAATCCACTTGAGAAAACGCCTCAAGAACTGATGCCGCGATGGCCGCAGGATCTTCCAGGGGACCGAAGTGGGCAAGGTTGGGAAACGATGCGATTGATCCGCGAGTTAACGCTTCAGCGATCGGACGCCCGAAGATTGCGGGGACGCTGTCTTCGATACCCATTGCGATGGTGACGGGGCACGTCACGTCGTGAAGGGCGGCAAAGGCATGATGTGACTTGCCGTGGGCGTAGACCTCGGCTTCGTTTTCGGGCAGACACTTGAGCGAAACGGTTCCATCGACATTCTGAGTGAATCCATGGTCGACGTAGACGCGCAGTACTTCTGGATGCAACGTGCTGAACGGTGGCTTCGACGCGTAATTCACGTAGGCCGCGTCGAACGACTCGAAGGTGTCTCGGCGGCGACGAGCGCCGTTCGAGAGTGGGTTATCGGGATTGTGACCAGTCACATGGTCGGTTGGAACCACCACAGGTTCATAGAGGTAGAGCGCCGTGAATGTCCCAGGTCGTGCTTGTTCGGCGAGCAGGAGTGACGCTGCACCTTTGGAGTGTCCAACCCCGTAGGGCTTCTCTAGGCCAATCCCGTCGATGACCGAAAGCACATCGTCGGCAAATCCGTCCCATTCGAGAGGACGATTCTCAGGGGTAGTCGAGTCGCCGTGTGCGCGCATGTCGATGGACCAGAGATGGAATCCAGTGAGGTGAGCAGCGAGTGGCTCCCAGACGCGGCCGTGGAATCCGGTGGCATGAGCAAGCACGAGCGGGGGGCCATCGCCACCGAGGTCATGAACCTCGATTTCGACGCCATCGGTGGAAGGAACTCGCATCCCACCATCCTGCCTCTACGGTGTGGGGGATGGAGCCGGATTCGACCGATTTCTCTGCGACAGGTGACGACCGGTGGCCCGATGACGAGGTTGTCGGTCCGGTAGATGCGGCAGTGCTTGAAGTGAATCGAGCTTTTTATGAAGCGTTCGAAGCGTCGGATCTCAACGCAATGTCTGATCTGTGGGTGCATGACGATCGCGTGCTGTGTGTTCACCCTGGGTGGACAGCGTTACGGGGCTGGGCATCGATCGCAGCAAGTTGGGCCGTGATGTTCGATGGTCATCAGCAGATTCAGTTCATCGTGACCGATGAACATGTTTCAGTGAACGGTGACGTGGCGTGGGTGTCATGCGACGAAAATCTTCTGACCATCGGCGCAAGCGCCACAGTCAACGCGCTCAACGTTTTCGAGCGCGTGCGCGATGGACAGTGGCGGATGGTGGCTCACCATGGTGCGCCAGTGATGATCGCGTCTGACGAAGAGTTCGACGAAGACTTCGACAACTACGAGGAGTAATTCCTCAGCTGTTGGACTTAAGAGTATTGAGGATCTTCGAAAGTTCGCCGGTGTTGTCGTCGGGGACGATGTAGCCCGTTTCATCGCGAATCGTGTCCCAGTTGGCGGCAATGTCTTCGGCCGTGAGGTTGGGGTTGAAATAGCCCGGGGTGAGGCCAACGAAGAAGCGGGAGATGACACCGCCGGCAGCGGAGTACACCTCACCACTTGCCTCGCAGGCCGACGAAGCAAGGTAGGCAACGAGCGGGCTGACGAGGGCAGGATCCATTGCGTCCATGAGGCCGTCGAAAAGTCCTTCGGTCATACGTGTCGCTGCAACTGGTGCGACGGCATTGGCCTTCACGTTGAACTTTCGTCCTTCAATGGCGAGCACGCGAGTGAGACCGACGAGACCCATCTTCGCGGCGCCGTAATTCGCCTGACCAAAGTTGCCAAGGATGCCCGAGTTCGACGAAGTCGAAATGATTCGGCCATAACCCTTTTCCCTCATGATCACGTACGCGGGTTGCGTAACGTAGAACGCGCCGAGAAGGTGAACCTGAATCACGGCTTCGATCATTTGCTGGTCGAGATTGTGGAATGACTTGTCGCGCAGGATGCCTGCGTTATTGACAACGATGTCGACAGTGCCGAACGCGTCGACAGCGGTCTTGACGATTGCCTTGCCACCATCAGGCGTTGCGACGGAGTTGGTATCGGTAACAGCCTCGCCGCCGAGATCGAGGATCTCCTGAACAACAGATTGTGCGGGTCCGACATCGCCGCCATCGCCACTTACCGACCCGCCGAGGTCGTTCACGACAATTCGAGCGCCACGGCGGGCGAGTTCGAGCGCGTGCTGTCGGCCGAGGCCACCGCCTGCGCCAGTGATAATTGCGACCTGTCCGTCGAAGCCGATGTCAGTCATGGGGATCCATCCTCTCCGCGTGGTGCACGCGGACCGTCTAGTACGAACCGCTGGATCGTACTCAGAGGGGCCGGTGGGGCACCGCATCGCGTGTCTGAGGACCTTTCAGGACTCTCGTTGGCTCTGCGGTCGTCGGATGGGCCGGCGGTTCGGTAGCGTGGCATTCATGGCCCCGAAGATCAGTACCGAAAAGTTGTTCCGTCGTCTTCAGAAGGTTGTGGCTGCGGTTGATCTCCCCGGCGTTCCTGCTGGGACCTTCGGCAAGGTGTGGTTTGTTTCGGGCGTGACCTGGATCCGCTATCACGTGGCCTTCGAAAATGGCGCCGAGATCGCCAATGTCGATGGTGCGGAAATCGCTGATCGCAAGGTATGGCTCGCTGCTCAGGCCGTTTGCGACCAAGAGGCGCTCGAAATCGAACGAGCCGAGCGGCGTGAACTTGCTCGCGCCGAAGCCTTAGCAAACTTGGCCACTGGTCCTGACTCTCACTGATCGCAGCTTCTACTTCCGCGTTCGCGGTATCGAAGGGACGTCCTCATGAAGTTCGGTATGCAAATTGATTACGCGGGCGGTTTCGCTGAATCTGCCGCCAAGGTCGCGGACTATGAAAAAGCAGGCCTTGATATCGCGTGGGTAGCCGAGGCCTACGGGTTCGATGCGCCGACATTTATGGGTTATCTCGCAGCGAAGACCAAGTCCATAACAATCGGTGCAGGCATTCTCCCTATCTACACTCGTACGCCAACGTTGATGGCAATGACGGCGGCCAGCATGGACATGCTCACCAATGGCCGTTTCATTCTCGGACTCGGCGCTTCGGGCCCCCAGGTCATCGAAGGATTTCATGGTGTGAAGTACGACGCCCCACTCGGACGAACGCGCGAGATCATCGATATCTGTCGAATCGTTTGGAAACGCGAACGCGTCACCTATGACGGCAAGTACTACCAACTGCCATTGCCGGCCGGCGAGGGAACTGGGTTGGGTAAACCGCTCAAGATGATCGCCAAGCCGATCCGCGAAGATATTCCGGTGTGGATCGCGTCGCTCGGTCCGAAAAATGTTGAGATGACAGCGGAGATTGCTAACGGTTGGTTGCCGATCTTCTACATGCCCGAACGCGCCAACGATGTGTGGGGTGCCGACCTTGCTGCTGGCATGGCGAAGCGCGACCCGAACCTTGGGCCGCTTGAAATCTCCGCAGGTGGTTTAGTCGCCATTGGTGACGACAAATCCGAAGTCGCCGAGATGGCGCGGCCGATGGTTGCTCTCTATGTCGGCGGTATGGGGGCAAAGGGACGCAACTTCTACAACGACCTCATGTGCCGTTACGGCTATGAAGAGGAAGCGACAAAGATCCAAGATCTTTATCTGGAAGGAAAGAAGGATGAAGCCGCAGCGCTCATACCTTCAGAGTTTCTCAAACTCACCAACCTGTGCGGGCCTGAAGGGTTTGTACGCGAACGCATCGAGGCCTACGCCGCGGCGGGTGTGAATGTGCTCAACATCATTCCTGTTGGCGAGAATCCCACCGCGATTATCGAGAAGTTGAAGACTTGGGCTTCGTGAACGTCAGCGCAACGCGCTGACTCGCTCGATCACTGCTTCGGCCTCGGCCACAATCGAACGCACAAGCTCGCCCGCGGGTACGAGCTCATTGATGGCGCCCACGCCCTGGCCGGCAGGCCAAAACTCGCGTGATGGATCAACGTCAGTGTCGGGGCCAGCGCCGAGGTGATTGGCGCCGTCGTTCATTGATCGAATGAATTGAGCGGGGAAGGGTTCGATCTCGCCGGCGTGTTCTTCCCAGTACTGCGTGTAGTCGTTGCGGGCGACGCGACAGGTCTTTCCGGTGAAGCCTTTGGAGATAACTGTGTCGTCTTCGGCCATCGAGAGGAGTTTGTCTTTGTAGCCCGGAGTTCCCCATGCTTCTGGAGTGGCGATAAATCGAGTGCCCATCCAAACTCCGTCGGCACCGAGACTGAGTGCGGCAGCAAGACCGCGACCATCAAACAGCCCGCCGGCAGCGACCACTGGCACCTTTCCTTCAACAACATCAACGATCTGCGGAACAAGCGCCATTGTCGCAACGGTTCCGGTGTGTCCGCCCGCTTCCGTTCCTTGTGCGATGACAAGGTCGCAACCTGCAGCGACAGCGGCTACGGCGTGACGCACCTTTCCGCACATGCTGGCGACGAGAACGTTGTTGTCATGACAGAGTTGGACGACATCGCGTGGAACGCCAAGGCCGGCAACAAAGACCCGACCACCGTTGTCGATGATGGCCTGAACCTGAGCAGGCATGTCGCCGGGGGCCGCGGTAAGCAGATCGACGCCGAATGGTTTGTTGGTCAGTTCGCGAACGCTCTGCATCTGTTGCACCATGCGGTCGAGGTTCATTGTTGATGCGCCCATGCAGCCAAAGCCTCCGGCTTCGCTTACCGCAGCAACCAGTTCGTAGTAACTGACGCCTCCCATTCCGGCGAGCATCACTGGATGCTCAATCTCGAGAAGGTCAGTGAGTCGTGTGCGCATGATCGCCACGGTAGGCCCCCGGGCCGCTGAGCATGTTCCGTTGCCAGCGGCGTGGGGTTAGGAGCAGTGCCCTGGGGTAGTCCTCGAAGAGCCATCGGGCGAAGTTGCGGCGGGTCCAGCCGCTAAGTCCGGCGATCCGAACAGCACCTCGAGCACCGCTCGGGCGTCGGAGGATGCGCATGAGTCGTTCCGCGAATCGGTGATCTACGGAGAGTTCAGTTTCCACTGAATGGGCGTACGCGGACCTGCATCCAGTCGGGTTGCTTGCGTTCGAAAGGATCGCTTCAGCGGCCCACCTTCCGGTGAGGAGTGCTTGACCGATTCCCTCTCCCGTCATGGGATCAGTTGCGGCAGCGGCATCGCCAACAAAGAGTGTGCGTTCGTGCGAGAGCGCAATGCGGTCAACCCGCGCGGGAATTGGCCATGCTCGATGAGGACCTTCCGCTTCTGCGTCAGGTCCGAGGAAGTCACGGACATGCGGTCGATTCAACAGTTCACGCCAGAGCGCTCCCATGTCGCCGACGCTGTAGGAACTGTCGTCGCGCAGGATTCCGAAACCGACGTTGGCGGTGCCGTCGGCTAATGGAAAGGACCATGCGTAACCAGGCAGAAGATCAGCCTCGAACCACACAACGAGTTCGCGTGCAGCGCGTGGTGAAACATTTCGGAAGTACTGACGGAATGCGTGCCACTCGCCGCGATAGCCAGGTTGAGCAAGACCGAGTGCTTTGCGGGTTGGCGACCACATTCCATCTGCGGCGATCACGTAGGTGGCGCGAAACGTTTCACCAGTTTCCGTGGTGACGAGCGCATCAGCGTCGTTTTGCTGAATAGCGGTCAGGGCCAGGTTTTCGCGAACCTCGACGCCAACGGAGCGGGTAAGGCCAACGAGCGCGGCGTCAAGATCTTGTCTTCGACTTACGGCGGCGTAGACGCCGTTGTCCCTCGGCAGTGGGAAGACGACTTCACGCCCGCTCGGCGAGCGCACGATGACGTCTTCAACATCGATCCATGACGCAACCGATGTTGGATCAAGGCCGAGGGCATCGAGCTCACGAAGTGCTGATGTAGTGAGCCCGTCGCCGCAAATTTTGTCGCGAGGAAATGACGCCTTGTCGATGATTACGACACGTTTGCCTGAGCGCTGCAATGTGATTGCTGCCGCGCAGCCTGCAGGTCCGGCTCCCACGATGAGAACGTCGACGGGTTGTTCAGCGCCAGATTCAGATTCGGTAGCAGGGGGAGTCAGAGACATCGCTCGCAGGCTAGAGGGTCTCGGGTTCTGGGCCGAAGCCCGGACGAACCTCTCCTGGTTCTATTGGCCGCATCATGATGTCGATCGCTAGCCAAATGGTCTTTGAATAAGGAAAGAACGCGAGGGGTAGGAGTCCCGCTGTTGCGATCGAAGCGATGATGATCGCCACGATCGGTGGGTCAGGCCAGAACGCCAGGAAACCGACGAGAAGCACGATGAGTAGTGCCCCAAAACTTACAATGGTGTTAACCCCGAGATCGCCGGTCCAGTGACCTTCGATTCGTTCGAACTTGAGATCGCACTTCGGACAGCGCGGGAGCATGATGAACCAGCGGCGGAAAAGGTGGCCTTGCCCGCACACAGCACAGTGCTTCATGCAGCCGCGCAGGAAGAGTCGCTTGTTCGGGGACATCAGTTAAAACGTGATGCTGGGGTCGATATGAGTGATGTCGAGCGGTTCAGGCGGAATGGTTCCAGCTACGAGGTTGGGAAGAAATTCGCGTAATCGGTGGGGTAGGACCTGCGCGTCAGATTCCAAAAGTTCATCAAGTCCCCACCAATGATGCCCGCCGAACGCCAATGCTTCGAATGCTTCGAGGCCACCGGGTTTACGCGTCGAGAGGTCGATCCGGTCAGTCCAGGCAACGTGTACGTGCTCGTGTTGATCAAACTTCCATCCAGCGAAGATGAACTTTGAATGTTGCGTCCAGACGCATGGGCCGATTTCCGCTTCAACGATTCCGGTTTCCTCGAAGAGTTCGCGACGAGCTGCTTCGGCACTTGTTTCGCCGTTCTCGATTCCGCCACCGGGGATCTCCCACCACTGGCCTTTTGAGGCATCGGCAGGATCGCGGGCTTCAAGGAGCAGTACATGGCCATATTGATCGAGAACGACCACGCGCGCTGCTGTTCGTTTGAGTACCCAATCAGCCATGGTTCTCCTCGAGCCAGTGAACCCATCGCCCATGGGGATGGGCGACAGCGAGAGCAGTTGTCGTGCAGTTCCCGCCCCGCCATGATCGCAGGCCGAGCAGGGTTGGTGTTCCTTCGCCTTCGTACTGACTGAAGACCGCCGGATCGAAGTCCGTGACCCATGGGGTGAAACGGGGTTCTTCGAACGTAATGAAATCGAGATCGCGCTGAGACCCGACTCGGTCGATGGTCTCGCCAACAGTGTTTCTGCCTTTGGCGTCGACGTAAGCAAGCGCCCATGTCGAGAAGATGACGAGGTGATCGGTGGGCGAGATGGACGCGACTGCTGAGGAAAGATCGGTTACGGCATCGCCGGCGATGAGTTGTGGGGGTGACAGACGCGCCACATCGATTGCTGCGGCGAGCCGTTCGGGGCGATCAGGAATGCCGGGCCACAGACATGCTCGAAGCCATCGGCATTCGGAATCGTTCATGACATCGATGGGGCTGGGATCGAGACCACGCCGCGAGGTTGGGGCGAAACGGTCAGTGAGAAACGTCGGAGTGACCGGGCCCCGCAATTCACACTGAAGTCGGACAGTTGATTCTTCGGGGCCGTTAGCGGCGACGAGCTCTCCGTTCCGGGTGACATCGGTATGAAAGCGATCGAAGTAGAGGTTGAGCCCGGCGCTTGGTCCGATCTCAAAGAGTGCGGTTTGCGCAGTGACATTGCGTTGAGCGCGGCTGAATGCAAACGACAAGATTGCACTGCGACCGACCTCGTTTGTCTGCACCGAGCGCGTGCGCATGGTGGTCGTGATTTCGGCCGACTCGCGTTCCAATAACTCTCGAAGCAGTGGTATCGGATCGGCCTGAGATTCGCCGCGGTAGACCGCAGCAATTGGGCTTTCAGAATTGGCAAGCACTCGATCGTGTGTGGCGGCGAAAAAAAGTACAGGGATCCGTCCCCGTCGGGCATTTGGATTGGCCGCCGTAGCAATGAAATCCAGGAGTTCGCGATCGGTGGCGATAGCGCGAGCGATCTGTTCATACAAGGGGGAGTACCCAGCGAAATCGTTATCGGCGAGAAAGACGAAGAGGTGGGAGAGTTCCTCGATGGCGTCGCGCTCGCTCATGGTGGCGAGGGTATCGCTCTGGGTACGACGTAGGCGGACGAATCACAGCACAATGGAGAGGTGACTGTGCCTACCGGAACTTTGCTTCGTCGTGGAGCGCGACGACGATGTCCGGTCTGTGGCCAAGGAAAGCTCTTCCGCTTTTGGGTGCGTATGGTGCCTGAGTGTCCGCAATGCGGGCTCGTCTTCGATCGTCTTCCCGGCCACTGGCTTGGCTCGTGGTTTCTCAACATTTGTCTTGTACAGCTAGTCGTTGTGTTGATTCTTTCAATTGGGGTCGCCGTCACTTGGCCGGAGCCACCGATGTGGATCATTGGCGGGGCAACGGCGCTTTCGGCAGTTCTGGTTCCATTTCTTTTCTTTCCGATCTCACGCACGTTGTGGTGCGCGATCGATCTCGCAATGCGTCCCCTTGATTACGACGATGGTGTAGCTCCGGGCTTCATCCTCAGTGAAGATCAGCAGCGGCTCGAAGTGGAACGGTCTGCGTTACACGAGGACGATAAATAAAGAACGTTGACGCGCCTAGCGAGTTGTCGTCGTCGGAGGTTGCGGCACCACCTGCACGGTAAAGATCAGCACCTTGTTTTCGGCTTGGGGTTGGCCCGCGATTTGGGTGTATCGGAACGAGAGCGTCGCTGGGCCGACCGACCGACCGGCGAACGAAATGATCTGGACGAGTGGAAGTACAGCGGGAGCGGTCGTTGTTGTTGCGGACGGACTCGTTGTGGCTGTCGTTAATCGGGTTGTCGGCGGTGTAGTTGTGGTCGTGGCAGTCGCTGCTGCGACTTTTACGAGCAATTCCGCATCGTCGCTGAAACCCGAACCGAGTGCGATGAGTCTCGAGTTATCGATTGGAGCGAGCACCCACCGCCATCCTGATCCAGGATCGGCAGGCAGCATGATCGCAAATTCCCGACCAACCGCGGTCGAGATGGGGATCGCGGGATTCACGTAGGTGGGTGGATCAACCCGGCCGGGAATGCTCGATTCCGCGGGGATCTGGTCGGAACTGGATGACGTGCCACTTGAGCAGCCGACAAGGAGCGCGAAGAGTCCGATGGCCACAACAACCGTGTGGCGAAGACGCCTTGGTGTCGCAACACAATTATGTGAAGTCTGAATCGGAACCTGGTCGGAATCCATCCCCGTCAGACTACGGCCCTTCGTTGGAACGCTCAGTGCAACGGGGGGCTGTGACGCCATCTAGAGTCGCCACGTGAACTTCGACGAATCCCTCGAAGAGGCGGAGATCCGGGCTGAGATCCGGGCTTTCCTCGATGCAAACGCCACGCTCAAGACTGGAACAGAAACTGATTGGTCCCGCGGGCCAGTAGATGATTCCGAAGAGGCAGCGCGTGTCTACATGGAGCGTTGTCGCTCATGGCAGAAAGTCCTTCACGACAATGGCTGGGCGGGCATTACATGGCCAACGGCGTTCGGTGGCCGCGGCGACAGTGCCGCAGTTTCGGTGTTGTTCGGTCAAGAGGCGTCGAAATATGACGTGACCGCAGGTTTCATCGCCGCTGTGCAATCGCTCGTCGGACCGCCGATCATGCATCACGGCACTGCCGAACAGCAGGCGCGCTTCCTTCCAGGGCTACTGGATGGTTCCGTTGCCTGGTGCCAGTTGTTTTCTGAGCCTGGGGCTGGGTCTGATCTCGCTGCACTTTCGACTCGCGCCGTTCGTGACGGCGATTCCTTTATCGTCAATGGTCAGAAGGTGTGGAACACCCAAGCGCAGTTTGCTGACTGGGGCATCCTCGTCACTCGTTCAGATCCTGATGCTCCGAAGCACAAAGGCATCACGTTTCTTCTTGTTGACATGAAGACGCCGGGTATCGAAGTGCGCCCATTGGTGCAAGCAACCGGTCAAGCGCATTTCAACGAGGTCTTCTTCAACGATGTAGTGATTCCGGTGGAGAACGTTGTTGGAGATATCAACGAGGGTTGGGCAGTTACTCGAACCGTTCTGAGCAGTGAAGCCGGAATGATTGGCTCAGGGGCCGGTGGCTCGAATGGTTTCGAAGGTGTACTCGCGCTCGCTCGAAAATACGGGCGCACGAATGACGCCGATATCCGTCTCCGACTCGCTGACGCGTACGCGCGCGAACGAATGCTGCAACTCCTTGGTCTCCGTATGCAGTCGTTCATCCTCAACGGCCGCGGTAATCCACCCGATCCGTCGGTAATGAAGAATTTCATGGTGCAGGCTGCAGAGAAGCGTTACGACCTTGCTCTCGAACTCGAAGGCGCCGACGGAATGCTCGACAAAGTCGACGCACCCCAGAACGGTTTCTGGCAGTCAGTTCACATGGGCCAGTTCGGTTCACGCATCGGTGGCGGCACGAATGAGGTGCACCGCAACATGATCGCCGAGCGCGCGCTTGGTCTACCGCGAGACAGTCAGCCCGATAAAGATCTTCCGTGGAAGGACATTCTGAAGGCTTAGAGCTTCAGAACTTTTTTCGCATTCTCACGAAGGAACTTCGGCCACACCTCGTCTTTGAATGGAACCTTTGGGAGTTCTTCAAAGATGCGGTCGTAGCTGAGCCCAGCGGGGAAGTAGCCGGCGTACATGACCTTGTCGGCGCCACGACTGTTGGCGTAATCGATAATGGTCTTCGGGTAGTGCTTGGGTGCAAAAGCTGACGTCGAATAGTAGAGATTCGGCCACTTGAGCATGAGCTTCATCGCAAGTTCGGTCCACGGCTCTGCGCCATGGCGCATGACGAAAGTGAGGTCAGGGAAGTCGTACATGACCTCATCGATAAGTTCGACGTGTTGCGGCGCAAACGGAACGCGCGGGCCAGGAATACCGACACAACAGAAGATGGGAAGGTCAAGTTCACATGCAAGTGAATAGAACGGGTACATCTTCTTGTCGTTGAGCGGGGTGCGGTACCCGGCGGGAAACGTGCTGATGGCTCGAAGGTTGACACCACTAGCAGCAACTTCTCGAATCTTTTCGATCGCGGGCATGACGTCGGTTGGATCGAATTCGAAACAGGTAAAGAAACGATCTGGGTGTTCTTCGAGTGCCCGGATGCAATCGGGATTGTTCGGGTTGTATCCGAGCATCGCTTTTTCGATGTTGTGGCGATCAAGATTGTCGAGCACAAGCGCAACGGGATCGACGCCTTCATCGGTATCGGCCGGAACGTCTTTGAACATGTATTGCGCAGGGAATCTGAAATCTTTGGATTCTTGGTCGCGCAAATGAGGGGCAAGGAACTTGTAGACCTCTCTACGGTCGCGGCTCGGCATGCCGACAAAGGTTTCGATGATCTTGACGTCGTTCGGGAATCCCATGGGCTCGGTCGCTCCTCAAAGATGATGGACGGAGCGAATCTACGACATTGAGCGCGACTCAATGTTCGTTCGTGTCAGGCCGCTAGCGGAGGGTCGACGGGGGTGATCCCACTTCGAACCTCGTGCACCCACAGTTCCAACTCGAGTTCGCATGCTCGGCGCTGGTAGGTCGAAGCGAGGACTGGATTGAGACTCGAGGATCGAAACCGGAGCGACTCTGCTCGGCTGCGCAGAGCATTGGTGAATGCGGCGTCGGTTGCGGTGCTGTTCATGATGCGCTCCTTCAATGGCTTGGGGTCGACGATGTTGCATTTCAGGACGCTTCGAGTCCCTTCCTGTCATGTCGGCAGAAGTCATCAATGTGTGAGCAATTTTTCCCGGGTCGGGGGGATCTACTCAGGTTGTCGGCTGCGTCTGAACTGCGCTTTGGGGGTTCGGGCCGTCATCAGGAGGCTCGGAGGTTCGGCCGTAGCGATGTTTGAAGAGGAAATGGGCACCAAGACCGGCAGGCAAGGGCAACCAATACGAAGCGATCCGGTACGCAAGTGTTGCCAGCAGTGCCTTGTCCCCGGGGACACCAGCGAGCACGAGCATCGCTGTGAGCCCTGCCTCAACAAAGCCAACGCCACCGGGTGTGATCGGAATCATGCCGAGAACTGCTGCGACCGCGTAGGCGAGGAGTACCAGGCTGAGTCGTGGGTCGACTCCGCACGCTTTTAACGCGCAAACGAGAGCAAAATAATCAAGGAGCCAGTTGCCAACCGCAGCGAGAAGCGCATCCCGCCATCGGGCGCCGAGACTGCTGACCATCTGGTCGCGTTGGCGGATGATTCCTTCGACAGTGGGTCCGCCCGTCCGTCCTCGCCTTCGATTGATCCATGAGGCGATCGCTGTCACGAATCGACCGAACCACTGGATTGGCCGATCGAAACGTACGAGCGAAAATGCGAAGGCAAAGAGTGCAGCGGCAAGTACTGCGCCGCCCCAAGCGACATGGATCATGCCGCCGGGGATTGGAGCACCCAAGATCGAAAGAACGAGCGCCACCATCGGTAGGCATAACAAGACACCATTGGAAATGATTGAGGTAGCGGTGAGCGCCGCTCCGGCTGAGCCACGATCGATCCCCGAGACCGACAACATCCGAAAACCCGTTGCCGCACCGATGGCCGCGCCGCCAGGAACGACTTTGGCTACAGCATTTGATGTGAGCTGAGCGGTGGAGGCAACGAACCACGTGACCTTAGGCAGAGCGATGCGAGTGAGTTCCCAAGCGCATGCGTAGGAGCCAACCTGAAACAACAAAATTGCGACAAACCAATAGATGCTGACGGTACGCAACTGCGGGACTTGGTCCCACATGTCGAGCAGTCGTGGAGCGAGGCCATAAAAGGCAAAGGCCATGACGGCGAGGAAAAGGACGCGACCAAGAATCCGCAGACGCGAAACCTGATGCGTCGACGCTGATCCCGCCGTGTCCGCAACGGGAGGCGAGAGAGGTTCTTGGCTGGAGTTCAGCCGAGAACGCCCTTTTCGTGAAGTTGGGCGATTCGGTCAGCGTCGTAGCCGAGCAATTCGCTCAGAATTTCGTCGCTGTGCTGTCCGCATTCAGGGGCTTTGCGTGGAATCGGAAGTTCGCCACCGATGATTTTGACCGGATTCGGCAACATGTCCGCACCAAGGATCTCTTTGGGGATCCATTGCATGCGATCTTGAAACTGGGGATCGTTCTGCATTGATGATGGAGTGTTGACCGGAGCGAGAGGAGTGTTCCATTCGCCGCCGAAGTCCATCCATTCTCGTGAGGTCTTTGACTTGAAGATCTCGGTGAGAATGGCGAGAAGCTCCCGATTTCCACGAGCGTGATCGGCATATTTGGAACCGGGAAACTTTTCGAAAAGATCTTCTCGACCGACGCCCTTGCAGAAGTTTTTCCAGAACTCTTGTTCTGAGGCCATGAAGAGAATGTGTCCATCGGAGGTTTCGTACATCTGATAGCGCACGCCCTCCTTCATTCCAGAGGTACCTGGTGCCCGACGTTCGTAGTTGTCGGCCTTGTTGCCGGTGACCTCTGATTGTGGTCGCTCGTAGGCCTTGAATGATTCGCTGCGATACCAATCGAAGGCGGCCGCCGCATCGGACTGGGCGATTTCCATGTAGCAACCCTCGCCAGTCGCTCGTGCCTTAATGATGCCGGCCAAGATTCCGAGGGCTCCGTACATCGGTCCCGCGTTGATCCCGATTGAAATGTGGGGAGGGATGTAGCAGTAGCCCTCTTCGTCGTATGCGGGTTCGATGACGCCGGCCCACGTGTCGTACGCGATGCCATGGCTCGGGAGGTCGCGATAGGGACCAGTCATTCCGTAGCCACTGATTGTCATGAAGACGATCTTGGGGTTGATCGCCTTGAGATCTTCGTAGCCGAGACCGCGACGAGCGAGTGCACCGGGACGCATCGCTTCGACGACGACGTCGGCATCGGCGGCGAGTTCCTTGAATGCCTGGACGCCCTCTTCGGTTCGAAGATCAAGAACGATGGATCGTTTCCCGCGATTGCAATGGAGAAAGAGCAGCGAGGTGTCTTCGACGATGGGCCAGGTCATCTGGCGGCCGTAATCGCCACCAGGGGCTTCGACCTTGATGACATCGGCGCCGAGTTCGGCGAGATTGGTGGTGACGGCTGCGGGTCCGAGCATCGAAGCTTCGATAATCCGGACCCCGGCAAGGGGCGCAATTTCATTCATGGCACCAATCTGCCACGTCACCCGACCCTTCGTCACCCCGGCAGCGGCAGATGAGGCAAGATGGCACCTCGGAGGCAGCAGCCCCCGAGCAACCAAGTCACCAATACTCCGAGAAGGGGACCGTCATGCGAATCGTGGTCGATTTCGATCTGTGTGAAAGCAACGCCGTCTGCATGGGCATCGCGCCGGAAATCTTCGAGGTCCGTGACGACGATTTCCTTTATGTGCTCGACGAGAATCCGCCTGAATCAATGCGGGCCAAGATGGAAGAATCGGTGCAGCGGTGCCCGAAGCAGGCGATTTCGATCGCTGAGGACTGAGTCTCGTTTAGGCGCGCAATGCGCCTGAGCTCTCAGTTGTGTCATGACTACCACCACCGTCATCGTTGGCGCGTCGCTCGCCGGTATTAATGCGGCCCGAACTCTGCGTCTTCAGGGTCAGCTCGGCCCGATTGTTGTTGTCGACGCCGATCCTGAGCGGCCTTACGACCGTCCTCCGCTTTCGAAACAGATCCTCACCGGAGAATGGGAACCAGAGAAGATTCTTCTTCCGGCGGGGAAGGAAGATCTGAACCTCGATTTCCGTCTGGGAACTCGAGCGAAAGCACTGGACCTTTCATCTCGCCAGATCGTTCTTGAGGGTCCGACCGGAGCGGTGGAAACCTCGTCGTTCGACTCATTAGTCATTGCGAGTGGGGCGTCTGCACGCCGGTTGCCTGATACGGCAGGAATCGCGGGTGTGCATGTCGTGCGCACATTGGCCGACAGCCTTGCGTTGCGAGCAGAACTCGATGCAGGACCATCACGTGTTGTGGTCATTGGCGCAGGATTCATCGGTGCCGAGGTTGCATCAAGTTGCCGCAAGCGCGGCCTTGACGTCACGCTGGTCGAGGCGTTGCCACTGCCCCTTGAACGCGTCATCGGCGCCGAGATGGGTCAAGTCTGTGCGCAGGTGCATATCGAAAACGGTGTTGACCTCAGGCTCGGTACTGGCGTCTTACAGATTGAAACAAGCTCAGTCGATGGAGTTGAACGCGTTCGAGCGGTTGCTCTGAGCGATGGAACTGTCGTCGAGACCGAAGTTGTCGTCGTCGGAATTGGCGTCACCGTCAATACCCAGTGGCTCGAAGGATCTGGAATCGGGCTCGACGATGGCGTTGTGTGTGACAACACGCTGCTGGCCGCCCCTGGCGTCGTGGCAGCAGGAGATATTGCTCGTTATCCCAGCGAGCGGTTCGGACGCACGCTTCGTGTCGAACATTGGGAGACCGCAATCGCTGGGGGAGAGGCTGCTGCTCGGAGGCTCTTGGCGGAAGCGAGCGGAGAAACGCCTGCGGTATTTGATCCAATCCCGTGGTTCTGGAGTGATCAATACGATCGAAAGATTCAACTCGCGGGGCGACCAATGCCAACCGATGAATGTCGGATCGCGCACGGCACCACAGCAGAATTTCGATTCGTGGCCCTTTATGGCGATGGAGACCGACTCACGGGTGTGCTGGGAATGAATCGCCCGCGTCATGTGGTGCAACTTCGGGCACTCTTCGATGAAGGCGTGACTTTTTCTGAGGCTTGTGAACGAGCGGCAGCCCTCTGATGCCTGATGGCTCCGCAGATGAGGAACTCATCGATCAACTCGATGCGATGGGGATGGTTGTTGGCGAAGTGACCCGCGCTGAAATGCGTCGCGAAAATCTTCTCCATCGTTCGGTATTCATCGTTGTGCGCAATGACGTCGACGAACTGTTGATTCACCGACGAGCAGCTTGGAAAGATCTTTGGCCGGACGTGTGGGATATCGCTGTGAGCGGCGTTGTCGCTGCGGGTGAGGCCTGGGAATTGGCGGCGGCGCGTGAACTCATTGAAGAGCTAGGTGTCTCGGCGGAACTTGCCTATCTAGGTGAGGGGTCCTACGAAGACGACGATGTTCGTGAAGTGGCGCGCATCTATCAGGCACGTTGCGAAGGGCCGTTTGACTTTTCCGATAATGAAATCGTCGAAGCAGTGTGGGTACCGATCGATGATCTGCGTGATTGGCTAGAAGGCCGGCAGGTTTGTCCTGACAGCATGTCGTTGGTACTCCCAAGGCTTGATGCCCCGTGAGCAATCGATGACTGCGCTGGCTTTTCTGCTTCTCTCGCTTACTTGTGTCGTCGCTGTTTGCGATTGGCTGGTTGTCGCCAACAACTCTCGAGCGGCGGAGTATGTGCTTAAACCGCTCGTGATGGTTTTTCTGATCGCCGTAGCGGTAACGCTTGATCCGAGTTCTGACTTTGCACGATTGATGCTCGTAATCGGACTCGTGTCGTCAATGGCGGGTGACATTGCGCTCATGCTGCCAACAGACAAGTTCCTTGCGGGCCTAGGCGCATTTTTTGTCGCACACATCTTCTATGTAGTCGGTCTCGTGGCTCTTGGGATCTCGTTTGGCGGATTGGTGTTTGGGGTTGTGCTGATGGGACTGATTGCGCTTTTGGTTGGTCGTCGGATCGTTCAAGGGGCCGGCGGTGTCGACAAAGCACTGATCGGGCCGGTCTCTGGTTATATCGCCGTGATTTCTCTGATGGTGGCTTCGGCGATTGGAACGGGCCAATTCTTTGCGATCGCCGGTGCGTTGTTGTTTGCATCGAGTGACTCGCTGCTGGGTTGGACTCGCTTTGTTTCTGAAGTTCCAAAGAGTCGCATCATCGTGATGGTGACCTACCACCTTGGTCAGATTGGTTTGGTTCTGGCGCTCATCTGAGACCGCAAAGTTTCCGAAAGCCTTTCTGGGTAGTAGCCCTCTAGGATTCGGTCATGACATGGACTGTCGTGCTAGTCGTGCTTGCAGTGTTGATGTTGTGTCTTCTTTTGATCGCGATCTATGACCTCACGCAACGGAAGCACGCGATTCTTCGAAATTTCCCCATCCTCGGTCATTTCCGATACATGCTTGAAGCAGTTGGTCCTGAACTTCGTCAATACATCGTTACGGACAACAACGAAGAAAAACCTTTCAGTCGCGACGATCGCCGGTGGGTGTACTCAACGGCCAAGCAGCAGAATACATATTTTGGTTTCGGCACCGACAACGATCTTGACCAATCGCGCAACTACACGATCATCAAGCAGTCGATGTTTCCGCTCGACGGCCCAGCCGATGCTCCCGCGCATCCCGATCCGTCGCGGCCATTGCCGTGCGCCAAAGTTCTCGGGGCTTCGCATGACCGGCGACACTCATTTCGTCCTGCATCAATTGTCAATGTCTCCGGGATGAGTTTCGGATCATTGAGCGGTGCAGCAATTGAGGCGCTCGACCGAGGCTGCGCAATGGCAGGGGCGTTGCACACGACCGGCGAAGGTGGCATCACTCCGCACCATCTCCACGGCGCCGATCTCATTTGGCAGATTGGCACTGGCTACTTCGGTTGCCGAAACGAAGACGGCTCATTTAATCTTGCGCGCGCTATCGAACAGGTGCAGGCAGCGCCGATTCGGGCGATCGAAATCAAGTTGAGCCAAGGCGCAAAGCCAGGACTCGGGGGCTTGCTTCCAGGCAAGAAGGTCACGCCGGAAATTGCGGCAATCCGGGGAGTCCCGGTTGGGCGTGACTGCAAGAGCCCAGCTGCACATTCTGCGTTCAATGACGTCGCCAGTCTTATCGACTTCGTTGAAGTTCTTGCCGATGCCACTGGGCTTCCGGTTGGGATCAAAGCCGCTGTAGGGCAGCGAGAATTCTGGACCGAACTAGCGACATTGATGGCAGCGACTGGACGGGGTCCGGACTTCATCACGATTGATGGTGGTGAGGGCGGAACCGGGGCTGCACCGCTTGCGTTCAGCGATCACGTTTCGCTGCCCTTCCGATGGGGGTTCACTCGGGTGTATCGCTGCTTCGCTGAGGTTGGAATCACCGACGATGTTGTTTTCATCGGCTCAGGAAAGCTCGGCCTTCCCGATGCAGCGTTTACCGCGATTGCGCTGGGTTGCGACATGGTCAATGTTGGGCGCACTGCGTTGTTCTCGATCGGCTGCATTCAGTCACAGCGATGCCACACAGATCGGTGCCCGACGGGTGTTGCCACACAAAATCGCCGTCTCACTCGGGGACTCGACCCCGAGGACAAAGGCGTTCGCTGCAGCAATTACCTCGCCGGAGTTCGATTTGAACTCGAGCGTCTCAGTTGGGCCTGCGGGGTTACACATCCAGCAAAGGTGGACGCCGACATGATCGAAGTTCTTGAGGATCGGTGGACGGCGGAGACGCTCCGCGAGATGGTCGGGTACGAGCCCGGCTGGGGCACACCGTCAAAACCGCTGCTTGATGCGCTCGACGTGCAACTTGGGTAGACCCTTCAACGGCCTCACTCGCCACTAGCCTCGCCTCGTGTCTTCCACTTTGGAACGTGCCCGTACGGCGGTCGCGACCTCGCCAGAACTGCGCCGCCTCGTAGAGCGTGGCCGGGCCATCCTTCTCGGTCCGTCTGATGAAGCGCTTCGCCAAGAGCAAGATGAGTCCCATTGGCAGCCGGCTGTCGCTGCTGGCTCTCGTTGGTGGCAGGCCGCTCTTAGCGCACTAAGCGGAGTAGTGGGAGCCACGGTAATTGCGGCGTCTGCTCCACGATGGCGCCTGGCCGTTCCAAGCTGGCGATTGTCGATACCCGGAATTGCCCAACCGGGAAACAGCACTCAATCAACGATGTGGTTCCTTCTCGGCTTAATCCTTATAGGTCTTGGCTGGCTTGGTCTTGTTTATCGCGCCGGCCGTATCGCTGATCCGCGTCGGGCCGTTGTCGTGGTTGGCGCTGTCATTGCGCTGTGGGCGATTCCGGTTTCTCTTGGTCCACCGCTTCTTTCGAACGATGTCTATAGCTACGTTGCCCAAGGCGAGATGGCGAGCCGCGGTATTGATCCAAGTTCGGTGGGGCCTGTCGAACTTGGCCGCAATGATTTTACGAGTGGTGCCGATCCGGTGTGGCGTTCGGCGCCCGCGCCGTACGGACCAGTAGCGGTGATGGCGGCCCGGTCTGCGGTTGAACTCGCAGGGCATGATCAGGTGGCGGCGATCAACTTTTACCGGCTGATTGTTTGGATCGGCGTGGTCATGGCTGCGATCGGAATCGGCATGATCGCCGTTGGAAATGGGCTCTCAGCGGCAGTGGCGATCGCGATCGGCATTGGTAATCCGATCATGATTCTGCACATCATCGGTGGGGTGCACAACGACGCGATCATGTTTGGTTTTCTCGCGCTCGGTCTTGCCGCAGCGCAGCGAGATAAGAAGAAGTTGGCGGTAGCGCTTATCGCTGCTGCAACAGCGGTGAAACTTCCCGCGGCGGTCGGTTTGTTGTACCTGGGTTGGTGCTGGCGTGGGGCAATCGCCACGTGGAAAGAACGTGTTGTCACAACAGTGGCGGTCTTTGCCTCTTCGATCGCCGCAATCGTCGTCGGTTGTTTCTTTGTTGGTCTGGGTCCAGGCTGGATCACAGCTCTCACGAGCACTGGAAAAGTCAACGACACCTATTCGCCAACCACCAAGCTGGGGTTCAGCATCGCTGAGATCCTCAATGGAGTCGGACTTGACGTCAATGGCCAACTTCTTGCGTCTGGAGTCCGGGCTCTCGGTCTTTTGGCGACCGCGGCGATTGCGTTCGTGATGCTGATGCGCAGTCCGCGAGTCGGATACATCAAAGCCACGGGTGTGATGTTGGTTGCGTATGTTCTGCTCGGCCCGGTGATTTGGCCTTGGTATCTGGTGACAGGATTCGCACTGCTTGCGGCCTGTGGTCTTGGCCGCTATCGCCCGTCGTATTTGGTTGTTTGTCTCGCAGCTAGTTGGTTTGTCTGGCCCACTTCGGTGGTCTCAATGGGGACAGTGGGAAGTGGCTATCAGCATCTACGAGGACTTGGCGTTGTTGTACTCGTGATCACTCTCGCCTGGGGTGCACAACGTTTTGCCGCTCGGTGGGAGCGGCGTTATCACGGTCTCAGCACGACGGAACGCGAAGCCGCAGTCTCTAGCGAACTCGCCGAGGTCGACTCGACATGTTGACCGCAACGGTTTACAACGGCGAAACCTCGTGGTCGGTGAGCGGCTTACAAGCGATTGTGTCTGCGATTACCGATCCTTCAAATTTGCTTTGGATCGATCTTTGCGGGCCAGAAGAAGAAGATCTGGATTCACTCGCGACGGGCCTTAATCTGCATGAGTTAGCAATCGAAGATGTCCGGAAACATGGTCAGCGGGCCAAACTCAATCGCTATCCGCTTCATGCGTTCCTCGTTGCGAATGCGCGGGCTGGCGACGGCGATATGTGCGAGGTGGATTTCTTTATCGGGCCGAATTGGCTCATTACGGTTCGAGAAACTAACGACCACGGCGAAACGTTTTCGATAGCCGAGGTCACCCGGCGGTATGGGCGCATTCGGAGCCTCGACACTGGTGTCGGTTTCCTTCTTTATTGCCTTCTTGATGAGTTGGTCGATGGTTATTTCGCTGAGGCGGAACGAGCAGAAGACGCACTCGAGCTAATCGAAGAGGCGCTTTTTGACCTTGGTCCGCCTCCAGAAGGAACGTTGCAACAAGAACTGCTTGAACTGCGACGATCGATGATTACATTTCGTCGCAGGGTCGTCCCATTGCGAGACGTCTTGCTCGCGCTTTTGCGTCGGGAAGTTCCATGGGTTGAGGAAACGTCGATCGTCTACTTCGAAGATGTTCTCGATCATTTACTGCGAGTCGTCGACCAGATCGATACGCAACGTGAGCTAATGGGCAATGTGGTCGACGCAAGTCTCGCCCTCGCTTCAAACCGAATGAACGAAGTGATGAAGAAGATGACCTCTTGGGGCGCAATCCTTATTGTTGCGACCTTGATCGCTGGTATCTACGGCATGAATTTCACCGATATGCCCGAACTTCATTGGAAGTTCGGGTACTACGGCGCGCTCGGATTGATGCTTTTTACAACAAGCTGCCTGTATCTCTATTTTCGCCGTAAGAAGTGGCTCTGATCCGGACACGTTCCGAATCGAATGGAATCAACGGTTGTGAAGCAGTCTGCGCGCGAGTCGTACTGACTCGCGTTGACGCAACGCAACATTTACTTCGAGGCGTTCAAGGTGCTGGGCGAGGATCTTGTCGCCTTGAGGAACTTCGTGGGTCTCGAAGAACGAGAGCACCTCTGCAGCGACGCTTGGTTTCGACAGGCCGCGAATCCCCTCAAGAAAGCGAGCGATGGAATTCGATGGAAGTCGGGTGGTGATCGCATCCCATTCAGAACTCACGAAGAACCAAGCAATTTCCCCAGCATCACGATTTGAAAGTGCCCGACGGAGAAGAAGCGGCGCGTTCTGGCTCCTCACATCATCAGTCAATGTCATTCGCACCAATCGGGCGATGAGATCAGGATCGGGAAAGTCGGCGAGAGCGCCGAGGTAGCGGAGTTCTTCCTGCGGCGTCGAGGCGGCCTTCATTCGCGTGATGAAGTCATCGAATTCCTCGGAAGTCCCTGTGGCTGCGACGATGTTTACCGATGCTGCTACTAACGCAGGGTCGGGATCGAGGGCATCGATCGTCAGAAGCACACGTGCTCGTGACCGAACATCGAGATTGCCGCCGATAGTTCCAAGTGCTTCGAACAACACGCCTCGCAATGCGCCATCGCGGTCGGAGTCTTCAGATTTTGGATCGGCTCCGAGTCGTTCGTATGCGGGGCTGATGATGCCGCGAATTCGCGTGTGAAGTACGGAGCGGGCATCGCTATCGACGATTCGATCAAGCGCATTCAACCCGGCGATGATTCGTTGCCATACGGAGAGATCAGTTTCATCCGTAAATACTTCCGCCATCTCGAGGTAATCATGAGCTTCGAGGTCTCCAGCGAGTACCGATGCCCAAATGTCATCGACCAATCCGTAGCGTTCAATCGAAGAGAGCTCGGCTTGTGCGTGACTCACGAGTGCGGAACGGAGGTCGGGTGCATACTTCGCTCGATAGAAGCCGGTGCCCTCGGTATTCATCAAGATCCAGGTGGCGGGTTCAACGAGGTCGATATCAATCGAGCGTTGGTCAAGTAAGACTTTTTCGAATGTGATGACGCCGTCGATAGCGCTTCGCTGGGAAAAGATCAACGGCACGATCCACACGGCGGTGTCATCGTGAGCAGGAATGGTCGACTCGCCATCGCCAAGATCTCCGGAGTAACCAAATCGATGTTGCGAGATCCGCAGAGTGCGTCCATCGTTCACGGTTTCGACGGAGAGGACTGGAAATCCGCCCTGGAAGATCCAGGAGTCCATGATTCGACGAACAGGTTCGCCGGTTGCAGATTCGATGGCGTCCCAGAGGTCGGTCGTTTCTGTGGTGCCGTAGGCGTGCTCTGCGAGGTACTGGCGGATGCCCGCGCGGAACTGGTCCTCGCCGAGGTACTGCTCGAGCATGCGAACAACCGCAGCACCTTTTTCGTAGGTGAGGATGTCGAACATCCCCTCTGCATCGGCGGGAGAAATGACGGGGTATTCGATGGGGCGCGTGCTCGTGAGCGAATCGGTATCGAATGCAGCAGTGCGTGAGAGGCCAAATGTTGTCCAACGGTCCCACTGCGGACGGAACGCATCAGTCGCGTGCATTTCCATGAACGTGGCGAAGGCTTCGTTGAGCCAAATGCCATTCCACCACTTCATGGTGACGAGGTCACCGAACCACATGTGGGCGAGTTCGTGATTGATGACGTCGGTGACGTTGAGGAGTTCGGCCTGCGTGGTGGTTGCTGGGTCGACGAGAAGAAGGATTTCGCGGAAGGTCACACATCCGAGGTTCTCCATGGCTCCAAAGGCAAAGTCCGGAACCGCAACGAGGTCGAGTTTGTCGCCTGGATAGGCGATTCCGTAATAGTTGGCGAAGTGTCGGAGGCAAAATGCTCCGACTTCTAATGCGTAGGCGGTGAGGTGTTGCTTTCCCTTCGGAAAGATCACGCGCATGGGGATCCCATCGACGTCGATGGGATCGGTTGCTTCAAGTGGGCCGACGATGAACGCAACGAGATATGTGGACATGACGATGGTTTCGGCAAAGCGCACAATGTGCTTGCCCGGTCGGTTGGGTGCGGCTGTTCGAGAAATCTCACGTGCGTTCGACACAGCAAAGAGTTCTTCTTCGATGATGAGAGAGATAGCGAAGGATCCTTTGTGATCGGGCTCGTCCCAGCATGGGAAAGCTCGGCGAGCATCGGTCGCTTCAAATTGCGTCGTAGCGATGACCTGTTCGATTCCGTCAGTGTCAGTGAAGGTCGAGCGGTAAAAGCCGCGCAGTTTGTCGTTTAACACCCCGGTGAATCGGATTCGGAGATGGGCTTCGCCGGCAGAAAGGGCTCGGCTTAGCGTGAAGGTGACTCGTTCTGTCTCAGGATCGAGAGCAACCTGAGTGACGGCAATAGTGGGGGCGTCATCGGCCAGCGAACCTTCGACAACCTCGGCGGCAAGAATGTCGAGATCGAGAGCGTTGCATGAGATTGTCTTGGTGGCTGCCGAAAGCAAAAGATCGATCGTGACCTCGCCGGCGAAGGTGGCCGCTTCGAGGTCGGGCTCCAGAGTCAGGTCGTAACGAACGGGACGAACTGGGCCAGGAAGCCTGAAAGGGTTGGCATCGTTGGAGTGCTGGGGGAGTTCAGTATCGGTCACCTCGTCAGCGTAGGGTCGGTCGCCATGACTGCGCTTCTTCCTCCCTCGAACCGAGCCCTTGATGTTCTTTGCATCGGCAATGCCATCGTCGATGTACTTGCCCTTACCGACGACTCCTTCTTGGACGACCACGCAATGGTGAAGGGCTCGATGCAAATAACCGATCCCGATCGGGCTCGAACCATCTATGCCGCTATGCCTCCAGCAGTTGAAATGTCTGGTGGTTCTGCCGCGAACACGGCAGCAGGTTTAGCGTCGCTCGGAATCTCTGCTGCTTTTATTGGCAAAGTCGCCGAGGACGACCTTGGTGACGTTTTTGCTCACGACATCCGAGCCGCCGGAGTCGCTTTCCATGGGTTCACTGCATCGGGCGCCGATGCTGCTGCGGGAACTGCTCGATGTCTGATCTGCGTGACTCCCGATGCCCAGCGCACAATGAATACATCACTTGGTGTCGCGGGTCAGCTGACATCGGACGATGTGGATCTCTCTCTGGTCCCAACCGCACGCGTTGTGTATCTCGAGGGGTATCTGTGGGACGAACCTGCTGCGAAGAGCGCGCTCCGAAATGTGATGGGTTGGGCGGCCGGTGCAGGAACGCGCGTCGCGTTTTCGCTCTCTGACGGGTTCTGTGTCGATCGTCATCGGTCGGAGTTCCTCGAAATCGTCGAACATCACGTCGATATCTTGTTTGCCAATGAAGACGAGATTTGTTCGCTTTATGAGGTTTCAGATTTTGACGAAGCAGCACGCAGGGTGGCGGGACATTGCGCGATTGCATGTCTGACACGAGGTGAAGCGGGATCAGTCATCATTTCGTCCTCGGGTGAGCGTTTTGATATTCCTGCGGTCGCTGCGGATCTCGTCGACA
>JASJMB010000058.1:0-146692 GCA_037620085.1 Acidimicrobiales bacterium | reverse complement strand
GATCCAGGCTGGGCTCTTGACATTCTTCCTGCCCTCATCAGCGGTATTGGAGCGGGTATCACCGAGCTTCGCATTCAAGAGATTTTCAACTACGCCTTGTATGACGCTCCCGATGTTGTGCGCAATGTCATCGGGCTCGGTGGCCCCATGGATGCGATGCCCCAGATGCTTGAGCAAATTTCGTTGATGACCGTGTGGGCTCCAATGGTCCGCGTCTTGGCTGACATCCTCGAGGTTGAGATCGACGACGTCGTTACGACAGTCGAGCGTCGTCCGCTGGAACGAACGATCGAAGTTCCCGGAATGGGAATCTTCGAAGAAGGAACACTCGGAGCGTTTCGCTTTGTAGTGACCGGGATCGTCAAGGGACATCCACTTCTTGTCGTTGAACATGTCACCCGAATCGACGACGACTGTGCACCCGACTGGCAACAGCCGTTGAATCCGGGCGGCGAGCACCGAGTCGTGATGAGCGGACATCCGCATATGGAAATCACTATTCATGGCAACGAACCGGGCGAGCCCGGTGCCGCTGGTGGCGGCAACGCGAGCGCCGCGAATCGTTGCGTCAATGCGATTCCGGCAGTGTGCGAAGCGCCGGCGGGTGCATTGAGTCCCGCAGATCTTCCATTTATTTCTGGCGCAGCACAGATCCGTCAGCGCTGAATTTCAGCCGATTGCCACTTCACGTAGGAGTGGAATCCACGAATCAAAGTTACGGACCTCGAGGTCGGTCACTTTCCCGTAGTCGTCCCATCGGCGAAGATCGACCGCGTCAGCACTTCCTTGGAGCGTAAGAAACTCTGCGCATTCGCTGGCAGTAAATGGTCCCCCTTGCACCTCGAGGCTCCGCTGAGATCCATACGAAAGAGCTTCGAAGTAGCCGGGCTCGTTGGCTGCCAAGTAGCGCTTGGCCTCGACATGCATGGCGATTGGGGCGATGACGGATTCGGGAAAGAACCCCTGAAGAAATTCCGAACCCGTTTGTTCATGTCGAAGATCAGTACGGTGATCAGGGCCATTGTTGCGTTCGATTTCGAACAGATGGCCAATATCGTGAAGAAGGGCGGCGGCGACGAGTTCTTTACTTGCGCCATCACGTGAAGCCAGTGCTGCGCACTGCAAGGCGTGTGCGAGTTGGCTCACCTCTTCGTCGTACTTCTCATTGCCCCATGTGGCGTAGAGAGAAACGATGGCCTCAATCGACGCGGTTGACATCAGAGCATCTGGCCTTCAAAGTCGCCGATGAGTGAGACGCGGGGACCGTCAGACTCAGCGAATTCGGCTGCTTTCTGTTCGTAATAGGCCGCCCGTAGGTCGCCTTCTCGCAGCGCGTTGTAGGTGGGGTAGAGCGCACGACGTGGTTCATTCGAGGTATTCGGGCCGCTGCGATGCGGAGTGAGGGAATGGAACCACAACGCCTGACCGGCCCAGATGGGAGCGGGTGTCCAATCGAGTTGCTCGACAATGTCGGCGCGGATGCAGCCTCTATCGTCCATAGGAAGAACTTCATCGTGCATCGACGAGACGACTTCGAGACAACCGTTGGACTCTCGTGAATCGTCGATGGCCAACATGCATGAAACATGGGTTTCGATAAATCGGTATGCGGGCGCATCTTGATGGGCTGAATAGCCGGCACCACCGGGAGCTTTGTAGTTGATCTTCTCTTTGTAGAGCACCGCAGTTTCGTCGAGGAGTATCGACGCCGTGTCGGAGAGCTCACTTCGCGTGAGAAGTTCCCGCAGGTCGTCGTGAAAGGGAACAAAGTTTTCTGTTCGGCAAAGGCGCGGGCCGCTCGCGGTGGCTTCTCGATAGTGAAGCCAAGGACCGTCATCGGGCCACATCATGAGATCGTCAACCCAACTGCGTAATTCGGCGACCGCTTCGGGGCGAAGGGGCTCGGTCAGAACCCAGCCGAACTGACGAAAATGCTCTTCCGCATCAGGTCCGGGTTCGATGGTGTCGAAGAACGGTTGATCCACATCCCGATGCTACGTCGGTGCCGTACGCTCCGTTCATGTCTGAAGGTCGTCCCAACGTTCTCTTCATCACCCTCGACGAGTTCAGGGCTGAGTGCTTGTCTGCTGCGGGCCATCGGGTTGTGCGTACTCCGGCGCTTGATGACTTGTGTGCAGAAGGGGTGCGCTTTGCCCGTCATTACGGCCAAGCAGCGCCATGCGGTCCGGGAAGAGCTGCGCTGTATACCGGCACCTACCAAATGAACAACCGCGTCGTCATGAATGGGTCGCCGCTCGACGATCGATTCGACAACATCGCTCGTGCTGCCCGTCGGAGCGGCTACGACCCGGTGCTCTTTGGCTATACCGACCAAGCAATCGATCCGCGCACCGTCGCCGATGACGATCCACGGCTCCAAACCTATGAAGGAGTCCTTCCAGGCTTTCGATGCGAACTCGATCTCACTCGTGGTCGCGAGGTATGGGCGGATTGGGTTCGGTCGCAGGGATACGAGATGCCAGTTGATCCCGAAAAAGGTTTAGCAACGGAATCGGATCGACCCGCCGAAGTGGGTGTTAGCGCGTTCCTTACAAGTCGATTCCTTGAGTGGCTGCCTACCCAAGAACAACCGTGGTTTGTGCACTTAAGTCATTTGCGTCCTCATCCGCCGTTCGCGGCAGCAGGGGAGTGGGCGACTGCTTATGACCGTTCTGCGGTTGACCTTCCGATTGCTGCAGGTTCAGATATTCATCCGCTTCATGAATTTCTGTTGTCGATCTCCTACTTCGTGGCGCCCGCCGACGAAGCTGAACAGCGCGAAATTCGCGCGCAGTATTACGGGATGATTAGCGATGTCGATCAGCAGCTCGGCCGAGTATGGCAAGCGCTTCGTGAATCGGGTCAATGGGACAACACAATTATTGTCGTGACTTCCGATCATGGCGAGCAACTCGGTGATCACGGCATGGTGCAAAAAATGGGATGGTTCGAGGAAAGTTTCCATATCCCGTTGATCATTCGCGATCCGCGTAAGTCCGAGAGTGCCGGCACGGTGATCGATTCGTTTAGTGAAGCCGTTGATGTTTTCCCAACGTTGTGTGAAATGTTGCATGAACCAGTGCCGCGGCAGTGCGACGGTCGATCGCTCACACCATTTCTTGATGGTGTCGTGCCAGAAGAGTGGCGAGACGCAGCATTTTGGGAGTTCGATTGGCGGTTCTTCACTGCCGGTCGCCATGGGGCGCAGTGGCCGGCAGATCGTCGAAGTGCGGGACATCAACTAACGGTTCGGAGAAGTGGCGATGTCGGATACGTGCAGTTCGCCGACGGTGAGGCGCTTGTTTATGACCTCGCGGCCGATCCAACCTGGCGGACGATGCTTGTGGACTCCGACCGGGCCTGGGCCGAAGCAAGGGCAATGTTGGCTTGGCGGGCGCAGCACACCGACCGAACGTTCACAGGAACCTTTCTTCCCTAGCGGCAGCGGCAGGAATCAGATCGTTCTATGGTCGGCGCCATGATGCGCTTCAATCACATGGAACTCACGTTTGCCCCTGGGACTCTCACGCCGGAATTCCGCGATCAAGTCCGGGCCTTTTACGGCGACCTTTTTGGCTGGGACTGCAAGGACGTTGAAATCCTTGGCCAGAGCGGTTTGTTGATGATGCTCGACGAGCGAGCAACGCAATTCATTCTCTTGGCGGAGAGTCCGAAGCCGATGTCGTCGCCCGGTTATGACCATCTCGGACTGTTGCACGACACACGCGAAGAAGTCGATGCATTGTGTGGGCGAATTGCGGAAATGCAGAAAACCGAACCTGATATCAAGTTGAAGGTCTACGAAGACCTCGTGAATCCGGCGAGCACAGTTCACGCGTTCTACGTGAAGCACCTTTTGCCAATTTGGTTCGATGTGCAATGCATCGAATACACCGCGCCACCCGAGCGCGACTGGCACTACGACTGATCGACGTCTCAGTCGAGGTAGCGAACTCCGGTGAGTTCTTCCGAACGAGTCCAAAGTTGTGTCGCAACAGCTGCATCCCGAGCTCGCTTTGTCGGGATCTCTAACTTGGGCGAGCCAAACATGAGCAAGCGCGGACCGTAGAACTCGCCTCCCTTAGCGGAAGGATCGACACACGCGCGCACGAATGGCAGAGCACCTTTCGCTGCGGACTGTCCGAATCCGCCGGTTGGCTTGAGAACTTTGTTGGAAAGGCCAGAACCTTCGACGCCGAGGTCAGTGCGACTTCCGCCCGGGTGCGCGGTGAGCGCAATGGTTGATGATCCTGCGAGCGAAAGGCGGCGCTGCAGATCGAGCGAGAACAACAGGTTTGCCAACTTGCTTTGGAAATAGGCCGGCCAACGTGAGTAACGGTGGTGTTCGTAATTGAGATCATCGAGATGCATCTTGCCGGGGCGATGTCCCATGCTTGAGTGGTTCACCACGCGTGAGCCGGGTGTTGCGAGCAAGAGCGGCAGGACTAAACCGGTAAGAGCGAAGTGCCCGAGGTGGTTGACCCCAAACTGCGTTTCAAAGCCATCGACAGTTTTTGATTCGTCGACAGCCATGAGGCCGGCGTTGTTTCCGAGAATGTCGAGGCGATCGACGGTCGAAAGGAGTCGCTCGCTGAACGCCGTAACTGATGACAGATCAGCAAGATCCAGCGTCATGGTTTCAACCGTGCCGCGAGGCGAGGTCTGACGGATCTTGTTTGCTGCCTCAGAAGCTTTCGCCTCGTTGCGACACGCCATGATGACTCGAGCGCCTGCCCCAGCAAGATCGGTTGCAATGTGGAAACCCAATCCGGCGTTCGACCCGGTGACCACCGCAATCTTTCCGGTGAGATCAGGGATGTCGGCGGTCGTCCAAGTCATGTGAAGGTCCTAGGGAATTGGGTCGGTGGGAGAAGATGCTCAAGCGTCAACGAACTCATTGAGGATACGGGCCAGTTCGACGGGTTGGTCGCCCTGGATGCTGTGTCCAGCCTGTTCGACGTGAACGATTTGAGCATCGGGCCGGCGCTTCACGAGTTCGGCTTCATCGGCATCGTCAACGACGGACTGCGAAAGCATGCCCCGAGCGAGAAGAAGTGGCATAGAACTCGCGCTGATGATGTCCCACAGCGAGGAGAAGTCCGGGTGATCGCCCCCGGACTCGACCATGCGGCGATAGCGCCAAACCCACGAACCATCTTCGAGTTGCAGGGCGTTATGCAAGATGCCGCGGCGCAGCGATGATTCGGTTCGTGTCGGATTGAACTCAATGGTGCGCGCAAGGAGTTCATCGAAATTTGGAAACGATTCCGGACCGTTAATGAAGTTGGCGATCTGTTGCGACTTTGGTCCATCGACTCCGGGAGTGACATCGACGAGGGCAAGGCGTTGTACAAGTTCAGGAGCGTGACCAGCGAGAGCAAGGCTCGTCATTCCGCCAAGTGACATGCCCACAACAAGTTTCGCGTTGGGGGCAAGTTCTCTTATGGCGACAGCAATATCCTGAGCGTTGGACGGAACGTTGAGGCTTCCGTTCTTTCCGCCGTCAGAGTGGCCATGGCCGGGGAGGTCAATTGCAACAAGTGGTCGGCCAAGGGCAAGCGCGACGGTGTCCCAGGTGTGAGCGTTCTGCGCACCGCCGTGCAAGAACACGATCTCTGGTGACGCTGTTCCCCACACGAGCGCGCTAAGCGCGCGGTCGGCATCGACGTTGACACGAACTCGGCGAACCACTGGCGGGCCATTCCATGCGATTCCGACCTCGGTAGCGTTGTCCTCGAAGAAAGAAAACTCGTCGTACGGAAGTCGTTCAATATTGGTCATTTGAAATCTTTCATGCCGGTCGACGGCGGGCCTTGGCCCGCAGTGACGGGGGATCAATGGACTTGTCTTCCTCAACAACGTCTTCGCCGGAAGCGACGACTTGGTCGATCGCGTCGAGAAGATCGGCATCAAGGCGAAGTTCGGCGCACGAGATGAGATCGTCGAGTTGTTCCATCGTGCGCGGCCCGATGATCACTGACGAGACATTGGGGTGTTCCATCGCCCACGCCGTTGCGAGATGGGCAAGCGGAATACCGGCATCGTTGGCAAGCGATTGCAGGGCAACGGTTGCGTTCATGCGGGCCCGATTCTGTGGCGAATCGAGTTCTTGACCCCAGCGCTTGCCCATCATGGCGAGGCGTGATGATTCGGGGACGTCGCCGAGTTCGCGGTAGCGGCCTGAAAGCCAACTTCCGCCGAGCGGGCTGTAGGTGATGACCCCCATGCCGTAGCGAGCGGTTGTTGGAAGGACATGTCGTTCGATGCGACGCTTGAGAATCGAATACGAGGCCTGTTCGCAGCGGAATTTTACAAAACCCATCTTCTCGGCGGTCCATTGAGCTTCGACCATCCGCTCAGTGGGCCACGCGGAATGTCCGGCGTAGATGATCTTTCCGTTTGTGGTGAGATCGGTGAGACCGCCCATGGAATCTTCAAGCGCAACGCTTTCGTCGAAGCGATGCAACTGAAAGAGATCAATGCGATCGGTATCGAGGCGTCGCAGGCTTCCTTCGATAGCTTGCGTCATCCAACGCCGAGAGTTGCCCTTTTGGTTCCGGCCTGTTCCAACAGGGTGATACATCTTCGTTGCAATAATGAGTTCGTCGCGACGGCCGGCGATGGCCTTGCCGACGATCTCTTCGCTTTCGCCGCCGGAGTACGCGTCGGCGGTGTCAATGAAGTTGATGCCCGCATCGATTGCTTTATGGATGATGCGAATGCATTCGGCGTGATCGGTGTTGCCCATTTGCCCAAACATCATCGCCCCGAGGCAATAACGACTGACAGAAACGCCGGTGGTCCCAAGCGATGTGTACTTCATTGTTCCCCCTGAATTGTTGAACGCTCTTTAGACGGAGCGCTCAGTTGTCCCATGCTTGCCGAACTTGACCGTTGGGGTCAGATTCAACCGTGACGTTTCGTCCGAAAATCGCAGTGGAGCGGTTTTCGGTGCCAAAGGCTGGCCAGACAGTATCGCCCAGTGTCGGAATGCCATCGTTGGCGAAGTCCGCCCATGACCGCTGGATCACTGATGCGAGAGACATCGCTTGTTCGGGATCTTTGATAAAGGCGTCCCAACCATCGACGTCGATGGTGGTGAACGGGAAAGGAATGTCGACGCCATGGGGAGCGCCCATATCTGGTGACGCGGCCTCCCAATCAAAGCGATACATCCACGTCGGTGCGTGCGCTGATCGGGCCTCTGCAATAGCGAGTGCATGCAGCCACATAGCGGTATCGGTGTTGACTCGAGCCCAGACGCGCGGTGGGTCTGCCGTTCCGGTTGCGGCGTAGGCATCAATAAGTGTGTCGACGTTCTTGCCAGTCGCGCTAAGTCGAGCGCGAAGCCCAGCATCGTCGAGCGTTGCCGCCCCTGGATCGAACATCTTGAACAGATCCATTTCGTCACGGGTTGTTCCGATGATGACGGGCACTGGGTTGAAGCCAGATTCCGCAGCCTCGAGCCAGGTTTGGGGAAGAACGACGCCATCGACACAGGGATGGAAGGGCATTGTTCCGACGGTCATGAACAGTTCGCCGGCGGCTTGTGCTTGTGCGGCGATGAGGTCTGGCCCCGACATTGAGCGCAACGCGTCGACATCGACATGATCGAGACCGGCGCAGCGTGCCACGGCCTCAGTCACAAGCAGGGCTCGTTCGCGATCAAGAAGTAGGTCGGTGGCTCCGCTCTGGACGATTGCTCGTTGAAAGGTTCCAACGGCTGCGGGCATGGCGAGAAGAGAAAGCACGCTGCCGCCACCGGCAGATTCTCCGAAGATCGTGACGTTGTCGGGGTCGCCGCCGAATGCGCTGATGTTGTCGTGAACCCATTCGAGAGCAGCCACTTGATCGAGAAGCCCAACATTGGGAGTGCACGACGGGTCGTCGATCAGGAGAAATCCAAGTGCGCCGACGCGGTAGTTGATGGTGACCACGACGGTGTTCGTTGCGGCGGCGAGTCGAGAGCCGTTGTACACCGCAAGCGAACCGGCGCCCAACGAGAACGCTCCACCGTGGATCCAGATCAGTATCGGGTGGGAACCATCGATTGATGGGGTCCAGATGTTGAGGTTTAAACAGTCATCGGACTGATCGTCGCTTCCCATTCCGGGAACGAGTCCGTCGAGAGGGCCTCCGGTGGGTTGCCATGGCGCTGACCCGTATGTGGTGGCATCGCGAACGCCTTCCCAAGGCAGGGCGGGGACGGGAGGAGCCCAGCGCAACGGCCCCACCGGTGATTCGGCAAAAGGAATACCGAGGAACGCAGTGCATCCGGGATTGTCTTGGCCCTGAAGCGTGCCATTGGCAGTTGCGACAGCGGTCATGGCGAAAGGCAACCACATTCGATGGTCTCATGCGTGGGTTTGGCATCTAACGTGGCCAAACATGCCGACCGGGGGGTTGCACGATGACAATTGAAGCGAATGACGCAGCGCCCCTTGGCGCGGCTTCACTTCCAAAGGGCGTTGCTTTGTCAAAGGGCGGCGCCGACGCGTGGTCGCCAACGATCACGCCGCCTATTGGTGTTGAACTCACCGATGAACAGAAATTGGCGTGTTCGTTTCGGATTCTTGCTCGTGAAGGGTTCAGCGAAAACATTGCTGGGCACATCACATGGGCTAATGCCGATAACTCAGCGATGATGGTCAATCCCTGGGGGCTTTGGTGGGAAGAAGTCTCTGCATCGGATATCTGTCGCGTTGATCCCGACGGAAACGTGATCGGCGGAAAGTGGGATGTCACGCCCGCTGTTCAAATTCACACTGAACTGCACCGACGTCGCCCTGAATCTCGAGTCGTTGTTCATAACCACCCGTATTACGCAGTGCTGTTGGCCGCGCTTGGGCTTGTTCCTGAGTTTCTCCACCAACAGTCTTCGATGTACGACGGCGAACTCGGATTCGTCAGCGAGTATTCGGGTGAAATCGATTCACCGGAACTCGGTGCGGACCTGGCCGAGCGAATCGGCAACGCCTCCGTCGTTATTTTGGCGAATCACGGTGTGATCGTTACTGCGCCGACGATTGAAGAAGCGACCTACAAATCGGCCACACTCGATCGTCAATGCAAACTGATGTACGACGTGCTCGTTGCTGGTCGATCAGCAACTACCGTGCCGCCGATTGTTCGCCCCGCCATGAAGGCATCGCTGCTCGAACGTGGCACCGAGGTTTATTGGGCCGGAGCGGTCCGTCGTCTTATCCGTGAAGAACCCGACGTCCTGGAGTGAACCGTGTCCATCAATATCGATGACCTCGCGTCCAATCTGAATTTCACCATCGGTGGAAAATCGAAAACTGGTGGCGTGACGTTTCTGCCTGAACCAGAACGACGTAAGCGCGACTACACGATCATCTCTGCCGACGATCACATCGTTGAGCCACCGCATACCTTCGAAGGTCGACTCCCAGCGAAGTTGGCTGATCGAGCGCCAAAGATCATTGAAAAAGATGACGGCTCTGAAACCTGGGTCTACGACGGAATGGAATTTCCGAACGTCGGGTTCAATGCGGTCGTTGGCCGACCTGTGTCGGAGTATTCGTTCGAGCCCGCTCGCTTTGACGAGATGCGACGCGGTGCGTGGGACATCGATGCTCGCATCGCCGACATGGACCTCAATGGCATCTACGCGTCGGTGAACTTCCCTTCGTTCTTGCCAGGCTTTTGCGGTCAGCGATTGCAGACGACCACCAACGATGTCGAACTCGCTTTGGCGACGACCCGCGCATGGAATGACTGGCATCTTGAAGAGTGGGCGGGCACCCATCCGGGTCGCATTGTGCCTTGTCAGATTCCGTGGCTGCTTGACCCCGTGCTTGGCGCCGAGGAAATCCGTCGCAATGCCGAGCGCGGCTTCAGGGCCGTGACGTTTTCCGAAGCGCCCCACATGCTTGGGCTCCCGTCACTTCACACTGGTTACTGGGATCCGATGATGCAGGCTTGCGCGGAAACCGGAACGGTTGTGAACCTTCACATCGGATCTTCAGGTACGTCGCCAGCCACTGCCCCAGATGCTCCGGGTGACACGGTTGGTGTGCTGTTTTTCGGTTATGCGATGTTTGCTGCAGTCGACTGGTTGTATTCGTTGCTTCCGGTTCGATTCCCTGATTTGAAACTTTGCATGTCCGAAGGCGGAATCGGATGGGTAGCGGGCCTCATGGATCGCCTCGATCACATGCTCAGCTATCACGAAATGTATGGAACGTGGAAGGGCACCGACCTCACGCCTGCCGAAGTTCTCAAACGAAACTTTTGGTTCTGCGCAGTGGAGGATCCATCAGCGTTTGTTCAGCGAGATCGCATTGGCATCGAGAACATCCTCATCGAGAGCGATTACCCGCATTGCGATTCAACCTGGCCGAATACACAGACGGTGACCAAGAACGAGATCGGCAATCTGCCGGCAGAGGACATCGCTCGCATCACGTGGAAGAACGCTTCAGAGCTCTACAACTTCCCGGTGCCGCAGTCAGTTATTGACGATCCCGAGTCCTACTGAGTGCTGAAGGCGCTGCCGGTTTGGTGGCCCTACGATTCGACGATGGCCATTCAGGGAAGCCGCATCTATCACTGCAATTCGAACTGCTCTGATCTGGAGGTTTCGGTTGCGTTTTACGAAGCACTCGGACTTCGACGCGTATTGCGCACTGTGCCAAGCAAGAACCAGTCGGGCGAGGCATTCGGCCTTAATGAAGTTGCATGGGATGCATGGATCATGCATTCCGACGATGGACTCGATGGACTTTCGCTTGATCTCCTTGAATGGAAGACGCCGCTTCCGACTGGCACTGCCCCCGGTCTTGATGGCGAGCCCGGTTACAACCGACTGATGCTTTCAACTCCGGACATCGACGCGACCATGGAGCGTGCCGTTGTTGCGGGAGGGACGCTGGTTGCGGGTCCGCGTGAGATTGATGGCGGAGATGATCGACCCATCGTTGCGATGATGCTCGATCCCGATGGCATTCCCGTTGGTTTGTTCCAAGGTGAGAAAACATCAATCGCTCAGGTCGTTGTGAACTGTGCCGATATTGACGAGTCGCTCAAGTACTACCAAGAGGTCATGGGCCTCTCTCCGCTCCAGGACGTCACTGAAATGGTGTGGCCCGGAGATCTTTATGGTCGTGACACCGACGCAACTGTCCGTGCTGTTTTGCTCGCCGATAAAGGCTCGGTTTTCACCGTTGCGCTCGTTCAGTGGCTCGACCCTGCTCCGAGATCTGCGGTTCGAGTGCGTGGCGCAAACGAACTTGGCATTTTTCGAATGGCGTGGTCGACGACCGATTGCGCGGCCGACGAAGCAGTTATTCGCGCCGCTGGTTCCATTCCGTTCCTGCCGACAGAAGAACTGTCGGTTGGAGATGAATTCCCACTGTTGCTTGTTCTGTTCTGGCCCGGGCCGAATGGTGAATGTCTCGAACTGATTGAAACCACCGATCGCTCCGGTGCCCTCTGAATTCTTTCTTCTCGTCTAGGAGTCGTTATGAAACTTGAAAACATCGATCTTTCCGACATCGAGTTCTGGGCCAAGCCTTGGAACGAGCGCAATGCCGCATTCGCCACATTGCGTCGCGAGAATCCGATTGCCTATTTCCCGGAACCGATCATCGATCCATTCCCTGAAGGCCCTGGTTATTACGCCATCACCAAAATGCATGACATCTTGGAGATCAGTCGTCACCCAGAGGTCTTCTGTTCGGGCCAGGGCGCAGTCTCAATTCTCGACATGCCAGCAGAAATGAATGAGTTCTACGGATCTCTGATTTCGATGGACGATCCTCGTCACGCTCGTTTGCGAAAGATCGTTTCAGGAACGTTCACCCCGCGCATGTTGAATGCTGTTCTCGACGACGTCGAAAAGACGGCGAAAAAGGTTGTCGACAGGATTGTCGACAAAGGGGAGATCGACTTCGTCACCGACGTCTCGATGCCGTTCCCACTTTTGGTCATTCTCGACATGATGGGAATTCCACACAGCGAATACGACATGGTGTTGGCACAGTCGAACATCATCCTCTCTGGCGGTGATCCTGATTTCATTCCGGAAGGCGTCGATCCGATCACTGCGTTCCTTGAAGCAGGCGCGATGTTGGCGGGACTGCTGAACGAATTGGCAGTGCTGCGTCGAGCGACCCCTACCGATGATCTGTTATCAGCCCTCGTAAATACCGAAGTCGATGGCGAGCAACTTTCAGGTGACGAACTCGCCTCGTTCTTTATTTTGCTTTCCGTGGCAGGCCACGAAACGACCCGCACGGCGCTGAATCACGGCATCACCCATCTTTCGCAGAACCCCGATCAACGCGCACTCTTTCTCGCCGACATCGAGGGCGCCATGTCAACGACAGTCGAGGAAATCGTGCGTTATGCATCACCGGTTGTCTGGATGCGGCGCACGCTCACCCGGGACTACGTGCTTTCGGGTCACGAATTCCACCAGGGCGACAAAGTCATCATGTTTTACGGATCGGCCAACCGCGACGAGGCGGTCTTCAGCGATCCCGACACGTTCAATGTGCTTCGGGATCCAAATCCCCACGTTGGCTTTGGCGGTCCTGGCCCGCATTTCTGTTTGGGTGCGCATCTTGCTCGTCGAGAGATTGCGCTCATGTTCCGTGAGCTCTATACCCGACTTCCTGACTTGGAACTTGCTGGTCCTCCCGTGCAACTTCGCTCGAGTTTCATCAATGGCGTCAAGAGCCTTCCTATTTCCTTCACGCCTGTAGGAGTTCGCTGATGTCGGATCCACGCGAAGTCGACGCACCGGAAGTACTTGCAGCACTCGCTATTGCCTGTGAGTCGGTTCGTGCAGCTTGTGACAACACGCTTCTTGAACTTGCTCGTCGGCGCGTCGCTGTTTTGCTCAACAACGAAGCCGAACTCACCGCAAAGCCGTGGGGACCAGTTTCAGATGCACAGGCAGCGGAACTCAGCTCGTGGCCAACCTCAGAGGCCTTCGATGAACGGCAGAAAGCCGCGCTGGCGCTGACGGAACAATTTGTCATCGACGTCACTGGCGTTCTTACAGGCCCCTTGGCCGAATCGGCCAGCGCGCTTGGTGCCGAAGTCGGGCCATTCGTTCAAGCGTTGTATCTGCTCGATGTTGGGCAACGCGCTGGAGTCGTTCTGAGCGCCCTTCTTGGCGAAACCGTGACCACCGATACGTGGGCATGGGGAGCGAGCGGCGAGATTCCGGCTGACCCGATGGCGGCAATCATGGACGTGCTGGCTGCTACCGGGCGACTGCAGCTCGTCGACCCAGTGACGAAGGAACTGATGCGTCTGCGTGGGGCACGGCTGCATCAGTGTCGTCGTTGTCAATCAGTTCGCAGCGTTGCCGCGCTCAATGCAGGCGCTGATGCCGCACTCCTTGGGGCAGAAGATCCCGCATCGATTGGCAAACTTTCGGCAGGAACTCTCGCTGTTCTCGACCTGGTTGATGCGATGTTTGTTGGTCCGCCAGCAGTCGACGAAGAACTCTTTAGCCGTCTCACCCAGTCCTATGACAGTGAAGAACTCGTCGAGATCGTGAGTTACCTGATGCGGAACGCGTGCAACAAGATTCCCGTCGCCTTTGGTGCCGATGACGCGATTGTCGAAGAGGGTTTCGAGTACCAAGTCATTGATGCTTCCGGTGAAACGGTCACCGTTGATGCGTCTGCGTTGTTGAACTAACTCGTAGACATCTGGTTGAGGTGCTCGCCTAGTGCAGGCAACGAGCCTTAAGCGGCAGCTGGATCGGAAACTTGCTCGGCGGCTGGGCGCTGTGCGGCCTCGCGGTAGGTGTACCAGCGACCCTCATCGAAGTCATACAGACGGCACACGCGGGTATTGCGCACGAAGTCAATGAAACGAAGCGGTTCGTCATGGATGGTGCCCGGGAATGCTTCTTTCATCGCGTCGGTCGCAAGTTCGAGGTTGTACATCGGGATGCGCATGTCGACGTGGTGGGGGACATGCACCATGATCCAGTGGAAGAAGAAGTTGAGTCCGAAACGAGCTCGGAGCACAGTGGTGCCTTCCATTTGACCTTGCCACTTGGTCCATTCACGACGCTTCCACCAACGAATATTGGGTTGGATGTGATGGAGGTGCACAAATGAAGCGATGACGAAATTGAAGCCAAGGAAAGGAATAACCAACACCTTGAGGATCATCCAAAGGATGCCGACAACGCTGCCGTAGCTCGCCCAGCCAAGAGCGCCGAGTGCAAGTGATGCCACGGCAACAAAGGACCAAACGATGATTCGGTCACGGCGAATGGTTTTTGCCCAACGGGCTGGCGGTGCGCCGACGATCATCTTGTGCCACCACACTTCGCGCAAGTAATACGCGCCGACGCCGAACCATGACCACTCGAAACGATGACGCAGGCGACCAAGTGTTGACATGGCTGCGAACTGCTCAGGGGTGTAGGGGTGCCAGACGAAGTCGAATCCCTCGCGCACGGTGTAGCCGTGATGGATTCGATTGTGGCCAAGGGTCCAGCCCTCGTACACATGCCACGACGGCAACATGGCGATCGTGCCAATCACTCGATTGAGGCGTTTGGAGGAGAACAGGGCTCCGTGGGCGGCATCGTGGGCGACGATGAACAGGCCAGAGACCACCATGGCCGACAGCACCCACAGGGCGATGACGGCGAAGGGATTATCAATGACGATGAGCCCGGCGATAATCAGGCCGTACATGACCAGATCTCGGCCGAAGTAGGCCAAACCCTTCCAGGTTGGGTTGTCGTAGGCCTCGGCGGGGATGACATCGAGAACGGGCTTCAGAGAGCCCTTTTCTGAGCGCTCAGCCCCTTTTTGAGGGATTTCTGAATCGATGTCGGGGGTGTCGGTCTGTAGTTCTGCGGTGGACATATCTCCAGTCTACCGACCGGTCGGTAGGCCAACGTGGTTCAGGACGGATTTTGTTCGGGCGGGCCCGCTTCGAGCTCCGGGAGTGAGACCTGCCGGGTGGTGACATCGATCGGGCTGACACTAGGTAAGGCCTGATCGGCAGCCACGGCGAGCGTTTCGAACCGGCGGGCCGAGGGCATGACGCGAGTCTCGAGCGACGCCACCGCCGAGTTGTAGGACTCGGTGGCCTTTGTGAGGCTGTTGCCGACCTTTTGCAGATGGCCAGTGAACACCCCGACGCGTTCGTAGAGCTCTTTGCCGAGGGCGACGACCTGCGCGGCATTCTCGGCCAGTTGCTCTTGGCGCCAGCCGTACGCGATTGCACGGAGAAGCGCGATCAATGTTCCGGGCGACGCAGGGAACACGTTCTTGGCGATCGCTTGTTCGAGGAACTCGGGGTTGGCATCGAACGCGGCAGTGAGGAAGGTATCGCCGGGCACAAACATCACGATGAAATCAAGTGAGCCGTCGACTCGTGACGCGTAGTTCTTCTTTGCGAGTGCATTGACATGGGCCATGACGTCGACAGCGTGCTTGGCGAGCAATTGTTCACGCTCAATATCGGAAGTGGCATTGATTGAATTCAGGTAGGCAGACATTGGTGCTTTTGCATCGATGACGATCTTCTTGGAATCAGGAAGACGCACGATCATGTCGGGTCGGGCCGAATCGCCTTCGCCGGCAATGTGTTCTTGTTGTTCGTACATCACGTGTTCGGTCATGCCCGCGAGTTCGATGACGCGTTGGAGTTGGAGTTCGCCCCAGTTGCCGCGCACCCTGGTGTTCTTCATAGCTGACGCGAGTTCGGCGGTCTCTTTTTGTAGAGAGGCCGCAAGTGAGGACAACGAACCGATGCTGGAATTCAAGCGGCCCGAATCTTCCACCCGTTTGTTTTCGAGGTCGTTGAGTTTCTGGTCGAGTCGGGCAAGTTGCTCGCCAACAGGCGCCACAAGGTCGTGCACAGACTTCTGCTGTTGTACCGCCTCGGCCGCTGATCGGGCGTTGGCTTCGGCCTGTTGGCGCGTGTTGACGTCGATGAGTTCGCGCATGGTGGTGGCCAACGTGGCGTTGGCGATGTCTCTGGTGCGGTCGACATCGAGAGAATTGGCGCCCGATGAACGCGACGCGAGGCGGTTGCCAACCAACGCGCCGATGGCGAGGCCGATGAGGAGGGTCAGGGCAGGCAGTAGAGCGGTCATAACCGCTCAACGTACTGATTGGGTGTGACAGTGCGCCTCTGGGCCTACAGTTCGCTCACAGCGGCGTTAGGGCGACCTGGAGGCAAGACGTGGCGACAAACACCTATCTCGAGGGAAATTTCGCTCCAGTGGCAGAGGAAGCCACCGTGACCAATCTCGAGGTCATCGGCTCGATTCCACCGGAACTCAATGGCCGATTCCTCCGGACGGGACCCAATCCGTTCTCGGTTGACCCAAACGCCTACCACTGGTTTGTCGGCGATGGGATGGTGCACGGGATTGAACTGCTTGACGGCGTCGCGAACTGGTACCGCAATCGGTGGGTTCGAAGCCCGGAAGCGTCGGCGCACCTAGGCGAGGAACCGGTTGCCACTGCTGCAGGCGGTCTCTTCGGGGGGAATGGAAACACCAACGTGCTCGCGCACGGAGGTCGGATCCTCGCGTTCGAGGAGATGTCGTGTCCCTATGTTCTTGATCGCGACCTAACGACGATTGAACAGACCGAATTCGGTGGTTCGCTTCCGGTTGGCACGTTCGCGCACCCCAAAGTCGATCCCCTCACCGACGAGATGCACATTCTCGGATACGCGTGGACCGATTCGTTGCTTCGCTACAACGTGATCGATGCCAACGGAGCGATCACGCATCAAACAACCGTTGAGATGGGTGCGTCAGTGATGGTCCACGACATGGGGATGACCGAGCGATTCATTCTCGTTATGGACCTTCCCGTGCTCTTTGATCTCGACTTGGTATCGAAAGGGCGCCGATTGCCGTATCGCTGGGATGACTCCTATAACGCTCGAATCGGGCTGGTGCCCCGCGCTGGACTGACAACTGGTCCGGAAGGAGACGTCATCTGGATCGACATCGATCCTTGTTATGTCTTTCATCTGGTGAATGCCTATGACGATGGCGACAACGTGGTCGTCGACGTCATCCGTTACAACACAATGTTCAAATTCGATAGCGATGGCCCCGGCGATGGGCCTTCGCGTCTTGAACGATGGGTGCTCTCAACAAGCAATCGGAGTTGCGCAGTAACGGTGGTCGACGACACGCCGCAAGAGTTTCCGCGAATCAATCAGCAACTCACCGCGAGTCGTCATCGCTATGCATGGTCGCCCCAAGCCACGATCGACTTGCTGGGAACCTCAGATCAGTTGCGCGGGAACGCGATTTTGAAACATGACATGCAGTTGGGAACGCGCAGCGAGCTTTCATTGGGTCCAGGGCGAATTGCAGGAGAGTTCGTTTTCGTTCCTGCAGATGAAGCGAGCTCCGAGGATGACGGATGGCTGCTGGGATACGTAGCCGACCTTTCCACGCAAACCGCCGAACTTCTCATCGTGGATGCCCAATCGATGCGTGAGCAGGCCCGGGTGATGATCCCTCGCCGGATTCCCGCTGGGTTCCATGGCAACTGGGTAGCCGATTCAGCTCTGCGCTAGGGGCCCCTGGTTCTCCGTCACGGCGACGAACTACCCGTGCCACAATCAGCCCCTCAGATCGATTGGTGAACCAAGGAGACGTCGTCGTGGCAGGACTGTGTGAAGGTCGGGTGTGCATTATCACGGGTGCTGGTCGAGGAATCGGCCGTGATTACGCGCTGATGCTCGCCGCCGAGGGAGCAAAGGTTGTCGTCAACGATCTTGGCGGTTCGCGTGACGGCACTGGTGTCGACAAAGGTCCAGCTCAAGAAGTTGTCGACGAGATTGTCGCTGCTGGCGGACAAGCCGTTGCCAATACCGACGACATCAGCGAATGGGCGGGCGCAGAACGACTCATCAATCAGGCCATCACCACATTTGGTGGGCTCGACGTTCTCATCAACAATGCGGGCATCCTTCGTGACCGCATGCTCACCAACATGAGCGAAGCCGAATGGGATGCCGTCATCAAGGTGCATCTCAAGGGCACCGCTGGTCCCTCGCATTTTGCTGCGGCCTATTGGCGTGATCGTTCGAAGGCAGGCGAAACGAACAGCGCCCGCATCATCAATACGACATCGCCCTCTGGCATCTACGGCAACATCGGCCAGACCAACTACGGCGCCGCAAAGGGCGGAATTGCATCGTTCACGATCATCGCCGCCGACGAACTCGGTCGCTACGGCGTCACCGTGAACGCGATTGCTCCGGCTGCGCTCACGCGACTTACCGCCGATCTTGGTATTGGCGATGCTCCTGAAGAAGTGAAGGAAGCAATGTCCACAAAGTGGATCGCTCCGATCGCCGTGTGGTTGGCGAGCGAAGAATCCTCCGAGGTCACTGGTCGAGTGTTCGATGTTCGCGGAGAACTTCTTGCCATCAGCGAAAGCTGGCACCAAGGACCAAAGGTCACCAACGTTCTTGACCCTTCGGCAATCGGCCCGCTGGTAGAAGAACTCATGGGCAAGGCCCGTCCCAACGCCGACATGCTCGGTCTCGATCGGAAGTAGAACACTCCATGCCCATTAATCACGATGTCGTTGGCGCAACGGGTTCACCGATTGTTCATTCCTGGAACTCAAAAGACGCGCTGCTCTACGCCGTTGGTGTGGGTGCAGGCATTGATGAACTCGCGTTTACAACCGAGAACAGTCACGAGGTTCCGCAGCGAGTACTGCCCACAATGGCGGCCGTCATTGGTGCGGGGGCAAGCGGCGCTATCAGCGCAATCGGCTCATTCGATTTTGCGATGCTCGTACACGGTGAGCAGTCGTTCGTGCAACACCGCGAGATTCCCGTGGAAGGTTCCCTCACTGCCACCGGCAAGATCACTGGTATTTACGACAAGGGTTCAGGCGCCGTCGTTGCCGTTGAAGGCGAATGTGTCGACAACGCAACTGGCGAACTGCTGCTGACGGTTGGCTCCGCGATTTTCATTCGCGGCGAAGGCGGATGGGGCGGCGACCGCGGCCCTTCTGGCGATCGCAACGCTGCACCCGATCGCGGCGCTGATGCTTCAGTGTCCTACAGCGTGCGTCCCGATCAAGCGCTGACCTATCGCTTGTCCGGCGATCGCAATCCGTTGCATTCCGATCCATGGTTCGCCGCCCTTGCCGGGTTCGACCGACCGATCCTGCATGGGCTTTGCACCTATGGCTTTACCGGCCGTGCGCTGCTGCACACAATGTGCGGGTCCGACCCGGCCAAGTTCCGTTCAATGGAAGGTCGCTTCGCGTCGCCGGTATTTCCGGGCGAAGAACTCACCATCGAGATGTGGAACGAAGGTGCCGGCGAGTGCATCTTCCAAACACGCGGCGAAGACGGTCGCGTCGTTCTGGTGGGTGGCCGCCACACCTTCGACGCCTGACGTACCAGCTTTAAAACAGACGCAACTCGTCCGATTCGATCCCACGTAGTTCGTCGTAATCGATTTCGACGCATTCAATGCCTCGCGCCTCGGCCAAAACACGTGCCTGAGGCTTAATGCTTTGGGCCACGAAAATTCCGCGCACGGGTTTCACGTCTTCGTCGAGGTCCATGCGTTCGAGGTAGCGCGCGAGTTGTTCGACACCGTCGATTTCGCCTCTTCGCTTGATCTCGATAGCGACGGTACGTCCGTCGGCATCGCGGCATAACAAATCCACGGGGCCGATGTCGGTGAAGTACTCACGCTTAATGAGCCGAAGATCATCGGCAATCGCCGTCGGGTTGGCCGCAAGCAACTCTTGCAGATGTGCTTCGACGCCGTCCTTCTGCAGGCCTGGGTCGTCACCGAGCTCATGGGCGGAATCGTGATGCACCTCAACGAGGGTGATGGTGAGGACTTCACCCTTGGGGTTGGTGATCAGCCAACGGCCATCTTCCTCGGAAATGCGATTCGGCGCGTTCATCCAGTTGAGTGGTTTGTACGCGCCACCATCGGAGTGGATAGCCACGCAACCATCGGCCTTCACCATGATGAGTCGAGTCGCCAGTGGCAGATGGGCCGACAACCGACCGGCATAGTCGACAGAACAGGTGGCGATGACGAGACGCATGAGAGCGTCATCGTAGGCGCACCGAGCTAGTTGACTCCGCGCTTTTCGAATCGCGACTTGATGAGTTCGCGGCGTTCCTGAAGATCGCGATAGGTGAATCGATCAACCGATCGATCGAGCCCGATGCTGTCTTTCACGCCAGTGAGATCGATTTCAAAGGCGGAAGGATCGAAGCCAACTTCAGCGAACAGTTTTTCCCCGTGGGTCTGTACGAAGTACATCGAGATTTGCGTGATCTCGGCGAAAATGTCGAGATCGGGTGCGAGCCGCGAAATGGCGCCGTCGAGGAACATGAGATTTTTCACATAGAGCATGAGTTCTTTGGGCATGCGTGCGCCGTAACCCAGAAGCATCTTCACGATCTTCTGCACTTCTTGGATCATTTCGTCGGGATCAGCAGAGGTGGGGTCGATGCCCGGGCCGTCAAGCCCGAGGTCTTTGATAACCGCATCAATGTCGGTGTCAGATGGAAGCGCTCCGAGATCGCATAGCGCCGAGATCTGCATGTGCACGTCGTTCACGGTGGCGCCGAGCATCAATCGCAAGAAGGCGCGCCGCTGACGCTCATCCATGCGGCCCGTAATACCGAAGTCGAGGAGCGCAACCTTTCCATCAGGAAGAACAAAGAGATTTCCACCATGAAGGTCACCGTGAAAGATTCCCTCGATGATTGCGCCTTCCATGAATCCGATCATTCCGGTGCGAACGACTTCGTGCGTGTCGACACCTGCATCACGCATCGACTCAACATCATCGAAGTTGAAGCCGGAAAGACGTTCCATGACCAGCACGCGGCGGGTGACAAGCGTGGGGTGGGGTCGAGGAATGACATAGCCATTCTGTTTGAGGGCAACAAACGATGCGGCAACGTCGAGCATGTTCTGCGCTTCGAGACGGAAATCGAGTTCTTCGCTGATCGTTTCGGCAAATAACTCAACGAGCGCCGGTGGGTTAGCGAGTGACGCGAATGGGAGGCGGCCCACCAGGAACGGGGCAAGCCAAGCCATGACGCGAATGTCTTTGTTGACCAACGTTGCAACTGTTGTTCGTTGCACTTTGACGACAACGGATTCGCCACTACGAAGCACAGCACCATGCACTTGAGCGATCGATGCGGCTGCGAGCGGCGTTTCATCGAAAGATTCGAAAATGTCTTCAAGGGGTGCGCCGAAATCCTCTTCGACGGTGGCGCGGACTACTTCAAACGATTGAGCCGGGACCTGATCACGACACTTTTTAAATTCGGAAACGAGTTCCTCGGGGAACAGTCCTTCGCCCGAAGAAATGATCTGTGCGAGTTTGATGTAGGTGGGGCCAAGACGTTCGATGGAGAGTCGAAGACGACGGGAGAGGTCAGAACGACTCGCAGCGTGATCACCGGCCTTGCCTTTGCGCCGCCCCGTTACCCACCACAGGCCGATTGCTGCGCCGAAATCCGCGACAACCGTGACGGCGCGTTTCACGTCGGGGAGTCGGCGCGCCGATGTCAGTTCGGGAAGATCGTGTTGGGTCTTCCAGCGGATGGCGTCGACGACTTCGCGCCACGGCATCGCTGCCGGCACGACGATCCATGGCGGTTCGTTCGAGAACGAACCGAGGGCGAGATCGGCGGGGCCGACCGCAGCATCGGTAGTGGAGGAATCAGGGGCGACGGGGGGAGTCGACATCGCCAGCGAGTGTACGGCTGGGTGTCGCTGAATCCCCGGTCGCGGCTTAGAACAAACCGGAAATGATCTCAAGCACCGGTTCGGCGAATTCTTTCCGACAGATCAAAAGGTCGGGAAGATACGGATCGGCATTGTTGTAACGCATTGGCGATCCGTCGATGCGGGATGCATGCAGGCCCGCGGCAAGAGCGACAGCGGCCGGAGCGCAATTGTCCCATTCATACTGCCCGCCGGCATGTACGTAGATGTCGGCGATGCCGAGCACGATGGCCATTGCCTTTGCACCGGCCGAGCCCATCTGCAGAAACTCGGCGTTAAGTTCTTCGGCCACCGCATGTGCAACATAGGGAGCGCGCGACCGGCTGACAACGAGACGGGGTGGGCGATCGGCGGGACGCTCAGGAACAACCGGCGGATTCGCAGTTGAAAGAACGCGATCAAGCGAAGGAAGCGACACTGCGCCGATCGTGGGTTCACCGTCAATGGCGAGCGCAATGTGCACGGCCCAGTCCTCACGCCCTTCGCCGTATTCGCGGGTGCCGTCAAGCGGATCAATGATCCAGGCTCGCGACGATGACAGCCGATGACTGTTGTCACGACCTTCTTCCGATAACACCGGGTCTTCGGGTCGCAACGCGGCGAGTTGCTCCATGAGCCACACGTGAGACTCACGATCGCCGGCATTCTTGATGGTCCTCTGATCGGCGCCTTTCAAAGTGAGGTCGGTCCGAAGTGAGACCAACAGTTTTCCTGCGTCGACAGCAAGTTGTTCGGCGACCGCGTGGTCATCAAGTGCGGTCATCGTCATGCTCCGATTCGAGGTGGATAGTGAAGGTGCGTCACCGATTATTGCTGGCGGCCGAGTTCAATGGCGCGACCGACAAGTTTTCGAACCTGGGTCTCATCGGCGCCTTCACTGAGGAGCGCATCAATACGCGATTCCAGGTCTTTTGCAAGTTGTTCATCGACCACCAGAGGAACAGGTTCGCCAGGTTTGGCTAAGGCACCTGGAGGTGAGACCTGCGTGACGAGGACCAGAGCGAGGGCTGCGACAGCGGTGATGAGGCCAAAGGTGATGGCGAAACCGTTGTTGTCGAGGATGGACCCAGCGATCATCCCGCCGATTCCGAGCACGAAAACGATGATCACAATGCGCCGTATGGCACGCGGCCCGATCGGTGAGGCAGAACCCGTGGAGTCGGTAGTGACGAGTTCCATGCTCATCGCACCAGCGGCTTGTACTTGATGCGATGGGGTTGATCGGCATCCGCGCCGAGTTCTTTCTTTCGGAAGGCTTCGTATTCGGTGAAGTTTCCTTCGAACCAGCGCACCTGTGAGTCACCTTCGAACGCAAGCACATGGGTAGCGACGCGATCGAGGAACCAACGATCATGGCTGATGACAACGGCGCAACCGGCAAAGGCTTCGAGGCCATCTTCCAGCGCGCGCAGCGTGTCGACATCGAGGTCATTGGTGGGTTCGTCGAGGAGCAGCACATTGCCACCTCGAGCCAACACCTTGGCGAGATGAACGCGGTTTCGTTCACCACCGGAAAGGATGCCAACCTTTTTTTGCTGGTCGGATCCCTTGAAGTTGAACGAGGCAACATAGGCCCGACCGTTCATCTCTCGATTGCCGAGCTTGATGATTTCGTTGCCTTCGGTGATTTCTTCGTAGACGGTTTTCTCGGAGTCGAGAATGTCCCGACTCTGATCGACATACGCGAGATTCACGGTTGGTCCAACAGTGAGTGAACCGCTGTCGGGTGTCTCGTCACCGGTGAACATGCGGAAGAGCGTTGTCTTGCCCGCGCCGTTTGGACCGATGACGCCCACAATCCCGGCGCGTGGAAGTGAGAAGGAAAGATCTTCCACCAGAAGTCGATCGCCGAAACCCTTGGTGACACCTTCGGCTTCGATGACGACATCGCCGAGTCGCTCCCCGGAAGGAATGAAGATCTCGAGACCGTCCCCGCGTCCTTGGGCTTCCTGGGATTCAGCCAGCAATTGCTCGTAAGCGGAAAGACGCGCCTTTCCTTTTGCCTGGCGGGCTTTGGGAGCCATGCGGACCCACTCGAGTTCTCGGGCAAGGGTGCGAGCACGAGAAGACTCCTGTTTTTCTTCTTGGCGGAGTCGGTCTTGTTTCTGGTCGAGCCAGCTTGTGTAGTTGCCTTCGAAAGGGATGCCGCGACCATGGTCGAGTTCAAGGATCCATTGAGCGACATTGTCGAGGAAGTAGCGATCATGGGTGATGGCGACAACAGTGCCGGGGTAGTCACGAAGGAACCGTTCAAGCCATGCGACCGATTCGGCATCGAGATGGTTAGTGGGTTCGTCGAGAAGCAGCAGATCGGGTTTGTTGAGGAGAAGACGACAGAGTGCAACTCGGCGACGTTCGCCACCTGAGAGCGTCGAGACGCCCGCATCCGATGGCGGAAGACGCAGCGCGTCCATTGCGATCTCGATTGTGCGCTTGAGGTCCCATGCGCCCGATGCTTCGATCTTGGCTTCAAGGTCGGCTTGTTCCTCGCCCACCTTCTCGAAGTCGGCATCAGGGTCGCCCCACTTCGCCAACACTGCGTCGTACCGTTCGAGAAGGGTCGCCGTTTCGCCGAGCCCATCCATCACGTTGCCCATGACGTCTTTGGTTTCGTCGAGGTGGGGCTCCTGCTCAAGCAGGCCAACAGTGAATCCGGGGGACAGCCGGGCTTCGCCGGTAAAGCCGTCGTCGAGGCCAGCCATGACCTTGAGCAGCGACGACTTACCAGAGCCATTCGAACCGATGACACCGATCTTGGCCCCTGGGTAGAACGAGAGGCTGATGTCTTTCAGGACCTCTCGGTCAGGCGGATAGAACCGGCTCACCTTGTGCATGGTGAAAATGAACTGTGCACTCATGGCGGGCAAGGGTAGTGATCACACCGCCTCAAGTGTGAACTGGACGCGACAGTGCCCCGCCGAAGCGGGGCACTGGGGTACTACGTATGCGGCTGAAGATCAGCGGCGGGTTGCACGACGCTTGGTTGCACGCTTCTTGGCCGGAGCCTTCTTTGCTACGCGCTTAGTTGCACGCTTCTTGGTCGCACGCTTCTTGGCCGGAGCCGCCTTCTTCGCTGTGCGCTTCTTTGCGGGTGCCTTCTTGGCCGCCCGCTTCTTCACTGCTGCCATCTTCGCCTCCTGGCGTCTTCATGATTTTGTGTAGTGGTACCAACAACAGCTGCATGAATCGCTACTGAAGTGCAGGCCGCACGTGGTTCGTGACGACGTTGCACAAAAAACGGTACTCACATCGCGCATGCAAATGGTGAATCCACAGTTTTTCTCGCTGCACGCGCATTTTTTTGTTCGATGAATGTTGACTGGGTTACAGGAGTTGTTTTGCGAAGCGTTTTTGCGCAGCGCGTGCGCGCGTTGTTGTTCGCCGGCCTATTTTCCCGTGAATCTAAAGTTTTCCACAGGCATTTTCTCCATATGTCACTTGGGATTTCTGGGATTTACGCTTTTGCTGCGAAGTTTTGGCCAATGCATGCAAGTAAGCGCCAATTTCGGTGGTTTCTCGGCGTTTGTGAGCAGAAAAACGCAGCGTTCAGCATGTTTGAAGCAACTGCGACGTACTGTTCGCGTCATGAGCGAAAATTCGCAAAATGCCGAACAAGAGTGCACGGAACTTCTGCAGACGCTGATCCGAAACGCGTGCGTCAACGATGGGGCAGTCGATTCCGCCCACGAAATTCGTAGTGCAGACGTGCTCGAAAACTTTCTTGAGGGTCCTGGGCTCGAGCTTGAAACCTACGACGCGGCTCCTGGGCGACGCAGTCTTGTTGCTCGAATCGAAGGTTCAGATCCGACCGCTCCGACTCTTCTCCTGATGGGTCACACCGATGTTGTTCCGGTAAATCCAGAACATTGGTCGCGCGATCCATTTGGGGGTGAACTTGTCGACGGCGAGGTTTGGGGTCGAGGTGCAGTCGACATGCTCAACATCACAACGTCGATGGCCGTGGCATTTAAGCGACTGGCAAGGTCTGGGTTCACGCCACGCGGCACGCTTGTGTATCTCGCTGTTGCCGACGAGGAAGCGAATGGTTCTTACGGTGCTGAGTATTTGATGGCCCATGAGCGAGAAGCCGTCATGGCCGATTACGTCATCACCGAATCGGGCGGTATTCCGTTGCCCAGTCCGAACGGCTTGAAGCTCCCTGTCATAGTCGGAGAAAAGGGGCTTTTTGGGGTTCGGATCAAGGTGGGGGGCACTGCCGGGCATGGGTCCCAGCCCTATAAGACCGATAACGCTCTCGTGACGGCGGCTGAGGTCGTACGTCGTGTGGGTGAGTTCCAGCCCGAAGCTCATATCCATGACACCTGGCGTCGCTTCATCGAATCGATGGGCTACCCCGAAAAGATCGCTGGTCCGTTGCTTTCTGTCGATGGTCTCGATGACGTCCTTGAACATCTACCGCTCGGCATGGCTCGTCAGTTCCATGCATGTACCCATACGACCTTTGCCCCCACGGTGATCCACGGCGGCTCCAAGATCAATGTCATCCCGGATTCGGTCGAACTCGAAGTAGATATTCGAACGCTCCCTGGCCACGATGCCGACATGGTCTTGGCCGAACTGCGTCTGGCTCTCGGCGATCTCGCCGATGCGGTGACGATCGAGCAGATCAGTTACGACCCGTCGAGTTCATCGCCAACGGACACTCCGCTGTGGGATTCGCTGTCTCGGGTTACGCAGCAGTGGTACCCGGGATCTGAAACGGTTCCTTTCCTCACCGTCGGCGCCACCGATGCGCGATTTTTCCGCCGTGAGGATCGCGTCGCCTACGGCTTTGGGCTTTTCAGTGAGAACCTGACCTTTGAAGACTTCGGAAAGATGTTCCATGGAGATGACGAGCGAATCGATACGCGCTCACTCGGGCTTTCCACCGAGATGTGGGAAGCCGTAGCGCAGGATCTGCTGACCACTCGAGAAAGCTGAAACCGGGGGCGGTGCCCGCTTGCTCAGATGCCGCCGAGGGCTGATTCCATGAGGTCGTGGACCTCGGCATGGTGAATCGCAGAAGAACCAGTGGCTGGGCTGGCTGATTCTTGGCGACTTACCCGGCGGATGATGTGGGTGTCGTCGTGGGCCTCGTACAACCGACCCTTGATGTGGTTCCACGCACCCATGTTCTCGGGCTCTTCTTGAAGCCAGACGATCTCATCGGCATTCGCGTACTTCTCAACAATGCGAGCGACGTCGGCATAGGGCCACGGGTAGAGCTGTTCCACTCGAGCAATGGCAACGGGAGCGCCCATTTCGTCTCGAGCGGCTTGTGCTTCAACACCGATCTTTCCGGACGCGAACACAATTCGCCGCACTGACGCAGGATCGGCGACGCCGTTGTCGTCAAGGACTTCTTCAAACGACCCGTGAATGAGTTCGCTCACTGGTGATCGTGTGGTCTTTGCGCGAAGCAGCGACTTCGGGGTGAACACCACAAGCGGCTTGCGGAGATCTCGTCGGACCTGACGACGCAAGAGGTGAAAGAACTGGGCTGCAGTCGTGGCGTTGCACACCTGGATGTTGTCGCCGGCGGCAAGGGTAAGGAATCGCTCGATGCGGGCGGAGGAATGCTCAGGACCCTGTCCTTCGTAACCGTGGGGCAGGAGCATGACGAGGCCAGAGGTTTGGCGCCATTTGTCTTCTGCGGCAACAAGGAAATTGTCGATGATGACCTGCGCGCCGTTCATGAAGTCACCGAACTGGGCTTCCCACACAACGAGGGCGTCTTTATTGACAACGGAGTAGCCGTACTCGAATCCAAGCACCGCGAACTCTGAAAGAAGCGAGTCGTAGATCCAGAAGCGAGCGTCGTTGCGCACCGCGTCGGCCAACGGGATGTACACCGACCCATTGTCGTAATCGATGAGAGCGGCATGACGATGCGAGAACGTGCCTCGGCGAGAATCTTCGCCCGACACCCGGACTGACGTGCCTTCGTGCAGGAGGGTCCCGTACGCGAACGCTTCGCCAAGGGCCCAATCGACTTCGCCATCTTCGACGAACATCTTGTGCCGACCCTCGAACTGCTTGGCCAACTTGGGGTGAACCGTGAATCCGTCGGGTACGTGTTCGAGGTCAGCAAAGACGGCCTCGAGTTCTTCTTTGGTCACGCCCGTATCGACGTGGGGAAGAACGCCGCTGAAGACGCGCTCGGGTGCGTGTTCGAGCGGAGGCGGTGCGTGGTGTGAACGTGTTTCGTCGAGGGCGACCTGAAGACGAACTTGGAAATCGTTGAGAGCTGCCTCGGCTTCTTCGAGGGAGATATCGCCTCGGCGCATGAGGGCTTCGGTGTAGAGCTTTCGAACCGAGCGAGTTTCCTCGATGCGCTTGTACATAAGCGGCTGGGTGTAGCTCGGGTCGTCGCCTTCGTTGTGCCCGTGGCGGCGGTAACAAACCATGTCGATCACGACATCACGGTTGAATGTGCGGCGGTATTCAAACGCAAGGCGAGCGACTCGCACAACGGCTTCTGGGTCATCGCCATTGACATGGAAGATCGGCGCCTGGACCATCTTTGCGACGTCGGTGGAGTACACCGATGAACGTGCCTCAGTCGGGGCGGTGGTGAACCCAACTTGGTTGTTGATGATGACGTGGATCGTTCCACCAACTCGGTAGCCGGTGATCTCGGAGAGATTGAGCGTTTCGGCCACGATGCCCTGACCAGCAAATGCTGCGTCGCCATGAACGAGGATCGGAAGCACCGGGTAATCGCCCGGAGGTTCGATCTGATCCATCTTGGCGCGGGCCATGCCCACGACGACTGGATCAACTGCTTCAAGATGTGAAGGATTGGCAGCAAGTTCAACAGCGATGGTGTTGCCGGCAGGGCTGGTGAAGACGCCGGTTTGACCAAGGTGATATTTCACATCGCCGGAGCCTTGGGTTGATTCGGGATCGGTATTGCCTTCGAACTCCCTAAAGAGTTGCTCGTATTTCTTGCCGACGATGTTGACGAGAACGTTGAGTCGACCGCGGTGAGCCATACCCAGGACAGACGACTGCATCGACGTGTCTGCCGCCGATGACAACAGCGAGTCGAGAAGTGGGATAGTTGATTCGGCGCCTTCGATGCCGAATCGCTTCTGTCCGAGGTACTTCGTGCCCAGGAATCGTTCGAGCGCTTCAGCAGCGTTGAGACGTTCGAGGATGTGTTGTTTTTCTTCGATCGAAAGTTCGGATTTCACGCCTTCGACTTGTTGCTGGATCCAGACTTTCTGCACGGGATCCTGGATGTGCATGTATTCGATGCCGATCGTGCGGCAATAGGCCGAGCGAAGCACGTCGAGTATCGACGCCAGGGTCATGCGGTCACGGCCGGCGAGTCCACCGGTGAGGAATTCGCGATCGAAGTCCCAGATCGTCAGTCCGTAGGCAGCAGGGTCGAGTTCGGGGTGCAGATCATGTTCAGTGAGGTCAAGTGGATCGAGATCGGTATCGAGGTGACCGCGAACGCGGAACATGTTGATGAGGGCTCGAACTTGGAGGTTCTTTTCGAGCATCAACTCTTGGTGATCGTTGGGGTTGATGTCGTGAGCCCATTCGACCGGCTCGTAGGGGAGACCGAGAGCTTCAAAGATGTCCTCGTAAAACTTGTGCTCACCCATGAGGAGTTCTTGGATGCGCTTGAGGAAAAGCCCTGATTCGGCACCTTGAATGATGCGGTGGTCATACGTCGAGGTGAGGGTCATGACCTTCGACATGCCGAGCGACGCGATGGTGGCCGGATCGGCGCCGCGGAACGCGATTGGGTAGTCGAGTGAACCGACGCCAACGATGACGCCTTGGCCGGGCATGAGGCGCGGGACTGACTGAAGGGTCCCGATAGTGCCGGGGTTGGTCAGGGTGATAGAGACGCCAGCGAAGTCGTCTGGAGACAACTTATTTGAGCGAACCTTTCGCACAAGTTCTTCGTAGGAGTCGTAGAACTGAGCGAAATTGAGCGTCTCGGCGTTCTTGATGCAGGGAACGAGTAGTGAACGACTTCCGTCATTCTTTTCAACGTCAACAGCGAGACCGAGCCCGACGCTTTCGTTACGAACGACATAGGGCTTACCTTCACCGTCGGTGGTGAAGGCGGAGTTCATGATTGGCATTCCGTCGACAATCGCGCGAACGATTGCGTAACCGATGATGTGGGTGAACGAAATTTTTCCGCTTCGGTTGCGCGAGAGGTAGCCGTTGATCGACTTTCGGTTGACCTCAAGCAGTTTCGTGGGGATCTCGCGGAACGATGTTGCGGTTGGAACATTGAGACTGGCTTCCATGTTGGAAACAATTCGCGCTGCAGCGCCGCGAAGCGGAGTGCCGATCGGAGCGTCGTTCGTTACTGGCGGAGCTTGAGATACCAGTGCGGTCGGCGACGGAGCGGCAGTCGGTGCTGCCTGTGTCGGCGCGGGAGCACTCGCGACGGGTGGAGCCGCCGCCGTAGTTGACGCTCCGGGGGAATAATCGCCGAAGAATTCTCGCCAGCTTTCGCTCACTGACGAAGGGTCGGAGCGGAACTGTTCGAACATTTCGTCGACGAGCCACGCGTTTGGTCCTGCGATGGGGGAAGCAGAGTCATCAGCCACGTCGGTCGACTCTAATGGTGGTGCCGGATGCCTGTGTCCGTTGGTGGGGGTAGCGGCCGATAGATTCGGCAACTGTGCTTCGACTCGTGACGTGGAATGTGAATTCGCTCAAGGCCCGGCTTCCTCGGGTCGAGCAATGGCTGGTTGAGAATGGCCCAGAAGTCATCTGTCTCCAAGAGACGAAGATGAAAGATCAGGCCTTCCCGGCCGAGGTCTTCAGTGCAATGGGTTATGAAACCGCCCACCATGGCCAAGGCCAATGGAATGGCGTGGCCATCTTGTCCAAGGTGGGCCTTGAGGACGTCGTGGCCGGTTGGGACGATGACGGCCCAGAAGATGGCGATGCTCGGATCCTGTGGGCAACCTGCGGGGGAATCAGGGTGGCCAGTGTCTATGTGCCGAATGGCCGAGCTCTCGACGACCCGCACTACACCTACAAACTCGGATGGCTCGATCGTCTTCGGGCCAGGCTCGAGCGGCGGGAGAGCGCATCGGCTGAGGTCGCCGTGTGTGGGGACTTCAATATCTGCCCCGACGACCGCGATGTCTGGAGCCCGGAAGCTTGGGTCGGCAATACCCACGTGAGTGAACCCGAACGCAAGGCGCTCAGGGAGCTCGAAGCCTGGGGCCTTGAAGATGTTTACCGACGTCATCACGAGGAAGGCGGGCTCTATTCCTTCTGGGATTATCGCGGGGGCGACTTCCATCAAGGCCGGGGACTTCGAATCGACCTCATCATGGCGACGGCGTCGCTGGCGGCCCGTTCCACCGACGCTCGAGTCGACCGTGATGCCCGCAAGGGCGAAAAACCCAGCGATCATGCTCCCGTGATCGCGCAGTTCGATTGATGAACGACAAACCAATCGTCGACACCCCAAATGTGTTCGGGGTGGGCGCGCTGCGGGACGTGCTCAATCTCGAAGATGCAATCCTGCTCGAGTCAGGCATGCGGGCCGTGACGCCAGCGCAACACGCGGCCCGAGACACAGCAACTGCTGTTCGCCGGCTGATTCGTGAATTGGAATCCACTTCAGCATCGATCGATGAATTGGCTGAGCTCACAAAAGAGATCGATCGACTTGTAGAAGTTCTTGCTCAAAGTGGTTCGGACTCGTCGGCGACGAGTGAGAAGACAAGCGTCGCCTATCAGGCCCATCGGTTGCGGGAGCGAAGCCCATTCATTGGTCGAGCAAATCCTGTTGCGCTGCCGCTCGTGGTCGAGTTTGTGGAAGGTGGGATCGATGCCATCGCGAATTTCAGCACGCTGTATGAAGGTCCGCCGGGGTGTCTCCACGGCGGTTACATCGCCGGCATCTTCGACGAAGTACTGGGCGCCGCACAGACCTACTCGGGTCATGCCGGAATGACCGGCCGACTCACGGTCCACTATCGGAGCCCAACGCCGCTCAACACTGATCTTCATCTGCGAGCCCGCCTTGAATCGGTGAGCGGGCGCAAAATTCTCTGCAAAGGCACACTGCATGCTGGCGATGTGCTGTGCGCAGAAGCGGAAGGTTTGTTCGTTGCGGTCGACCCGAAAAAGCTGCTTGGTTTCGTCGAGGGTTGAACGACTGTTGGCTAGGAGCCGAGCGTTCCCGAAATAATGGTGAGCAGTTCGCCGCCGAACTTTGAGACTTTTATTTCACCCATGCCGTTGACGCGAAGCAGTTCGACTGGAGTCTGTGGTTTCTGTCGAGCAATTTCGGCCAATGTGTGGTCGTTGCACACGACAAATGCGGGAACGTCGGCAGACTTGGCTCGCTCAGAGCGCCAAGCGCGTAATGCGTCGAACAGTGCGTGGTCTGTTGCCTCGAGCGAGTCTGGGTAGGAGCCCGGCCGCTTTCGACCGCCCGAAGATTTCGAGGCCTTTTCTTTGGGTTTCGACGAACGGGTGCCTGGAGTGGGAGCGAGGCGCGGGGCTGTCGTGCCATTGCCGACGGCGATTGGATCGATTCCTGCTTCGAGTGCTTCGCACGCGGCGGCGTACGTATCGAGAAATTCGGAACGTTCGCGTGGGACAGATCGTTCGCCGAAGGTGCGCGATTTTGCCCATGTGCACAACAGCTCGCGTTCAGCGCGCGTGGCTGCGACATAGAACAATCGGCGTTCTTCGGCCCATGCGCCCGGCGTTTTGGCGTGTCCGATAGGGACGTAGCCCTGTTCAAGGCCGGCCAGATGCACGATGGGCCATTCCAGGCCTTTGGCAGCATGAAAGGTAAGGAGTTCGATGGCATCGCCATTGGGATCGGGTTGATCGGCTCGCGTGGTTGCGGTGAGCCAGAGAAAGAAACCATTGGGGGTTGGGGGTGTTTCGATGGCTATGTAATCACGCGCCATTTGCACGAGCGCATCGAGGTTGGCACGGCGTTCAGCAGCGCGGTCGCTTTCAGATTCGTCTTCGATGTCGACCGAAAGTGCGAGGTCGTGGATCGCGTCGGTAAATGGACGAATCGTGCGCCGGAGTTCGCTAAGTGCGACTTTGATTTCGGGTTGATCGAGAAGCGGAGTGGCACCGCGAACGCGAAAGGGAATAGCGGCAGATTTCATCGCTTCTTCGAGGATGGGTAGTTGTGCATTGGTGCGAACAAGGACGGCTTGATTCGACCAACGCGCCCCGGGGCCGTGATGGTCGCGTGCAGCGCGGGCGATGGCGGCGGCTTCAGCGCGTTCATCGGGCAATTCTCGAATGGAAGGAATTGCACCATCGGGACGTGTGGCCGATTGGGTGCCGTCGTGATCTACACCACGACCGCCGACGAGCAGTGCATTCGCGGCGGCAAGGATTTGAGGGCTTGATCGGTAATTGTCGAGAAGCCGGATGGTTTCCCCGCTCGGGAATCGTTCCGGGAAGGCATGGAGCAATTCGGGGTCGGCGCCGTTCCATGAGTAAATAGCCTGATTTGGGTCGCCGACGATGCAAAGGTCGGGGCGATCGCCTCGCCATGCTTCGAGGAGTGCGTGTTGCAGCGGGTTGACGTCCTGGAATTCGTCGACAAAGAGGTGGGCGAAGCGCCATCGTTGTGAAGCGGCGAATCCATCGTCGGATAAAAGGTCGCGGTGGCATACGCGCAACATGTCATCGAAGTCGATGAGACGCTTCTGGCGTCGTTGGTGTTCGTAACGGGCGTAGACCGCTGCGGTGGCCTCGTAGGAGATTGGGGGTTTACGCCCCGCAGTCTTTGCTGCCGCGGGATAGTCCTCGGGCTCGACCATGCGGGCCTTGGCCCATTCAATTTCTGAAACGAAGTCGATGCCGGGAGTGGACTTCTCGGCGCCGGTGAGCAGGCCAATAACAAAGCCGGCTTTTCTGGACATGAGTTGTGGGGGAGTGATGGAACGTTCGGCCCAACGCGTGCGTAATTGCGCGTAGGCAATCGAGTGGAAGGTGCCAGCTGCTACCTGTTCGCGAAGGCCAAGTGAACGAAGCCGCGCGGTGAGCTCACCGGCGGCTTTACGGGTGAATGTGAGGGCGAGGACATGGCGCGGATCGAGATCGCCGGTGGCGGCCCGATAGGCGATGCGACGGGTGAGGACGCGAGTTTTTCCTGATCCGGCGCCGGCCAAGATGCAGAGGGGCGAGGTCGTGGACGTGACAGCGAGACGTTGCGCGCTATTCAGGCCGTCGAGAAGGGCGTCGGGTTCCACGACCGAGACGGTACTCACCGCCAGCGACAGTGTCGGCGGGTACGGTTTGGCATGCCGTATCCCGAGGACGAACTCCACGCCACAGAGGACCTCATCCTCGATCTCCATCCGCATTGGTGGTTCTTCGCCAAATCAGCCGTGATGTTGGCCCTTGCCGTCCTTCTCGCCATCGCCACTCTCAGTGTGAGTTGGCTGTCGTGGGCAAAAATCCCGGTTTCCTTGTTCGTCTTCGCCACGCTCGTGTGGTTCATGCAGCGCTACATCCGATGGGTGAGTACACATTTCGTACTCACTTCAGATCGCGTGATTTTCCGAACCGGAATCATTGCGAAGCACGGAATCGAAATTCCCCTCGAGCGAATCAACACGATTTTCTTCCATCAGCGAATTTTCGAACGCATGCTCGGTCTTGGCGATCTTGATATCGAGTCGGCATCGAAAGACGGAGCACAACGCTTTCAAGACATTCGCAATCCGAGTGGTGTGCAGAACGAGATTTATCAGCAGATGGAAGCAAACCAGATCAAAGCCGCCGATCGGATCTCTGGTGGTATCAATCGTGCGCAGGGCCATGGCGATGCCGACTCAATCCCCGATCAAATCGCGAAACTGAGTTCATTGCGTGACCAAGGTGTGCTGACCGAAGACGAGTTTCAATCAAAGAAGCAGGAACTTCTCGGTCGTATGTAACTACTCGGAGATGACACGAGCGCCGTCGGACGGACGAACGCTCCAGCCTCTCCCCGTCATAGCGCTTGGGTCTCTGATGGCATCGCGTTCACAAAGTGCTACGACACAGCCACCGAACCCTGCTCCAGTCAGGCGAGCGCCGTAGACCCCAGGCATTTGAGAAAGTCGGTCGACCAACTCGTCGAGCACCGATGTCGATACGTCGAAGTCATCGCGCAATGAAGCATGGCTTTGCAGCATTAATTGGCCGAAGGTTGCCGGGTCATTTTCGTGAAGTGCGACCGCCGCTTTACGAACACGCTCGCATTCGCTGACCACATGGCGCGCTCGTCGTTCGAGGTCACCGTCGAGTGTCGCAATTTCGGTGAGTGACGCGTTCGCGAGCGGACCAATGCGTTGAGCGGCTTGCTCACACATGGATCGACGTTCCGCATACTCCGAATCAACTAACTCACGGACCTGGCCTGAGTGGATGATCACAATGTCAAGGTCTTCAGGGAATGCAACGTGATCGATTGCATTGTCGGAAAAGTCGATGACCATTGCATGATCTCGCTTTCCGAAAACGATGCTCAATTGATCGAGTAGTCCGCAGGGAACACCAACTGCACGATGTTCGGAGCGCTGACCTAAGAGAGCCAACTCCATTTGTGAACCGTTGAATTGCATGGCGACTGCCAAAGCGATTTCTAAAGCAGCGCTCGAAGATAAACCGGCGCCAGCGGGAAGAGTGGAAGTCACCAATCCGCGAAATCCTTTGGTCACTGCGCACTCTTGTGCGACCGCCGCGACGTAGCGACCCCAGAAAGGTTCAAGGGTTTGAATCTCAGCGAGGTCGGTGAGATTGATCGCAACGTTTCCACCGAAGGAATCGGAGGTGAGCAGGATCTCGGTTCCGCCGCGTTCGGCGTGAAGAGTGATGCCGAGGTCAATAGTGCAAGGCAGCGCCAAACCGCCGGCGTAGTCAGTGTGATCGCCGATCAAATTCACCCGTCCTGGTGCGTGAACCGTGAAGCGTTGATCCGTCATTTCACGTTGCGCAGGTGCTCAGCGGCGGTTGCCGGATCAACGGGGTTGAACCACACGCCACTCCCGAGTTCTCCAGCGGCAACGAATCGTTGTGTTCCGGCCGAACGCAGAATCGGTGCGATATGAGCGTGCACGCGAAGCGATGTGCGCTCGATGTTGTCGAACGGTCGTTGGTGGAACCACATCATGAATGGCATCGGCGCGTCGAAGAGCGCGTCGAGTCGTTCGATGACATCGATTAGGAGGGCGGCGAGTTGGCTGCGTTGAGTCCCGCTAAGTGACGGAAGATCAGCCACCTCGACTGTGGGGGCAAGTAAGAGTTCGTACGGCCACGAAGCGGCGCTTGGAACCCATGCTGACCATTCGCCATGCGTCGCAACCAGAAGTTCGTTCGACGGAACTTCGAACGCACTTTCTGTCGCGTTGGCATATTCCGTGATGACGGCCGGCGGCACGATGTCGAAGGCATAGATCTGTCCGTGCGGGTGCGCAATGGTCGCGCCCACTTCGGGACCTCGGTTTTCGAAGATCAGCACATAATCGATGTCATCGCGCGCGCCGAGCACCGCAGAACGTTCCGCCCAAAGATCAACGACGCGGTGAGCATGATCGGGAGTGAGATCAGCGAATGATGTGTTGTGGTCAGCGGTGTAGAGAACGATCTCCGCGCGATCGTCGTTAAACGGTGGCCATCGATTTGGAAAGGCATGAACCCCGTAATCCTCGGGAGCTTCGAGGCCGCCAACGCAGAACGGGCATGTCTCGACGGGAAGGTTGGGCCTGTCTTGGCGGGCCGGAACCATCCAGGCTGGTGCGCCATTAAGCGGGTCGATCCGATACCCCGCTGCCGAAGCGCGGTTGCGATCGAAGTGTTCGCCTTCACCCATGAAGCGAACGGTAGTCGTCGTCGCTTGACCACATGCCGGGTGGGGGCGAGGATTCCCGTCATGCGTGCATCATCGAACGGCATCGAACTCGAATACGAGACCCTCGGAGATCCGGCAGATCCGCCCCTTCTTCTGGTTGCTGGTTTTGGGTGCCAGCTCAACTGGTGGAATCCCGATTTTCTTCAAGGATTCGTTGATCGCGGTTTTTACGTGATTATTTTCGATAACCGCGATGTTGGGCTTTCGACAAAAATCGCGACTGAGATTGATCTTGAGGCTGCGATTGTCGGGTATTTGCAAGGAGAGGCCATCGAGGCCCCGTATCAACTCCCCGATATGGCCGCCGACGCGTGGGGACTTTGCGATGCCCTTGGTCTTGATCGTGTGAATCTCATGGGCGCTTCTATGGGCGGAATGATTGCTCAACAGATGGCAATCGACTGTCCCGAACGCGTCGCCTCCCTCACGTCGATCATGTCAACGACCGGTGACCCCGACGTTGGTCAGCCCACCGACGAATGTGTGGCGGCACTGCTTGAGCCAGCAGAATCTGATCGCGACGCAAACCTCGCTGCTGGACTTCGGATTGGTCAGTTGTATGCCGGCCCGGTCTATTTCGATGACGATTGGATTCTCGAACGAAACGCCCGACAGTTTGATCGTTGTTTCCACCCTGAAGGCGCAACGGCGCAACTCATCGGAATTGTCACCTCACCACCGCGTTCGGAAGCACTGCGTGGCATCGACGTGCCCGCGCTTGTGATTCACGGAGATATCGATCCGCTCGTAACTTTTAGTGGTGGCGAGCGCACCGCAGAGTGCTTGCGCGGCAGTGAATTCCTCGTTCTTGAAAATATGGGTCACGATGTGCCCCGCCACTATTGGGCGACCATCATTGAACACGTGACTGCACTTGCAGCTCGTGCCAACGCATAACCACTTCTTTCCACGTTAAGGAGCAGTTTTTATGGGACCTCTCGCGGGCGTACGAATCGTCGAGATCGCTGGTATCGGGCCAGGACCGTTCGCGGCGATGATGCTCGCTGACATGGGCGCTGACATCATCCGCGTCGATCGCGCCGGGCAGGTTTACGGCGGCGATCCCGCCACACCGCCGAAAGACGTTATGAACCGCGGGCGTCGCTCGATTGGGGTCGATCTCAAGAACCCCGGCGGCGTCGAGACAGTTCTTGGATTGGTCGAGAACGCCGATGCCCTTATTGAAGGATTCCGCCCTGGTGTCACTGAACGTCTGGGAATCGGCCCCGATGCGTGTTTGGCTCGGAACCCGAAACTTGTTTACGGGCGTATGACTGGTTGGGGCCAAGACGGTCCGATGGCGCAAATGGCTGGTCACGATATGAACTACATCGCCATTGGCGGAGCACTTGGAGCGATCGGTCGTCCCGATGAACGCCCGCAACCGCCATTGAACTTGGTGGGCGACTTTGGCGGCGGCGGCATGCTGCTCGCTTTTGGTATCGCATGCGGAATTATCGAATCACGCCTATCGGGCAAGGGTCAGGTTGTCGATGCGGCCATGGTCGATGGCACCGCGATTCTGACGACGTTCATGCACGGTTTCATGGCGATGGGTCTTTGGAGCGATGAGCGTGGCGTCAACATGCTCGATACGGGCGCTCACTACTACGAGGTCTACGAATGCTCCGACGGGAAGTTCCTTTCTGTTGGCGCAATCGAGCCCCAGTTTTATGCTGAATTGCTCGAGAAAACCGGCCTTGCTGGCGACGAAGAATTCGCAAAGCAAAACGATCGCTCCATGTGGCCGCGCTTGAAGGAACGGCTTGCTGCGGTGATCGCAACAAAAACTCGTGATGAATGGGCTGCGATATTCGATGGTTCAGATGCCTGTGTCGCTCCCATCCTTTCGCTTGTGGAATCGACCATGAATGCGCACACGGTTGCGCGCAAAACGTTCGTTGAAAATGCTGGCGTGGTGCAGCCAGCGCCGGCGCCACGGTTCTCGCGCACGGAAGCGAGCATTCAGCGCCCACCTTCACACCCTGGCCAGCACACCGATGAGGTATTGAAAGAATGGGGCGTCGCTGACGACGCACGTTTGGCAGTACTTCGAGCCGAAGGAGCGATCGCCTGATGACAACGCTTGTGTGCTTCCACGCCCATCCCGATGACGAATCAATCGCTACCGGCGGTCTGATGACGCTTGCTGCCCGAGACGGGCACCGTGTTGTTCTGGTAGTCGCCACACGCGGCGAACAGGGTGTACCGCAACCGGGTGTGCTCGCGGAAGGTGAACCGCTGTGGGAGCGCCGCGTTGTTGAAACCCATCAGGCGGCCGAACTTATGGGTATCGATCGCGTCGAGTTCCTTGGCTATGAAGACAGCGGAATGATTGGTGAACCCACCAATGAAAATCCGTTGTGTTTCTGGCAGGCCGATGTGGAAGAAGCCTCTCAGCGTCTCGCAAAGATCCTTATCGATGTCGATGCTGACGTTCTCACCATTTACGACTCCCACGGTGGTTACGGACATCCCGATCACATTCAGGTCCATCGTGTCGGCAAGCGCGCTGCAGAAATCGCTGGCGTCGATCGCGTATTCCAATCGACGATGAACCGCGATCGCATCATGAAGCAAATGGCCGAGAATGCTTCGCTCTTTGAAAATGACGTTGAGGGCGAGCTTGAAGGCGAAACCGTTGAACAGATGCGCCAGCGTGCCGCAGCTGCTGATCGGGGTGAATTCGGTTCACCCGAAGCCGTCATTACCCATGCCGTTGACGTTGCTTCAGTGGTGGATGTAAAGAAGGCCGCTATGGCGGCACATCGAAGTCAGATCGGGCCCGACTCGTTCTTCTTCAAGATGCCGCCCGAGGTCTTCGCCGTGGCATTCGGTACCGAATGGTTTATTGCTCTCGAAACCGGGCGTGCAGAAGGCGAAGCATTCGCCACGTCACTTTTCGACTGACAGGAAAAGTGCTTAGGCGATCACGCGCTTACGGAAATTCCGCAAACCGATGAACGTAAAAATCGCTGTGAGCGCAATGAGCATCGGGTAGATCACCCATAACGACATCGTTGGAGCGTTGGTGAGCGCAGCTCGGAATCCCTCGGTGACATAGACGAGTGGATTCGCCAGTACTGCGATCTGCAGCCATTTGATTGGAGCAAGCGCGGCCCACGGGTAGTAGATGCAGCCCAAGAAGGTGATCGGCAACACGACAACGCCGAAGAGCATCGGGAGTGTGCGTGGGCTGAAGACGGTGCCAAACATGAGCCCCAATGCTCCACACATCAAACAAGCCAAAGGTGTGAGCGTGAGCAGGATGAGCCAGTGGAAATTTAGATGAACTGGAGTCGATGGGACGAAGTAGGCGATGGGAAAAACGATGATCGCTGAGAACAAACTCTGAAGTGCCCCGGACGTGATCTTTTCGATCGCGACGAAGTCCACGGGAAGTGGAGCGAGCACTCGATCTTCGATTTCGCGAGTGACGCCGAATTCCGTCACGAGTGGAAGTGCCACCGACTGAATTCCCTGGAACAACACCGCAAGACCAACGACGCCGGCGACGAGCATGGTGGAGAACGCTGATGCTGCTGCTCCGCTGCCACCAATGCCTTGTCCGATCTTCGGGAAGACGTAGGCGAAGACGAACACCAGCAATAGCGGTTGAAGAAGCGTTCGGGGGAGGAACTCTCGAAGGTTTCGCACCAAGACGTGTAGGTCGCGGGCAAGCAACGCGCGAAATGCGGTGACGCCGGCGGCGCGGGCTGAACGATTCGGAATGAGAAGGGGAGTTTCGATCGTGGTCATTCGCGCAGATCCTTACCGGTGAGTTTGATGAAGACAGTTTCAAGTGAGGGCTCGTCGAGGCGAAGGTCGCTGATGGCGACACCGGCCTCGTCGGCGACGGCGATGACGGCAGGGAGCACGCCATGGGATCCCTGTACTTCGAGTCGCACGCCGGTTTCGATTGCGGAAGCTCCAGTTGCGCCGGGGATCGATGAACGCAGTCGAGTTGCAAATGCTTCGCGATCTTCGGTGTCGGTGCTGATCGTGACGATGGTGTCGGCTCCGACTGAAGCTTTCAGTTTCTCTGGAGTGTCGAGAGCAAGCATGCGGCCGTGGTCAATGATGGCGAGGCGGTGACAGAGCTGGTCGGCTTCTTCCATGTAATGGGTGGTGAGCAGGATCGTTTGTCCTTCGCCATGCAGTTCACTCAGGATTTCCCACAACGCAATGCGGCTCTGCGGATCGAGACCCGCTGTGGGTTCGTCGAGAAACAGAATTGATGGGCGATGCATAACGGCGCGGGCAACCATCAAACGCTGGGCCATACCGCCAGACAATGCGAGGACTGGTGATTTAGCTCGTTCCGAAAGACGGAACTGGTCGAGCAGGCGCAGAGATTCTGCTTTGGACTGTTTCGCTGACATCCCAAAAAAGCGGCCGTGAAAATAGAGATTTTCGTAGACGGTAAGTGCTCGGTCGAGAGTGTTTGATTGCGGAACGACACCGATTAAACGCTTTGCCTGAGCGGGATGGGCCACGACGTCGACGCCTCCGACGATCGCCCGACCACTTGTGGGCAACACGCGTGTGGTGAGCATTCCTGCAGTGGTGCTCTTGCCTGCGCCATTGGGACCGAGAAGACCAAAGATTTCTCCGCGATGAACGCTGAGGTCGAGTCCGTCGACCGCAAGGATGTCGCCGGGATACACCTTGGTGAGGTTCTCGGTGACAATCACTTCGTCTGTGGTTGTGCTTGCTGTCATGTTTCGTTTTCCAGTCCGTCTTCGGCGGTAAGTCCGCTGAGTTCGCCGCCGCCTCGAAAGACATGCCGATTATGGTCAGATCGAACAACGAGAGCGTGACCCGAAAGGGTTCGGCTTTCGACAACGTCGACCATTTCTAAAAAACATGGTTCTTGGGGGAACGGATCCATGAGGAGTGTGAAGGCAACGCATTCCCAATCGAGTCGATCGGTTTCGAGCCGGCGCACGACGACTAAGTCCGCAGAGAGTAAGGGTACATCCTCGCCATTCACCGTCATTGACTCAAGGGTGACATTGATCGACTTCATGTCAGTTTGCGGCGGTGAGAATTTCCACGGCGGTATCAGTCACCACAAGCGTGTGCTCGAACTGGGCAGTGCGGCTTCCATCGGCGGTCACTGCGGTCCAGTCATCGTCCCAAATTTTGTGCAAGCCGGTTCCCATGGAGATCATCGGTTCAATCGTGAACACCATCCCCGGCTCCATGATCGTGGTCATGCGGGGTTCGTAATAGTGGGGGATCTGTAGATCGGTATGGAACTGCTCGCCGATTCCGTGGCCCACAAATGCGCGTACAACCTCGTACCCATTGGCGACCGCGTGCGTTTCGATAGCACGACCAATGTCGGAGAAGGGTCGGCCAGGGGCAACGGCAGCGATGCCGCGATCGAGGCACTGTCGTGTGACATCGATGAGCCGCTTCGACGCGTCGTCGACATTGCCGACGCCGTAGGTGGCGTTAGTGTCGCCGTGTACGCCGTCGAGCCAAATAGTGACGTCGAGGTTCACGATGTCGCCGTCTTGAAGTTGGCGATCGTCGGGGATGCCATGGCAGATGACTTCATTCACTGATGTGCAGAGCGACTTCGGATAGCCGCGGTAGTTCAGCGTGCTTGGGTAGCCACCACGATCGATGTAGGCCTGATGCACGACGGCATCGATCTCATCGGTAGTGACGCCAGGAGCAATTACGGCCGCACCGATAGCGAGTACTTCCGCGGCAGCGACTCCGGCCCGGCGCATGCGTTCGATCATTTCAGGGCTCTTCACTCGGTCCTCGGGACGTCGAGTCACCTGCCCAGTCTCGGCGTACTCAGGGCGGGGAATTTCTGCAGGAACGGTTCGCCATGGGCTGATGGTGCCCGGTTGCAGTTGTTGCTTGGCATCGCGGTGGCAGCGCTTGAATTTCTGGCCACTGCCACACCAGCACGGATCGTTTGCCTTGAGCACAGGCTGAGTCTACGTGTGGGCAGGACTGGCGCGACCGGCTGGGGCCGGCAACCATGAAAGGTCATGTCGATCATCCGTATCAACGCCATCACTGTTCCGGCCCAGGCCGGCGACGAACTTGCTCACCGATTCGCTGCCCGTGCGGGCGCAGTCGATGGCGCTGAGGGGTTTGAAGGATTCGAACTTCTCAAGCCAACAGATGGCCGTGACCAATGGCTCGTCATCACCCGCTGGCGTGACGAAGACGCATTCAATGCGTGGGTTGCTTCTCCAGCGTTTGCTGATGGGCACCGGGGAACCGATGGCGCTCCTGCTGCAGGCGGACACCCCGGCGGCCATCCCGGCGGTGCTGGTGCAGAACGCCCCGTGGGCGTTGGTGCCGAGATCTGGGCCTACGAGCCGGTCGTTTCTGTCGGCCCGTCAAAGTAACGCGAGAATCTCCCGATGCTTCGAAGCATTCATGAGTCCTTTTCGTGGTTCGTCATCATCGGTAACGCTCTTGCCGGAAGTTGGGCGTTAGCGGCCAACTGGATTCAGCCACTTCGCACCCGCGCACTTTGGTGGTTCATCGTCATTGTCGAGTTGAGCATTTTTGTGCAGGTCGGTCTCGGCGTCGCCATGGTCGCGGGCCAGGGAATCAAGGCACCGAAGTTCCACATGTTCTATGGCTTTATTGCCATCATCGTCGTCGGCCTTATCTACAGCTACCGCCATCAGATGTCACAGAAGAAGTATCTACTGTACGGCCTCGGTGGCTTGTTCCTGATGGGTCTCGGTATCCGCGCCATGATCGTCGGCGCAGTCAGCTGAGTTTCAGACGGGCTCTCGATTGAGATGCCACTGCACTTCAATCACTTGACCAAGTCGAAGTGGGCCTGAGGCGACAACGTTCGTCCAGATGAATGCTTGATCCATGTTCGTAGCGATGGCATCAGGGGCATCGTGTGGGAACACGCCGAGAACTTCAATGCGGCCGCGCAGTTCCGGATCGTTTGTCGATGCATCGAGGATGCGTTCGATGATCTCTTGATGTTCCTCAGTCGTTCCTACTCGCAGGCCGAAGTGGGGCGATTTCTGCGGTGTGGCACGGATCATTTTGACCCATGCGTCAACAGAATCGGGAAGCGAGGCTTCAATCACAAGCTGTTCGGCCGGTGCTTCAGAGGCATAGAACGAATTGTTGGCGTAATCGCGAAGGTTTGTGTCGATGAATGCAGTGAACCAGTGACCACCACTGTCGGACACCGTGCAGCCGAGCAGTTCGAAGACACGGGCGGCCAGCGGGCGCTCACCCGGTGCGTGCAACAACTCGACATGTGTCAGACGACGATCAACGTCCATGAGTCCCCCTCGAAAAGCGTGACTGTGATCGTTGCCGACAGAATGGTTCGCCGCCATTTGCCGCTGACTGACGCGAAGAGGGCGGGACCGAAGCCCCGCCCTCGTTCAGCTCGTGCATCGAATCGGAACTAGCCGAGACGCTTTTCGAGTTCGCGAAGTTCGTCACGCAGTTCCGAAGGAAGTTCGGCACCGAAGGTGTCGAGGTGTGCTTCGATCTGCGGGATTTCGGCTCGCCATGCGTCGTTGTTGACCGACAGCAACGTGGAGATGGTTGCATCGTCGATGTCGAGGCCAGCAAGATCGAGGTCTGATGCACTCGGGACACGGCCAATGGCGGTGTCGTTGGCGCCAGCGGTGCCTTCAAGGCGCTCGACGATCCACTTGAGAACACGAGAGTTTTCACCAAAGCCGGGCCACAGGAACGAGCCATCGTCGCCCTTACGGAACCAGTTCACCCAGAACAACTTGGGGAGGTTCGATACGTCGGTAGCTTCACCGATCTCAAGCCAATGCTTGAAGTAGTCGCCCATGTTGTAGCCACAGAACGGAAGCATGGCGAAGGGGTCGAAACGAAGTTCGCCGACGACACCAGCAGCAGCAGCGGTCTTTTCCGAGCTCATGATCGAGCCAAGGAACACGCCGTGCTGCCAATCGAATGATTCGGTGACAAGAGGAACGTTGGTGGCGCGACGGCCGCCGAAAAGGATTGCGGAGATCGGCACACCGGCCGGGTCTTGCCATTCCGGTGCGATCGACGGGCACTGTTCTGCCGGAGCGGTGAAGCGCGCGTTCGGGTGAGCAGCGGGGGAGTCCGAGGCTGGAGTCCAGTCGTTGCCCTTCCAGTCGATGAGATGTGCAGGCGCTTCATCGGAAAGGTCTTCCCACCAGATGTCGCCATCGTCGGTGAGTGCGCAGTTGGTGAAGATTGAATTCCCCTTCACTGATTCGAGCGCATTGAAGTTCGACTTGGCCGAAGTGCCAGGAGCAACACCGAAGAAACCGGCTTCGGGGTTGATGGCGTAGAGACGACCATCGGCGCCGAACTTCATCCAGGAAATATCGTCACCAACGGTTTCGACCTTCCAGCCCGGAAGGGTCGGGATGAGCATCGCCATGTTGGTCTTGCCACAAGCCGACGGGAATGCCGCGGCGACGTACTTCTTCACACCTTCAGGCGAGGTGAGGCCGAGGATGAGCATGTGTTCAGCCATCCAGCCGTTGTCACGAGCCATCGTTGACGCGATGCGCAGAGCGAAGCACTTCTTGCCGAGCAACGCGTTGCCGCCGTAGCCCGAGCCGTAGGACCAGATCTCGCTGGTTTCAGGGAAGTGCACGATGTACTTGTTCTCGGCATCGCACGGCCATGCAACATCGGCCTGACCTGCGGCGAGCGGCATGCCAACGGAATGCACGCACGGAACCCATTCTCCATTGCCAAGGACGTCGAGGGCGCCCTGGCCCATGCGGGTCATGATGCGCATGTTCACGGCGACGTAGGCCGAGTCGCTGAGTTGCACACCAATGTGTGCGATCGGCGAACCGAGCGGGCCCATTGAGAAGGGCACGACGTACATCGTGCGGCCCTTCATGGCGCCGGTGTAGAGCTTGGTCATCTCGGTACGCATCTCTGCGGGCGGACGCCAGTTGTTCGTGGGGCCCGCATCGACTTCGCGTTCGGAACAGATGTAGGTGCGGTCTTCAACGCGAGCAACGTCGCCGGGGTCGGAGAGTGCGAGGTAACTATTCGGGCGCTTCGCTTCATTCAGTGTGCGGAAGGTTCCACCTTCGACGAGTTGTGCGCACAGGCGCTCGTACTCTTCGGCCGAACCGTCGCACCAATAAACGTCATCGGGTTGCAGAATTTCGCGCCACTGTTCGACCCAGTCGATCAGTTTTTGGTTAGTTGTCTGACCGGCCATGTTTCCTCCGACGTCATTGTCGAATGCGTGTTACGCGTGGGTGGATAGTTGTCCCTGCGGGCAATTGCCGCCGGGTGAACGACTGGTGAATTAGCGAAGCGTAGAGGATTCAACGACATCCTTTGTCGTCGAAACGCTTGGTGTGCCGTGTGGCACTCAGCCCGCGGTGCCGCCTTGTGGGTGTTGCACGTTGCCGGGGTGGGCCGGTTCGAATCCGGGTGTTCCCATATCGGCTTCTGAGCCCATGCGAAGACGAATGGCAAGTGACCCACCGTCGAGATCGAAGACCACTCGCTGGCCCTGACGCAAAGAACGAAAAATCGAACCTTCGAGGGCGCTACGGGTGAACTCGTAATCATTGAGATCCGTGTCGCAGATGATGGTGCCCACGCCCGAAACGGGGTCATAGGACTTGACGACTCCCTGCAAAGGACCGGCAGACACGGTCAGCGAACTGCCTTGACGACCTTGCCGGCCTTAAGGCACGACGTGCACACATTGACGCGCTTGGTCGAACCGTTGACCACGGCTCGAACCCGCTGAATGTTCGGATTCCAACGTCGTTTGGTGCGGCGATGGGAGTGGCTTACCGCCATACCGAACGATGGGTGCTTTCCGCACACCTCGCAGACACCTGCCATGACAACACACTCCGGGACGTCAGAAGATTCGAACACCGAATGGTAGCAGTGGCCTCAGAAGGACCCAATTCGGCGTCTGACCGGCCTGAATCGAGCTGATTTCCGTGTCCTGCGCTCAAGGGCGAAGGCCTCGGTAGTCTCTCGGCCGATGTCCATCGCCTCCAGCCTGACCGCCGATGACCTCCGGATACTCATCCGGGGCTATGCCGATGCCCTGGCTGCTCATCGCGAGACCATCAACCGCCTGAACGTCTATCCCGTGCCCGATGGGGATACCGGAACGAACATGGCGCTCACGCTGGCGTCGGTGGTTGCCGAGCTCGATGGCGCTGAAGCCGATCTTGATTCCACATGTCAGGCGATCTCACATGGCTCGCTTATGGGGGCACGCGGAAATTCGGGCGTGATCCTTTCGCAGATCCTGCGGGGACTGTCGGCCGAGTTCCGCTCCGCTCCCGCGATTGATGGCGCCGCGTTCGCTACTGCACTCGATGCCGCGGCCACTGCTGCTTACGGCGCGGTGATGAAGCCGGTCGAAGGAACGATCCTTACTGTCGTGCGTGTTGCTGCCGAAGGTGGTCGCGCTGCGGCCGATGCTGGTTCGGATCTTCTCGGTGTTCTTGAAGCCGCGCACGCGTCAGGCACCGATGCACTGGCGCGTACACCCGAGATGTTGCAGGTGTTGGCCGACGCTGGTGTTGTTGATTCTGGTGGCACCGGACTCATGTTGTTCTTCGACGTTGCGCTCAACATTGTTTGTGGTCGCCCGATTCCTGAAGCAGCCGAAGATCCAGCAGGCGCGTCGGCGGAATTTCTCAACGCGTTCGATGCTGCGCACGGTGATAGCTCACACAATGGATCACTCGCCAGTCTTCGTTATGAAGTTATGTACTTGCTCGAAGCGCCCGATGAAGCGGTACCCGGTTTTAAAGATGTGTGGTCAACGCTGGGCGATTCAATCGTCGTTGTCGGCGGCGACGGAATTTGGAATTGCCACATTCACACCGACGACATTGGCGCCACCATCGACGCCGCTGTCGAGATTGGTCGTCCGCGTTCCATTCGTGTCACTGATCTTCTTGAAGAAGTCGAAGAAGAACGTTGGGTGCGCGAAGCCGAACCCATGAACCCGGAACCGGCGACAACACACGACCCTGTTCCGTGCGCAGTCGTTGCAGTATCGGTTGGCGATGGCATTCGCCGCATCTTCCATTCTCTTGGCGTGCAGGTGATTGTTACCGGTGGTCAAACCATGAACCCGTCAACCGCTCAATTGCTCGAAGCGGTTGAAGCGGCGCCGGCCAACGATGTTGTGGTGTTGCCAAATAACAAAAACATCATTCCGGTGGCCGAACAGGTTGATGCCATGACCACCAAGAACGTTCGCGTTGTCCCCACACGTGGTGTTGCTGAGGGGTTCGCGTCGTTGCTGGCCTACGACCCGGAAGGCACTGCTGCTTCGAATGCCGGCGCAATGTCTGAAGCCGCCGCCCATGTTGTTGCCGGTGAAGTCACTCGGGCCGTGCGCGATTCAAGTAGCGATGCAGGCCCGATTAGTAAAGGTGACTGGCTGGGCATTGCGCGCGACCGAATCATTGCGATCAACCCAGACCTTGCCGATGCATCTGCAAGTCTGCTTTCGAACCTCGTGAGCGACGACCACGAAATTGTGACGATTATCGAAGGCGAAGGCGCAACGCCGGCCGCTACTCGGCGCCTCGAAGTGTGGGTGCAGGACAACCGTCCTGGTTGCGAGGTCGAAGTGCATCATGGCGGACAGCCGCTTTACCCCTATCTCTTCGGTATCGAGTGAGCGAGATCGTGGGTCGTCGGCTGGCGCAGCTCGCCAACTTGCCGGCAAGCGAACTCAAAGGTGTTGGCGCGACAAAAGCTGCCTCGCTCGGGAAGATGGGCATTCGCTCAGTGCTCGACGTGCTCATGCATTACCCGCGCCGCTACATCGATCGCACCAAGGAAGCGAAGATTGCTGATCTTGAGGTAGGCGAAGAGGCAGCAATTCTGGTCAACGTGAAACGTTCGACGCAGCGTCGCACCGGTAAAGGCAAGTCGATGGTCATCGTGACGGTCACCGACGGCACTGCGTCGATGGATGTCACCTTCTTCGGACAACCATTTCGCGAGAAACAATTGCAACCAGGTCTCGACGCAGTCTTCTTCGGAAAGCTTGAGCTTTATGGCGGAAAGCGAAAGATGACGAACCCGGTTGTCGATCTCATCGGCAATCGCACCGGTCGTATTCTCCCCGTCTATGGGCAGTCTGAAAAGGCGGGGATTGCGTCCTGGGACATTGCCAGGTTCTGTGAGGAGACCTTGCGCCGAGCGGGCGATTTTGCGGAACCGCTCGACGAAGAATTGCTTGACCGACTCGACCTCGTTGCGCGGACTGAAGCATTTCGTGCCATCCACATGCCCGAATCGATGGCGGAATCAGCTGCTGCCCGAAAGCGACTGGTATTCGACGAGTTGTTGCGCGTTCAGGTCGAGCTTGTTCGTCGCAAACGAGAACTCGAGCGAACGGCTGTTGGCATCGCACATGTGGTGGGTGATGACGGTGGTCCGTTAGTACGGCGATTCCACGACGTGCTTCCGTACGATCTGACGGGAGCGCAAGCAAAGACGATTGGCGAGATCAATGAAGATCTCGCCAAGGGTCACCCCATGCATCGCTTATTGCAAGGCGACGTTGGCTCAGGAAAGACCGTGGTTGCGGTGAGCGCGATGTTGGTTGCAGTGCAAGGTGGACATCAGGCCGCTCTAATGGCGCCCACGGAAGTTCTGGCCGAGCAGCATCATCTCGGCATCAAACAGTTGCTGGAAGATTTCACGGTTCCCGATACTGACGAAGGCAATTTGTTCGGTGGTGCGGGCATGGATCGCTCGCTGCGTGTTGCACTACTTACGAATCGGATATCGGCACCTGATCGTCGAAAGATTCTTGAAGATATGGCGGCGGGAAATCTCGACATCGTGATCGGCACGCATTCATTGATCTCTGAAGGTATTGAGTTCAAGTCGCTTGGCGTTGTGGTGATCGATGAACAGCATCGCTTTGGTGTTGAACAGCGCGCCGCATTGCGTGACAAGGGCGCCGGCGATGCCATGCCTGATGTATTGGTGATGACAGCAACGCCGATTCCGCGCACCGCAGCAATGACGGTCTACGGCGATCTCGATGTTTCTGTTCTCGACGAACTTCCTCCCGGTCGAACACCGATTGTGACCAAGTGGGCGCAAAGCGACATGGATGAACTCGCGGTATGGCAACAAGTTCGCGACGAGATCGCCGCGGGTCGACAGGTCTATGTCGTATGCCCGTTGATCGAAGAGAGCGAAAAACTCGAGGTTCGCTCGGCGGAGGAAACCTTCGAAGAACTCACCAACGGCGAACTTGTGGGATTGCGTGTGGGCCTGTTGCACGGGCGACTCAAGTCCGATGAAAAAGATTCGGTTATGACTCAGTTCCGTGCCGGCGAACTCGATGCCCTTGTTTCGACAACCGTGATCGAAGTTGGCGTTGACGTTCCGAACGCAACGGTCATGGTGATTCTTGATGCGACACGATTTGGCATCGCCCAGTTGCATCAGTTGCGCGGTCGTGTTGGCCGAGGTGCAGCGAAGTCCTTTTGTTGGCTCGTTGGCGAATCTAAAACTCCCGATGGTGAAGCCCGTCTTGAAGCGTTGGTTCGAAGCACCGATGGCTTTGAACTTGCCGAAGTCGATCTTGACCTTCGCGGCGAAGGCACGATCATGGGGGAGCGACAGAAGGGTCAGAACGACCTGAAGTTGGCTTCGTTGCGTCGCGACCGTGAATGGGTGGTGATCGCTCGTGAGGTCGCAATAGAACTTCTCGACGCTGATCCCGACCTTGTCAAGCACGAATTACTGGCCGAAGAGGTCGACCTTTTCCTGAAAGCAGACGACATCGACTTCCTCATGAAAAGTTGAGCGGTCGGGCCTAATGTGCGGCCATGACGACGATCGTTCTTACTCACGGCGCATTTCACGGCAGTTGGTGTTTCGAACCACTCGTTGCCGAACTCGAGGCTCGCGGTGCAACAACTGCACTCGTCGATCTCCCGCTCACTGACCTCACTGAAGATGCCGCAGCCGTAACGGAATTCCTTGACACCATCGACGGTCCCGTCATTCTTCTGGGCCATTCCTATGGCGGCGCAGTTATCACCGTGGCCGGCAATCACTCATCGGTGGAACGGTTGGTGTATCTCACCGCACTCGGCCCAGACGCGGGCGAGTTGGGCAGCGGCGGTCCAATGACAATCGGTGAGCAATTCCTCACCACGATGCGCGTTGACGACGATGGGCTTCCGTTCATCGACCCCGAGTTCGCTGCGCAGATTTTCTACCCCGACATTGATCCCGAAGAGGCCGCTCGTTGGGCAACCAAACTTCGTTCTGGAAATACAGGCGGGAATGTCGTTGTTGAGAAAGCGGCTTGGCGTTCAACGCCAAGCACCTATGTCGTGTGTACCGATGATCCGATTCTTCTGGTCGATGGTCAGCGAGCGGTGGCCGAACGTATGGGTGCCGATGTGGTCGAGATGTCAGGAGACCATTCGCCGATGGTGGCACGTCCCGCAGAACTCGCCGACATCCTCGTTGCGCTTCTCGATTGAACGCTTGATGTCGACTGGTTACAACGTGCGCGGTGAACGCAGTTTTCCGCTTCCATCAATCGGACCGCTGTAAATCAATTCGAAATCGCGCTGACCAAATCGCAGTACACCGTCGAGGTCTCGGGCCATGACGTCGTGGTACACGCCGATGAGTTCACTCACCGTTCCATCTTCACGCCACTGAAGTTCGCGGATCTGCAAGCGGGCGCTTGCGTTGTCGCCGTCGACATATGAAATGGTTCCGTTAAGAACTTCTTGGACGCATTGCCGATACAAGGGACGGATCTCTTCGAAGGTAGCGGTGATGGCGTCGCGTCCTTCGATGACTCCGTCGCCCGGAATGAGCCAACGAGCGTCTTCAGTCCACGCATTGGCGAATTCAGCGATGTCAACGCGCAGCACTGCGTCGCAATAGCGACCAACAAGGTTGTGAACGTCAGCATCGATGCCCATGGTGTGACCGTAGGTCAGTAGCGATCGTCGTCGTCGGGGGGATCGCCGAGAACGATGTCGAATCGTTCGTTGCAGTCGGGGCATCGGTAGGCCACCACATCGCCAGGTTCCCAACCCTCTTCGGGCGGGTAGGACAAGGGGTGAAGGGTGCCTCCGCAGTCGACGCAGGTCATTCCGAGTTCGGCTTCCATGTTCACAGGGTACGGTCGCCGTCATGAGGGTCGTGGCCGGTGAAGCTGGAGGACGTCGATTGATCGCTCCGGAAGGGAGCGATACCCGTCCCACCCTTGATCGGGTGCGCGAGGCCATGTTCAATTCACTCGTCAGTCTTGGCGCGGTCGATGGCGCAAAGGTGCTTGACCTTTATGCGGGTTCAGGAGCCCTCGGGATCGAAGCCTTGTCGAGAGGTGCTCTTTCTTGTGTGTTTGTTGATACCGGACGTGATGCACGGAAGGTGATCGCGACCAACCTTGTCACAACCGGTTTCGTCGACCAGTCAATTGTGGCGCCGCAAGACGCGGTGACTTGGCTGCGCCAGGCGTCCACTTCTGCAGGTTTAGAACATCCGCGATTTGATCTCGTTCTTATCGATCCGCCCTACGCCGCCGAAGATGACCTCTGGTCAGAAGTCCTCAGCTTTGTTGGCATCATTGCTGCGGGAGGAGTCGTTGTTGCCGAATCGGCGCGTCCTCTCTCAGTTCCAGAAGGGTGGGATGCACAAAAGGAGAAGAGGTACGGGGGTACGCTCGTAACCGTCCTACTGCCCCCCGACAGTCCGGAGTCTCCGTGACCCGAGTGCTTTACCCGGGATCGTTCGACCCGATCCATAACGGTCACCTTGAGATCATCGCGACTGCGTCGCGTCTCTTTGACGAAGTCATCGTCGCCGCCATGCGCAATCCGCAAAAGGGCGAGCCCCTGTTCTCTCTCGAAGAACGGCGCGAGATGCTTGAGGAATCAGTTGCTCCTCTTGGCAATGTGAAGGTCACGATGTTCGCATCACTTGTTGTTGACCTTGCCAAAGAGATGGATGTCGATTTTATCGTGAAGGGTCTTCGTGCGGTTTCGGATTTCGAGAGCGAACTCCAGATGGCACAGATGAATCACAAGGTTTCCGGAGTGGACACGTTGTTCATTCCATCGGCCTCAGGGAATTCGTTCCTTGCGTCCAAGTTGTTGCGAGAGATCACCCGCTTCGGTGGCGACGTGACGGCCATGGTGCCGCCCGCCGTGGCCAAACGACTTCAGGAGAAGTATCGATCGTGAGTCATTACGACAACCCCACATTCGACGATCACGACATCGAGATCGATCTCACACCTCCCTCGGTGGGTGCGCAGTATCACCCTGCCGAAACCGAAGACCTGTTGCTGACACTGCGCGACATGATCGAAAACGCGCGCGATGTTCCGTTGTCAGCATCGTCAATGATCTCGAAAGATGAAGTACTCAGGCTCGTCGATGAAGCGCTCGAGTCGCTTCCCGAAGAACTCCGAGCGGCGCGCTGGCTGCTCAAAGAACGTGAAGAATTCCTTGCCAGGACTCGCCACGAGGCCGATGACCTCATTGAACAAGCCCGCACCCGAGCAGAGCGAATGGTGCAACGCACCGAGGTCGTAAAGGCCGCAGAACAGCGGGCCTATGACATCGTCGATGCCGCTCAAGCCGATGCCCGTCGACTTCGTCATGAGGTCGAAGATTTCTGCGATCAGAAACTCGCCAGTTTCGAAATCGTGTTGGAACGCACTCAGAAACTCGTTGGTGCTGGTCGGGCCAAGTTGCAGGGAACCAATCTCCTCGCCGAGGCAGCAGCTGCGGCGGAACATGGTGTCGAAGGACCTCCGGTGGGTTACGACGATGGCAGTGTCATGTCTGGTGATTTCAGTGCGCCGCCAGCGCCGTCTTCGGTCTACGACGAACTTTCTCAACTCGACGGCGCACCCGCGCTGTACGACGAAGAGGGCATGGTGAACGCCGAGGCTGACTCGTGGAATGAAGGGTCGCTTCCCTTCGATGATGAGTACGAGGAACGTCCGCGTCTGACCGTTGTCGACGACCGTTATTCCGATCTCCCGCCGCCGCCGTCATCAAATCATCCGACCCAAACCATTCGCGATGCCGCCGCGAATTTCTTTGATCAGGACATTTCGTAGTCGATGACCTTTCGGCCTCTGGTGGTCGGCATCGCCGATCTCCGTCGAAATCCGGGGACTCGCCGTCAGTTCACCGAATCCGTCGCGCTCTCGGGACTGGCAATCTCGTCGGCCGCGGTTCCTGAGGGCGCGTCGATCGATGTCGATCTTGAACTCGAATCGCTGAGCAATGGCCTGGTCGCCACGGGCACCATCACCACCCCTTGGGAGGGGGAGTGCCGGCGTTGCTTGCAGTCAGTGCAAAGCCGTTCTGTGGCCAAGGTGCGTGAAATTTTTGAACCTCGACCGGTTGAGGGCGAGACCTATGCGATGGCTGATGACACGGTGAATTTGGAGCCGATGGTGCGCGACGCGGTCCTCCTGGCTCTGCCCTTGGCGCCATTGTGCGACGAGGAATGTCGTGGTCCAGCCCCCGAAACGTTCCCCACAGGCAGTGTGATTGAGGTCGAAGAAACCGAGGACGACACTGGTCCCGGACCTGTCTCGGATCCTCGCTGGGCGGCCCTCGCAGATCTGGACTTCGAGCCAGACGAGTCCGGCGAGTAGAGTCCTCCGTCTGCCCGGGGCACCCCCCGGTCCCGCGAGCGGCTCTGTGTGCCGCCCCCCGAATCAGGAACGACCATGGCCGTACCCAAGAAGAAGACCTCGAAGTCCAAGAGCCGCAGCCGTCGTGCCTCAGCGTGGCGCATCGTCACCCCGGCTCGTAGCACTTGCCCGCGCTGCGGTGCCGTGAAGCGTCCGCACGTCGTGTGTGGCAACTGCGGTTGGTATAACGGCCGCCAGGCCCTCAACGTCGACTGATCCCGAGGGGTCCTCATGCTTCCCATCGCTGTTGATGCCATGGGGGGCGACAACGCTCCCACTGCAATCGTCGCCGGCGCGCGCCGTGCTGTTGAGGAACTTGGTATTCCCGTTGTCTTGGTCGGACGCGCCGCTGAACTTGGCGATACGGGTGGTTTAGAAGTCATCGAAGCATCCGAAGTCATCGAAATGGATGCCGACGCCGGATCAAGCGTTCGCAAGATGAAGGATTCATCGCTTGTTCGCGCCGCTGAGGCAGTGCGCGATGGAAAAGCATCAGCGATGGTGAGTGCAGGAAATACTGGCGCCACAATGGCGAGCGCGTTGTTGCGTATGGGGCGTATTAAAGGCGTGCAAAGGCCTGCAATTGCAACGCCGATTCCTGTTCCAGGTGCCGATACTCCCACGGTCTTGCTCGACGCCGGAGCGAATGCCGAGTGCAGCGCCGAGTGGCTCGTTCAATTCGCACAGATGGGTGCAGTGTTCGCGAAACAGCGTTTCGGAATCTCGGCGCCGCGTGTTGGTTTGCTTTCGATCGGCGAAGAACCCACGAAAGGCAACCCGCTCGTCAAAGAGACGCACAAGTTGTTGGCCGAAGGCTCCTGGATCGGTGCAACCGGCGCACAGTTCATCGGCAATGTTGAAGGTCGCGACATCATGACTGACGATGTTGACGTTGTAGTCACCGATGGCTTCACCGGAAACGTTGCACTCAAGACTCTTGAAGGTTCGCTGAAGTCGATCATCAACTCGCTTCTCGCTGCATTTGATTCTTCCGACGAAGCACGCGCTGCTGCAGCAGTTCTGTGGCCCTCACTTCTTCCGTTGTATGACTCTCTCGATCCAGAGAACACCGGGGGAGCGATGCTTCTCGGAGTCGATGGTGTGTGCATCATTAGCCACGGATCCTCATCGGACCGAGCGATGGTGAACGCCATTCGTGTTGCTGCTGACATGGTGACTGCCAATGTGGTCGGCCATATTGCGGCCACCGTCCGTCCCGCCGACTGACCTGAAGTGGTGCTGGTCGGATGCGGTTCCGACTAGCGGTTTTCACAAGCGGGCAAAGTTTGATTCCGGTACGATCCGGACGTTCCGTTTTCGTCCGAGGAGACCGTTGTGCCCGCTGAGACCCATGTCGAACAAGGCCCCATCGACCGAGAGTTCGTGCTGAATCTGGTCCGAGACCGGTTAGCCGACATCCTCGAGACCGAGCCCACTGCCATCAACGAGGGCGATTCCTTCGCCGATGACCTCGACGCCGACAGCCTTGCGCTCATTGAATTGGTCGAAGCCCTTGAAGAAGAACTGGGCGAGCGCAGCGTCGGATTCCGCATCGAGGACGAAGATCTCGCCGATCTGAAGACCGTGCGCGACGCCATCGATTACGTCATGGCGAAGCTGGGCTGAGGTCCTGAGCACCGACGCAGTTGCCGAGCTGGTCGAACGTCTGGGTTACGGGTTCTCCGATCCCGGGCCTTTAACGCTCGCGCTCACGCATCGGTCTTGGTGTTACGAAACCGGCCACACGGCATCGAATGAACGACTTGAGTTCCTTGGCGATGCCGTTCTTGGTGTTGTGGTGACTGATTACCTCTTCACCAGTCACCCTGAGATGTCCGAAGGGCTCTTGGCCAAAGTTCGGTCAGCAGTTGTGAGCGAACCAACACTGGCCAAAATCGCCGGCGACCTTGGCGTGGGCGAGGCGGTTCGCCTCGGCAAAGGTGAAGATGCCAGTGGTGGTCGGTCGAAAGCATCCATCCTGTCCGATGCTTTGGAGGCCATCATCGGCGCTGTGTATGTCGATGGCGGAATTGATGCCGTTCGAGATGTGGTCCTCGGTCTCTTCGGAGCATCGATCGCGGCTGCGGCTGAGGAACCCGGCGATGGCGATTTCAAGTCGCAACTTCAAGAACTCACAGCGCGGCGCTTCTCTGCTGCGCCGGTCTATGAACTCGGGGCCGAAGGTCCCGATCACGAGAAACGATTCTCTGCTCGCGTTTCGATCGACGGCAACGTCATCGGTGAGGGTGAAGGTCGATCAAAGAAGGTCGCCGAACAGGCCGCAGCGCAGGCCGCGCTCGACTATCTGTCAACGGTGTCCGTCCCCAACCATGAGAGTGGGAAGCACGATGCCTGAATTGCCCGAAGTAGAAACCATTCGCCGCGAACTTGAAAAAGAAGTTGTCGGTCGCAAGGTGAAGACCGTGGAAACGGTCGGGAAAAAGTCGATCAAACGACAGACCCCCGCAGAATTTGTTTCTGGCCTTGAAGGCGCCAAAATCACCGGTTCTCAGCGCAAAGGAAAATATCTCCTGATGCCGCTCGACAACGGGCAGGTGCTTGTGGTGCATCTGCGTATGTCAGGTCAATTGCGTCGCAACGCAATCAAGGATCCAGTCGAGAAGCACACGCACGTGACGATCACTTTCACGCAAGGTGGCCAACTTCGATTCGTCGATCCTCGGACATTTGGCGAAATGTTTCTTGCAACTCCAGACGAAATCACGTCTGAAATCGAAGAGCTTTCGAGCCTCGGGGTTGATCCCGTCGAAACACCGATGTCGTGGGTCGACTTCGGTCACCTCCTTCGTTCGAAGAGCCAGTCACTCAAGGCATTCCTCACCGATCAGTCAATGATCGCTGGTATCGGAAATATCTACGCCGACGAGATCCTCTTCGATTCGGGCCTTCGTTTTGATCGTGAAACCGGTTCACTTACGACGCAGGAAATTCGGCGCCTTTATCGCTCGTTAGTAGAGATTCTGCACGAAGCAATTAAGTACAACGGTTCCACCCTGAGCGATGGGCAATATGTCGATCTCTTCGGGAAGGCCGGCGATTACCAAAGCCATCATCAGGTGTACAACCGAGACAAGCAGCCATGTCGTCGGTGTCGTCGTAACGACATCGTCAAGACAAAGGTTGCGAGCCGGTCCACTTTCTACTGCGAGGTCTGTCAGGTCTGATGTATCTGAAACGACTCACGATGAAGGGCTTCAAGTCCTTCGCCGATACGACAGCTCTTGATCTTGAACCAGGCGTCACCGTTGTGGTGGGTCCGAATGGTTCGGGTAAATCCAACGTGGTCGATGCCATCGGGTGGGTGCTCGGCGCGCAAGCTCCCTCAGCTGTTCGTTCACAAAAAATGGACGATGTGATTTTTGCTGGCACGACAAAGCGCGCTGCTCTCGGGCGTGCTGAAGTCAGCCTGACAATCGACAACGCGTCGGGGATGCTCCCTATCGAGTTCACTGAGGTCACGATCACTCGTACGCTGTTCCGTTCAGGCGACAGTGAATACGCGCTGAACGGCGTGCCTTGTCGACTCCTCGACATCCAGGATCTTCTTTCCGATAGTGGCGTTGGTCGTCAGCAGCATGTGATCGTTTCGCAGGGCCAAATCGATGCGGTGCTCAACGCTCGACCAGAAGAGCGTCGGGCAATTATCGAAGAGGCCGCGGGCATTTTGAAGTACCGCCGGCGCAAGGAAAAGTCCGAGCGTCGTCTGATGTCGACCGAGGGCAATCTGACTCGATTGCAAGATTTGCTTCGTGAAGTTCGTCGTCAATTGCGTCCTCTCGAGCGTCAAGCCGATGCCGCCCGTCGCCATGCCGGCGTTGTTTCCGAACTGACCGCATTGCGGATCTTCATCGCTGGTCGCGAACTTGCAGGTCTGCGCACTCGTCTCGAAAACGGCACGCGTGGCCGCGCCGAACTTTCGACAGAAGAAGAACGCCTTCGCCGCTCATTGGCGGAACTCGACGCACAGATCATGTCGGTTGAATCCGAACTCACCGCCATGGGTGGCGATGACCTCGGCGACGGACTCGCGTCGTATGAATCACTCTTCCAACAAGCTCGTGGCTTGTCGGCAGTTCTCACAGAACGTCGCCGCGGTCTCGATCGTCTTCGAGGTGCGTCAATCGATCAGGGTGTTGTTGCCTCGCTTGAGGCGGAAGCGGCTCGATTGGCCACGGAACTTTCCGAGGTTGAAGCCGAGGCCGAAGGGTTCGCGCCGTTGGTTGCCGAACTTGCAAGTGCCGAGGAATTGCTCGCTGCTGAACGTTTGGCATTCGAAGAACAGTGGTCCACTGGTATCCCTGCGCCTACTGGTGCGGCGGCCGAAGTTCGTGGCGAACTCGCTGCCCTGCGCACGGCATCGGGTCGGGCTCGCGAAGAACGAGATCGCATCGCGACTCGCGCAACGGCGCTCGCCGAGAAGGCTGCTCAATTACTCACCGAAACAGAATCTCTGCGCGGTCAATTGATTGAACTTGAATCAGCAGAACTTCCGCTCGTCGAATCGATGGAAGCGGCGGAGTCGCGTCGCTCACAGGCGGAATCTGCTGTTGAAGTGGCCGAGTCCGTTCATCGCTCGGCAGAAAGCGAACAGCACGCGTGGCGTGCTCGTGTTGAAGCTTTGGCGCTTGCGCTCGACGAAGCCCGGTCTCGTGCAGGCACCGAACGCCTTGCGGGCATCGATGGCGTTCTTGGCACTGTTCTCGATCTCGTCGAAATCGATGCTGGTTGGGAATCCGCGTTCGAAGCGGCCGTCGGCGAGGCGCTTGCTGCGGTAGTGGTCGATGGCGTTGCTTCTGGTCGTCGGGCGCTTGAAGCACTCAGCGCCGAATCTTTGAGCGGCGCGGTGCTGGCCCTCGGTGCCGAACGATCAGCGCGAACCGCGCCCCCGCTCGGGGCTCCGTTGCGTGGGCATGTGCGTGCCCGTCGTCCCGATGTCGAGCCGCTGCTCGATGCACTTCTCGGATCTGCCGTTGTGATCGATGGCGGATGGGTCCAGGCCGTCGATGCATCGCTCGCGTATCCCGACGCCATCGTGGTGACCAATAGCGGTGATCGATTCGGTGTGAGTGGTTGGCGTGTTGGCTCCTCGGGGGCCGGTGCCACAGGTGCTGCGCTTGACGATGCAACCCGTCGCGCCGAAGAGGCCGAAGTTCGTGCGTCGGACGCCGCATTGGTGCTCGAAGCCGCTCGAAAAGAACTTTCTGAAGCAGCAGCGGTCGAAGCAGCGCTTGCTCGCGATCTCGACGTCAACGATTCGCGCCTTACCGCTGCCGGCGATCGCCTTCAGCGGGCGGAAACCGATCGTCGTGACGCGGCGACAGAAGCCGAAGCGCTGAACGATCACCTCGTTGAACTCTCCGATCGCGTCACGCGTGAAGACGCCCGAATCGCAGAACTCGAAGGAATGCTTCCCGAACTCGAAGCGGCCGACAACGAATTAGCTGCATCGGCTCGCCGTATGGCCGAGTCCCGTTCTCGCCTTGAAGAGCAAGCTGCCGAGGTTGGTTCACGTCGGAGCGATCTGGAAGTACGCAGTGTTGCTGTTGTCGAACGTCGTCAGTTCCTGACCGGTCGCCTGTCCGAAGTCGAGACCCGCCTCGATGGCGCTGCGGCAGAACGCGAAGCCGCCGAAGCCCGTCGTTTGGAACTCGATCGGACTCAGATCGCACTTGATCGTTTGTCAGCGCTCGTCCAGAATCGTTCTTCTCTTATTGAAGGCCGGCTTTCCGACTTCCGCGAGCGTCGTCGCCAGCAGTCCGAAGCCGCACGCGGTGTTGCTGGCCGTCTCGATGGTCTGCGCCGCCAGCGTTCTGAACAAGAACGCGGTCTTGGCGAAGTTCGCGAACGTCTGCAGCGAGCCGAAATCGATCATGCCGAAATCGAAATGCGCATCGAAGCCGCGGTGGAAGGACTACGCCGCGATCTCGATTGCGAACCCGATGTCGCGATCGCCAGCGAATGCCCGGAACTTACCGATGGGGCGACTGCTGCTGGTAGAGCACGCGAACTCGAACGCGACCTGCGCCTGATGGGGCCGATCAATCCGCTCGCACTTGAAGAATTTGATGCGTTGCAAGAACGTCATACGTTCCTCGAGCAGCAACTCGAAGATGTCAAAGAAAGCCGCCGTGAACTTGCCAAGGTGATTCGGGCCATCGACGGTGAAATCGTTAGCGTCTTCGCTGCGGCCTTCGCCGATGTCGCTGCGAACTTCGAATCGTTGTTTCAAACGCTGTTCCCAGGCGGTGAGGGTCGACTGAAGCTCACCGAGCCCGACAACCTGCTGCTCACCGGCATCGAGGTCGAGGCCAAGCCTTCAGGCAAGAACGTCCGGAAGTTGTCACTACTTTCGGGTGGTGAGCGTTCGCTTACTGCTTTGGCCTATTTGTTTGCGGTGTTCCGCAGTCGTCCGTCGCCGTTCTACGTGATGGACGAAGTCGAGGCTGCCCTCGATGACATGAACCTCAGTCGGTTCCTTGGCCTTGTTGCCGAATTCCGTAACGACGCTCAGCTGGTCATCGTGAGCCATCAGAAGCGCACGATGGAAGCAGCCGATTGCCTTTATGGCGTGTCCATGCAGTCAGGTGGTTCGTCGAAGGTGGTTAGCGAAAAGGTGTCTTCGTAAACGTCCGACTTATGGCAGTCGGTTCGACCAAGCCAGTGCCAGCCCTGACGCAATAGCCAGCGCGAGGAACGAGGCCGCAATGAACCATTGGGTGAGTGGCGACTGCCCGTCATCGAATCCAATTGAAGAACCGATCTTTGAATAGACGTCGGTCAACTGGTTCTGTGTGGTCGCTTCGTAGGAATTGCCGCCTGTCTCCTGGGCAATCGTTTTCAGCGCGGGTGCGTCGACAGGAACGCTGACACTCTGACCATTTGGAAGTGTGACGGTGCCGGTCGCTGTTCCGAAAGCAATCGTTGAAACCGGTACGCCTTCATCAGAGGCGCGCTTTGTTGCGGTTGCGTTCGCTGTGCCCATCGTGGTGGTGCCGTCAGAGAGCAACACAATCGCCGCGGGAACCGCTGCGCCATCGGGTGCCGGCGGAACATCGCCGAGTGCATCAAGGCTTGAATCGATCGCGTCGCCAATCGCAGTTCCATCGGCTAGTTGAGCATTCTGGATCGCATTCGCAACTTGTTGGCGGTCGGTTGTTGGGGCGACTCGTATTTTCGAGCTACCCGCAAAAGTGACGAGGCCCACATTGAACTGCTTTGGAACATCATCAAGGAATGCGGTGGCAGCGGCCTTTGCTGCTTCGATCCGACTGGGTTTCACGTCGGTTGCTTCCATTGATAGCGAAACGTCGAGGGCAAGCATGACCGTGGCGCGTTCACGAGGAACTTTCACATCGTGCACTGGATGGGCAAAGGCGAGCACAAGTGCAGCGAGTGCAAAAAGCTGCACAGCCGCGGCGACATGTCGGCGCCAACCTGGTCGATTTGGGGCGAGCGATTCGAGCAATGCGAGATTGGTGAAGCGGACTGCGTACTTTGAACGCCGTTTTTGGAACAGGGCGTAGGTGACGCCTAGGGCGACGACGACAAAAAGCAACAACAGTCGCCATGGACTGAGAAAGGAAATACTCATCATCGGACGGCTCCAGTGGTGAGGGTCGCTCCGGCAATTGCTCCGACATTTCCAGAGCCATGCGCGGCGGAACGTGACAACGGATCAATGCGGTCACGGCGACGAGATACGAAACGGGCGAGGTCGAGTAACCAATCCCGGTCAGTGCGAAGTACGAGGTGGTCAGCGCTCGAAGCGCGAATTCGTGATGCGATTCCTGCCCGTTGTTCGGCTGCAGCAAGCGCGTAGCGTTCGCGGAACTTTGCATTACCTGTCGGAACTTCAATTTCGTGACCGGTGACGGTGTCATGGAGAATCAGCATTCCGACATCGGGAAGTTCAAGTTCGACCGGGTCAACGACTTCGATGCAAAGAACATCGTGGCGAAGAGCCAGGGCTCGCAAGGCTGCATCCCACAGGCCTGGGTCGAGGAAATCCGAGATGACGACGATGAGTCCTCGCCGCTTTGCGGTGCCGGCAATTCGGCGCAACCCAGCGGTGAGGTCGGTACGACCCGGCTGTGGGTTATCGAGCGCACCGAGCACGCGGCGCAGAAGCGCTTGCATATGGACGCGGCCCGATCGTGCCGGAATCGGTGGAGATGCGCCATTGGATCCGATGGTCATCGCTCCAATTCGGTTACCCGTGCGGGCGGTGAGGAATCCTGTTGCCGCTGTGGCCGCAAGCGCAAGGTCGCGCTTTTCGCAGGTTGCTGTGCCGAATGCGAGCGAAGCCGATGCATCGACGAGGATCCACGTTTCGAGTTCGCGATCGGCGACGCTGTCACGCACGTGGGTCTCGCCGAGTCGGGCGGTCACATTCCAATCGATGCGACGAACGTCGTCACCAGGTTGATAGGCGCGGATCTCGCCAGGCTCGGAACCGTGCCCGGGGGTGAGCCCGCGGTGGTCGCCTTGTAAGAGTCCGTCGAGTCGGCGGGTGACAGTGATTTCGAGTCGGCGGAGGATTTCCGCGGCGGGGGTTCCGTCGATTGAGGGGGCCGCCGTTTTTTTGGCGCTCACCGGCCGGCGACGGCGGTCGGGTTCTGCGACGGCGCAATGATTGGCGCGTGCACGGTCGACAGAAGGCGGGCGAGGATCTGCTCGACAGAGAGTCCCTGCGCCAATGCTTCATAGGACGGCACCACACGGTGACGCAGCACATCGGGTGCGATATCGAAAATGTCTTGAGGCAAGACATACGCGCGACCCCTCATGAGGGCGAGGGCCCGTCCGCCGGCGACGAGACCGAGTGATGCTCGCGGACTTCCGCCCCAAGAGATGAGTTCGGCAAGTTCCGGAAGCCCGTATGCGGCCGGTTCGCGAGTGGCGAGGACAAGGCGAACCGCGTAATCGGCTACGGCAGGTGCAATATGTACAGCGTCGCATGATTTCTGCAGCTCGATGAGTTGTTCGAGACTCAGAATTTGCTGAGCCTTTGGTGCTCCCGCACTCATGCGGGCCACGATCTGTGCTTCCTCTGCTGCTGTTGGGTAACCGACAACAACCTTCATGAGGAATCGATCGCGCTGTGCCTCCGGGAGCGGATAGACGCCTTCGCTCTCGATGGGGTTTTGTGTGGCGAGCACCAAGAACGGTTCGGGAACCTTCTTTGTGGTGCCGGCGATTGAAACCTGGTGCTCAGCCATGACTTCGAGAAGTGCTGACTGCACCTTTGCTGGAGCGCGGTTGATTTCATCGGCCAACACGATGTTGGCGAACACTGGACCCCATTCAATATCGAACGATTCATTCGACGCGCGGAAAATTCGTGTGCCGACCAGATCGGCGGGGAGAAGGTCGGGCGTGAACTGCAGCCTGTTGTAATCGCCCCCGATCACTGTCGCGAGCGTTTCGACCGCAAGTGTCTTCGCTAGGCCAGGAACGCCCTCGAGAAGCACGTGGCCCCGAGCGAGGAGCCCTACGAAGAGGCGCTCGATGGCACGGTCTTGGCCCACGATGACTTTCTTCATCTCCATGAGCGCCGATTCGAGAAGAGCGGCCTCGGTGGCGGTCGCGGCCACAGATTCGTTGGAAACTGGGGGGAAGGGCTGATCTGACATCGGGGGCTCCTGGAAAGGATTCGTGGACGTTGGGGCGTTTTGGGCGGCAGTCATGGTGGGAAGGGGACCACATTGGACCGAAGGACACCATAAAGCCGAGCAGGGACCTTGTCGCCGGCCATTCGGGGCCATGACGTTCCCCCGAGTGCAAGGGATGGGGGAGTCGGGGGCGGTACCGTCAACACCGTGCGAGTGCTCGTGGTTGATGACGAAGTAGAACTGGCTGAGGCGGTGGCCCGTGGTTTGCGCCGTGAGGGTTACGCGGTCGATGTCTCGAACGATGGGTCTGATGCACTCGACAAAGTCATGATCAATACCTACGACTTGCTGTGTCTAGATATCACTATGCCCGGCACAGACGGCCGTGAAGTTTGTCGCAAAGTTCGAGCAACAGCGGATCCCCAGCCGCGAATCCTGATGCTTACCGCTCGCGACGGTCTTGATGATCGAGTGTCGGGTCTTGATGACGGTGCTGATGATTATTTGGTCAAACCGTTTGCATTCCCTGAACTCCTCGCTCGCGTTCGGTCGTTACTTCGTCGTGATTCTCGTGCAGTTTCTGCGGTGACGGTCGTTGGCGAACTCGAACTCGACGATGCACGACACGAGGCAAAGCGTGGAATGCGTCGTCTCGACCTCACTGCCAAAGAATTCGCGTTACTTCGCTATTTCATGCTCCACGCCGGTGAAGTCATTTCACAAGAGGAATTGCTTGAGCATGTATGGGACGAACACGCGGATCCGTTTACAAATACCGTGCGCGTCACCGTCGGAACGCTTCGTCGCAAGGTTTCGCTTGATGGCGAAACTCCGCTTATTGAGACGCTCATCGGTTCTGGATACCGGTTACTCGACCCGTGATTGAACCGCACCTTCCACCGCCAGCGCACGATCCGCTCGAGGTCAAGATTGCGCAAACGCGCGCGACGAGCACGGTTCGGACGCGTTTACATTCACGTTCGCGCCGAGCCTCGAGCCGCCTTCCTTCGTGGATGGGTTCGATCCGCTTCCGACTCACCGCGGTGTGGTCGATTCTTGTCTTCGGGCTCGCTGCACTCGTTGTGGTCGGCATCTACTTAGGCCTTCAATATTCGCTAAAAAATCAAAAGATTTCGGCGATGGCATTTCAAGTTGGTGGCATCACATTCATCCAGCCTGATCAAGCTCAATTGGTTCAGCGGGCGGTCAACGAACGAGCGCTCGATGCGTTGCGTGTCTATTCGTTTTGGGCCTTGCTGGCACTCTTCTTTCTCAGTCTGATTGTTGGTTGGATCGTGAGCGGTCGATTACTTCGTCCTCTTGGTGAAATCTCAAATTCGGTTCGTGAGATTCAAGCGAGCGATCTCAAACAACGAATTGATCTTGGCGGTCCGAATGATGAACTACGACAACTGGCAGACACGTTCGACGACATGCTCGGTCGTCTCGATGAAGCGTTCGAAGGTCAGCGACAGTTCATCCATGAAGCAAGTCATGAATTGCGAAACCCACTGGCCGTTATCCGGACAAATCTCGAAGTAACCCTGGCCGATCCCGAGGCGAGTGCTGAGGAATTGCGACACGCAGCCGAAGTGGTGGAGCAATCATCTGAACGCATGGCGCGGTTAGTCGATGACTTGCTCGTCTACGCCCGGAAGGGAACGCTTTCGCTCGAACGCGATCCAGTTGACCTCGCGTTGCTCATCAATGAGGCCGCGGAAGAATTCACCGCACCCGCAATGGCGGCAGGTGTTCATCTTGTTCATCATGCGCCCGGTGGTTTGTGGGTAGTGGGCGATCGTCTTGCTCTGCGCCAGGCGCTTGGCAATCTTTTAGCCAATGCCATCAGGTATTCACCCGAAGGCACCACAGTTCGGCTTCGCGGCGGCCTCGAAGGGCCATGGGCGTGGATGGCTGTTGAAGATCAGGGTCCGGGGATTGACCTGGTTGACCAAGATCGAGTGTTCCAGCGTTTCTGGCGAGGCGACTTACGAGAGGGGCGCGAACAAGGACGCAGTGGACTGGGCTTGACAATTGTTCGTCAGATCGCCGAAGCCCATGGAGGCGAGGTCAAGCTCGTTTCGCAGGTCGATCACGGCTCGGCATTCGCACTCTGGCTTCCAGCGCTCGCCCCGACGCGACCTTCACCACCGTCACCCGTTAACTCAGCGATCTAGTGGAGGTCGCACCCAAGCGAACGATTCTTTTTGACTTTCGTTCGTCTTTCGCTGCCCATCGGTACGTTGCCCACACGCTCGCCATCCGGCGTCCGTACAATCTCTTCCGAACCCGCTGCAGGAGCCGATTTCTATGACCTGGGATAACCAGCCCCCCGCAATGCCCCCTCAGCCCCCGTCTGCTCCGATGCCCCCTTCATGGGAAAGTGCCGCGCCCGTCACACCAACGACTCCGGCTCCGCCGATTCCAGCGACCGGCGCGTGGGGTGGTGCACCGACACCTCCTCCGGATCGCGGTGCGAACCCATCGGGTCCGCGTCGCTCGTATCCCTTCCTTCGCGTTGTCGTTTCCCTCGTCGTTGTCGTCGGCCTGTTCGGCCTTGGCTTTGGCATTCGATCGCTCATCGATAACAACACGACAACTGTGGTTCGAAGCTCAAATGCGAGCGGTCAGGTCACGACGACGGCCGTCACCATTAATCCCGGCTCGGAACCGATTGCCTACGTTGCGGCAATGGTGAGTCCCTCGGTTGTTCAGATTGAAACCAGTGATGGCGTTGGTTCTGGCGTTGCGTACGACACAGATCTGTTCATCACGAATGCTCACGTCGTCGGAACTGCTGAGACGGTGACAGTTCGAGATTCACGCGGAACTGCAGTGAAGGGCCAGGTTCTTGGCGCCGATACCGGTACCGATATCGCTGTTGTTCGCGCTGCTGGTCTTCAAGCTCCGCCGGCGCAGTTGGCGAATGACAAACCACAGGTTGGGCAGATTGCCGTTGCGGTTGGTAGTCCATATGGCCTTGAACAGACCGTGACCTCGGGCATCGTTTCAGCGGTGAACCGACCAGTGCCCAATGAAAAGAGCGTCGTGATCAACATGATCCAGACCGACGCTTCCATCAACCCCGGCAACTCGGGTGGTGCGCTAGCGAATCGCAACGCCGAGATCATGGGCATTAACTCCTCGATCTACAGCCAGACGGGTGAGAACACGGGTATTGGTTTCGCCATTCCGATCTCGACCGCCAAGCGTGTTGCGGACCAACTTGCTGCAGGCAAGACCGTGGCTCGAGCGGGACTCGGGCTCAGTGGTCCGAGCACGACACCTTCGGGTAGCGCTGGTGCTTATGTCCAGAGCGTCACAAGCGGCGGCGCCGCCGACAAGGCTGGCATTAAATCGGGCGACCTCATCGTTGCTGTCGACGGGGTGCCGGTGCGCAGTTTTGATGAACTGAGGGGCATGACCAGTGGCTATAACCCTGGCGAGAAGGTTGTCGTCGAGGTCAATCGAGACGGCAAGGTTCTCGATGTCGACGTCACGCTGGGCACGCTGAAGTAACAAGCGGTGCCGCAACGCGTTTCGATCGATGGCCACTCCAATGGCGGCCATCGACGCGCTGGCGCCGAGAGTGAAGGGCCTCACGGGGCGAGCCGCGTCGCCCGGATGGGCCCGAAGGGCGGCCCACTAGGCTTGCCAGCCCATGACTGTGATTCTCATCATCGTTGCCGTCGTCATCGCCCTTGGCCTGATTGTCGGACTCGGATTCATTGCCCCTCGGAATCGCCGAGGGTCTCTGGAACCGCCGTCAAAGCGCCGCACCCTGGTCGACGACCGCGTTGTTCCTCCTGAAGAAGTTGAGCGTGCGGCACTGGTCGAAGCCGAGGTCGCTGCTGATCTTGGGACCCATATTCCTGTCGATGACGTTGTCGTCGAAGTTGTCGAAGACGAGGTTGTTGAGGAAACGGTCGTCGAAGAGGTTGCTGAACGTCCTCGTTTCCGCGATCGTCTCGGAAAAGCCCGTGCTGCGTTGTCTGGCGCAATGGGTTCGATCGCAGGTCGCTCGAAGATCGATGCCGAGACGTGGGATGAACTCGAAGAAGCGCTCATCCTTGCCGATGTCGGTGTTGGATCGACTCAAGAACTTCTCGATCACCTACGCGCGCGAGTGAAAGCCGATGGACTTTCGAATGGCGAGGAACTTCTAGGCGCGCTCAAAGCTGAGATGGCCGATCGATTGAGTGGCTTTGATCGCGACCTCAAACTCTCGAGTGATTCCGGCCCAACTGTGTGGCTTTTTGTTGGCGTTAATGGGGTTGGAAAGACGACCACAATCGGAAAGATTGGTGTTCGCGAGGTACGAGAAGGTCGAACTGTTCTTATGGCGGCTGGCGATACGTTCCGTGCCGCGGCGGCAGAACAACTTGGAATGTGGGCCGAACGCGCAGGAGCCGAATTTGTTCGAGGGAACGAGGGCGGCGACCCAAGTGCAGTGATTTTCGACGGCGTCGAAGCCGCAAGCGCCCGCACTATCGACCTCGTTCTTGCCGACACTGCTGGACGCCTTCATAACAATGTGAATCTCATGGAAGAGCTCAGCAAGGTGCGTCGTGTTGCCGATAAGGGCGATGGGACCGTCACCGAAGTTCTTCTTGTGATCGACGCGACCACTGGCCAGAACGGTCTGGTCCAGGCCAAGCAATTCACTGAAGCGGTTGAACTCACTGGCGTGGTGCTCACCAAACTTGATGGATCAGCTAAGGGTGGGATCGTCATTGCAATTCACGATCAACTTGGCATTCCTGTGAAGTTGGTCGGACTTGGCGAAGGCGCCGAAGACCTTGTTTCATTCGATGCACATGAATTTGTGGAGGCATTGTTCGCATGAAAAAACTCATAACATTTCCGGTTCACATTGCGTGGCGAGCAATCGTCCTCCCCGCGAAGGTGCTTATTGCGGCACTGGGGCTTACCTTTCGTGCTGGGTTCAAAGTCGGAGCGCTGCCGGTGAAGGGAAGCGCGGCGGTCACACGTGCCCTCGGCTGGAAAATCGTTGGCGCCGTCACCGTTGGAGTAGTGATTGGCATTGTCATCGGTCGTCAGATCGGACTGATGTCGCATAACCATGACTATGACCATGACCATGACCATGACCATGACCAGGACCATGACACTGACTTCGTGTTTGATGGCGCAACCAACGAGGTCGCAGCCTGATGTTCGAGTCACTTTCAGACAGGTTTGAGTCTGTCCTCGGAAAACTCAAGAGCAAGGGGAAACTCTCCGAAGCCGACGTCGATGAAGCGCTGCGCGAGATCCGCCTTGCTCTTCTCGAAGCCGACGTCAACTTCACCGTTGTCAAGAATTTTTGTGCGCGAATCCGCGACCGAGCGGTTGGTGAAGAAGTTTCGAAAGCACTGAATCCTGGCCAGCAGATGGTCAAGATCGTCAATGATGAACTCACTGCCACTCTCGGCGGCGAAACCATTCGCATTACCTATAATTCAAAGCCTCCAACCGTTGTCCTTATGGCGGGTTTGCAGGGTTCTGGCAAGACAACAAACTCGGCGAAGTTGGCTCGATGGTTTAAGAGTCAAGGACGTCATCCGCTCCTCGTCGGCGCCGATCTTCAACGTCCAGCAGCGGTTGAGCAGTTGCGCACGCTCGGACGTCAGATCGAAGTTCCTGTCTTTTCTGAGAACACCGATCCGGTGCAGGTTGCGAAAAGCGCGCTGACAGAAGCGCGAAAGACCGGTCGTGACATTGTGATCGTCGATACGGCTGGTCGTCTCGCTATTGATACAGAGCTGATGGACGAGGTTCGTCGCATCTCAGAAGCAGTCGATCCCGATTACACGTTCCTTGTCATTGACGCGATGACCGGTCAAGACGCGGTCAACACCGCCGAAGCATTTCACGCAACTCTCGAACTCGATGGCGTCATCCTCACCAAACTCGATGGTGACGCGCGCGGTGGTGCGGCACTCAGCGTTAAGGAAGTTGTTGGTCGTCCGATCGCGTTCGTGTCGACGGGTGAAAAACTTCGTGACTTCGACCTGTTTCATCCAGATCGTCTGGCCGGTCGCATTCTTGGTATGGGCGACATGCTCACGCTTATTGAAAAGGCCGAAGAGGTTTACGAAAAGGATCAAGCAGAAGCTGTGGCGACACGGCTACTTGAAGGCCAATTCACCCTCGAAGATTTTCTCGATCAGATGCAGCAATTGAAAAAGATGGGTCCGCTTTCGGGAGTGCTCGGCATGATGCCGGGTATCCCCAAAGAAGTGAAGAACGCACAGATCGACGACCGTGAAATTGCGCGGGTCGAAGCCATCATTCGCTCGATGACCCCGGCCGAACGGGTCGATCCCGATCTCATCGATCAGTCCCGTCGAGTCCGAATCGCGATTGGCTCGGGTACGGAACCAGCTCGGGTGGGCGAGCTCATCAAACAGTTCAAAGAGATGTCGAAGATGATGAAGCGCATGGGCGGGGCCGGAACCAAGCGGCTCACCAAGTCTCGGCGCAAAGTTGCCAAAGGCAAAGCGAAGGGGCCGGGTGGCCGCTCCACTGGGGCCGGTCGAGTCGCTCCAAAGGGCAAGGCCCCTTTGCGGTTGCCCGATTTTGAAGCCGATTTGGGTGGGGCTCAACCGGGCGGCGGATTGCGCCTTCCAGGCCTTCCCGGTGGTCCCGAAAGTGGCCCCTTCGGCCTCGGCTGAGTTCTCAACTTGCCCGCGACGGCATTGCGGGCCACGATTGGAGGCCGCTCGGCCGTCCCAATGGGTTAGGCCGAGAACGTTCGCAGTTCCGTTCTTGCACGACCAGCAGAAGAGAGAAACCTCGTGGTGAAGCTCCGCCTCATGCGGATGGGAAAGACCAAGCAGCCGACGTACCGCGTCGTTGCCGCCGATGCGCGCTCGCCGCGCAATGGCCGTTTTATCGAAATCGTGGGTCACTACAACCCTCGTACCGAGCCATCTGAGATCACCATCGACAATGACAAGGCCGTTGCTTGGCTTCAGAAGGGCGCGCAGCCCACTGAAGTTGTCGAGAAGCTTCTGAAGATCTCTGGCGCTTGGGAGCAGTTCACCGGCGCAGCATCGTGAGCGACGTCGCCGAAACCGTCGACGCGTCGGAAGAAACTCCCGACTACACCACAGCCAAGGCTGTGTTGACCTACGTCGTTCAGCAACTTGTCGAGGATCCTTCCGCCGTCGAAATTGAACTCGACTCTCGCGGCCGTAAGTCTGTACTCAACGTGCGCGTTGGTCCTGGCGACATGGGTCGCGTCATTGGCAAGCGCGGTCGCGTTGCGCAGTCGATCCGCACCGTCGTGCGCGCCGCCGCTGCCCGCGACGGTGGCGATGTCGAGGTCGAGTTCCTCGACTGATCCGGTGAACCTCCTTGAGGTCGGCCGAATCGACAAACCGCATGGGGTGCGCGGCGATGTCGTCGTTGCTCTCACTACGACCGAGAAGGGTCGCGTTGCTCCCGGCACGCGTCTGTTTTCTGGCGATCGTGAATTTCTGATCACCGCATCACGTCCACATCAGCATCGTTGGATCGTGACCTTCGAAGGTGTGTTCGGAAGAGAAGGGGCCGAAGCAATTTCTGGCTTTGCACTTTCGGCCGAAGCTTTGGAAAATGACGATCCCGACGCGTTGTGGGTGCATGAGCTCATCGGGTCTCCAGTCGTAGAGCCGGACGGCACCGATCGCGGTGTTGTGCAAGCAGTGCAGGACAACCCAGCTAGTGATCTGCTTGTTCTCGACACGGGGGCACTGGTCCCGTTGCGCTTTCTTGAAGGACGCGACGAGCAAGGTCGCCTTGTCGTCGATGTTCCCGATGGTCTCTTCGAACTTCTCGACGAGGAGTAAGCAGCCGTGCGAATCGACGTCTTCACGATCTTCCCTGACATGGTGTCGGGATTTGCAGGGCAAAGTCTTCTGGGCCGTGCGACGGCGAGGGGTCTGCTCGATGTCCGCGTTCACGACTTGCGCGAGCACACGACCGATGTTCATCGCACAGTCGATGACTCACCATTTGGCGGGGGAGCAGGGATGGTGCTTCGTCCCGAACCGATTTATGCCTCGGTCGAAGCTGCCGATCCGCCTCGACCACTGTTCTTGCTGGGACCCGGTGGACGTCGTCTCGATCAGGCCATGGCGCAGGAATTAGCGAACTCCGGTGGGTTCTCGCTTTTGTGCGGTCGTTACGAAGGCGTTGACGATCGAGTTCGGACAGATCTCTGCGATGGGGAACTTTCGATTGGCGACTATGTCCTCGGTGGCGGCGAGGTGGCCTCTATGGTGGTCCTAGAGGCCGTAGGGCGGCTGGTGTCTGGGGTGATGGGCAATTCCGCTTCAGCGGGCGATGAGTCCTTCAGCGACGGCCTGCTCGAATATCCGCAGTTCACCAAACCGGCGGAATTCCGGGGGATGGACGTTCCTGAAGTCCTGCGCTCTGGCGATCACGGCCGCATCGCCCGATGGCGTCGGGCCCGGGCCCTGGAGCGGACGCTGGCCTCACGACCCGACCTGATCGAGGCCCGTGGGGGGCTTTCCCACGATGAACAGGCCTTGTTGGCCGATCCCGACCTGCAGGCCTGAGTAAGGGCCGTTCGGCGCTTTGCCGTTCGGGGAGCGCTCCGCCTAGCATGGCGCTTCCCTCGGGCTACCGATCCCGGTCCCGATTTCACTTCTTGACTCACCTTCGGGTGGGCATCGCAGCCAGGACACTTCAATGAACGCCATCGACCTCATCGACGCCCAGAGCCTCCGCGACGACGTGCCTCAGTTCGGCCCCGGCGACACGCTGAAAGTCCACGTCCGAGTGGTCGAAGGAACCCGTGAACGCGTGCAGCTCTTTCAGGGCGCCGTTATCCGCCGTCAGGGCGGTGGGATCCATGAGACCTTCACCGTCCGCAAGGTGAGTTTCGGTGTTGGTGTCGAGCGCACCTTCCCGATCCATTCCCCGATCTTGGCCAAGATCGAAGTTGTGAGCCGAGGCGATGTTCGTCGAGCCAAGCTCTATTACCTGCGTGATCGCGTCGGCAAGGCTGCCAAGATCAAGGAGAAGCGCGACTGAGTGTCGCGCCTCGCGCTGACCATTTGTCAGCCGTGACCAACGCTGGTCGCATTTCTTTCGGTGGGAGTTGCTCATGAGTGCTGAGGATCTCGAAGAGTACGAGTCCGACGTCGAATTGCAGCTTTATCGCGAGTACAAAGATGTCTGTCCCATGTTCCGGTTCGTTGTTGAAACCGAGCGTCGGTTCTATTTGGCCAACGAGGTCAATCAGAGCGTTGTGAATGAAAACGGTCGCTCTCGGGTTGAGATCGAACTTCGTGACGCATGGGTTTGGGACATGTACAGGCAGAACCGATTCGTTTCTCACGTCCGAGTGGTCACATTCAAAGACGTCAACATTGAAGAGTTGCCACGCGAAGAGCTGCGACTCCCATGAAGGCTCAACGCGGTTGAGCGCCGGTCGTCGGGCTCTCGGGTCCTACGGCGAAAATCTGACCGCACGGTGGTACGAGCAACGCGACTACATCGTTGTTGATCGCAACTGGCGTTGCCGTGAGGGTGAAATAGACCTCGTGCTGGTGCGTGGTCAGTTGGTGGTGTTCTGTGAGGTCAAGACTCGTTCAAGCGACGCTTACGGTTCACCGGCTGCAGCGGTGACGCCCGCGAAACAAGCACGATTACGAAAGCTGTCACTGATGTGGCTCAACGCCCGTGGTGTGGTTGCTGGGTCGCTGCGCTTCGACGTGGCGGGTGTGGTTGGCAGGGAAGTGACAGTGATCGAGTCGGCATTTTAAAAATGTTGGTCTGACGAAATAGCGAATGCCGACCTATCGTGTCGTTATGGCTTCTTCTCCTGATCTTGAATTCTTTTTCGATCCCATCTGCCCATTTGCCTGGGTCACCAGCCGTTGGGTGGTTGAGGTCGCGCAACAACTTGACGTTTCGATCGAATGGAAGTTCATCGCATTGGCGATCGTCAACGAAGACACTGATTACTCAAAGTTTCCGCCGGCCTATCCGTCGTTGCACGGACTTGGGCGCCGTCTGCTGCGCGTAGCCGCTGCGGCACGTGCCGAAGGTGGCAATGACGCGGTAGCTGCTCTGTACAACGCTGCCGGTGAACGCATGCATCACGACGGCGTTTCTGTGGCCGTGTTTGGTGGCGAACCAATCCCCGAGAATCTCGTTGCCGAGGTTGTCGCTGCTGCTGGGCTTGATGCGTCACTTGCAACTGCTGCCGATGATGAGTCGTGGGATGTACTCCTTCGCGAAGAAACCGAACTCTCTCTCAGCCGCACTGGTCGCGACGTCGGCACGCCGATCCTCACGTTTGCGCCAGGTACCGATCGCGAGGCCTCGTTGTTCGGTCCCGTGATTTCTTCAATTCCTCGCGGCGCTGCAGCACTTGAGTTGTGGGACGCAGTGCAGACCCTTGCGCGCACGCCAGGTTTCGCCGAGCTCAAGCGTTCGCTACGCGATCCTCTTTCGTTCGACTGAGTTCACCGTGGCCGACCCGATCATTCCGGTTGTTCTCTGGCGACCTCATTGCCCGTTTTGTCGCATGTTGTTCTCGGGCATCGAAAAACACGGGCTCGAAGTTGAATTGCGCAACATCTGGGAAGACGATGAAGCGCGCGCGCTTTTGAATCAACGCATCGGAAGCGAAACTGTTCCGAGCGTGTTGGTTGGTGAAGAAATTCTCGTGAATCCGTCCATCACCGAATTGATGGCGGTCGTGCGTGAGGCAAACAAGTAACGACGACAAGTGTCGTCAGGGTTCGAGTACGACCTTGATGGCGCCAGCAGAGCGATCGGCAGCAACGGCGAATGCTTCTGCAGCTGCGTCGAGTGGGAATCGATGCGTGACGATGATGTCGGAAAGCTCGGGTCGCTGGGCAAGGATCGTGGCGGCTACATCGACATCGCGTGAGGGCCCGCTGCGGCCGTACATAACTGCAGGAACGAGCGTGAGCTCTTTCATGCCTATGGCCATGCCTGGCATCTCGACGGTTCCGTCCCAGTAACTGCCCAACAAAACGATGATGCCGCCGGGCCGGCAGCGGTCAGCGGCCTCTGCGAGTGCTGATGCAGTTCCTGCCGCTTCGATGACGACGTCGTATCCGTTTCCCTCAAGCGAACCAGCCCCAAGGCGAGTGGCGGCTTCGATCTGACGTTCGTGACGGGCGGAGAGGTCGACCTTTGCACCTGTTTGCTGAGCAACGACGAGCGCGGTTTGTCCGATTGTTCCGCCACCAATAACGGCGACCCGGTGGCTGCCACGAATATTTCCGCGCCGGACACCATGGACGGCAACGGCAAGAGGCTCAACCAAGCAACCGTTCGATGCTTCGACTCCGACGGGAAGTCGTGCGATCGATGATGTGGGAACGAGAACCTTCTCGGCCATGCCTCCATCGCGTCCAACGCCGAATGCCATCGATGGTCCGCGGACGCAGAGTTGCGTGTTTCCGTCGATGCAGGCATCGCACACGTGGCAGGGATCAATCGGTTCAACTGCGACAGGGGTGCCGTCGGCGAGAGTGCCGGCGAACTCGTGTCCAAACGTGGCAGGAAGGCTGAAGCTCAAGAGATGAAGGTCGGAACCACAAATTCCGGCCGACGCCACCGTGACAAGAACTCCGTCGCCTGTCGGCTCAGGAACATCGACAACGGTTGGTATTCCTTCTGGACAACGAACTGCGCGCATGGTTCTCCCTGGGGTGTGCGATGGGCTGGTGCCGTCGCATTGTGACTAGTCGTGAGTGAGTTCTTCGAGCAACTGATACAGCGGATCGGTGTGATCTCGTTTTCCTACGGCGGAGTCTGCCGGAATCGGCCACTCAGAATCGGCGCCGGGGGCGGTGACCCATTCAGTGGTCGCGATACGCCGAGCGATGCGCCACGGACCGTTCTCCCGTCGTTCAAGTCGGTCGAGATAGCGGAAGCCAACGGTGAGATTTCGGCGCGGCTCAGGGTCGGAAGAGCGGTGGTAGGCGATTCCGTAGGTTTCGGCGACAGCGGCATCGCCGTGGATAGTTGCGAGGTGGTTTGCGACCATATGCATGGTGGCGTCGTACTTGGTTAAAAGGCCGAAGGCCCAGTCGATGAATTCGCCGATTGTTCCTTGAAAGGATCCGTGAGTGTCGGTGGCGTCGCTGTGGAAGCAACTGGCGACGAGTTCACGGTCCAAGCGGTCGATGCCACGGCAATAGGTGAGAAGGAGATCGCTGATTGCCTGGCGATCGGCAAGCGATGCAGGATCTGGAGTTCCTGGGTTAGTGGGTGCAAGTCTCATTCCCGCCGAGGCTACGTGTCTGCCATCATCTTGGGCGACCTCTTGGTGCCCCGGGCGGTCCATGGCCCGACCCTCGGGTCGGCGCAGGAGACCTCAGTGACCACCACAGTCGATCTGACCAAGCAGCGATGGGCCAAGGTCGCTCGTCGATGTAGCGAGGCCACTGAGTCTGTTCGCTCGCACATGTCGTGGGGCGCGTGGATGGTGAGTGTCCTCGGCCTGACGACCATTGTTTCGCGTGCACCTGGAATTCTCTATAACGGAATGTTTGACCGCGACGAGTCGTATCTGGCTGTCACCGGCGACGTACTCCGTAATGGCGGTCGACTCTATGTCGACGTTATTGACCGCAAACCTCCGGTTGCTCCGGTGATGTATGCGCTCATTCGCGAATGGAGCGTCGACATGCGCGCCGTTCGGATTGTTCTGGCGTTGTTGATCTTCCTTAATGGTTTGGTTGTAGCTGAACTTGTTCGACGACTCTCGACGTCTCGTCGTGCCGCGCTTTTTGCCGGAGTCTTGGCCATTATTGGCACAGCGTTGTTCTTGCCGCCGGATGCGCAGGCAGCAAACTTCGAATTGTGGGGGCTCTTACCCGCTTCAGCCGCAGTCCTTTGCGTTGTTGTGGCTCGAGAGTCGAAACGAATCCCCGCGTTTTGGTTCGCGCTCGCAGGCTCATGCGTTGTTCTCGCTGCCAATTGCAAACAGCCGTACATCGTGGTCGGACTGGTGGTGCTTTTTGAGGCAGTGCGGCGGACGAACGATAAGGGTCTGTCGATTGTCGCGACAGTGTTTGGTGCCGCCGTGGCTGCGCTCCCGATTTTTGTGTTCTTTGGTCGTTCAACAATGATCCGATGGGTCTGGACCGATAACAGCGACTACATCAGCGGTGGAGTTTCAATCGCTAGGGCGACAGCGATTGGAGCCGCTCTCACTCTTTCTTTTGTTGTCTTACATCTTCCACTGTTCTATGGAGTGTGGGCCGCAGTTGCGCGGCGCTTCCGTGCTGACCTGACAGTGCTCGTATGGCTTGTCGTTTCGGTACTGGTCATCCCAATCGGTTTGCGATTCTTTGGTCATTACTACCAACAGGTGGTCCCGCCGTTGGCGGTACTCACGGGCTGCGCGCTTGTCGTTGCGGGACGGCGTGTTTGGCAAACATTGACTGCGATCACGGTTGGACTTCTTGTTGTGATGGTGGGGTTGGCCGTGATTCATCGTCCCGACCTCACGAACTTCACTGCACTTGGGCGATATGTGCAGAGCACGACTGAGCCCAATGAACGAATTCTTGTTTGGGGTGCGCTTCCCGATGTTTACGTCAGCGCTGGTCGACTCCCGGCAGGAATTTTTCTACACGACGGTTATCTCACCGGGAATTGGGCCAGCAGAGATCACCCGCTCAGTGAAAGCGTCATAGCCGCGGAACCATTCCGTTCTCGTTGGAACATGTTCTTCGAAGACGTTGATGCACATCCCCCAGTCGTCGTCATCGATGCAGCCCGTCCCGATACGGACTGGGCGATGTACGGGCCTCAGTCGTTTCCTATTGGGGAATGGCTTGACCGTTGCTACAACATCGATCGAGTCGTCGATGGCTTGAGCGTGTGGCGCCGCGATGTCGCAGTATGTCCGCTGTGATTTTGCGCTGAATTACGAAGTAGCGAGCACGCCACCATCGACAATGATGGATTGTCCGGTGATGAATGAAGCTTTGTCGCTGAGCAGGAATGCCGCTGGCTCACCGATCTCGGATGGTTGGCCGATTCGTTTCAGCACAGAACTTTCTTCGAAACGCTGGCGAACTCCAGGCATATTTAAAGTGATGCTCAGCATCGCGGTTTCGATGAAGCCTGGGCAGATCGCATTGACACGAATGCCGTCGGGACCGAGTCGATCAGCCATCGATCGGACAGCCCCAAGCATTCCTGCTTTTGACGCGCAATAGGCGGGGATTGCGGCGTTGCCGACCCAACCCTCAATGGATGCAATCCCGACGACGGCTGCGCCTTCGGCGGCGACAAGGTCTGCATACATTGCCTGCACGAGCATGGGGAAGGCTCGAAGATTGACATTGAGAACGAAATCCCAGCCCTCATCGTCGAGGTCGCCGATGCTCTGGCTCCGAACAGTGCCGGCGGCATGGACGAGCCCACCAATTGGTCCGACAACATCGCGACTCGCATCGACCGCGCCGGAGAGTTCACCGGTTTTCGTGACGTCGATGCCAAGTCCGAAGGTGGCAACACCGTGAACATTGGCGATCTCGCGCGCGGCAGCAAGCGCGCCACCTGCGTTGAGATCCCAGACCGCGACAGCTCGGCCTTGTGCGGCGACGGCTTCAGCTGATGCTCGGCCGATTCCTGACGCGCCGCCGGTAACGATGACTGCAGAAGTGGGGCTCATGGTTGTCCTTTTTGTTGTTGAAATCGGCGTTTCTGGGCGAGTCGTTCAAGGTCGGTAAGCATTGCATCGGTGAGTTCGATTTCACTTTCGATACGCCGAACCGCCCACGTTGCGACAAGCGCCAGATAGGCCCAGTCGGGCTGGGAGTCGGCTTGGGCACTTGAGTCTTTCGCTGCATCTAACTCTTCTAGGAGGCGAAAGCGGTGATCGAGGATCTGTTCGAGGAGTCGGTCGGGTTCCGCGAGATGTCCGAGCCAGACTCGCAGGAGCACTCCATGTTTGAGCACGGGGGCTTCAGCGTTGACGTCTGCCTGCCAATTCTGAAGGGCAGTGACTCCGTTTTCAGTGATTGCGTAGACGGTTTTTTCGCGAACGTCGTCACGAGCAATTGTTCGACTGGTGACGAGTCCTAGCTCTTCAAGACGGCGAAGTTCGGTGTAAATCTGGCTCGTTGCAGGACTCCAGTAAAAGAAATGGAGGATGGCATCGGACCAATTCTTGATGTCGTAGCCGGTGAGGTCACGGCCAAAACTGAGAATTCCAAGCACCGCCCACGCGGTGGCGGGAATTTTTGGAACGACAAGGTCGGCATTCTTTAGATCTGCATTCCCCCCGGACATGGCACCGGTTCTATCACGAGAATCAAGAATCTGGCTTGCGCGTTTTTGTTAACGCTCGCTTGGTGACGGCCACGGAGCGATTGTTGGCCATGGCGATTCGCGCTCTATTTGAGCGGCAAGTTGCAGGAGCATTGCTTCCGAGCAATGACGACCAACGATTTGCACACCAACTGGAAGACCGTTGGCGTCGAATCCGGCGGGGATCGATGCCGCGGGCTGGCCGGTGACGTTGAACACTGCAGTGAGCTCGGAGAATCGGCCGGCGTGGGCGAACACCGAATCAACATTGGTTGTATCGATCACGCCAAGTTCAGGAACCGGGACCGGGAGTGTGGACGTAAGCCAGACATCGTGGGTTTCGTAAAAACGAGCAACATCGCGACTGACAATCTCGATTTCCTGGAGTGCTCCAACAAGACGGAGTGGACTTATTGTAAGCATTCGGTCGTGGAGGAAACGCGTGAAGGGTTCGATGTCGTCGTCGCGGATCTCGCGACCAAGTTCAGCGAGTCGGTCTTCAACAGTTTTTGCTCCCGCGGCACCCATGACCATTGCGAGAGAATTCGCCGGCATCGCGTAGTCCCAAGTCGGCGAACCTTCGGTGACTTCGTGTCCCAATGATTCCAGAGTCCGCGCGGTTCGCAGAATTGCTTCGACCGCTGCGGTATGAATCGCGTTTCCGTTTGGCGAGATAGTGCTGAAACCAATCCGGAGTGCCGGTGTCTCCTGTTCGAGGGCTGCGAGGAACGATCCAGCCTCCGGTGCAGGCGGGGACGGGTAGGGGTCGCCGGCGAGTGGTCCCGAGATTGCATCAAGAATGGCCGCACTATCTCGGACTGTTCTTGTGACGGCATGGCCAATGCCCATTGGATACGAGAACGCTGCGGCAGCGGGCCAGGTTGGCGTGCGACCTCGGCTTGGTTTCAGTCCGAACAAGCCGCATTCGGATGCGGGGATTCGAATGGATCCACCGCCGTCGTTGGCGTGGCCAGCAGTGACCATGCCGCCGATGACGGCCGCGGCCGAGCCGCCCGATGAGCCGCCCGTGGAATGGGTGGTTCGCCACGGGTTGTGAGCGGGTCCGAATAACACTGATTCAGTTACGGGAGCTTTACCCATTTCTGGTGTGTTCGTGTTTCCAAGAATCAGAAGCCCGGCAGCTTTGAATCGCTTCGTCAGCTCGCTGTCGTTCGTAGCGATGACATCGGCGAATAACCGACTTCCCTTTGTTGATGGAAGCCCAGCGACATCGCAGTTGAGGTCCTTGACGAGGAATGGAACGCCAGCAATGGGTGACCTTGATGTGACACGGGCTGCTTCTGCGCGTGCTTCGTCATACCGCTTCGCAACGACGGCATTGAGAGTGGGGTTGCGTCCTTCGATTCGCGAGATCGATGCTTCAACGAGTTCAACACTGCTCACTTCACCTGCCGCGACGAGCGATGCAAGACCAACTGTGTCGTTCTCATCAAGAAGTCGTTCAAACTCAGACATGGCTACTCCAGGTATTCGGCATAACGGGTGAGGTAGGGCTGCACGCGCTCCGTCAGTGCATCGCGGTCAAGTTCCCATTCTTCTAACGAATAGGAATGCGATCCGAAACGATCCTTCTTGTACTCGGCGCTGTGAGCGCGCATCGCTGACTCTGCTTCAGCAGAGAAATTCTCGCCGAGTTGTTCGTACAGCGACGCGATTGTTGTTATGGGATCGCTTACGAGGTCGCTGTAAGCGATATCAACGAACGCATCGCCGCGGCCCACAGCAATCTGTGCATCTCGGAAGGCGTTCTGGTTGTCTAAGAGGCTGCCGACGACCTCGGGCCACGTTTCTCGGATGTAGTCCTGCCAATCAGTGTCGGTGAATGTCCCAGCAAGAGAACGCACGAGGCTGCAAACCGAGGCGATGACGTTCACCGGATCTCGATGTGTCAGAACGAATCGTGCATCGGGATAGACGGCGGCAATCGCGGACGGGTCGATGAGATGCACAGGTGACTTCAATTGCCACTGTCCCGGACATTGCGATTGCAGGACCTGCAGAACGGTGCGATGCCACTCGTAGGCCTGAGTGTGATCGTTGGATCTGATCCAGTCCATGTACGACGGCAGATTGAACGTGGTGGAGAGATGAAGACTTGAAAAGTGCTGACCAAGAACGGTTGCGCATTCGAGTGGCATGTCGGGCGGATCATGGTGGATCGCTTTGAACTCGGGATTAATCATTCCGAGCATGTCGGGTGCTTCCATGGCCGCGATGAACCTTGGGTCAGTGCGGTAGGTGGCAGTGGTCGGGGGCGGCACCGACTGGCTGATTTCCCAACCGAGTAATGAACGATTGGCGGGGTCGACGGAGAGGAGATGACTGAGCGCTGTTGTTCCTGTGCGGGGCAACCCGATGAGGAAGATCGGCGAGTCGATATGCGAAGTCGCTAATTCGGGGTGGGTGCGATGCCACTCGACAACATTCAGTCGGTTCACCAGATTGCTGAGTGCCATTCCCTCGAGAGCAGCCTTGCCAATCTCTGTGAGTTGACCCTCGTTGGCACCAGAATCGAGAAAGACTTCGAGCCCATCGCGAAATGAATCGTCGCCGAAATCGGCGAGTCCTCCTGTGAGTTCGCTTGCTTGTGCAAGAAGTGGATCGACAGCAGTTGTCATGTGGCCCCCCGGTCTCCGGGGAACGGTAGTCGGTGGGCTTCAGTGGCACCGCCGCAGTCATGACGAGACTGCTAGAAACGACGCATGACGACGGGATCAACTCTTGCAGGGACTCGCGCAGTCGTAGTGGGCGGCAGTAGTGGAATTGGCCTGGCGACGACGCGGCTACTCGCCAGTGACGGTTGCCGAGTCACGATTGCTGCTCGAGGCGAAGAGCGCATGACTTCGGTGGTGGCGTTGCTCGCGGCGGAAGGATTGTCGGTATCGTGGGTCGTATGCGACACGATGGTCGAGGAAGACATCGCCCGTGCTGTCGAGGTGGCCAGTGAAGGCGAGCGACTCGATATCGCAGTAACGGTGCCGGGTGGGGGAACACCAATGAACGTTCTCGATTACGAATGCGACGCGTTTAGTGCTGAGGTCGATAAGAACGTGCGTCCCGTGTACATGTTGTTGCACTACGCCGCTCCGATGATGACCAATGGCGGGTCTTTCATCGCGGTCTCTTCGACGGCGGCCGTGTTTTCCACCCGAGGACTTGCGTCATATCGCGCAGGCAAAGCCGCAGTTGATGCCCTCGTCGACGTCGCTGCCGACGAACTCGGAGAGCGCAATATCCGGGTGAACTCTGTTCGCCCGGGTCTGACACGAACCGACTCAACAAGTCGAATGTTTGAAAGTCCGGAACTCCTGTCTCGGTTCCTTGAGCAACAAGCAATCGACCGTGGGGGTGAGGCCGACGATATTGCCCATGCCATTCGCTATTTTGCTGGCCCAGAATCGAGTTGGGTGACCGGTCAACATCTCACGGTCGACGGGGGCCATACGCTTCGGGCTATGCCGGATATGCGTCCACCCCGGCCCTGATCGAACTGCAGCAGGAGAATCCGTGAGCGAAAGCGTCGAATCGAATCCATCTGAACTTCCCGGTGGGTGGGGCCCGGCCCTCGACGACCTCGCGCAACGCCGCTTGGCGGCGCGGGCGATGGGTGGCGAAGAACGTCTCGCGAAGAAACACGCGAAAGGCCAACTCGATGCTCGTGCGCGCGTCGACTACCTCCTAGATCCAGGAACCTTCCGAGAGCTTGGAACGCTGGTGGGCGAGGTTCCGGGCGATGGCATAGTTGCTGGTGCTGGCCGCATAGACGGTCGACCAGTGATGATCGGCGCTGAGGACTTCACGGTGCTTGCCGGTTCGATCGGACCGGGCAGTTCGTCGAAGCGATACCGGCTTGCAGAACTTGCGTTGGCCGAACGTATCCCGCTCATCATGTTGCTTGAAGGTGCCGGTCATCGCGGCGGAGGGGGCAGCGGACGAGCGCCAACTGATCTACTCATTCAAGCGCAGTGTTCCGGCAAGATCCCCGTGTTAAGTGCTGTCATGGGGCCGTCAGCGGGACATGGCGCGCTGATCGTCCCGATGTCTGATTTCAGTGTGATGACGCAAGATGCAGCAGTGTTCACCGCTGGTCCGCCTGTTGTTCGCGAGTCACTTGGCGAAGATATAACCAAGGAAGATCTCGGCGGACCTTCTGTCGCTGTTCCAAGCGGACTCATTCACAACGTTGCACCCGACGATCAGACCGCTCTCGATATGTTGCGCGTCTATCTATCGTTCTTTCCATCGAGCGCGTGGAGTTTTGCGCCGCGTCTCCCCGCCGAACAGAGCGATGACCAAGGATTCCGACCGACTGACGAACTGCTTTCGATCATCCCGAGCGATTCGCGCCGGGCCTATGACATGCGTGCAGTGCTCGACGTTGTGGTTGACGATGGGTCTTGGTTTGAAGTGCAACCGGGCTTTGGCCAGTCGATGATCTGCGGGCTCGCTCGCCTCGGTGGCGAATCAGTTGCGGTGATCGCTAACCAGCCGACCGTGATGGCCGGTTCAATTGATGCGACCGCTGCTGATAAGGCCGCGCATTTCATCATGGTCGCCGATTCGTTCCATCTTCCGTTGGTCTTCCTCGCTGACAATCCAGGGATGTTGCCGGGAAGCGCATCGGAACGCGACGGAGTTCTGCGCTCCGGCGCACGAATGTTCGCTGCTCAAACCCAGGCTTCGAGTCCGAAACTGCATCTCACGTTGCGTAAGGCCTACGGATTCGGATCGATGGTGATGTCGCTTGTTGGTTTTGATCGTCAGTCGGCAACGTTTGCCTACCCGGGAGCGACGATGGGAGCGATGGGCGCGAACGCAATGAGCCGGGCCACAAATGCCGATGCTGATGAAGCGGCGATGTTGCGCGACGCAGAGTTGCAGGCCTCGTATCGGTCAGCCGAAAACCTTGGGTTTGATGAACTCATTGATCCCCGAGAGACCCGTGATGTCTTGCTTGATGCGTTACAGCGGGCCATTTATCGCCGCCAAGCAACTCCGGAGCCGGTGTCGCGTACTGCGATAACGCCATAGCTCAGTCTCGGAACAACAAACGTTCCAATTCCAGCATCTGTAGTTCTGTCAGCGATAGTCTCCACGAGTCGCGAGAGACCGTCTCGAGACGTTTGACGTGCCATCCGTGGCACACAGGAGGCAAAAAATGTTTGCAACGAGCCATGGTTGGGGTGTCGGCGAGGTTGTTTGGGCCATGCTCTACTTCACCTTTTTGTTCATCTGGATCTGGTTAGCGGTCAGTGTCTTCATCGACATTTTCCGCAGCCGTGACATGGGTGGTCTCCATAAGGCCATCTGGGTTGTTGCCATAATCGTGTTCAATCTCCTTGGTATCCTTGCTTACCTCATCGTTCGTGGCGGCAAGATGCACGAGCATGAGATCGAAGCAGCGAAGGCTCAAGATGCAGCGATGCAGAACTACATCCGCAACGCAGCAGGCACCACGCCGGCCGACGAACTTCATCGTCTTGCTGACCTTAAGGATCGTGGCGTCATCGATCAGGCCGAATTCGACAAGCTGAAGGCCAAGGTCGTTAGCTGAATTCCTCGCAGCACTTAGGTGTTGCCATTGTGTTGTTCCGGTGCCCCGCTTCTGCGGGGCACCGGCGCGTCTTGAGGCTTGCGGAAGGATTGGGCCGTAGGATCTCTGCGTGCCGCATCCCACACTTCTCACGCAGGGCCGCATTGGTTCGGTTGAAACTCATAACCGCATCGTCTTGCCCGCCATGGACCAAAACAGTTGTGAGGACGGGGAGATCACCGATCTCAATGTCGCGCACTACGAGGCGAGAGCCCGTGGGGGAGTGGGGCTCCTCATTCTTGAAACTTCGGCAGTGGCCTGGCCTATTGGCGCAACCTCGCTCCACCAGCCCGCACTCTCCGACGATCGATTCATCCCTGGACTAAAGCGGTTGGCTGAAGCGGCGCATCGTCATGGCTCGAAAATGTTCGTGCAGATGTGTCATCACGGCAAAACCGCCGGTGTTGACGCGATGCAGGATCGTGAGCAACTGGTTCCGTCGGTCCCGTTGCCAGCCGACGAGAACGATCTCAGTTCCGTCACGATGGATGAGTTGATGAAGATGGCGGGGCTTACCGGTGGAAAGCGGGCTCAACAGCGCGCCGCCACCATCGATGATCTCGTGTGGGTTGTCGATCAGTTTGCTGATGCCGCCGAGCGCGTGCAGAAGGCCGGGCTCGATGGCATCGAAGTCCACGCCGCGCATGGGTATCTGATTTCGACGTTCCTGTCGCCGCATTACAACCTTCGTGACGATGAGTACGGAGGCTCGGTCGAAAACCGTGCCCGTTTGCTCGTCGAAGTCGTTATCGCAATTCGCAAACGATGCGGTTCCGATTTCGGAATCATCGTGCGACTTGATGGGCGTGAATATGTTGAAGGTGGAATCACCCCAGAACTTTCCGCTGAATACGCCGTGCTTGCGGAATCAGCGGGAGCCGATGCGATTCATGTAACGGCATCTGGGCCTAATTCAATGGGTGTCGGGTTTACCAATGGTCCGCTTCCATGGCAACCCGATCAGTATCTGGGGCTGGCTGCGGTCGTTAAGCAGTCAGTGTCGATTCCCGTGATCGCCGTGGGTCGTATCTTCCCCGATGCTGCAGAAAAACATCTGAAGAACGGCGATTGCGATTTCGTTTCGATGGGGCGACAACTATTGGCCGATCCTGATCTTCCCGCGAAGTTGTTATCGGAAAAACCTGATCGTGTTCGAACCTGTATTAATTGCTTTGTTTGTGTGGCCCAGAATTTTTGGGACGGTGCGCCCATCTGCGCCGTAAATGCCGAACTCGGGCACTACGACGAAGGTCCACTTCGTCCGGCAACCGAACGGCGCAAGGTCGTGGTCGTTGGTGGTGGCCCCGGGGGTATGGAAGCAGCGCGAGTCGCTGCGGTTCGCGGTCATTCCGTCACGCTGCTGGAAAAGTCGCCCCATCTCGGAGGCACTGCTCGGTTCTCGTCGCTGACCACTCCCATGAACGCTGAACTCGTTCGATACTTGAGCACCGAGATTTCGCTTCTTGATGTCGATATCCGGACTTCGACCCCGGTGACCGCCGGATTGCTTCGGGAATTGAATGCCGACGTTGTTGTCGTTGCGACAGGGGCGCGCAGAGAACGCCCGGACATTCCTGGCGCCGGCCTTCCCCATGTGTTCTCCGGAGACGATCTGCGAGGACTCCTGACGGGCGATGACCCAGCAGCGGCTTCCCGGCTGCCCGTTCATCGACGTCTGATGGTGTCTGCTGGTCGATCCCTTGGGTTCATGTCGAGCATGGATCGTGTTCGATCGATGTCGAAGCGATGGATGCCGATTGGCAAGCGAGTCGTTGTTGTCGGTGGGGGTTTGGTCGGAGTCGAACTGGCCGAATACCTAGCCGAGCGTGGTCGCACGGTGACCGTGCTCGAAGAGAGCGACAAACTGGGTGTCGAAATGGCGCATCCTCGCCGAGCTCGCGCCTTGTTCGAGGCACGCAATCACGGAGTTTCGTTCATTACCGGAGCGCAACTCACTGGGATCACCGAGAATGGTGTTTCCTACCTTGCCGGAGACGAGACCCACACGGTTCGTTCCGATGCTGTTGTTATCGCTAGTGGCGTTCACTCCGACGAAACAATTGCCGAACAACTCCGTGCTGATGGATTCGATGTTCGCGTTGTAGGCGATGCTGCAAGCGTTGGTTATATCGAAGGTGCGGTTCGAACCGGCTATCTCGCTGCTCGTTCGATCTGAACTCGAACGCGAATCGGGTCTGGGTTCCCCCCAGACCCGAGTGCGAATAGTGCTGTGTTGCGCGACAAGAGCAGGCTTACAGTCGCCCGATCACTGCTGAGCAGGAACTCACTTCGACGCCACCACTTTCATCGACATCGAGATTGGTGACAACGCCGTTTTCGATAATGGCTGCATAGCGCTTTGAACGTACGCCAAGGCCAAATCCGGTTCCGTCCATGACCAAGCCCATAGCCTGAGTGAATTCGCCATTGCCATCGGCCAGCATCGTGATTGAGTCGCCGACCTGCTGGTCGTCACCCCAAGCGCCCATGACGAACGCGTCGTTGACGGAGATGCAAGCGATTCGATCGACGCCTTTGCCAGTGAGTTCGTTTGCTTGCTGGACGAAACCAGGAAGATGAACCTTCGAGCAGCCGGGCGTAAATGCTCCGGGAACCGCGAAGAGTACGACTTTGCCTGATCCGAGCACATCGGCGGTGTTGACCTTTTCGGGTCCGGCCGCGCCCATGATGAACAGATCGATGGCGGGGATTGTGTCTCCAACGTTGATAGTCATTCAGACATATTACGGTTTCGACGAGGGGCCGCGCTTGTTCGGGTGCAGATTCGGCAGTCTGACTCTTCTGCGTCGTGGATTATCCGAACAGATTCGAGCTGGCACCGGCGGCAGCAAGCACCGCTAGATACACGAAGACGATCGTTTGGCCGAGGCAAAGAAGGCCGATGAGCTGGGTGGCGTCGCCGTCACCTCCGGTGGAGGGACTCCAGAGTTTTCGCACGACCACTGTGGCGAGGGCTGCTGCTGCGATAGCGGTGACCATGATCGACCAACCAATGGGGAACTGCAGCTTCCATCCGATCAGCGCTGCGGCGCTCACTGCGCCAGGGACGAGGGCAAAAAGACGTTCCTTCATCGCTGGACCGAAAACTGCTTGCCGAATGAACTCAACAAAGCCTGCGCCACCGATTGAAAACACCATCACCTGCAAAATTGCATCAGTTGCAGATTGAGTTGCTATTTGATTGAACGCAAGAACATCGCCGAGCACCAAGAACGCGAGTGTGAGCGTGACCAGCACAATTTGAGCGATGGAACCGGCCGTAGCGCGCGGCCGTGTGGGTTCGGAAGTCATGAGCGTCGCAGGATGTCGCGCCACGAGCGCCGAGGAGCGAGCTCGTGATCACGAGCAGCTTGAATTCGCTCAGTGCGTAATGAATCCACGTCAGTGTCATCAAGTGGAGTCATCGCTGAAGTGCCGACGATCCAACCCAGAAGTGCGTCGGCGAGTAATGGGTTGCGAGCCAGCGCCGGACCATGCAGATAGGTGCCTACGATTTTTCCGGTGATGATACCCTCTGTTTCGTCGCCGTTACCTTCTCCGACTTCAACCGCAGCAAGTGTTTGAGAACGACTGCCGGGGATTGTTCGACCAGCGTGATTTTCGAATCCGGTGAGTTGACCGAGTTCAATGATCCCTTCGGGTGTGGTGAGTTGTGCGCTCGTTGTCAGCAGTTCGCCAACCGCCCGAGGTCGTTCGACGCGGATGGTTTCGCAATCAAGAAGCCCCAGTCCGGGGCGACTCGTTCCATTGGCATCAGGGAACCGGTGCCCAAGGATCTGCATTCCAGCGCAAATGGCGAGAACGACAGCGCCGTTGTCGACGGCGCGATGTAGGCCTTGGCTTTGTTCAAGTTCCCGAGTCGCTTGAACCTGCGGCCCGTCCTCGCCCCCGCCAACAAGGTACAAGTCGGCAGAATCGGGGACTGGTTCGCCCGCATCGACAGTGATGTGTTCGACAGCGATTCCGCGCCATTCGAGGCGACGAGACAACACGAGCGCGTTTCCTCCGTCGCCGTATGTGCCAAGGAGGTCGGGGTAGAGCGAAACAATCCGGACTGCGGAGTCGTTCAGTCGAGTCGCGGGGAGTGATGTCACAGAACACCGCCTACATGTTCAAGGTGGTCCTGAAAAGCGGTGTAGTTCGAGGCAACGTCGATTGGAAGAGTCGGGTCGTAGCTTGGGGATTGGCGAACTAATTCAATGGCTGATTCAAGATCGTCGGCGACAATGTGATTGATGTTGCCGTAACGGAATCGAACAGCGAGATCGTGCCGTCGCTCGCCGATAGCGACGACAAAGCGTTGGCCAATGCGCTCGTAAGCGACATCCCAAAGCCATGATGGGTCATGGCCGTCGGCGATTCGGGCATTGATGGCAATGATGAGCGGCGTCGATGGGCCTTCAAGCAGTTCGAGTGCCTCGTGCCACCCCGCGGGATTTTTGGCCAAGAGGAGTCGGATGCGAGTGTCGCCAAATTGGGCCACCCGATATCGACCCGCAATTTCGCGAACATCGTCGAGTCCATCGAATGCTTGGTCGAGGTCAGTCCCCATCGCCGACGCGGCGGCGAGTGCGAACGCAGCATTGACACGGTTGACGCGACCAGGAAGCGCGAGTTCTCCGGTCATCGTTTTGCCATTAATGGCAATGACGCCGTTGGTGAGAGCCACGTCGACCGAAGGGCGCCGAAGGTCGCAGGCGGTGCAAGCCCAACCCGCGTCGGTGAAATCAATGCGGCCTGAGCAAGCGGGACAACCGGCGGCGTCAGCAGTCCATTCTTGACCAGTGCCAACCCACACAACGTTTGGAGCTGCGAGTGCCGCCCAAGTCACGAGTGGATCATCAGCGTTCGCGACGACGGTGCGAGGCGGAGTTGTTTTAAGTGCGATTCGCCACTGCTCTGCGAGTTTGCGCACTTCTTGTGTTCGGTCTAGTTGATCGCGACTGAGGTTGAGTAGCACGACCGTATTTGCGTTGGTGGCGCGGAGCACCGAATCGACCCAACGTTCATCGACTTCAAGAACCGCTGTATCAGTTGCGTTGGCGGTGGCGAGAGCCGCGACAATTCCTGGAGTCATATTCGCGCCTAACCAATTGGACACAATTGGTCGACTGGTGCCGAGTGCGCTTGAGAGAAGTTTCGTCGTTGTCGTTTTTCCGTTGGTTGCACTCACAATGACGACGTCTCGAGATGCAGTGAGCTCCGACAGAAGGTTCCTGTCAATCAGCAATGACACTCGTCCGCCGATCACGGAACCAGTCCCGAATTGCACGACACGAGAGGTCCAAGCAACGAAGCGACCGGCAGCAACGGCGAGCCGCGCGCGGGGTCGCAGGCTCTTGGCTCGGCCTGTTGCAGAAGCGGGGTTGGGAGCAGCAGTCACGACTTGAAGATGCTACTTCCGAGAGTGGCGACGGCTTTAGAGCGGAAAATGACGCTGGTTCAGCGAGGTGGACCGTTTGAGATAAAGACGGAAACAACCTCGCCGTCGAGAAGCAGCTTCATGTACCGCTTGAAGTCCTGCGATTGCGATGAGTTTGACAGTTCGGTGGTCACCCACGAACGAAGAATTTCTTCACGGGCGAGTGCTTCGTCGACCGGCGAGGTGAAGGCGGGTTGGTCAAAGATTCCTGTGTGCTTGATAATAATTGCATCGAATTCGGCTCGTTGGTCAGGCGTCAACGGGTCAAAAGTGAAAATTTCTCGGTAGTACGGGTCGGCTTCAAACATCAGGCGCGTTGATCCGGTGAGAAAAAGTAGTTCCGTTGCAGCGTCGGATCGTTCGATCGTTCGTTTGTCGCCGTAGATGTACGCCCAACTGGGACTGCGACGAACTTCAACCCCGGCTTCCTCAGCGCGAGCGAGTAGATCAAGTCCTGCCGAACCATCCAGGCCGTAACCGTCGGCAAGGTAGATCGGACCGGGGACGTTCTTTATGGCGGCAAGGGTCGGCGGCGTGAGTGCCGAGATCGCGCGTGTCCAACTAGTTGAGAGCCGAAGCGGCGTGAGGTTGACTCCGCGCAAGAGTGTGGTGAGCAATACGAGAATTGTGGCGACGACAACAAGGTTTGATGCTTGACGGCGACCAAATGTTGTGAGCGCAATCTGGCGATGTGTAACGGCCGCGACTGCAAGCCATGTGAATGCAGCGATGGCCCACATCCAGCGCAGCAGATAGGGCGCTGGTGCGCCAACGATTCGAGACGCTGCAATCGTTCCGGTGACGACAAGTGCACCAGCGACTCCGCAGAGGGCAAGTTCGCTTCGCCAACGTCGATGCCACGCCCACCACGACGCGATACAAAGGGCGAAAAGAGCCCAGGGAATCGCCCAACCAGATGTATTGATCGCCGAAGTGGCAAATGATGGTTCTGCTCCACGCACCCAGTTTCCTGGAATCGAAAGGAATCGAAAGGTGATGCGGATCGCAGTGGCGATGCCGGCTGTTGCGAGGGGAGGGTTGCGGAGGAATTGATAAATCAACCGAAGGTTCCCAGGCGAATGTGTGAGCTGCTCGATAACTGGTGGGATCCAGCAAACCACCGCAACAGCGAGCGCCATAAGCGCAGTGCGGCGATTGTTTCGGAGGTCGTTGCCGCGGATCGATCGACCCACAAGGGCCACTGCGCCAATGCCGACGAGTACCGCTATGGGAAGCGCGCTCCCGATATGACACTGGATGGCAAATGATCCGAAGAGCACGAGCGCAATGGCGGCAACTCGGTCGCCGACTACGACGCGCCAACAAGCAACTGCAGCTGCGAATACCGAAAGAATGACAAACGTTGGGTTCCAGGGATCGGCCAGACCCGCTGGATTCATTCCCAGGCAAAGCAACGTGATGAAAAATCCGACAAGAACGAAGGCCCGTGTTCCCGCGCGCGCTGCTATCCAAAGCATCGAAGCGATAGCACCCAGGTTGATGATGAGTGCACCAATGAGCAATCCGATTGGCGAAGATCCCGAGAGTCGATACGGGAGCGCAAGTGCGTAGAACAGCAATGGTCCGGGATGGTTCCACTGATAGCGCGAATACACACCGGAAATCGGCGTCTCTGCGCCACCCACATCAGCAACGCGCAATTGGAGCGTTCGGTAGTCGCCGATGGGCAACCAGTCAGAGGTCAGGAGGCGGAAAAGAAGCCACCCGATGATGATCGCGAGCAATGCGACAACGGCGTAGACCAAACGGCGATCGACGGGCGGCTGGGGTCCGTCGTCAATGACAATCGTCGACGGTTGATCAGCTGCATTGGTGGCTGATAGCGATCCCGTCACGACGTGGATACTACGGCGGCGATCTTCGGTCGCGAGGGCGGATGAGGCCTCGTTGCGCAGATGGCATTTGATCGGGCGAGTTCAGCGCAATTGGTGCTCGGCAACTGTTGTAGCAGAGAAGCGGTCCGTCTGAGTGTTGTAGGCAAGTACCGTTGTTCAGCCCGTCTCGATTGGGGAGCACACGTGGAAGATTTTGCAGGCCGAAGCGGGACAGCGGTGGTGACAGGTGGCAGCGGTGGTATCGGCGCCGCGATCGTGCGCATGTTGGCCGAACGCGGCAGTGATGTGCTTTTTACCTATCGAGCAAATCGCGATGCAGCCGATGCGATCATTGCTGAACTTTCGTCGCTTGATGTTCGAGTTATGGCGATGCCCGCTGATCTTGTTGACGAGTCGGTCGCTGCATCGGTGATTGCCGCAGCGGTCGCAGAGTTTGGAGGCATTCACACGCTTGTTCATGCGGCAGGTCCGCATGTCACACAGATGCACCTGAGTCGTGTTGAACCTTCGGCGTATCGAGCTCAGATCGAAGGCGAAGCGATTGCCTTTTTCAATGTTGTGCAGCCAGCGCTTGAGCAGTTGCGAAAAGCGGGAGGCAGCATCGTTGCGGTAACGACGGCAGCGACTCGCCGCTACCCAGTTCGTGATGGTCTGTCATCTGGGACGAAGGGCGCAGTTGAAGCCGTGGTCCGGGCACTCGCTGCTGAAGAAGGACGATTCGGTGTGCGCGCGAATTGCGTTGGGCCGGGAATGCTCACTGACGGAATGGCAGCGAGGCTTATGGCCTCGGGCGATCTTGACGACGCCGCGCTTGAGGTGACAATGCGGAATATTCCTTTGCGGAAGTTCGGTGATGCTGTCGATATCGCGGAGGCTGTGTGTTTCCTCGCGTCCGACCGAGCCGATTTCATTACAGGCCAGATGCTCGATATCGATGGCGGCTACGGCATCTAGAGAACGACTCGAGCGTCAGGCTGCGTCGGCCTCGATGACACCTTCGATAGCCCATGTAAGAGTGCGGATCAGCGCCCGTGCCGCGGGTTGAACGATCAGCGGATCAAGGGCTGGGACCAACGGCAGTTTGAGGTCTTCGCGCATCCATGTGGGGAGCATGCCCACAGCGGCCGGCGCAATGACGCCGTACGCGGCACGGGCCGCAAGCGGAAGGGGAGCGAGCATGAGCCAGCGGGCAGCATCGCGTGCCTGCTGGCCAGCCTCTAGCTCCGAACGAATCTTTTGCATCCATTGGTCGAGTTCGGCGACAGAATGGGCTGACTCGTTGCCCCCGAGTCGGTCGTTAATGATTGCCATTTCGTCGACGTACTGATCGGCTTCAGCGGCAGTCAGAGTTGTGGCTCCGTAGCGTTGATAAGCACGAAGGAATGAATCGACCTCTGCATGGTGGACCCACGAAAGAAGATGAGGGTCGTTGGCCGAGTACTCGCGGCCATCAGGTGCGAGGCCGACCACTCGTTGATGCACCCGAGTCACCATCTCGAATGCTGCGGTGGCTTGTTCGGTAGTGCCGAACGTGGTGGCAGCAACAAATTGGCTTGTTGCGCTGAGGCGATCGAGAGGATGGCGCCGGTAATCAGAATGTTCGGCAACACCGGCCATCGCGAGCGGGTGCATCAACTGCACGAGAAGGGCGCGTAATCCACCGATAAGCATCGAGCCATCGGAATGGACTCGCCATGTGACGCTGTCGGGTCCGAAAAGGCCAGGGTCGCCTTCGAGGGGTTTGGTGAGATCTCGAACCGGGGGGTTGTCTCCGGAGATCAGCGTGCGTAGTTCTCGACCCAGCCGCAACCGGACGTCGCCAAGTGCCGAACCGATCGCTTCAGCAATGGCGGTCAGTCCCGGAGGCAGATTTGGCTCGGAAGTCATGAGTTGAGGATAGGACTCGTGGGCGCGAAACCGCCGGTCGGGCGAGTATCGCTTCCGGTGATTGACGGGGACCACCCCATGTGGTGGGGTGTCATCACAACTTGACCCACCGAAACAGGGGAAGCCGGTCTGATTCCGGCGCTGACCCGCAACCGTAGGTGGCCTCTGGAGAGATTCTCTGGGCGGCCACGAGCCGGACTGCCTGCTTCGAGGGGATTGCTCCATCACAGACCGTCGTCGGATTACGGGAGGTGGGGCTCGGTTCGGTCGGCGGCTTTGGTCCGTGGTCCGGTCGGGTCTCGCACCCATAGACCGGCACACGTAGGCGCCTGTGGCAGACCTGAAATCAGACCAGAAAAAGAACCGAGTAACCGCACCCCTTGAGCATCAGCCGTACCTCCTCCGAAATGCTACGTGCACGATTGACGCGCGCATGTCGAGCGATGGCGATGTGTTGGGTGGTTGTCATCGCGCTGACAGGTTTAATTGTGACGATGAGCGGGCGCGCCGAGGCTTCGTCGTGCTCTGGTCCACTTTCGGGTGGAGAAATTCGTGTCGTGATTGTTGTTGATGCCACTGATTTCGGCGGTGGATCTTCGGCGACCTGCCTTGTTGTCCCAACCGGGACCACTGGTTCGCAGTTGTTGGCCCGACGTAGCGCAGAACTCGGAACTGGTTCTGTTCGTTATGGGTCAAGTGGTTTGCTCTGTGCGATTGATGGGATGCCGGCAACTGGATGCGGCGACCAGAACGCTGGTGGCTATGACTATTGGGGATATTTCAACGTTCCATCGGGAAGTTGGGTCTACGGCAACATCAATCCATTCACGCGACGACTTTCCGATGGTGACATTGAGGGCTGGCGTTACGTGCGCGGAGGAAAAGGTTCTGCGCAGGATCCGCCGCCGCGGATCGCGCCATCACGATCGCTCTTTCCAGTACTCGCTCCAAATGTCCCCGCTGTTATCGAGCAGCCAGCAGTAGCGAATGGAACCGCATCGTTGTCGAGTTCTTCGACAACGATCGATGTTGATCGTGAAGCAACTTCCGATCCACCCGATGTCGTTTCGATGGCGACAACAACGCTTGAACCCGTTGCTGTTGGAGGCATTGCACTGGCGTCATCACGTGCGAGTGACTCAACCATTGGTCGATGGTTCGCTATTGCTGCGGTGTTTGTTCTCATAGCCATGATGGCAGGCGGCGCGTGGATACAGACTCGTAGGTCTCAATGACTGCGCCGCGACTGCTGCATCCGGGAGCATGGTGGTTGTGGGCGGTGGGACTCGCTGCATGTGCATTGCGGACGACGAATCCGGTGCTGCTCTGTCTCATCATCGCTGTCACCGGATGGGTTGTGGTTTCCCGTCGAACCGATGTTCTGTGGTCGCGATCATTCGCAAGTTTCTTGCGACTCGGACTCATCGTGATTGCTATTCGACTTGTGTTCCAGATTCTTTTCGGAGTTCGAGTTCCTGGCACGACACTCTTTTCCATCCCCGAGGTCACCCTTCCGTCTTGGGCCGCTGGAGTGAGTCTGGGTGGACCAGTCACGCTCGAATCGTTGATGGCGGCGCTCTACCAAGGACTTCGGCTTGCGACGGTGTTGGCCTGTTTCGGGGCAGCGACCTCGTTATGCAGTCCCTATCGCATGCTGCGAGCCCTTCCTACGGTGCTTTATGAAGCAGGGGTAGCGGTGACAGTGGCGTTCACGTTTGCGCCGCAGGCGATTGTCGCATCTCGCCAAGTTCGTGAAGCGCGTCGCCTGCGTGGACGTTCCGATCGTGGAGTTCGAGCATGGTCAGCGTCAGCATTGCCGGTACTCGAAGGAGCGCTCGATCGAGCTGTTGCTCTCGCTGCATCAATGGACAGTCGCGGCTACGGCCGACGAGGCGGAGCATCGGTCTCGCAGCGTCGTCGTTCGGTTGGTTTGGTTTTGGCGGGTCTCGTCGCCATTGCGATTGGCTCGTATGGACTCCTTGACCCAGGGGCACCCACGATGTTCCGGATTCCTGCGCTCGCAGTCGGGGTGATCGCTCTTGTGGGTTCACTCGCCGCTGGCGGTCGTTCCGTCGAGCGAACTCGCTATCGACCAGATCCATGGGTGAAACCGGAATGGATCGTTTCGCTCGCTGGCCTGATAGCTCTTGTATCGTTTGTTCTTGCAGGGAGAATGGGCGACGCGGTTACTCCGTCGACGAATCCGCTCGAGGTGCCTGCGGTTCCAATAGTTGCGGTCGTCGGACTTCTTGTTGCAACGCTTCCAGCGTGGTTTGCTCCAACACCCCCGACACTCGCAACGGTGTCAACTTCGATGGCGGTAGCGGCATGATTCGGTTTGAACATGTGACGATCACGTATCCCGAGGCCGAAGCTCCGACGTTGGTGGATGTCTCTTTCGAAGTTCCTGAAGGCGAGTTGTGTCTTGTCGTTGGCGTCACCGGTTCCGGAAAGTCCACCTTGTTGCGGGCGGTCAACGGGTTAGTTCCGCGCTTTTCTGGTGGCGTGCTCGCTGGATCAGTCGTCATTGACGGGAAGAGCACGGCCGATCTTCCGCCTCGAGATCTCGCCGATGTCGTTGGTGTCGTCGGTCAAGATCCGGCCGCTGGATTCGTCACCGATTACGTCGAGGACGAACTGGCCTATGCAATGGAAAACCTCGGTGTTGCGCCTGAGGTCATGCGCCGTCGCGTTGAAGACATTCTCGATCTCCTTGGTCTGCACGAAATTCGATACCGGCCTTTGGCGTCACTTTCGGGCGGACAGCAGCAACGAGTAGCGATTGGCGCGGTGCTTACTGCTGGTCCGCGAGTGCTCGTTCTCGATGAACCAACGTCTGCCCTTGACCCAGCAGCAGCAGAGGAGGTGCTCGCCGCGCTCACACGTTTGGTCCATGACCTCGGGATCACGGTGCTTATCGCGGAGCATCGACTCGAACGAGTCGTTCAGTATGCCGATCGAATCGTGATGGTTCCTGGCGATGGCCGCCCTGTCATCGTGGGCACGCCCGCCGAAGTTTTTGGTCAATCGTCAGTTGCGCCACCGGTAGTCGAACTCGGGCGTTTAGCTGGTTGGTCGCCACTTCCTCTTTCGGTGCGAGATGCCCGCCGTCTTGCGGGCCCATTGCGTGAGCGGCTGGCCAAAGTTGAACTATCTGCGTTTCGACGAACCCCTAGCGTGGTCGGTGATGTTGTTGCGATAATCGAGGGGCTTCAAGCTTCGTACGGGCCCGTCACTGCACTGCGCGGCATCAATCTGCAGTTCCGGGCAGGTGAAGTTGTTGCGCTGATGGGCCGTAATGGCGCAGGTAAGTCCACATTGCTGAATCATCTCGTTGGGCTGCGCGAAGCCGATTCGGGAACCGTGCGAGTGATGGGCGCGGAGCCGCATCGGCTTTCGGCTCATGACGTCGTTCGTATCGCTGGGTTGGTTCCGCAAGACAGTGGCGTGTTGTTATACCACGACACGGTTGCTGCCGAATGCAGCGCGTCTGATCGCGACGCGGGCCTCATTGCGGGAAGGACGCGCTCGGTACTCGATCAGATTGTTCCTGATATCGAGGCGACTGCTCATCCCCGTGATCTTTCCGAGGGACAACGTCTAGGGCTGGCGCTCTCGATTGTGTTGGCGTCAGAGCCGCCGTTATTGCTGCTTGACGAACCGACACGGGGACTTGATTACGGGGCGAAGCAACGACTGGTCGAGGTTCTCGGTCGATTGGCCGCTGAAGGCCATGCAGTCGTTATCGCTACGCACGATGTCGAAGTGGTTGCCGCGGTTGCCGACCGATGTGTTGTGCTGGCCGAAGGTGAGGTCGTCTCCGATGGTTCTGCTCGCGATGTTGTGATCCATTCACCAGTGTTTGCGCCGCAAGTAGCGAAAGTTCTTGCCCCGTTACCGCTGCTGACAGTTCGCGAAGTCGAACTCGCTCTTGCGGCGGCTGGGGATCTTCCCTTCTCATGAAACGATCCGGAAAACATCGGATCGACGTGATTCGTTTAGGGCCGACATCGTGGGCATTGCTCATTGCCGCGTTTGCGCTGGGTGTTGTCGCTTTTGTTTGGCCCCTCTTTGCCTCCGCAAATTCTGCACTTGATGCATCGCACAGTGCTGATGCCCCTTGGATTTTTGTGATCCTTATTCCGCTATTGATCGGGGTGATCCTTGCCGAGTTGGCCGATGGCTCTCTCGACGCAAAATCGGTAGCGCTGTTAGGTGTTCTCGCGGCGAGTGGGGCGGTGTTGCGACTCCCAAGTGGAGGAGTGGCGGGGTTTGAGCCGGTGTTCTTCCTGCTTATCCCGGCAGGCCGAGTATTTGGTCGGGGTTTTGGTTTTGTCCTCGGAGCGCTAACACTCTTCGTCAGTGCACTCATTACAGGTGGCGTTGGTCCGTGGCTTCCGTTTCAGATGTTTGGCGCTGCATGGATCGGATTCTTCGCCGGCTGTCTTCCCCCAGCGCGTGGGCGAATTGAGATTGCCCTTCTTGCGACGTATGGAGCTTTAGCGGCTCTCGCCTATGGGCTGGTCATGAACCTTTGGTTCTGGCCATTTGTGAGTTCAGGTGACACGACCGTTTCCTATGTCGCTGGTGATTCGGTGGCCGAGAATCTTCGCCGTTTTTGGGGTTTCCACATCACCACTTCCTTCGGGTTTGATATACCTCGTGCCGCATTTACCGTGTTGTTTCTCGTTGTCGCTGGCCGACCGGTGCTTGGTGCACTGCGAAGGGTGGCCCGCCGAGCGGCGTTCGAAGCCCCGGTGACGTTTGTTCCAGCGGAAACAGGAAGCACCATCAACTGATTCAGTTGTGGCACGGTGTCCTATGGCTTCTCATGTCTTCGTTACGCGCCCACTGCCCGCGCCAGGCATCGATCTCCTGAATGATTCTGGATTTGACGTGCGATCGAATCCTGAAGATCGGCCTCTCAGCCGAGAGGAGTTACTCGCTGGAGTTCGCCAAGCCGATGCGCTGATCTGCATGCTGAGTGATCGAATCGATGTCGAACTGCTCGATTCGGCACCGGCGTTAAAGGTCATCGCCAACTATGCGGTTGGGTACGACAACATCGATGTCGGCGCTGTCCGAAAACGCGGAATCGAAGTCACGAACACCCCTGGGGTACTCACCGAAGCCACTGCCGATCTTGCATGGGCATTGCTTCTTGCCGCGGCGCGAAACCTTGGAGCGGGCGAGCGAATGGTTCGTGCGGGGGAGTGGACAGGTTGGGGTCCGATGCAACTGCTCGGAGAACCGCTTCAGGGGCGAACGCTGGGCATTGTGGGAATGGGGGCAATCGGTCAAGCAGTTGCGAGGCGGGGGAAGGGTTTCGGAATGGAGATCGTTTACTTCAATCGCAATCGTGTTGCTCCTGAAATCGAGTCTTCGCTTGGCGCTGAATTTGTGTCTTTTGATCAGTTGCTGCGTCGCTCGGACTTTCTTTCGCTACATGCGCCACTGAATGAGCAAAGTCGACACCTGTTCAATCAACAAACGTTTCAGCTGATGAAGTCCACTGCGGTGCTGGTAAACACGGCCCGCGGAGCATTGATCGATGAAGTTGAGCTCGTTGCTGCGCTTCGTGAGGGGCGTCTCGCGGCTGCCGGTCTCGATGTGTATGAATTCGAACCGAAAATCACTGAAGGTTTGTTAGGGCTAGACAATGTTGTGCTGGCGCCGCACTTGGGCTCAGCGTCAACGTTGGCACGCGGCGACATGGTGCGACTGTGTTGCGAGAACGTCAGTGCCGTGCTTGCTGGCAAACCAGCGCTTACGCCGGTGCCCGCCTGACCGCTTAGGCGGTTTTTGCGCGAGAGGAGACTGCTAATTCTGCAATTTGGTTAAACGCGAGAAGCATCTCGGTTGCTGATGCTGTGATTGCGTCGGGATGAGCATCGCGTGCCTTGGAACCGATCCCGTGGCCACCGATGACGACTGGGCACCGAAGTTCTTCCTTGATGGCGGAGACAGTGGCGATCATCTGATCATCGGTGCCGGCAGCGCTTGAAGTGACTCCAACTGCAATCAATCGGTCGGCAGTACTCGCCGTGTTGAGGAACGATTCAACGGGCGCATTGGCGCCAAGGTCGAAGACAGTGAAGCCGTTCCCGCGAAGTAAGTCCGAAGCGATTGCTGTCGGAACAGCATGATGGTCGCCCGCTACGGCCCCAAGAATGATGGTTCCACGAGTTTGTCCAGGGCGATGAAACCGCGGTCCAAGACGACCAATCAGACGATTTGTTACTGCAGTGGCGCGATGTTCATCGGCGATCGAAAGTTCGCCGGCTGCCCAAGCACTTCCGATAGCGGCAAGAGCAGGAGCAAGCGCGTCGAGGTATACCTCTGAAGGTTCGAGTCCCGACATCATCGATGCCTCGATCACGTTCCACGCACCGGTTTCGTCGCCTGCCAACAGTCGGTCGCCAAGCCGAGCGCTCCAGTCGACATTCCCCTCAGATTTCGTTTTCGGCGGGGTCGAAGCGAATTCATCGATTGCGGATTTGTTGACGAGCCAGCCACCTCCAGCTTTCACTGCTGGAAGACGACCGGTGCGGACATAGCGATATGCCGTCATGTAATGCACACCGAGTTGATCCGCCGCTTCGGTAAGGGTCAACGTTGGATCGGCCGATGACGAGGACTTCGGTTCTTTGGTCATTTCCCCGCCCCTCGCCGGTAGTCCTTGCGGTGCAGACGGTAGCGGCGACCAGGACTTCAGGCCTGATCAGGGGGACATTCTTAGTTTGCTTTGATTTTTGCCAGCACTGCAGGGACGCTTGAAAGAACGTCAACGTCAAGATGCTGGATGAGCCAGTCACGATTGCGACGATGTAAATCATCGGCAGGATCGAATCGATTTAAGACAACAACAGGGGTTGCGACGTGAGCGCCGCTGTTGATTGCTTCGAGGCTAAGAAGAATGGAGTTGATGGTGCCGAGTCCGGCATCGGCGACGAGAAGCACAATGTCGGGCTGCAGAAGTTCAATGAGTGAAATGGCATCGCCGTTGCTGGCCATTGGCGAACGGATACCGCCCGCAGTTTCAACAAAGGCAACATCGGGGGCCGGCAGTGGCCACTGGATTTCCGCTGCGAGATCTTCGACAGAGAACGCAGGACGGGCCAAGGCGTCGGCGGCCATTGGCGGCGCCATGGCAATCGGGTACCAGCGATGTCGAGGGCAGACGTCCATCGGTGATTCGCCCGATGCGTCAGCAAGGTGATGCGCATCTGTCAGTGAATCGTCCGGATCGAATGATTGCACGGGCTTGCGTGCAGCCACGTCAACGCCGTTGGCTCGCAAATCACGGAGAAGGCGGGCCGCGACCCACGTCTTTCCAACTTCAGTCCCAGTTCCAACAACAACGACAAGGCGTTGTGGTCGCAATCCGTCGAAGGTCATCGGCCACCATCCGTTTCCAACGCATACAGGCCCTCAAGGAGTGCCTCAATCTGCTCATCAGTATGGGCCGCAGAGAGAGCGACGCGCAGGCGGCTTGATCCGACCGGCACGGTTGGGGGGCGAATCGCGGGGACGAGAAGGCCGCGTTCGAGAAGTTGTTGGGATGCGCGAAGCGCGGCAGCTTCATCACCGAGGACAATGGGGATGATGGGAGAAGGGTGATTGGGTCGAATGCGATCGACTGATGATCGCAGGCGATCACGCAGCGCCGCGCCCTCGTCAGATTGAAGAATTTCAATTGCAGCGAGTGCGGCGGCGGAGTCGGCGGGACTTGGAGCAGTGGTGAAGATGTAGGTCCGAGCGCGATTAACGAGAAGATCTACAAGCGTGGTGGGTCCAGCAACGAAGCCTCCAAGCGCCCCCAACGTTTTCGAGAGAGTGCCAACTTGGACGATGGTCGTGCCGCCGAGGTTCGGTGGTGGTGTGGGTTCGAGGACGGAGTGGGCTTCATCGAGAACGAGCAATGCCGAAAAGCGAGCACAAAGTTCTGCGAGTTGAGCGATTGGCGCAACGTCGCCGTCCATGGAGAACACCGAGTCGGTGACGACCACCTGACGAGCATCGGAATGAGATCCCATGTTTGCGGCGAGTGTTTCAAGATCGAGATGGGGATAGGTGAGAACCTCGGCACCATTGGAACGAGCCATACGGCAACCGTCGATGATCGACGCATGGTTGAGTTCGTCAGAATGTATGACGACACCGCGTCCGCCGAGGGTTGCAAGAAGTCCGAGGTTCGCTGCGAATCCGGTGGGGAAGAGAACTGCTGATTCAGTGCCTCGCCATCGGGCGAGGCTTTTTTCAAGGTCGTGGTGAATGGGTCGTGAACCAACAACCAGGCGAGAGGCTCCGGAGCCAGTTCCCCAATGGTCAATCGCATCTTGAGCGGCGGCTTTTACGGCCGGATGAGAGGTGAGACCGAGATAGTCATTTGAGGCGAACGAAACAACGGTTTGACCGTTGAGGACTCCGACGGGACCGATCGCGTCAAAGGAACGTGGAGATCTCCAACGGTCGCTGCTCTTGATCGAATCATTTTCAGCAACAAGCCATGTGGGCCAATCGCTCGGTTGGTTTTCACTCACTACGAGCACACCTCGGCAATGGATGCGGCCAAGACATCGACAATGCGGTCGATCTCATCGGCGGTAGAAGTGAGGATGGGCATAATCACGACGACGTCACCGAGCGGTCGCAGCAGGACGCCTCGTTCGACTGATGCAGCGCAGACACGTCGACCCCAACGAAGGTCGTCGTCCTGCGGATTGAGTTCTACGCCAACCATTAGGCCGCGTTGACGCACAACCTTGATTGCGGTGTTGTCGATCGCTAGCTCTGAAAGTCGTTCATGTAATTGAGCGGCACGGTCGCGAACATTTGCGAGAACTTCGAGTTCTTCGAAGAGTTGAAGGTGGCGAAGTGCGACAGCCGCCGCAAGTGCATTGCCAGAAAAAGAGTGTCCGTGATACAGCGTCATCTCACTGAGGTCAGGGCCAAGGAATGCCTCGTAGACGCGCCGAGATGCCACGGTCGCAGCCATGGCCAGATACCCGCCCGTCAGACCTTTGCCAATACACATGATGTCGGGACGGATTCGGCATTGTTCCGTCGCAAACAACGTGCCAGTTCTTCCGAATCCAGTGGCAACTTCATCGGCGACAAGTAAGACGTTGTGTTCACGGCACGCGTCGCCAACGCGTTCGACGGATTCAGGGTCAGTGACCCACATGCCCGCGGCGCCTTGGACGAGAGGCTCAATGACAACGGCGGCGAGCTCGTGTGCATGGGTGGCGATCATCGCAACGGCAGTATCGGCCCAGCCGAGATCGTCATAGCCAGGAGCGCGTAGAACGTTGAAGCGCAGCGGATCGAACACGTCGGTTCCGAATCCACCGGCGCCGATAGAGATAGCCCCGATGGTGTCGCCGTGGTAGGCCCCACCGAGAGCGAGATACCGAGTTCTGGAGGTGATGCCCTGATTCGTCCAGTACTGAAACGCGATTTTGATAGCTTGCTCAACCGCAGCTGCGCCATCGGAGGCAAAGAGAAAATGTGGTTCGCTGACGGGCACACATGGAGCGAGGGCCTCTGCTAATTCGATCGTGATGCGGTTTCCGTTGCCCAACATCGTGGTGTGAGCAACTCGGTCGAGTTGTTCACGAGCGGCCGCATCAAGTTCCGGTACCCGGTGACCGAGCGTCGTCACCCACAACGAGGAAATCGCATCGAGGTAGCGGGTTCCGTCAACGTCGACGAGTTCGCGTCCTTCGGCGTAGTCCACGATGACGGGCCGATTTGTGGCATAGGTCGACATCTGAGTGAAGCCATGCCAAACAACGGCAGCGTCTCGGTCGACCCAGCGATCATGGGCACTGGTCAGGGACGTCTGGTCGTCAGGTGTCACCGTGACAGCATCGCACCCTTGGCATCGGGGTGGCGAAGACGTCGCCAAGCATCGATTTCGAGAGCCATGGGCGTTGATGGAGGGCCATCGACGAACGGCCAAAGTTCCTCGGCAATCTTGCGCCAGTCGCCGGTCGCATGGAGCTCGCCGAGAATCGCATAGAGGCCGAGGCTGATGCGCTGAATGATCACGAAGCTTCCGGGGAGGTTCGCGGCCTTCTGCATGACGGCATAGGGGCCGCTGGTGTCGAAGAAGCGGCGCACAGTTTCAGATGCGTAGTCGGGAGTGATGGTGAAGTCGCCTTCAACGGCGACGAACTCGTAGAAGTGGCCGAGGTAGTCGATGACGTCGGCGTCACTGACATCGAGTCCGGCGGGAAGAAGCCCGAGACGCTCGACGGTTGAGCGGAATGCTGCGGCATCGTGATCGATCACCATGTGTTGGATCATTTCGCCAAACTCGCCGAGTTCGGCAGCGGTGAAGTACTTGACTAGGCCGAAGTCAAGGAACGTGACTCGCCCGCCTGAGTGGAACAAGTAGTTGCCGGGATGAGGGTCGCCGTTAAATGCCGCGAGTCGATACAAACCGCCGAACGCAAAGCGATAAAGCGTTTCGGCAGCGAGATCTTTTTCTTTCTGGCTCCACGTCATGAGTTCTCCCCAGCGGACGCCATCGGAAAGTTCGGTAGTGAGGACGCGACGGCTTGAGTAGAGATCAAGGACATGCGGAATATGAATTGTCGGATGTCCGTCGTAATAGCGAGCGAACGCTCGCTGATTAGCCGCTTCAATTTCGTAATCAAGTTCCTCAACGACTCGCTCACGCAATTCAGCGACAAGTGCTTTGTGGTCGAGCCCCGGGAAAAGCACTCCCAGACCTGCAAAAATAAAACCGGCGTTGTTGAGGTCAGAAGCGACTGCTTCGGCAACGCCGGGATACTGCACTTTTACAGCGACTGCTTGGCCATCGTGTGTGAGCGCACGATGCACTTGACCGATGGACGCAGACGCAATGGGCGCTGGGTCCCACGTGGCAAACAGTTCATCTGGGTGTTTACCGAGTTCTTCGTAGATCACTTGAGCAGCAAGTTCGGCGCTCATTGGTGGAGCATTTTGTTGGAGGTCAGCAAGAGCGCTGCGGACGTGTTCGGGCAACCCCTGGTCGATGTAACTGGCCATCTGCCCGACCTTCATGAGCGCGCCCTTCATCTGCCCAAGCGCTTCAGCAACCTGTTGGGTGGTCTTCAATTCGAAAGCAAGATCAAGTTCCTGACGCTTGCCGGCATCGGTGAAGACTCGGCGGGCGCGATGGCGAGCGTAAGCGCCACCCGTTTTTGCTCCGAGAAGAGCAAGGCGAAGATTGCGGGCGCCTCGTGCACCGTTCTGCACCGGGCCGCTCGAAGTTCTTTGTGAGCGAAAATTTAGAAAAAGGGCGATGACAACGGCAATGAGTCCGAGGGGAACGATTAGCCGGAGGGTCCTTCGCAGCGGTGTCACGGCACTGAACGTTAGGGGCCAACGGTGCTGGCTCCCTCACTGGGCGCCGACGGATGCAGACTCGTGGCCGGTAGCGTGACTTCGTTCACTCGGCTGGGGGAGTACCTATGAGTTCCACGTCGGTCACCATTGGGCAGGGCTCGTTGCAGGGCCTTGAGCTCGGCGGCGTCGTTCAGTTTCGAGGCATTCCGTACGCCGCGCCACCTGTCGGCGAGCGCCGATTCCTGGCGCCGGCGCCTCCGGAATCATGGGATGGAGTTCGGGACGCAACCAAGTTCGGGTCAATGTCCGTTCAAGAATCAGGAGGCATCACCGCGTTCTTAGGTGATGCGGCCCTTGACTCAAGCGAAGACTGTCTCTTTCTCAATGTGACCACGCCGGCATGCGACGATGCGGCTCGTCCTGTGATGGTGTGGATCCACGGCGGCGGTTTCATTAACGGATCCTCCTCGACGCCTTGGTACGACGGAACGTCCTTGGCGACCCGTGGCGACGTTGTCGTTGTCTCCCTCAACTACCGACTTGGCGCGCTTGGTTTTCTTTGGCTCGGCGATCTCGATGATCGGTATCGCTCGAGTGGTGTGAATGGGTTGCTTGATCAAGCAGCTGCGCTTGCGTGGGTGCGAGACAACATCATCGCGTTTGGTGGTGATCCAAACAACGTCACCATCTTCGGAGAGTCAGCAGGAGCGATGAGCATCTCGACGCTTCTCGCCCTTCCCGCCGCGAGCGGGCTCTTCCAGAAGGCAATCGCTCAAAGTGGCGCAGCACACAACGTCTTTACCCCTGCGATGGGCGCGGCGATGACCGAACAGTTCATGGAAATACTCGGTGTCGCTGATATCGATGGTCTGTTGCGAGCGCCTGCAGAAGACATCGCGAAAGCGGCGACGAAGGTTGAAGCCAAGCTGTACGACGATCCATCGGGTTTGGGGGGACTCACCAGTATTGCGCTCGCGATGGCCTTTCAGCCGGTTATCGACGGCACGTACCTTCCTCAAGATCCACTCGTTGCTGTGGCGAATGGCGACGCAGCCGACGTTCCGTTTCTAACGGGTACCAATCTCAACGAATGGAATCTTTTTGCACTTATGAGCCCCGGCGGTCTCGAGGACTCCAGTTTGCTGGACCGTCTTGAGAGCATCTTTGGGTCCGGACATCGGGTGCGTGATGTGTACGCCTCCGATCGCCCCGATGCCACAGCAGATGAACTTTGGAATGCAGTGCTCACCGATGCAACGTTTCGGATTCCAGCGATTCGCCTTGTCGAAGCTCGCGGGGCGGCGAAATCGCCAACCTGGCAGTACCTCTTTACGTGGGCAACGCCGGCCTTCGGTGGTGTTGTGAAGTCATGTCACGCGCTCGAGATCCCCTTTGTCTTTGGGGTGCTCGATAACCAAGGGGCAGAACTGTTTCTTGGTGGTCCAGTGAGCGATGACTTGTGGGAATTGTCAGCGGCAATGCAGGAAGCGTGGCTTTCGTTTGCACGCATCGGCGATCCTGGCTGGCAAGCATGGAACACCGAGTCGCGTCCTACACAACGTTTCGATGTGGTCAGGGAACTTCTCTCCGATCCGATGTCGGCGGAACGTGGGGTTTGGGAAGGCGTTCTGTGAGCAAACCGACGGCGATCGTTCTGCTGTCGGGCGGACTCGATTCCACAACCTGTCTGGCCATTGCTCAGAGCGAAGGTTTCGAAGTGATCGCCTTAAGTTTTCGCTACGGACAGCGACATACCAATGAACTTGAATGCGCCGCAGTTATTGCGAACGCCGCAAGCGTCGAACATCTCATCGTCAATATCGATCTCGCCGCCTTTGGTGGCTCAGCATTGGTCGATGATTCGATAGAAGTTCCGAAACATGAGTCGGTTGATGAGCTAACTGCCGATTCAGTCCCAGTCACCTACGTGCCTGCTCGCAATACGATCTTCTTGAGTTTTGCGACAGCGGTTGCCGAAACACGCGGCGCACACGATGTCTTTATCGGAGTGAATGCGGTCGACTACTCGGGATACCCCGATTGTCGCCCGGAGTTCATTGAAGCATTTGAGACAATGGCGAATCTCGCGACCCGCGAAGCCGTCGAAGGTGGACGCCTCCGTATTCGGACTCCATTAATTGACCTCACGAAAGCGCAAATCATCCTGCGAGGTCTCGAACTCGGGGTCGACTACAGCATCACGCTGTCGTGTTACGACCCCACTGACGATGACGGATCATGTGGGCACTGCGACGCGTGTCTTCTGCGCGCTCGTGGATTTGCTGATGCTGGGATCAGCGATCCCACGCGTTATTCAACGAAGGCTTGAGACCAATCACGTTGTCTCCCGAGGAACTGTGACGTGTCTGAGAACTAGTTCGTCGATGTAGAACCGATTACCGCGAGCGCTTCGTCGATGTGCTTCTTTGGCTTGAATTGCGAAGAGAACACTTTGCGCACGATGCCATTGGGATCGACCACATAGGTGACTCGTCCCGGCAGAAGGCCGAGGGTTTTGGTCACGCCGAACTGCTTGCGAACTTCGCTCTTCGTGTCGGCAAGCAATGTAAATGGAAGGTTGTGCTTCTGTGCGAATGCTTTATGTGATTCGACGGAATCGGAACTAATGCCAATGACTTTTGCTCCGGCATCAGTGAAGGCTTCAAAGTTGTCGCGGAATGAACATGACTCGGCGGTGCAGCCCGGGGTGTCATCCTTTGGGTAGAAGTAGATGACCGCCCAACTTCCGCGGAGTTGAGCCGATGTGATGGTGGTGCCGTCCTGGTCGGGAAGAGAGAACTCGGGAACTGGCTGGCCTTCGATGATGGTCATGCACTCTCTTATCACCGAAATCGGCATCATTCACCTCTCGAAACCAGCCTTTTTGCGTCCGGTATCGCCCGGTTGGAGGGGCCTGCCGCGTAGCGTTGGGCTATGCCAATCGTCGCTGTCGTGAACCAGAAGGGCGGAGTGGGCAAAACCACCGTCACCCTTGGCCTCGCTTCTGCCGCCGCTCAGCGGGGGAAACGGGTCCTCGTCGTTGATCTCGACCCTCAGGCCAATGCCACGTCAGGACTCGGCGTTTGGGAGCCCGCGACCACTGTCGATCTTGCGCTCGAGACCGATCGTCCCGGTTCGGCCAGTTCACTGGCTGTGCCAACGGCGTGGGTGCTTGAAAGTGGAATGGCCCCAGATCTGCTCGCCAGCACTCCTGCGCTTTCGGCTCGAGAACCGCAACTGGCGAATGACCCAGTCGGCGCCCAGGACCGACTGCAACTCGCTCTCGAAGGAAACGACTACGACCTTGTTGTGATCGATTGTCCGCCTTCGCTTGGCCTGCTTACGATCAATGGTCTCTTTGCTGCTGATCGCGCGCTCATCGTGACTGAACCCGGTGCATGGGCATCCGATGGCGTGGCCAATGTGCAGCTCACAATTTCACGGATTGCAGCGCGACGCGGTGGCCGTCCTGAAGTTGCCGGCATTGCCGTAAATCGACTCGGTCGAACTCGTGATGCTCACTACTGGCACACGATGTTGCTCGAGCAATACGGCAGCCAAGTTTTCGCTCCCGTGCACATGCGGGCCGCGGTTGCTGAGGCCTCGGCGCAGTCATTGCCGATCCATGGTCTCGGAAACCGTCAAGGAGCCAGCGATGCGGCTCAGGAATTCGACACTCTGCTTGATTCCGTCGTGCCAGAAATGACACGGTCTGGAGGAGCGGTGGTTGCCCCAGCGCCATCAGCAACTATTGAGTCCATTGGAGGATCCGATGCCAGCGTATGACCCGCAGCGAACACGGAATCGCCCGGCACCTGCCACCGACCTTCCGGCACCGGTCGATGCCTTCCTTGACGCCATGCCCCCTTCAAGGCTTGTTCCTGAAGGTGTCGATAGCGACACGAAATCTCGCGGCGATGCTGTTGTGCACGCCGCCGACACCGACGGTGCTGTTAACCCAATCGCCGACGAGAGCGTTATCGACACAGCGTCGCGGGTTCCGGCCGATGTTCCTCGCACATCGAGTCCGCCTGTTGTTCAGCCAACAAGCGACAACCGATCAAAAATTGCGATCGCTGTTATTGCGGCAACCGTTGCACTGGTTGCCGTGCTTCTGCTTCGACGCAAACGCCGCTAATTGTCTGAGTCGAGAAGGCTTACTGCGAGCGAGTCAATGACGTCGGTCGAGATGCCGATGCTGTTCACGTAGCCGGTCATTGAACCGTATTCAGCGTTGACGTGAGCAAGAAGTCGCTTCATGGCCTCGGGCGGTGCAGCCAAATATGCCGATGGCTGTTCGTTCATTGCGGTGAGTGCCTCGGGACGATCTCGTTTGAGTCGCTCTACGAGTTCGGCCATATTTGCCCCGGAAATTGCGTAATCAGCAACAATCACATGATCGGCGACGCCGATGGTTGAGAGCACCATGGCGGCGAGGACTCCGGTGCGGTCCTTTCCTGCCGCGCAGTGAAAGACGGCAGGAAGATTTTCGGCGTTCGCTAGCGTTCGGAATGCTTGCGAAAGTGCGGGAGCACCTATGTCGAGCATGTGGACATAAAGGTCGCTGAGTACGACACGTGCGTCGGCGTTTTCATCGAGATCGAGCGGCTTCCATACTTCGCCGAGGACATCAAGATGTACGTGTTGAATGCCGCGTTCAGGGTCGTGGAGATGGCCATGCTCAACTTCGGAACCAGTTCGAAGATCAATCACGGTCTTCAGGCCGATCGCGGCGAGTTGATCGAGTTCGGCGTCGGGGAGACGGTGCACGGCATCGGCGCGAAACAGCGTGCGCCACTTGACCATGCGACCATCAGTTGTGACATAACCACCGAGATCGCGAAAGTTAAACGCCCCTTCAAAACTCAGGCGTCGGTCCGGATGGATGGTGGCGAGGGAAAGCTCTTCTTCATTCACAAGGGTCAGGCTACGTGCAGCGGGACGGTTCACGTTGACTCCTGAGGGGTGGGACTGCCCAACGCATTTACAAAGCAAAGTGTTGTAGGGCCCCAAACCAACTCGCGGTAAATCTGGTGAGCGGAATGTGAACGTTTGGGAAAGTTTCTGTGGCGTTAGCCGACTGGCTTCTGCACGAGAACGGGGCAGTGGCAGTTGTGCACCGTGCGCATCGTTGTGCTCCCAAGAGCAGTCCGAGCAAGTCCGCCACGTCCATGAGTTGCCATGGCGACAAGCGCGATGTCGTTGGCATTTGCCCAGTCTGAAACAGCGATGGCAGCGTCAGAGCCAACGACTGTTTCGGACCGAGCTTCGATTCCTTCGCGAGTGAAAAATCCAACAGCGGAGGCCACTGCGTTCGCGAGTGCGCCAGCATCGGCACTACCCAGGGGAGATCCTCCAGCCGCGGTAGCGGAAAGCACGACCACTGTCATCCCCAAGGCCTTTGCCCAACGAGCTGAGCGCGGAAGCACCATTGCGGAAATTGGTGAACCGTCGGTGGTGACGACCATCGTGGCCCCCTTGAAGCTTGTAAATGGCTTCGCCTGAGGCCCAATAAGAAGCACCGGATTGTTTGATCGCTTGAGCACATCTTCCGAAACCGATCCCAGTAGTGCCTTGCCAAACCCAGTTCGTCCGTGTGTGCCCATGACGATCGCGTCGTCAGGGTCATTGACGGCGTTAGCAATGGCTGTCGCGGGGAAGGTGTCGGGAACAACGGAACTCGTGAACGGCACGGTGAGCGAGGCCCCTTGATCGTCGAGGTAGCCAATGAGTTCTTCGACGGTGGTTCCCCAACCCGAAGCGAGAAGCACGATCGAAGAGTCGAGTGCAGCAGCGAGTTCGTTGGCAATCGGTAGAGCGGCCTGAGACAGTTCAGAACCGTCAAGGGGCACAACGATGGTGTTGATCATGACTCTTCCTCCGGGATTGAGTACCAGAATCCGCTGATGCGGTGGAGCGTGTTGGTGACAGTTGGTGACAGTTGGTCCTGGTCGTGCTGAAAGCGTGAAGCAATCTGGTTCAAAGAAGAGTTCGCCTGCTAACTGATCACGCGTCAGGGATCTTGACGACAAACGACGCGATGTCGTTGTTGAGTCCACTCCGGATGAGCTCTAATGACGCTCCGCGACAATTCGCGCGTGTGAGAGCGAACGCATTGGGGTCAAGTCGCTCTGCGAGTTCGGCCGCATGAGCGAGGGCAGTGGAGATCACTGCATCGTCAGCGACGATCTGATCGAGATAGCCAGCAATAAGTGCCCCGGTGGGGTCATAGACCGTGGCGTGATTCACTGCAGCGGTGAATGCGGCATTCGAGAGAGATGTTCTGGCCAATTCAACGGCAAACTTTGGGACCGGCATGCCAATGGCCACTTCGTTGAGTCCGATTTTGTACGTACCGTTTGCCCCGATGCGCGTGTCGGCAGCCATTAACAAGATCGCTCCCATGGCCAAAGCGTGACCGGTGGATGCGATCACCACAGGCATGGGGAATTCGTGAATTTCTATTGCGATGTCAGCGCCGGCTTTGAGCAAATTCCGGGCGGCCTCAGGGCTTGATGTCATCACTGAAAGATCGAATCCAGCAGAGAAGCGACCGGGGCGGCCAGCGAGAACCACTGCGCCAGCCTCGCGTCGTGCGCGTTCAAGCGCTTCGTGGATTCCGCTAGCGATGTCATGGCTTATGGCGTTGGCCTTGCCGTCATCGATGGTGATGAGGGCGACGCGGTCGTTGAGTTCGTACGTCACTGAGGTGTCGGTCATGGCGAGAACGCTACCCGTGTCGGTGGACCGGTAGCGTCAGGCGAATGCGGACCTTTGAAGTGCCCGGTGCAAATGGGATCACCCTTATTGCCGATGAACGAGGTCCTAGCGACGCCCCGCCGGTGTTGCTTCTTCACGGTGGGGGACAGACGCGACATTCCTGGGCCGGTACAGCAACAACGCTCGCCGACCAAGGTTGGCAGTCAGTGACGTTGGATTTTCGTGGCCACGGAGAATCGGAATGGGCCGAGGGTGGCGACTATCGGCTAGTGAGTTTTGCCGGTGATGTTGACGCAGTTGTTTCCACCTTCGATCAAGCTCCGTTCATTATCGGAGCGTCGCTCGGTGGTTTCACATCAATGCTGCTGGCTGGAGAGATTCATCCCGGTGTCGCTCGTGGCGTGGTACTGGTCGACATCATCCCGGAAATGGAATCAGCGGGTTCTCATCGCATCGCCGAATTCATGTCGGCAAAAGCGAAAGAGGGCTTTTCCTCGTTAGATGAAGTTGCCGATGCGATAGCGGCATACAACCCCCATCGCCCGAGACCTTCCAATCTCGATGGGCTACGCAAGAACGTTCGAGAGCGTGATGGTCGTTGGTATTGGCACTGGGATCCAGCATTTGCTGGAGGTGGCGAGGGCATTGCTGATATGGGTCCTTCGGAGGTGACCGATATCGATCGTCTGCATGCTGCGGTTGCTCGAATTGCTGACGATGGCGTTCCCCTGATGTTGGTGCGAGGCCGCGTGAGCGATCTGGTCAGCGCCGAAGGAGCACAGCGGTTTTGCGAACGATTCCCGTCAGTCGATTTCGTAGATGTGTCCGGAGCCGGGCACATGGTGGCTGGAGACCGCAACGACGCGTTCACCGATGCTGTCGTCGGGTTTCTCAATCGTCATAGCGATTCGTAATTACGAAGGTTCGGTGACGAAGTCGATTAATTGTTCGACGGCACCAACGAGTGGCGGTTGCAGGTCGGAATAACTCGACACGGAGTTGAGAATCTTTTTCCAAAAGAGGCGGGGATCGTCGACGCCAAGAGCCGCGCAGATCCCTTCTTTCCATGGTTGACCTTTGGGGATCTCAGGCCATGCCGCGATTCCCACGACAGAGGGTTTCACCGCAGCCCAAATATCGACATAGGGATGGCCAGTCACGAGCACGTCAGGGTGATCGACGCCAGCCGCGATGCGGGTTTCTTTGGAATTATCGACGAGATGATCGAGTAGCACGCCGAGTCGTCGGCCGCTTCTTGGGCCGAACGAGCGCACGATCTCTTGGAGATTGTCTGCACCATCAAGGAGTTCCACCACAACGCCCTCTACGCGCAAGTCGTCGCCCCACACCTTTTCCACGAGTTCAGCGTCGTGCACACCTTCAACAAGAAGTCGGCTCGCTCTTGCCATGCGAGCCGGTGCAGATGGAACTGCGACTGACCCCGACGCAGTTCGCGTTGCTTCCGCAGTTGATGACGCCTTTGGGCGGACCAGTGTGACCTGGCGTCCCTTTACGTCAAACGCGCCATCGCGCAGTCGCACTTTGTGATCGCGTCCTTGGCGATCGCGGAGGGTGATGAATGCTGAATCGCATTCAATGACAACTCCCCATAAATGGGTGCCGCGAACTTCAACTTCGAGCCCCGGAGTCGCCGCAATAGTCGGTGGCTTTTGCTGCGACTGTGGCGTACCGCCATCGAGATCAAGTGGCTCCGAGAGAATGCCTTTGCGGTAAGGCGTTTCAGCCACGGGCTATTCGCCGCCGACGAGTTCGCGAATCTTTGCTGCAGTTGCAGGACCGTCATAGGCCAGCTCGCCGTCGCGTAGACCAACGCAACGGTTCGCGCTGGGAACTAAATCGAGTTGGTGAGTTGAGCAGATGATTGATGCGCCCTGAGCGACGACATCGGTCATGATCTCGACGAGCGTTTCTTGACCAGGAGTGTCGAGCCCAACGAACGGTTCGTCGACAAGCATCACAGTGAATGGTCGAATGAGGCCAAGGATGAGACCAGTCTTCTGCTTGAGACCGCGGCTGAACCTCGATGGCAGATCGTCGATGCGATCGCCGAGACCGAACATGTCAACGAGGTCATCGGCGTAGTCCTGCCAATCGACGGTCTTGTGTAAACGCGCGATGTATTCGATGTGCTCGCCGAGACTGAGGTCGTCGTAAAGGACGGGATTATCAGGAAGGTAGGAAAGTGCAGCGCGAGCCGGAACTGTGCCAGCAGGGCTGCCGGCGATAAACGCCCAACCATTCGAGGGTTCCAGCATGCCGGCGGCAAGACCAAGGAACGTTGACTTACCTGCGCCGTTAGGACCGACGAGCATCACGAGTTCACCCTTATTGATCACAAGATCAAGCTCGCTCATGAGGCCCATGCCATCGCCGTAGTCCTTCGACAGGTCGAGGGTCTGTAATGCAGCGTCGGGCTTGAGACGCGGCTCGGTGGCCGGTGTCGGTGGTTGTTTGGGTAATGCGAATGGTGAGGTCACAGGTGCTTTGGCTTCCGTGTGCGCAGATAAAGGATGGCACCGCCGACGGCGAACAGTGAGTACACCGTTGCATTTCCGACTTTGGTGGTGTTGATGGCGTTGGGATCGGACCCCGCGCTGAGCAATGGGAGGAGGGCGATGATGGTGATCGCTGGCGGAATGATGAGTCGAGCGATCATGAGCCAGCCCATGACGTCGGGGCCGAGGCCCGCGAGTCCGGCCATGTCAGGTGCACCTTGGGCGGTGCTGATCATCGCGGAGACCGCAGAAGCAAGTGCGACGGGTACGAACATGATGAGTGCCAGCTTCCACACGACTGCGAATGGCACGAGGAGTGTTGCTGCGGCGGCAGCGATGAGACAGATAAATGCCATGACGACGAACGCCGCGGCGATGTGCTGGAGAATCAGCACGCCCGGAGCGTCAGGAAAACTCTCCCAGCGCGTGGGGTGGTCGACTTCTTGCGCCGTTGGTTCGGACGCGTCGTACGCAACGAGATAGAGCGCAAGGCCGGCAACGATGATCATGGGGATCGTGCCGCGCCAGAGAGCGCCGAGCGAGAGACCTGCGACTGCTCCGAGCATGGCCATGCGAAGAAGGCGGGGGAGCGGGAAGCGCAAGTAACTCTGCCAATCACGTTTCCAAGTAGGAGGGATGAAACTCTTGCGCTTCAACCTTCCAATTCGGATCCACGGACGAAGTCGGGCGTTTTCTTGCGACAACTGACGGCGAAGAAGGACAACGGTTCGAACATCCTGAAGAGTCACTGCGAATCGCAACTGTGCAACGAGTCCGGCGCGACGCAGCGCATGTTCGATTGAGAGATCGCCGATGCGCGAAAGGCCAAGCCACACCAGGACTCCCACAAGAACAACGCTGATGAGGGCAAGTGCCCGGAATTCGATGGGCCAGAACGCGATGTCGGCGAGAAGCGTGAATGGCGAAGTGGTTCGTTTCCCGAGGACATCGAGAACCGACCAACCAATGATGACTGCAGCAAGGAAATTCGCGGGCCACCAACGGAGGCGACGGCCTGACGCTGCGAGGGCGGTTGCCGATGCCAACATTCCAGCAAGAGCGAATGCCAACGCGCCACATGCGATTGCTACTGCAGGATTTACCGGAAGTCGGTGTGCGGCGACTTCTCCGATGATGGCGCCAATAACTGCGCCGGCGAACGCCATGAAACGAAGTTGCTTGATGGCTGGCCGGCGAACCACAGATGCACGCGACACTGGAGCATTGAGTTCATGCATCACGACGGGAGCTTCGAGTACGAGTGGTCCACCGCGGCCGCCCGATCGCAATCCGATACCGATGGCAATCGCGAAACCAAGGCCAAGCCACGTTGGTGCTTCATTGGCGAACTGCAAGGCCTCTTCATTCGTGAGGCGATCGTTTGGAAGTCGACTGACAGCAAACATGATGAAAATCACCGCAGCGAGTCCAACCATGTAGACCCGGTAGAGCGCGTCAATCCAGTGGACTTCGGAAAGTCGGTTATGTCGTCGAGCTCGCCGCAGATCTAGCAGCGCCTCGGTGGGGGTCTCGACGTCGGTCACGGCCTACGAATCTACCGGTGATGGGCCTGGTGTCAGTTCGACGCCCGTTCGGCCTCTTCGGTCAGTTGCAACCACTGTTCTTCTGCCGCTTCGAGAGCGGCGATCACAGAGGTCAGTTCAGCGCCGGAAGTGGTCAGATCGACGTGATTGCCGGAAGTTGCCAGTTCAGCGACTTTTGTCTCGAGTCGGTCTTTGGTCTTGGTGAGACGCTTGATCTCTTTCTCGAGATCCTTGATCAAGAACCGAAGGGTGCTTGGCGATCGAGTCGGTTTTTTGCTCGTAGGGGCTGTTGTTGCTCCAGTTGATTTTGGTCGATTCGATGTTTTGTTTGCAGATTTCCCTGGATCGGCAATTCGACCTCGGACCATTGAGGAACGACGTTTCTCTTCCCACGCTGCATAGCCACCTGGTCTGCGTGAGGGGGTGGAGTGTCCATCCATGATGATCACGTCAGCAACTGTTCGTTCAAGAAATGCACGGTCATGACTGACAACGATTAATGCCCCAGGCCAGTCGTCGAGAAATTCCTCAAGGACTCGGAGGGTGTCGAGATCAAGATCGTTTGTGGGCTCATCGAGCAGGAGGACATTGGGTTTCTGCGCAAGGACGAGAAGAAGTTGTAGGCGGCGTCGTTCCCCGCCGGAGAGAAGTTCAATTGGAGCCCATTGCGCATCGCCGTCGAACCAGAACGATTCAAGAAGTGCAGAGTCTTGCCAATCGGGTTCTCGACGGCCACCGGTGATCGCTTCGCGAACGCGCTGACGCGGATCAAGTTCGACACCGATCTGGTCGTAGTAACCGATGCGCACAGTGGAACCAGTATCGATTGTTCCCGAAGTCGGGGAGCGTCGACCGGCTATGAGATCAAGCAGCGTGGATTTACCGGCACCGTTGGGCCCGATCAATCCGAGGCGTTCACGGTTATCGAGCATTAATTCAATATTGCTGAACAGCGGCGCCGCGCCTTCGTAACCGAATGAGACATCGGTAATCTCGGCCACCTTGTCGCCAAGACGCGGGGTGCCCAAATAAAGATCGGGAATTCCTGATCGTGCTGCGGGTTCAGCACGTGTTTCAACGAGGGTGGTTGCAGCTTCGATTCGTGCTTTTGGTTTGCTTGTTCTTGCGGGAGCGCCGCGGCGAAGCCAAGCCAATTCTTTTCGGGCAAGGTTCTTGCGCGTTGACTCTTGGGAGACAGCTTGTTCTTCGCGTAGCGCTCGCCCCTCGAGGTAACCGCTGTAGCCGCCGTCGTGGAGATAGGAACGACCGCGATCAAGCTCGAGAACGCGAGTTGTGACTCGATCAAGTACGTGACGATCGTGAGTGACAAGTACGAGGCCGCCCCGATAGCTATCGAGGCGATCTTCAAGCCACGCAATGGCATCGATGTCGAGATGGTGGGTGGGCTCGTCGAGAACGAGCAGGTCGCTTGGAGCGACGAGTGCACGAGCGAGAGCGACTCGTTTTGCTTGTCCGCCCGAGAGACGGCCGGTATCGGCGTCGATGAGTGACGCCATGCCGAGATGGTCAAGAACCGCGGCAGCCTCCCAATCGCGTTCGGCGACAGCTTCGACGGCAGCGAGCACGGTTCCACTGGGGAGTTCAGGTCGCTGGGGGAGCGTGGCGATCTGAACTCCGCGTCCTCTTCGTACCGCTCCAGATTCCGGCTCAACCTCTCCAGTGAGAACGGACAACAGCGTTGATTTGCCGGTTCCATTGAGGCCAACGATGCCGAGTCGGTCGCCCGTCGAAAGTGTGAGGGACACGTCGGTGAAGAGCGGCCTTCCGGGACGGGTCATTGTCACTCGGTCGACGTCAACACAGATCATTTGCCCGAGGCTACGGCGCACGAGGTGCCCTCCGATCTTCTGTCGGTGAAGGCGACACTGCGACTAGCGTTTGACGTGGCCCATCGGGGGGATGGACCGCCCAAAACAATGTCTGAAAACTCGACCACCACACTCGTTCCTTCGGAGCCGTCCCGGCGTCGTCTTGTTTCACGTTTTCGGGACCGAGGCACCCCGGCGAAGTTGCCAACTGGTGAAACGCCGACCTGGATGGATAGGTGGTGGACGCCGTTGGCGGTTTTCGCGTCGATCGGCGTTCTTGTTTGGATTGCGATTTGGTTTGGGAACAATCACTTAGCCCATGACCCCTTCTTTCCGGTGCGTGAAGGAATAGGCGATGTTTGGTTTGGCGGCTTCGCCCGTTGGGATGCTGAGTGGTACCGCACAATTGCTCGAGAGGGATACGTCTATTTCCCGGGAGTGCAGTCATCTGTCGCGTTTTGGCCGACGTATCCGATCGTCATCCGACTCTTGAGTTGGGCTTTCCCAACGATCTACATCACTGGAACCGTCATCACGGTCGTGAGTGGCGCAGTTGTCATGGTTGTACTGCGGAAGTGGGCCAAGCTTTTTGTGTCACCGGCAGTTGCATTCACTGCAGTATTGCTTCTCTGCGTCTTTCCCTACAGCTGGTATCTCTACGGTGTCGTCTATTCCGATGCACTTTTTGTCGCGACGGCGATTGGCGCGTTCTATCTCGTTGAACGAGATCGGTACTTCTGGGCTGCTTTCGTGGGCATCTTGGCGACAGCGGGACGACCGGCGGGTCTCGTCGTGGCTGTCGCTCTCGTGCTGCGCGTCATTGAGCGCCGAAACCTTGCCGGTGGTGCGGTTGGATTTCGTCAATTATTTAATCCTCGATCGCTTACGCGATCTGACGCACCGATTTTTCTCTCATGGCTCGGCGTTGGTGGTTGGAGTGCATTTCTTTGGGTCAAGTTCGGCGACCCTTTGTTGTTTGTCGCCATCGAAGCCAGCAAAGGCTGGGATCAGGGGGCTGGTCCAGCTACCTGGTTGAAGTTCCGTCTCATCGAAGAACTTCAGCACCGTCCCTTTGCCTGGTCGACGATTGGCCATGTCGCACACGGAATCGTCGTGCTTGGCGCTCTTTTCCTTATTCCTCGGGTGAAGCGCCGATTTGGTTGGGCCTACGCCGCCTACTCACTTGGGCTCATTGCATTGCCGTTATTAGGCACGAAGGACTTCTTCGGTGGTGGCCGCTATCTACTTGGAGCGTTTCCGTGCATCGTGGTGGCTGCGGAACTTCTCGTAGCACGCCCCAAATTGCGATCGGTGATTCTGCCGCTGTCGCTTGCGACAATGTTGGCATTCGCAGTCGCATTTGGCCGCGGTTCGTACATCTCCTAGCCATTGTCCGTGCTGATTCATCAACTTTTGGCTCAACCGAGGGGTCAGGGGCTGGGGCCGGTAACGTTTGTTTTCGGTGCTGGGATCACCCGGCAGTTCTCCCGCAGAGGTTCTGATGTCTGAAAGCTCAGTAAGCGCGACCGACGAGGCAATTGCAATAGGCGAGTTCGTTCTCACCGTTGCTCCCGATGCACTCGGCCGTGTTCTGGAAATTCGCGATACCGAGGAAGACCCTGGCTCCATCTGCCTTCGGGTCGAGATCACAGGTTCGGCCGGCGTCGACTACACCTACGACCTCGGGTGGGCGACGATCTCCGAACTTGATGCCGAAGACGATCTCTCGGTGCAAGGCGGATTGAGCGTCGTGGTTGCTGCGAACAGCATTGACACAATGCGCGGAGCAATGCTCGATCTTCCTCGTGCGTCGAGCCAGGGCGGATTCGTTATTAAGAACCCGAATCGTCCAGCGCCAGTGAATCCGCTTGAAGGTCGCGATATCGAACTCACCGGCGACATCCCCGACAAGGTCACCCAACTCCTTGAAGAGGTCATCAACCCAGGATTGGCCCAACATGGTGGTTTCGCAGCGCTTGTGGGCGTAGACGACACAACCGTCTTCTTGACGATGGGTGGCGGATGTCAGGGATGCGCTATGAGCGCGGCCACATTACGCGACGGCATTACCGCTTCGATTTACGAGTCAATTCCTGAAGTCACCGATGTTGTCGACGTCACCGATCACAACGCCGGAGACAACCCCTTTTACACCTGAGTCGCCCTTTCACCTCGAAGGTGCGTGATTGGGGCGATCGGAAAAATCGCCCGAACAGGTTGCTCAGCAGTGTTAAGTACCTCTAGGGTCGGGACACCGATCGGGGGGCATCGGGCTGCGGAGAGATCCGCGGGTTGGTCTCCGCCGAGCGACTACCGCTGCCGTTATGAGGAGGACCATGCCTGACGCAATTATTGAGCGCGAAGGTCACGTTCTCGTCATGACAATGAATCGCCCAAAGCGTCTGAATGCGCTCTCTGGAGCGATGCTGATGCGCATGTACGACGCAATGGTCGAGGCTGATGCCGACGATGACGTGCGCGCCATCATCCTCACGGGCGCCGACGGCAACTTCTCTTCCGGAGCTGACCTCAAAGCAATGGCTGGTGACGCCGGACCCGATGCCGACACCGAGATCGATACCGTCGCTCGCCTTGCTGAAGATCCAAATCTCATGTGGAAGTGTTTATTGCGCGACTACCAGCCAAAGAAACCGTTGATTGCTGCGGTGGAAGGCATTGCCTTTGCAGGCGGAACCGAACTCTTGCAAGGCACCGATATCCGCGTTGCGGGCAAGGGTGCTCGTTTCGCAGTGAGCGAAGTCAAGCGTTCGCTCTATCCGATGGCCGGTTCGGCAGTTCGTTTGCGCCGACAGATTCCTTACACAATCGCCGCTGAAGTGCTCCTTGCTGGTCGTGAATTAACCGCCGACGAAGCCCTCCAGTACGGGCTTATCGGTCATGTGGTTCCCGATGGCCAGGCGTTAGCCAAGGCGAAAGAAATCGCGGCACAAATTGCCGACAACGGACCGATAGCGGTCGAAGCAGTGCTTCGCACCTTGCGTGAGACCGAAGGCATGACCGAGCGCGAAGCGCTCGACCATGAGTTCACCTACGGATGGCAGGTGTTTCAATCCGAAGACGCCAAGGAAGGTCCGAAAGCGTTCGCTGAAAAGCGCAAACCAGTTTTTAAACGACGTTGATCATTCCGATTGATGTCTCGAAAGCCTGAAAAACAGGAAAGGAAGAAGATGGCTGACACTGTCCAAGAGTTTGTCTTCAACCTGACGTTCCCATTCACACGGACGTTGGGTACGACGCTCAGCACGTTTAGTTCGGCGCTGGCACAGGGCCAGATCATTGGTGTGCGCACCGGTGGTCGGGTTATTGCTCCACCGCTCGAATACGACCCCGATACCGCGGCTGATAGCGGATCCGATTGGGTTCGAGTTGGACCGAAAGGCACCGTGTCCACGTGGACGTGGGTTCCCGAACCGACCAACCTGCACCCCCTCGATCACGCCTTTGGTTTCGCGTTCATCACTCTTGATGGCGCCGATACCCCAATGCTTCATTTGGTCGATACCGGTTCCGAGAGTGCGATGGCCGCAGGAATGCGCGTCGAAGCAAAGCTCAAGGCTCCCGCTGATCGCGTCGGACGAATCGACGACATCATCGCGTTCGTTCCTGCTGCGGATCCTTCACCCAGCGAAGGTGCTGGCGAGCCGTTCGTAGCACCTGAAGAAAACGACATCACGGAAATGGACGCTTTTTGCGACCTCCAATATGTCGACAACGCGTCTCCCACCACGATTATGTGGGCAAAGGCCCTCATGGAAGGTCGCATCATCGGGCAGAAGTGTCCGCAGTGCGACCGAACAATCGTGGGGCCACGAGGCATGTGCAGCGTGTGCGCGATTGAGCTTGACGAGAGCCACATTGTTGAGGTTCCAGGCCGCGGTGTGGTCTCGAACTTCACGATCGTGACACCGACGCCGTATCCCGGTCAGACCGAGACCGAACCGTTCGCTCGTTGCTCGATCCTGCTCGACGGCGCTGATGCCGTTATCGCTCAGCAGGAAATTCTCGATGTTCCGGTGAGCGAAATCCGCGTTGGCATTCACGTTGAAGTTGTGTGGGCGCCCGAGAACGAGCGTTCCGCAGCAGATATCGACAACCGCAGCCGAGGAAGCGGTGGCGACATCATCGTCGGCTGGCGTACCACTGGTGAGCCGGATGAACCGGCTGCTCGCTACTTGGATCGGATGATGTGATGGCACCTTCAGAAAATGACATTGCAATCGTTGGGTTTGCGCAGTTGCCTCCGGAAAGGCGAACGAACCTGACTGAGTCGGACTTGGTTTTGCGCTCCACCCGCGAGGTGATTGCGCAGGTCGGAATCGACAAGTCAGAAATCGGCTTCACCGTCTCAGGTTCTTGCGATTACTTGTCGGGCCAGGGATTCTCATTTGTGCAGAACACCGACGCCTACGGCATGGTTCCTGCAATCAATGAGTCCCACGTCGAGATGGACGGCGCGTGGGCGATGTACGAGGCCTACGTTCGACTCCTTCAGGGTGACATTGACATCGCAATGGCCGTCGGCGTTGGCAAGAACTCCAACTCCGATCCATCGACCTTGTTTACGGTGGAGTTCGACCCGTACTACCTCACCCCGTTAGGCACCGACACTTGGACCTTGGCCGCACTGCAGGCACGTGCGCTCATTGATTCCGGCAAGGCCACCGAACGAGACTTTGCTGAGGTCGTCGTTCGAAACCGAGCCAACGCCAAGTCGAACCCATTTGCACAGGTGAAGGGCGACTATTCAGTCGACGAGTTGCTCGCAGCTGATTACGTGCGCAACCCGTTGCGTCGTCACGATCTGCCGCCGACAACTGATCAGGCTGCAGCTGTCATCCTCGCTCGCGGTAAGCGGGCGTACGACTTGTGTGAGCGTCCGGCGTGGATCACAGGCATAGACCATCGCATCGAGGCGCACTTGCCGACTGTTCGGAAAGACATCACCACTTCGGTCTCAACCCGCCTCGCTGCCGAGGCAGCAGGCGTAGGGAAGGGCCCGATCGATGTTGCTGAAATCCACGCGCCATTCAGTTTCCAAGAGTTGATTCTTTGTGAATCGCTGGGTCTCGACGCTTCTACGGAGGTCAACCCCTCCGGTGGTGCGCTAGCGGCTCACTCTGTCATGACCGTCGGCCTCATCCGCGTGGGTGAAGCCGCAAATCAGATCATCAAGAATGGCAAGAACCGCACGTTGGCTCACACTACGTCCGGACCTTGCCTTCAGCAGAATCTCGTCTGCGTCCTGGAAGGTGACCAATGAGCCATCAGCCTGTAGCAATCGTCGGTATCGGTCAGACACATCACAAGCGCAAGCGCGCCGATGTTTCGATGGCCGGCCTCGTCCGTGAAGCCGCCCAGCGCGCGCTTGAAGACGCAAATATGGACTGGGGCGATATAGACGCCGTTGTCCTCGGTAAAGCGCCCGACTTTTTTGAGGGTGTCATGAAGCCCGAGATGTACCTTGCCGATGCGCTTGGTGCGGTGAATAAGCCGATGTTCCGAGTGCACACCGCTGGTTCAGTGGGTGGCTCAACGGGAATCGTCGGTTCTCACCTCGTATCAAGTGGCCGACACAAGCGTGTTCTGTCGGTGGCCTTCGAAAAGCAGTCGGAGGGCAACGCACAGTTCGCCCTCGGCGGCGGTAAGGGTGCATCGATCGGTGCTGGTGGCGCATTTGCTCCATTCATTCGGTCCTATATCCAGCGCTCGGGAGCACCTGAAGACATCGGTTGGATGGTTGCGGTAAAGGACCGCCTCAACGGTGCCAAGAACCCTTATGCCCATCTCAAGTTGGCCGACATCACCATCGACAAGGTGAAGGAATCTCCGATGATGTGGGATCCGCTCCGTTTCTTGGAGTCCTGTCCTTCGTCCGACGGCGCATGCGCAGTCATCTTCACTGATGAAGATGGCGGCAAAGCGGCATCGAAGCCTCCGGCATGGGTGCTCGCCACCGCGATGAAGTCCGAGCCAGGTTGGTACTCGGGTCGTGACCCGGTCAATCCGCAAGCAGCGCACGCGTGCGCACAGGAGATCTACAAGGCGGTTGGTATTACCAACCCTCGTGAGCAGATCGACTGCGCCGAGCTTTACGTGCCGTTCTCGTGGTACGAGCCGATGTGGCTTGAAGCCCACGAAATCGCCGCTCCCGGTGAAGGTTGGAAGATGACTCAATCGGGGGCAACAGCACTCGATGGCGACTTCCCCGTGAACATGTCTGGTGGCGTGCTTTCGTCGAACCCGATCGGTGCATCCGGTCTGTTGCGGTTCGCTGAAGCAGCACTGCAGGTCCGTGGACTTGCTGAAGATCATCAGGTTGGCGGAGCCAACCTGGCAATCGCCCAGGCCTATGGCGCGAACGCTCAGTTCTTCGCCATGTGGGCAGTTGGTTCCTCACTTAACCCGTTGGGCTGAGTTGAGGTCATGACGTGTGTCGGAGGCGGCCCCGTGTGGGTCGCCTCCGTCGCGTAACAGTTCTTCGGAGGTGTGGCTGATGCCGAAAGCATTGGTGCTAGGTGGCGGTGGCGTTGCGGGGATCGCTTGGGAACTTGGTGTTCTTGACGCGCTCCTGGCTGCTGGGGTCGATCTCACAACTGCCGATCGGATCGTGGGCACCTCAGCAGGTTCTGCCGTTGGCGCTCAATTGCGTACGGGCGAATCGCTTGAATCGCTGTGTGCTCGACAACTTGTGCCGGCGGAACAAAGCGCCGAACTGCAGGTCGAAAGCAGCCTTGATTCACTGATCGAACAATTTGCTGCGTGTTTTGAAGGCGCACCGAATGCACTTGAGGTTCGCCGGAGATTAGGCGCAGTCGCATTGGGTGCCCCCACGGTCGAAGAAGCGGCTCGTATCGCAGTGATTGAGTCGCGGCTGTCATCACACGAGTGGTCCGAACGCGAACTGCTGGTGACTGCAGTCGATGCCTTCACTGGTGAATTCCGCGTGTTTGACCGACACTCCGGCGTTTCACTCGTTTCCGCCGTAGCTGCGAGTTGCGCCGTTCCAGGAATTTGGCCGCCGGTCACGATTGGTGACACTCGGTTCATGGATGGTGGCGTCAATAGCGGAAGTAATGCCGATCTTGCCGAAGGTTGCGAGGTTGTGGTGATCGTCGCTCCGTTTGCGGGAGGATTCGGTCCAACAGTTGAGTCCGAGGCCGAAACGTTGCGATCAACGGGAGCGATCGTTGAGGTAATTACTGCTGACATCGAAGCAACCGAAGCGTTCGGAACAAATGTTCTTGATCCAGCGACGCGGGTGCCTTCGTTACGCGAAGGTCGCCGTCAGGGTGCGCTGGAAGTTCAGCGGATCGCGAAGGTGTGGCAATGAGCCGTCGAGAACCGAACGAAATGGCAGAGGTGCTTCGTCGGCTTCGAGACGAGATGGGCTCGCTGCGGCGAATTACTGGCAGCCAACGTCTCGACCGCTTAATTGCTGTGCGTTCTGGTGTTGCTATCGGAGTTGCCGCGGTTGCCGTTCTGGGCAAAGTCATTGATGACGGCCCCATGCGGATGAGCGATCTCGCTGATGCGGTCCGCACGCACCCAGCGGCGTTGACCCGTCAGGTTCAAGCGCTTGAATCTGAGGGTTATGTGGAACGTTCAGCCGATCCGCATGATGGGCGAGCATCTGTGGTCGCTGTAACGGCCGCAGGTCGTGTCGCTCATCGGCGCATCGAAGCCGCGAATGATGAATTGATGGCCGAACAACTCGATGGCTGGTCGGTCGAAGAACTTTCGGAATTGGTTGAACAACTTGATCGACTCGTCGCAGATTTGCGAGCCGTTCCCGCCTCACGTCGCTCGAAAGCAGCGGGGTAAGGCACGTGGAACTCTTCCGTGCTGATCCTACGGACGCGGCGAACTACCACGAGAATGGTTGGTGGGGAAACGACACGGTTGGTTCACTGGTTGCGTCGTGGCAAGCGGTGAATCCCACAGGCGTTGCGTTCATCGCCGATGGTCGTCGTTATACCTGGGAGGAATATCACGTTGATGCCGACGACATCGCTCGTGCTCTCCTGGCGGGCGAACCAGAAAAGGGCGAACGGATTGCGGTGATGATGCCTGACGGTCCTGCGGTTCATGCCGTGTTCGTGGGCATCGAACGAGCGGGTTGCGTGGCGGTGGGTATTGGCGCGCGAGCAGGGGACCGCGAAGTAGCTCATCTGCTTTCTCTTACCGGTGCTCGAACGTTGATTACCGCTCCCGTGCAGCACGGACGTGACGCAGCGTCAATGCGCGCCGATGTTGGCGCTATGGGAGTGACCATTGATCGTCATCTGCTTGTCGGGCTCGATGCACGCGTTGTCGATGCAGCACTTCCCGTAGGTGTCGAGATGGAACTCGACTACCCACAGCGACCAATCCACCCCGATGAACTCTTTCTTCTGAATTCCACTTCGGGCACGACAGGACTTCCGAAGTGTGTGATGCACACTCAGAATCGGTGGTTCTACTTTCACAAACTCGCTGCTGCGGCAGGCGGATTCTCGAAGGACGAAGTGTTCTTTGGGGCGCTTCCTGCCCCATTTGGGTTCGGCTTGTGGACCGCCCATTTCACTCCTACCGCCCTTGGTGCTCCGACCGTCGTGATGGACCGATTCGATGCCGATGAAGCTCTTGACCTGATCGAACGTGAACGAGTGACGGTGCTTTGCTGCGTCAGCACACAATTCATCATGCTTTTGAACGCTCAAGCCAAACGTCCGCGCGATCTCTCATCGTTACGTTCGATGTTCACCGGAGGGGAAGCAGTTCCCTTTGAACGGGCTGCGGAATTTGAGGAAGCAACTGGAGCAAAGGTGCTGCAGTTTTACGGTTCGAACGAAACAGGCGCACTGAGCCACACGTCGTATGTCACCGACAGAGAAATACGTTTGCGTACTGCCGGCCATGTGATTCCGGAAATGCATGTGCGGTTACTGAACCCCGAGACCCTCAAAGATGTAGCCCCAGGCGAGAACGAGGGTCAGCCTGCATGTAAGGGGCCAGCAACCGCACTCGGCTACTGGGGCGATCAGGAAGCCAACACAAAACTTTTCACCGATGACGGTTGGATGCTGATGGGGGACATCGTTCGCATCGATGACGGTGGTGTGCTTTCGGTAATCGGTCGTACGTCCGATTTCATCATCCGGGGCGGAAAGAACATCAGCGCTCCTGCGGTCGAAGCCGAATTAGTGACCCACCCGTCTGTTGCCATGGTCGCGGCCGTGGCGTTTCCTGATCCGGTATTTGGTGAACGGGTCTGTGCTTACGTGGAACTGCGTCCGGATACGAGTGTGACCCTTGAGGAACTTGTGGCACATATGCGAGAGCGTTCGGTGTCGCGCGAATGGTGGCCTGAGCATCTCGTCATTGTCGATGAGCTTCCACGCTCATCAGGCGGAAAAGTGGCAAAAGGCGATCTCAAAGCCGATGCGAAACTTCGATCAGCGGAATTGCATACAAAGTCAAACACTGAGTGAGTTTTGCTCCGCAAGACTGCGTCGCTGACTGAATGCGGAATCGGGAAAACGACTACCAGTTCTCGAGGTTTTTGAAATTCATGGAATCGAGGAATGTCAGAATCTTGGCAACGGCCTCTTCGTCAGCATCGAGTTGTGGGGGTCGCACGTGTCCGCCTGGAAGCCCGAGCGAACGCAAGACGCCCTTTGTGGCACGAATCCCGCCCAATCGGTACAGCAGTGTTGACAGTCGCGAAATTGCGTCGAACGCGTTCGTGGCCATTTCGTAATCGTTGTTATTGGCACCGGCGATGAGTGCTGCACAGGTTTGGGGCGCGAGATTTGCTTCGGAGGAAAGGAATCCTGTCGCTCCCAATGCGAGTGCACTGAGTGCCTGTGCGGGACCTCCAACGTGTAACTCGATTCGTTCATCAAGCGAACTTCGCAGCGCGATTAATGGCGCCAAATCTGGGTGGCTGCAGTTCACTCCGATGAGGTGCTCGTATTTTTGAGAAAGGCTGCGAAGCAGCGACGGGTTGAGTCGATAACCCACCGACATGTGCGATGAAACGACACAAGGCAGATCGGTGCTGGAGAGCACTTCCTCGAGGTACTTTTCGATTTCGGGCGCCGTCGGTCGGTGACCATGACCCGGATCAAGCGAATAAACCTGCGCAGCATCGACGCCAACTTCGGCAGACATTGTGAGGTAGTCGATCATCTGCTGCGCAGTTCTTGGCTCGATTCCCATCGAGCGAACCGGAACGCGACCAGCAATTTGGTCGACGCCGATCTCGAGCACGCGACGGGCCTCCTCATTTGAAAGCGTGAACCCTTCACCGCTGCCACCGCCACCCAGATACACGCCGATTCCTGCATCGGCCATACGATCGAGATGCGCGCGTAGCGCCAATTCATCGAGGCGACCATCGGCATCGAATGGTGTGATCGAGATGACAAAAGTGGATGCAATCATCGCGCTGTCCACCCGCCGTCGACCATGACGATGGATCCTGTCATGAACGAACCAGCATCGCTTGCAAGCAAGAGAACAGCGCCATCAATTTCGCTCACATCGCCAACTCGGGCCATCGGAGTATTTGAGGTGATGAACGACGAGCCCTTATCGGTGGAGGTCAAGTCGTCGGTCATCTCGGTAGCAAACCAACCCGGACAAATAGCATTGACCCGCACACCTTTCCGAGCCCATTGTAGGGCCGTTTCGCGTGTGAGATTCACGAGCCCACCCTTTGCCGCGCTGTAACCCGAATCCTTTGCGGGAGTCGCGCCGACTACTCCGAGGATTGAAGCGATGTTGATAACAGAACCTGTTTGACGCTCCACCATCGAGACGCCTGTGAGTTTCGTGAGGTGCCAAGCTGCCACAAGATTGAGCTCCACCATCGATCGAAAATCTTCGAGCGATTCCTCTTCTATGGAAATTGCATTCACCGCACCAGCGTTATTGACGAGAATGTCAATCGGACCAAGCGCGGTTTCAACGTCGTGGACGAGGGCCACTCTCTCGTCGTCGTTGGTGATGTCAGAGGGGAAGGAGTGGATCGCGCTCGACATTGCAACGAGTTCTTCAAGGCGGTCGTTGCGTCGGGCGGTGACAGCGACAGTGGCACCAGCAGCCGCAAGCACGACAGCGATGCGACGCCCGAGCCCCGACGACGCGCCCGTGACTAGGGCGACTCGCCCGCTGAGATCAAAGAGTTGGTCAGGGGTAGTGAGATTGGAGTCCACGTTGAGGCCAGTCCGCAGGTGAGTTGGGGGTACGAATTATTCTCTAGACTGCCCGACATGGCAGCCCTGGGGGGGATTGTCGAAATCGAGGGGGAACTGTGTCATCTCAGGATGGATCACCAAGTAGCGGACGCCGCTATCGGCTTATTTCGGCCGACGGCCATTTCAACGAACCCGGCGACCTCTGGACCGCACGGGTCCCTGCTGCGATGCGAGATCGAGCGCCGCGAATGGAGCGGTTTGAAGAGGGCGACGCATGGGTGATCGAAGGCGTTGACGACCCCATCAATTTTGGGATGAATGCGTGTGCAGGTCTTGACCCTGAAGAGATGAAGGGGTGGATGCGTTTCGAAGATATGAGGCGAGGGGGTTACGACCCGGCAGCACGGATCGAAGAAATGGATCAGGACGGTGTCGATGCCGAAGTGCTGTACCCAACTCCTCGGCTTTCGGCCGCAATCGCCGCGAATCGTGATGCCGACTATCACCACGCAATGGTGCGTGCCTATAACGACTGGATCTCGGAATTCGCCGCGTACGCGCCAGAACGCTTCGGGGCGATCATGTGGATCCCGAATCGTGGAGTCGCCGAAGCGCTCGCGGAAATTGAACGGGTAGCGGATCGACCCGGAATTCGCGGGGCGATGATGGTCGCTTGGCCCCATGGCGGGTTATCGCTGAAGCCGGAGGACGACAAAGTTTTCGAGGCGTTAGTTGAACGGCGGATGACTCTCAATATCCATGTGGCAATGACACAAACGATGCCGGCATCGCATAAGTCGAAGCTTCCTGGGTATGGACGGTTCTTCGATGCGCCGAACCGGATGATTGCAATGATTTTCGAAGGCGTGTTCGACCGCTTCCCCGAACTCGATGTTGTGTTTGCAGAAACCGACTTCGGTTGGGTTCCGTATGTGAAGGAACAAATCGACAACAACTACCTGCGACTTGATCCCGTGAGCCGATTCGGATTGCAGATGCTTCCGAGCGAGTACATCAGTCGCCATTTTCACTTTGGATACATGACCGACACGTTTGGCTTGCGCAATCTTGTCGACGTTGGAGTCGAACGAGTTATGTGGTCAAGCGACTATCCACACATCAGCGCTGATTGGCCGAATTCGTGGAAAGTCATCCAGTCATCAATGTCTGGTATCTCGACAGAAGACCGCCATGCGGTGCTGGCCGGAAATGCCATGCGGTTGTATGGCTTCGGCCGCTGAATGGTGAGCAGCTAGTGAGAAGCGTTCGCCGCTGCACCCGTTGACATCATTGAGAGAGCCGAGGCAGTGACTCCTGCGGCATCGAGGCCTAGGTCGGCAAGGATCGCGTCGGGCTTGCCGTGGGCGATGTACTGCGAAGGAATGCCAAGTACTCGTACTCGTGGTTCGGTGCCGCCAATCGTGCGCTCGCTGACGAGGTCGGCGACGGACATTCCGACTCCGCCTTGTCGTAAGCCATCTTCGATCGTGATGACGTAGGGATGGCGAGCAGCGTCTTCGATCATTGCGGGGTCGAGCGGCTTTACGACGCGGGCATCCCAGACTGAAACAGAGATACCTTGCTCTTCGAGTTGTTCAGCAGCCGCTTCAGCAGCATCAAGCATTTTGCCAACACTGATGATGCAGAGTTGGTCGCCAGTGCGAGTACGGCGGGCATTGAGGCCATGTCCAACTTCTTCTGGCGGCGATTGGCGAGCAGCAGTCTTTGCCCACCGGATGGCGATGGGCCCATCGGTGATCTCGAGCGCGTCGTGCAGCATCTGTCCGATTTCTTGATACGAGGACGGAGCGAACACCGTCATGTTCGGAACCTTGGTGAGTAGCACCATGTCGAGAACGCCATGATGACTCGGACCATCGTCGCCGGTGATGCCGGCGCGATCGAGGCAGAACACAACCGGTTGATTGTGAAGACCAACGTCAAGATTCACTTGATCAAAGGCACGCGAGAGGAACGTTGAGTACACCGCGACAACAGGGCGAAGGCCACCCATGGCCATTCCTGCTGCGGCGGTAACGGCATGTTGTTCGGCGATTCCGACATCGAACATGCGGCCCGGGAATCGTTCGGCAAAGGCAAGAAGGCCCGTGGAGTCGGGCATAGCCGCAGTAATAGCGACAAGTTCTGGTCTCGCTTCGCCCTCTTTTACGAGGGCTTCGGTGAATGCGGCCGTAAAACTCCCGGGCTTTGATTCGGACGTGTCGTGCAAACGCTTAATAGGGTCATTCTCGGCGGGGCCGTAGCCCCGGCCTTTCTGGGTGAGCACATGAATGACTTGGGGACCACCGGACATGGCCGAGGCGTTGCGGAGCGCTTCTTCAAGAGCGGCGGTGTCGTGGCCGTCGAAGGGACCGGAATAGCGAACGCCGAGTGCTTCGAAGAACGCGGTCGGTTCGAATGCTTCGCGAATGGCGGCCTTGGTTGCATCGAGTCCCGTTTTCGCAATGTTGCCAACGACGGGGAGATCGGCCAACAACTTTTCAAGTTTTGCTTGTCGGCGCATGTACACCGGGTTGTTTCGAATCTTGACGAGGCTGTCGCCCAACTTTGAAACGGTTGGAGCGTAGGAACGGCCATTGTCATTGAGGATGATGATGCAGTCGCGTCCGGAATGTCCCAAGTTGTTGAGACCCTCGAAGGCCATGCCGCCGGTCATTGATCCGTCGCCGATTACTGCAACGATTCGGCGAGCGTTGTCGCCTTTCGCAGCTTCGGCAACCGACAAGCCATAGGCCCAACTAAGAACTGTTGACGCGTGACTGTTTTCGATCCAGTCATGTTCGGATTCTTGGCGCGATGGGTAGCCCGAGAGACCTTGAGCCTGGCGGAGGGCCGCGAAGCCCTTGGCGCGACCGGTAAGCATTTTGTGGGGGTAGGTCTGATGACCGGTATCCCAGAGAATGATGTCCTCGGGCGAGTCGAACACGCGGTGGATGGCGAGGGTGAGTTCGACCACACCGAGGTTTGAGCCCAGATGTCCGCCATGGGTGGTCACTGAACCGATGATGAGTTCACGCATCTCCGCAGCGAGCATTCTCAGTTGCTCGGGCGTGAGGGCCTTGAGGTCGGCCGGCGACTCAATCGTCTCGATGATCATGGGCAGAGTCCTTGTCGGCGGTGTTCTTGGAACGCGGCGACGGGAGACAGAGGAGGGGACGTCGGGTTCGGCGACCGTGGATCAACGCTACCGCCCCCGGGGCGGGTGCCCCTACTCGCTGAGCGCTGATTTCAGGGTTGAACGCAAGCAGTCAGGTTGCAATCGACTGCTGCCGGCCACCCATGGCAAAAACTGGAGCCCCAACGAGGCTGGCCAGGACATTGATCACGTACAGCACAAGGCCGAGAGCGACTGCTTTCTCTGCTGGTACGCCAAGGGGAACAAGAAAAAGGACAAAGGCACTCTCCCTGACTCCCAAACCGGCGATGCCGATTGGGAGGACTTGGAGGATGAGAACGGCTGGATAGAACGCGAGGAGTGCGGTGAGGCCAAGCCAGCTGAAACCTAAGGCGGCGGCAACCATGAGAGCGGCGAGGCATAACGCGATTTGGTAAACGAGACCGGCGACGAGGATCGCGAGCGCAGCGATTGGTTGACGGCGAAGTTCGGTGACGCTGCGGTGGATCGAGTTCACGAATCGGTGCCACCCTTCGGTCGAAGCAAATCTTCCACCGAGTCTCGGATGGTTCGCTGCGAGAAGCACAACGATAAGAGCGACAAGCGTGACAAGAGCGACAGCGAGAGCAAGCAGTGTTGCGCGATCGAGTTCTCGAAGCCCTGGATTAATCACCAAGCCAAAGAGCGTGATGAGTGGCAGCACCAGCCAGCCTGTAAGTCGCTCAAGAGCGACCGATGCAAAAGTGGTTTCGGGCTCACCCTTTATTTTAGAAAGTCTTGAGACTCGCAGGACGTCACCACCGATAGTGGTGGGTAAGACATTGGAAACAAATTGTCCGGCGAAATAGAGCGGAATCAATATTCGAAGTCGTTCGCGAAGACCGAGCGCGCGCAGAACGGCTTGCCACCGAATCGCCGATAGGACAATGGCTAAGAATGTCATCGCTGTAGCCGCAAGTAACCACAAAATGGTGTCTCGGCTCCATGAGGGGATCAGATCGGCCCAGACGATCTCTGGGAATTTCCACCACAACAATCCGAGCATGAGAAGACTGACAGCGATACGGAGGGGGAGGGCCCATCGGTGGCGGCGTTCTCGCCCGGTCCCGGCGGTTTCGACAGCGTCGATCAGGCCTTCGACGGAAACGGACGCAATTTCGGCAAGCCCCGGTTCTTCCCCATCACCGTCAAAATGACCGAAGGTGGTCGGTCGATGAGGATCGCTCATCTTGTGAGTATACGAACGGTAGCGGAGTGGATCGGGACCGTCGCGATCATGGCTCCACAAAGCGATATCGCCGGTACGATACGCCGCTTAGCGCAGCACGATCCCGCAGCACACACTTGGAGTCGATGCAGATGATTGAACAATCAGTTCTCGAAGAAGTTCTCGGTGTGGCAATGCGCACTGGTGGCGAATTTGCCGAGGTCTTTGCAGAGGATCGGCGTAATGCGTCCGCAGTTCTCGATGACGGCCGTGTCGAGGAACTCACGTCAGGTCGTGACCGCGGCGCTGGCATCAGGGTCGTTGTTGGCGACACGACGGGATTTGCGCATACCGCAGATCTCACCGAGGCGGGACTCATCGCTGCTGCCGAAGCTGCTGCAGCAGCTGCTCGTGGTGGCGGTGGTGGCACCAATGTCGTTGCGCTTGATCGTCGATCAGCGTCACGCGGTTATGACATCGAGACCTATCCCGGGGACGTTCCAAAAGCGCGCAAAGTCGAACTGCTTGGGCGAGCGAATGATGCCGCTCGTGCGGTGGGTGGTGCTATCTCGCAAGTGTCGGTGAGCTACGGCGACAACCGGCGTCACATTTTGGTTGCCAACTCCGACGGGTTGTTCGTCGAAGACGACACTGTTCGTACCTTCTTTGCGGTGAGTTGCGTCGCAACTGGTGATGCAGGGATGCAGACCGGTCGCGAGAGCGTGGGCCACACAATTGGCTTCGAAATGTTTGACATGTACGACGTCGACCAATTGGCGCGTAATGCCGCTGATCGAGCGCTTACGAAATTGGCTGCTCGTCCTGCTCCGAGCGGTCAGATGCCCGTTGTCATTGGTAGTGGCGGCGGAGGCGTGTTGTTCCACGAGGCCTGCGGGCACGGTCTCGAGGCCGATCTCGTTGCCAAAGGTGCATCAGTCTTCCGTGGGCGGGTGGGGCAACAAGTTGCGTCGAAGGGCGTCACTGTGGTCGACGACGGAACGATGGAACGCGAGTGGGGAAATATCGCGGTCGACGATGAAGGAAATCCCGCGCAACGCAACGTGCTTATCGAAGACGGAGTGCTCACCGACTACATGTGGGATCACCTCCGTGCTCGAAAAGAAGGTCGTCGCAGTTCAGGCAATGGCCGCCGACAGAGTTATCAAAACCTGCCGATGGTTCGCATGACGAACACCTACCTCCTTACCGGCGAAGAAGATCCGGAATCGATCATCGCTTCGACGCCTAAGGGCGTGTACGTGAAGCATCTCGGTGGCGGACAGGTCAATACCGCCACCGGAGATTTCGTGTTCGGTATGACCGAGGCCTATCTCATCGAAGACGGAAAGATCACCGAGCCGTTACGCGAGGGGAACCTCATCGGCAATGGCCCTGAGGTCCTGCAACGTATTGATGCGCTTGGTAATGACTTTGCTATGGGACCTCCAGGAACCTGTGGCAAAGACGGACAGGGCGTTCCCGTCGGCGATGGCGTTCCCACACTTCGCGTGTCTTCGCTCACTATTGGTGGCACCGCCGCATGAGCGACGAACTTCTGGCGATTGCCGACCGAGTTGTCGCAATGGCAAAACCTGGGGAACAGATCGAAGCGGTTGTGGTTCGCGGTACCGAGACCGAAATCAGGGTCTTTGGGGGAGATGTTGAGTCGCTTTCATCTGCGCAGTCGCAGGGTGTGGGTATCCGCATCGTCGTCGATGGTCGTCAAGGCTTTGCCTATGCCGGAAGTCTCGATGAATCTGCCATTGCAGAAACCTTGGCCGATGCTCGCGACAATGTGAGCTTCGCAACGTTCGATGAATTCGCAGGTCTCGCCGAACCCGACGGCGTCGTGATTCCTGTCCTCGACCTTCATCGCGATGCAATGGTGTCGTTTGCTACGGCCGACAAGATCGCATTGGCAATTGAACTCGAACGAGTCGTGATGGCTGCCGATCCGCGCATTTCGGGAATCGAGTCAGCCGAATACGCCGATTCAATTTCGGAAGCGGCCATTGCTTCAAGTGCGGGTATTCGCACGACTGGGAGCGAGACCAGTTGTTTTTTGGCGACGTACGCCATGGCAACTGAAGGTGACGAAACGCAAACCGGATTTGGTTTTTCGGTCGGCCGCGAACCATCCGATCTCACTCCATCGGCAGCGGCAATCGAAGCTGCTGAACGAGCGACCCGCATGCTTGGAGCGGTGCAACCCCCCAGCGGTCGACTCACAGTCGTTCTCGATCCTTGGGTCACGGCGCAGTTTCTCGGAATTCTTGGTTACACCCTCGATGGTGAATCGGTACTCAAGGGACGTTCGTTGTTCGCCGACCGATTGGGAGAGTCCGTTGGTTCGTCGCTTCTAACTCTCATCGACGATCCCACCGATGTCCGGTCCTTTACTGCGACCGATGCCGATGGCGAAGGTCTCGCGGCTCGCCGCAACGTGCTGATCGAAAACGGTGTCCTGCAGAAATTCGTGCACAACGCCTATTCGGCTCGGCGCGCCGGAACGGTAAGCACTGGAAACGCTGTCCGTGGGTTTAAGAGCACCCCATCTGTGGGCTGCTTATCGGTGTCGCTTGTTCCAGGCATTTCTGAACCGGCCGCGCTTATCGCCGGGATCGACGATGGCGTTTTGGTGCAGGAAGTCTCGGGCCTTCATTCGGGTGTGAACCCAGTGAGCGGCGACTTTTCTACCGGCGCCGAAGGTCTCCGTATCCGCAATGGTGAATTGGCAGAACCGGTGAGGGAATTCACAATTGCCTCAACGATGCAGAAAATGCTCCGTGACATTCAAGCCGTTGGAAGTGATCTCCAGTTCTTGCCGATGAACGCTACTGGTGTGTCGCTCGTCGTTGCCGACCTCGCTGTTTCCGGCTCGTGAGTTTCGAACCGCCCGATCAGGAATCTGCTGATCTCCTCGCGCTCGCCCAGTCGGTGGCTGCAAAGGCGAACACCGGTGAGCAAGTCGAAGCATTTGTGGCGCGATCTTCCTACACGACGGTGCGCGCACATGGTGGTGAGGTTGAGTCGTTCACGTCTGCAGTGAGTGCGGGTATTGGTATCCGGATTGTGAGCGACCACCGACAGGGATTCGCCTGGGCTGGAACGCTCGAGGCCGATGCCATCGCAGACGCGTTGGCCGAAGCTCGAGACAATGCGCCATTCGCCGAACCCGACGAATGGGTTGGTCTCGCCGAACCCGATGGAATCGCCCCAGTTCCTTTCGATGCGTTCGATCCATCGGTGGCTTCGATGCCGGCGTCGCAAAAGATCAATCTCGCACTTGAACTCGAACGGATAGTTCGCGATGGCGACCCAAGAATCACCGGTGTTCGCGTTGCAACCTTTTCTGATTCCTCGTCGCGCTTTGCCGTAGCAACAAGCACGGGTATTGCTGGTGCCGGACGGGGGGCGTGGTGCTCGATGAGTGCATTGGCGCTCGCCGAAGATGGGGACGAGACCTATACCGGCGGAGGATCAACTGTTGGTTTCCGGCCCGAGGACCTTGACCTCGCCGAAGCTGCTGACGATGCGGTGTTGCGGGCCACAAGACTGTTCGGAGCAAAGCCAGTTCCGTCGCAGCGACTCACGATCATTCTTGAACCCCGAATGGCCGCGACGATTGCCAGCCTTCTTGGTTCCACCCTGACCGGTGAACGCGTGCTGAAGGGTCGTTCTCCGTTTGGCGATCGCATTGGCGAGGCGATCGCGTCGCCAATGCTCACACTTGTGGACGATCCCACCGACCATCGTTCCTATGCGGCCGACATGTTCGATGGGGAGGGTCTGGCCTGTCGCCGAAATCAACTCGTTGTCGATGGCGTTCTCCAGGGATTTCTCTATGACAGTGCATCGGGTCGGCGTGCTGGGCGACCAAGCACGGGTTCAGCGGTCCGTGGCGTGTCGTCGACGCCTGCTGTCAGTTGTCAAGCATTGGCGGTAGCGCCGGGTGCAGGCTCATTCGATTCGTTGCTCGCCGACATCGACACAGGCGTGTACTTGCAATCGATGACGGGACTCCATTCGGGCGTGAACCTCGTGAGCGGCGATATTTCTGTCGGTATCGAAGGACTCATGGTCCGCAACGGGCAATTGGCGGAACCAGTTCGCGAAGTCACTATCGCTTCGACATTGCAGCGGATGCTGCTCGACATTGTTGCCATTGGTGCTGACGTGGAATGGCTGCCCGGTGGAACCGGTTGCCCAACAATGGTGATCGCTGATCTCTCGCTTGGTGGCTCCTGAGCCCAAGCGTTAGATCGTTCCGGTAATCAGCAGGCCGATGCTGGCTGCAGCAACAACGAGGCGTTCCCAGCCAAAGACAGCCAAGCTGCGCGTTTGTAGCCACGACACCATCCACTTCACCGCGAGTGCGGCGAAGATAAATGCGAAGAGCAAACCCACGAGCGGATTGAACCATCCATATGCGTCGATGACGGTCGATCCGTTCTTGGCCGTTTCGTAAACCGTCGCTGCGCCGAGCGTCATGAGGCCTAGAAGAAAACTGAATTCGACTGCTGCGGCGAGAGTGGCACCAACGGCAAGCGCAGCAAGAATCGTTACAAGGCTTCGACTTGTACCTGGCCACATAGCGAGTACTTGCGCACAGCCGATGATGAGCGCCTGCTTGGGCCGTAAATGGGTGATCGACATCCCTGGTCGGTCGGCCTTGATCTTGGGTGCAAGGAAAAGAATGAGCAGGCCACCGACAATCCACGCGCCAACCACGGGGCCCACGTTGAGCAGATGACTTTTGATCGGCTTCTCAATTGCAACGCCGATAATCACTGCCGGGATAAAGGCAATCACGAGCGAAATGAGGAGATTGCGGCCGTCGGTGTCGCGACCGAAGAGGCCACGGATGATTGATTCAATGCGCTTTCGGTACAGAACAAGCACTGCAAGAATCGCTCCGAACTGAATGGCGATTGCGTAACTATCGGCAGCATCTTTTGTTGCGTCGGTATCGCCAATGCCAAGAATCCGCTGTGTGACAACCAGATGACCAGTGGAGCTGATGGGAAGGTATTCGGTAACACCTTCAACAGCGCCGAGAATCATGGCTTTCCAGGTGCTCATTTGGTTCTTTGCCGCGGATTGTTCTTCGGGCGTCAATTGCGTTGATGCGGCAAGTTCGGCACTCGCGGCATTTGCTTTTGGTGTTCCACTAAAGGTGTGGAAGATGCCAATAGCGAGAAGGGAAATGAGTAGTGCGCTAAGGAGATGACGTGCGCGTCGCTTCGGTCGGAATGTCTCGATGTGATGCACAGCTCGACGTTACCGCGCTCGAAGCGAAAGGTAAGTGAAGCGTTAGTTCGTAAGCGCGACGAGCACGCTGGCACTAAGAAGGGCCCGCGCGACGCTTGAAGCATCTCGGGGATCAACCCCGACCATGAGGGACTTTTCGTTGACTGCGACAACAACAGCTCGATCAGCGACGCGCGCAGAAGGTCCGGCTCCCCGTGTTGCGCTCGTTGTGACGTCTGAGGGAGCGAAAAGAGTGACGTAGTCACCGAGTTTTACGACTGGGGTGCCTGCATCTACTGGAATCGCGAACGCAACCGAATTTTCGTCGAGGAGGGCCGCTGAGCCAGACGTGCCTCCGCCAGTGAGCCGGCGTTCAATGACGGTTTCGTCACGTGCGATCGGGCGTATCACCGTTCGCCCGACCGGAGAGTCGGCGACATCGCTGGGAACCATGATCATTGGGCGCTTCGTAAAGTTGATGTCGTCGTTCGTGATGACGTGTCCTGGTTCAAGATCGTTCACAGCGACGGGAACGGTTTTCCGTTGACCCCATGCTGAAGAATCGCGGTCGGCAGTTTGCACCGTTGTTATGGTCCACCACAACGAAAAAAGTGCAATGCATGTTGTAATCAGCCAACGCGTGCGGGTGCGTTGAAGGGCACGGCGAAACTTCTCCCATGGCGGATCTTCGGTTTGGGAATGACGCACTTCGACTCCACGGACGGCGCGGCCGGTGGGGGAATGCGATGACGATAGAGAACTCGGTGTCCTATGGGAAGGTCCGAGAGACCCTCTCGGTTACGACGCGCTCGGCGGTGAGGTCGAACCGGAGTCTGAAGAACTGGAGGAACTGCTCGTGGAACCGCTCGTGGAAGTGGAACTGGAACTAGAACTCGAATCGGAACTCTTCGACGAATCGGAACCGGTGGAGGTCAAAGGGGAACTCGGCGCTGTCGACGGGGTCGAGGAACCTGAAGATCCTCGGGCATCGTTCTTGTAGAAACCGCTGCCTTTAAAAGCGATGCCAACCGATCCAAATTTTTTCTTCAACGCGCCGTCACAAGATGGGCATTCGGTGAGGGCGTCGTCAGTAAATGCCTGCTGGGCCTCGAACGCGTGGCCGCAGTCTTTGCATTGATAGTCATAGGTGGGCATGAGGAGTCTCCGGCCGGGCCGAGGAAGGACAAGGGGGACCAGTCGCTAGCACTCGCTGGTTGAGACTGCCAGCATAGCGAGCCAGCCGATAGCGCTTACAGACGGAATCGGGGGCTCCGCATCAGCCGTGGGCTCTGGTGCTTCTACGATGGGGGAACGTCCATGCCGTTCCCGGTCGGACGAGGAGTGGACGTGTCCCGAGTTACGAAAGCCGTTATCCCCGCCGCCGGTCTTGGAACTCGCTTTCTTCCGGCAACAAAGGCGCAGCCCAAGGAAATGTTGCCTGTTGTCGATAAGCCCGCCATCCAGTACGTGGTCGAAGAAGCGGTCCGTGCGGGTATCGACGACATCCTCATCATCTCGGGCCGTGGCAAGCGGTCGCTTGAAGATCATTTCGATCGCAATGTTGAACTCGAATCGTTCTTGGCGGAGCGCGGAAAAGACGAAGCCCTCGCTGAGGTGCGCAGCATCGCTGAACTGGCCGAAATTCACTTCGTCCGACAAGGCGAGCCCTTGGGGCTTGGTCATGCTGTCTCGATTGCTCGCAAGCATGTTGGTGACAACCCGTTCGTCGTCATGCTTGGCGACGACATCATGGACGACCGTTCCACAGTGCTCACCGACATGATCGGAGTTTATGAAGAACGCGAATGCGCCGTCGTCGCCGTTCAAGAGGTTGCGTCTTCTGAGATTTCGAGTTACGGGTCAATCGATCCCGAGGTTTTCTCTGAAAACCTCGTGCGTTTGCGCGGGATCGTAGAAAAGCCGACCGCTGAAGATGCGCCATCGAACCTCGCAGTGATGGGTCGTTACGTTTTCACTCCAGAGATTTTTGATGTCCTCGATCAGGTCAAGCCTGGTGTTGGCGGAGAAATCCAATTGACTGATGCGATTGCGTTGCTCCTTGCCGATCATGATGTTTTTGGATGGGTATTCACCCACGGACGCTTCGACATCGGAAATAAACAGGATTATTTGCGAGCAACGGTCGAACTGGCGATTGAGCGCGAAGACCTCGGCCCTGAATTTCGCGCCTTTCTTGTCGATTTGGTCGATAAGCGTCTTCGGTGATTACGTTCGACGAAGCCCGAGCGTTTGTGCTTGCCGGTTGTGCGCGAAACGCAACCGAATTGTTGGGCTTGGACGAAGCGCGTGGGTCAGTGACGGCGCAGGAAGTTGTCGCTGCAGAGCAAGTGCCGCCATTCGCAAACACTGCGGTTGATGGCTATGCGGTTCTGGCTGCCGACATAGCCTCGGTACCGACGACGTTGCAGGTAACGGGCACCGTGCGTGCGGGCATGTCAGGGGCTGATTCCCCGGTCGCTCCCGGTTGCGCAGTGCGAATAATGACCGGGGCTCCCGTCCCTCCAGGTGCTGACGCGATCGTGATGGTGGAAGACACCGAAGGTTCACCAACTGGGGACACGGTGGTTGTGACAGCAACAGCAACTGTCGGTCAACACATCCGACCCGCAGGTGATGACGTCAATCCTGGAGATCCAGTGATTGGTTTCGGGACTGAACTCACCGCGGCGCACCTCGGCGTGCTCGCCACGATCGGCGTCACCGAAATTGAAGTTGTGCGTCGGCCACGAGTTGGCGTGATTTCAACTGGCGATGAGCTTGTCGACGATGGGTCAGTCCTCGCTCCGGGGCAGATCCGCGATTCCAATCGTCTGACATTGCGCAAACTTCTCGAATCGCACGGTTTTGAAACCATCGATCTCGGGCTCGCTCAAGACGATGAGCAAGTCATCGAAGCGGCGATGCTTCTGGGTGCGGAGTCGTGCGATGCCATCGTCACCACAGGCGGAGTGAGCATGGGCGACTTCGACTTTGTCAAAGTTGTGCTCGAACGAATCGGCGACATGCGCTGGATGCAGATCGCAATTAGGCCGGCAAAGCCGCTGGCGTTTGGGACGATTGCTCGGAGCGACGGAACCGCCGTTCCAGTTTTCGGACTCCCGGGAAACCCGGTCTCTTCGATGGTGAGTTACGAACTTTTCTGTCGGCCAGGCCTTCGGAAGATGTCGGGCTTTGCGGACGATGATCTTGACCTCGGAGTCGTCTCAGGGGTTCTTGAAGCACCGATGAAACGTCGGTCTGACGGAAAGATTCACTTCGCTCGAGTTGTGTGCAGATGGGACATGGCAACGTCGACCTATCGGGTTCGATCGGCTGGCGCGCAGGGATCTCATCAGATGGCAGCTATGGCAGCAGCGAATGGATTAGCCGAACTTCCAGACGGCCCCACCCTCGAAGCGGGCGCCACCGTGCGGGTCCGGCTTCTTCGCCCGTAACCTGCATCCATGGCCGCCGAACGCACCCCTCTCGTTGACGGCTTTGGCCGCGTTCATCGCGACCTTCGGATCTCTGTCACCGATCGTTGCAATTTTCGGTGCACCTATTGTATGCCGGCCGAAGGTCTCGACTGGATGGCTCGCGAAGATCTCCTTACTTACGAAGAACTCGCTCGCGTAGCGCGCGTGTGCGTCGAACGCTTCGGGTTCGATGGCATTCGTCTCACCGGCGGCGAGCCAACTGTCCGTGCAAATCTTCCGGTTCTGATCGAGCAACTTTCAGGCCTCGGCGCCAATCTGTCGCTCACAACAAATGGTACGAGCCTTCCTCACCTTGCTCCGGCGCTTGTTGCTGCAGGACTCCAACGAATCAACATTTCGCTTGACTCACTGAAGCGTGATCGGTTCGAACAGATCACACGTCGCGATGAACTCGACAAAGTGCTCGACGGTATCGACGCAGCAACTGAGGCAGGGTTGTCTCCAGTCAAAATCAACTGCGTGGTGATGCGAGGCGTCAACGACGATGAAATCGTAGATTTTGCCCGTTTCGGTCGTGAACGCGGAGTGACAGTTCGATTTATCGAGTTCATGCCCCTTGATGCACAAGGGGAGTGGACCAATGAGCAGGTCGTCACCAAAGCGGAAATCGTCGCGGCGATTGGTCAGGTGTTCGAACTTGAAGTTGTCGCTGAACGAGAAAGCGATCCCGCAGCACGTTGGCGTTATGTCGATGGCGGTGGGGAGTTTGGTGTTATTCCGAGCGTGACCGAAGCATTCTGCGAATCCTGTGACCGGGTCCGGCTCACCGCCGACGGAATGCTTCGACATTGTTTGTTCGCTACTCGAGAACTCGACCTCCGCACGCTTCTTCGGGGCGGTGCGACTGACGACGACCTTGCTGCTGCGATAACTGCTGAGGTCGGCGAGAAGTGGGCGGGCCATCAGATCAACCAGGTGCACTTCATTCGCCCGGCTCGATCAATGAGCCAAATCGGTGGGTAGTGCCCGTTGCCCGTCGATTATTTGCGCGACTGCGGGGCAAAGCGAATGTCTAGCGAGCGCAAATAGGCCTGCAGGCCAGCGTCCTGAATTGGAATGATCCACGCCTGCTCACCTGACTCGTTGAAGTGCGCATGCCACATACCCGGTGGGGTCACGAATGCAGAATGGGGTTCCCAGTCGACTCGAACGGGGTCGACGATGTCTCCGTTTTCATCGACGGAGCGCCCGACGAGCGTGTAGCAGCCGGGGGCGCATGCTCCGACAAGATCAAGAGCAACTGATTGATGGCGGTGAGGTCGTTGCACGGTGTCGATGGGAAGTAATCCGTACATTGCCCACAACACATGCGTGACTGTTTGTGTCATGTCATTTGGCGTGGTGTTGAGAAGAATCGAAAGTCGATTGCGATCTGTGGCGTGAGGTGAGGATTCAACGTCGGCGAGTTCAGCTCGTACTCGTTCAGCAGGGAAACGTGTTGGTTCAAAGCGAGCGTGCGTCGGAGCGACCCCGAGGTGACGCAGTAGCGGTTCGTCGGTCACCCAGTACATCGTTGTGTCGCTCGTTGCTCGATGCGTGCTGGTTGAGTTGGCGGGAAGGACAAAGAAGTCGCCCGTCGCCCAGCTGAGCTCGCGCCCGTTGACGGTCGAGATACCCGTGCCTGAGATGACGTAGTAAAGCTCAGAGGTAGCAACCGGTGCGGTGTCGACGGAATCGCTAGGTGCGATGCGAATGAACGACGCGAGCATTGCGGGCGATGTCGCAGGACCGTCCTTGATCGCCATTTGTTTGGACAGATCGAAGGGGAGGATGCCCGTCGCAATTGCTTGATGTCGCGAGGCTGGGAATCGATCCATCGCTACCGGAGGGATTCGACCAGAACCGATCGGATTCGCGGCTCTCGTGTATTCGAAATACGCCGACTGTCCGGACCAATCCTCATCGTCGAGGCCATCTGTTGATCCGCCCATCACCAATGTCGGTTCCATCCCTCCAGTTTGCCTCTCTCGGGCCACGGAGGGGTAGGGACCCTAGAATCGAGCTATGTCAGAAAGCGGACTTACACATTTCGATCCACTTGGCCGGGCTCGGATGGTCGATGTCACGCCCAAAGAGGTGACCCATCGACGGGCGATCGCTCGGGGACGAGTTCACATGACTCCCGAGACCGCCTCGCTGGTTGCGCGTGGTGCAATCAGCAAGGGAGATGTCTTGGCGGTGGCTCGGGTGGCCGGGATCCAGGCCTCCAAGCGAACTTCCGATCTCATTCCGTTGTGTCATCCACTCATGATCGGCGGGGTCTATGTGAACTTTCGCATCGAAGACGATTACATCGAGATCGAAACGCAGGTCGAAACTGTCGACCGCACCGGCGTTGAGATGGAAGCGCTTACCGCATGCTCTGTCGCTGCGCTCACGATCTATGACATGTGTAAATCCTCGGACCGTTCGATGACGATCGGCGAGATTGCGCTTTGGGAAAAGACCGGTGGTCGATCAGGTACGTATCGACGCGATCCCGACGCGTCTTTGGGAGAAGACGTTCTTGACGGCTCGTTCACTGGAAGTACCGAAAGTGGCGAAATCAGCGAAGTGTGACCGATTCCTTAAATCCTTGTGATGCCATACAGAGCAAGGAAAATCAGGGTTTTTGGGTGATAGCCCACTGGAGTTGAGTGGCGGGGCTGTAGTAGAAACGTCACGTTCTTATTCACCCGATAGATGCCGTGCGGCAACCCTTTCGCAACGCGAAACCTGCCAGTGGCTCCGTCCCGACTCTCACGAGGAAAGCAACAGCATGACAATTCTGGTGTTGTTTGTACTCGCAGTCGTGTGGGCGGTGTATCTAGTTTCGTGGATTCGTTCGCGTACGGAACATCATCGTGTGAATTCCATAAGTTCGTTCTCAAACCACCTTTCGATTCTTGAACGCGCCGCGCCTGGCGCTGCGTCGTCGGCGGCATCGGTGGCGGCGGGCACCACCCCGCTCCGTGGCAGTGAGTACTTCGCTCCGCATAGGTCCAAGCTTTCGCCACAGAAGAAGCGTCGTCGTGACATCCTCGTCGGCCTTGCCGGTGCCACGGGTGTGACGCTTCTGGGTGCTTTTGCCTTTGGTGGGATCATGATCGTTCTCTTTGTGCTCTGCCTCGGGGCATTTGGTGGCTATGTCGTGCTGCTGGCCAATGTCCAGAAGCAGAAACTTGAGCGCCAGGCCAAGGTTCGCTACATGAGCGAAACGGGTGGAGTCGCCCCGGGTCAGGCATCAACATCTCAGGCGGCATTCGACGAAGCCGGCGACGCGCAGCTGCCTCGGATGTTCGTCGTAGGCGGCAACTGAACCATTCGGTTCGTCGATTCCGTGGTGGTTCAGGCTGTCCGGTAGATTGACGACCCCTGCGGGGGTGTAGCTCAGTTGGCTAGAGCGCTACGTTCGCAACGTAGAGGTCGGGAGTTCGATTCTCCTCACCTCCACCGCATTGGCCCGGTCCTTGTGACCGGGCCTTTCTCTTTGTGACACGGGGTTTTGAATCTCACTGTGCCCATTTGGGTGACGGGGCATGAGCGTTTAAGCCATGCCGAGATACCGCTCACGAACGACAACCGAAGGCCAAAACATGGCTGGGGCTCGTGCCCTTTGGCGCGCCACGGGTATGACCGATGACGATTTTGAGAAGCCAATCATTGCGATTGCGAATTCATTTACCCAGTTCGTGCCCGGTCACGTGCATCTGAAGGACATGGGTCAACTCGTAGAGCGAGAAATCGAAGCCTCAGGTAGCGTTGCCAAGGAATTCAACACCATTGCTGTCAACGACGGCATCGCAATGGGTCATGGCGGCATGCTCCACAGCCTTCCCGGCCGTGACCTCATTGCCGATTCAGTTGAATACATGGTGAACGCACATTGCGCCGACGCACTCGTGTGTATTTCTAACTGCGACAAAATCACTCCAGGCATGCTCATGGCGGCACTTCGCTTGAATATCCCAGCGATTTTCGTTTCAGGTGGTCCCATGGAGGCGGGCAAGACTCGCCTTGCTGGTTGTGAGGTCAAAGTCGATCTCATTTCCGCCATGTGTCCTGACCCCTTGAAATTGGTCCATCTCTTATGAGTTAGCTAGCCCCGCAAGAATGGGGTGTGGAAGATGGATATGAAGCGGAAGAGGCATACGCCTGATCAGATTGTTCGAAAGTTGCGTGAGGCTGATCGGCTGCTGGCAGAGAATGTGCCGTTGGCAGAGGTGCCGCGTCATTTGGAGATTTCGCATCAGACCTATCAGCGTTGGCGCAGCCAGTTCGGGTCGATGCGGCCTGATGATGTGGCACGGTTGAAAACGTTGGAGCAGGAAAATGCTCGGTTGAAACGGTTGTTGGCTGAAAAAGAGTT
>JASJMB010000057.1:0-10056 GCA_037620085.1 Acidimicrobiales bacterium | reverse complement strand
AACAACGGTTATTCTGGGAACAACGGTAATTCTGGGAACAACGGTAATTCTGGTAACAACGGTAATTCTGGGAACAACGGTAATTCTGGGAACAACGGTAATTCTGGGAACAACGGTAATTCTGGGAACAACGGTAATTCTGGGAACAACGGCAATTCTGGAGACAACGGTAATTCTGGAGACAACGGCAATTCTGGGAGAAATCTTTCGAATTCTGTAATCGACGGAAGTAGTTCGGAATCAAATCGCTCAGGTGTTTTAGAGCGCGGTTAGTAGCGGCATTTCGGCGGTGTGGCCGGCCAGATTGATTATCGAGGTCCGGACCTGTTCGTGGGTTGGTTGAAGAGGCATTGAGGTGGCACGATGCATTCCTGAAGGGGCCGGCGGGAAGTTGCTGGTTCTGCTGAATTTGTTTCCCAACGGGCGGCGAGGACGCATGTACGAAGATCAGGATCTGGCCAAGCGCACTGAAGAACTAGTTGAGGAAAACCGAGACATCCTCGACGATCAGTTCGCATTTCGGGCCAAGCAATACGACGCTGGTTTAGCGATGGTGCATTTCCCTGAGGAGTATGGCGGTCTTGACGGCAACCGTGGCCAGCAGGCCGTGATCGATTCGGTGCTTCGCTCACATGGCGTGAACTATGAAGACCTGCGCATCAACCCCATCGGCATCGGAATGGGCGCGCCAACCGTTCTGGCTTATGGCAGCGATGAATTGAAACAAAAGCACATGCGAAAGATCTTCACTGGCGAAGATGTGTGGTGTCAGTTGTTTTCAGAACCCACCCACGGATCCGATGTCGCTGGCATTCCGAGTCGCGCTGTTCGTGATGGCGATGAATGGGTGGTCAACGGACAAAAGGTGTGGACGACATTGGCGCACACGTCCAATTTCGGAATGCTTCTGACTCGAACGAATCCAGATGTTCCAAAGCACAAGGGTCTGAGCTATTTCGTTCTAGATATGCACGCCCCCGGCGTCGATGTTCGGCCGCTCTACCAAATGACAGGTGAAGCGGAATTCAATGAGGTTTTCCTCACCGATGTGCGCATTCACGATTCCTTGCGCCTTGGCGACGAGGGTGATGGCTGGCGTGTGGCGATCACTACGCTCATGAATGAGCGCGTTGCGCTTGCTGGTGGCCCTTCTCCGCGCGGATCCGGACCTATTGGCGATCTTGTGAAGCTCTGGGAGATTCGGCGAGATCAACTCAACCCCATTGAGCGCGAGATCTGGCGCGACCGCGTGATGTCGCTTTGGATCGACGCAGAGATTGTTCGGCTCACGAATGCTCGAGCCAAACAGGCCGCTGTCGGCGGTAATCCCGGCCCAGAAGGTTCGGTTGGAAAACTGGCATCGGCTGAGTTCTCAAAGCGCGTGTACTCCGCCATTGTCGATCTCGACGGTGCTGCAGGAATGTTGCATGAGCCGGGCTATCCGATGACTCGTTCATCGGGATCGATGTTGACTCGATCAGGTCGCTTCCTGCGTTCGAGAGCGAACACCATCGAGGGTGGAACCTCCGAGATCATGCGCAACATTCTTGGCGAGCGAGTTCTAGGACTGCCGGGTGATGTTCGCGTCGATAGCGCTGTTCCATGGACAGATATTCCGAAATGACTGCGCTTGTTGAAGTGACCAAACCCGAACCGAATATCACGGTGGTTCGTCTTAACCGCCCCGATCGACTCAACGCCATTTCATTTGAACTCGTCACTGAGCTTCACGACACCTTCGATTTGATCGCTTCCGACATCGAATGCAAGGTCGTGATCTTCACCGGAGCCGGGAGAGCGTTTTGTGCCGGTCTCGACTTGAAAGATTTCGGTACACCTCCAAAACCTGGAGAGCATCGGCATATGCCTGCTGGTGTTGATGCGCAAACGTTCATGTCGAACCTGACGGTGCGCATGCGGGATCTTCCGCAGATAATTATCGCGGCGGTGAACGGACCGGCCTTTGGTGGCGGACTGGCATTGTCTTGCGCTGCAGACATCCGAATCGCTTCTGAGTCAGCAACGTTCTGCTCGGCATTTATCCGCACTGGTCTTTCCGGAACCGATATCGGAATCACCTACTTGTTGCCTCGACTCATCGGAAATGCCAACGCGTTCGATCTGATTCTTACGGGCCGCGATATCGACGCTGTAGAAGCATTGCGAATGGGTCTGGTGTCGAGGGTCGTCGCCGACAGCGAACTGGAAGAACTGGCGCTTAGCTATGCACGCGGCATGGCGGGGTACACCGCGAGCGGCCTCCGTACGACCAAAGAAGTGCTGTGGCATAACGCCGAAGCGAGCAGTCTTACGAGTGCAATCGCGCTTGAAGCGCGAAATCAAAATCTTTTGAATTATGCGCCTGACGTTCGCGAGCACATGGAGAAGTACCGAAAAAGGACCACTGGCTGATTAATGCCTTGGTGAGTGCGCCTAGCGGATTTTGCCGAGATGCACGACATACCACTGTCCACGCCAAGAGATCATTGATTCGATCGGAATCTGTACGTTCTTTCCATCGACGGTGAAGTTCATCTGCGCTTTGAAGACGCGCCAGTAGGGCCCGACGTTGTATTCCTCACCGGGTTTCACCCAGACGGCGGTGCTGGGAACAGTGACGCCCGTGAACACGGCATTCTTCGCGTTGACGCCGAGCTTTTTGTTTGCGTCGGCGACGTCGACTTTGAAGTTCGCAATGAGTCGATTCTTCCAATCCGCCGCCGGATCAGTGTTCTTCTTTGTTTGCTTATACGCAGAGACAGGGAAGAACGCCGAGACTGCGGTATCGGGAGTGTTGGTGATGATGGCGTTGGCCAGCACCTTCATGCGACTGTCGAATTCGGCGCCCGTTCCGGTCGGTTTCTCGTCGGTTTGAGGGAGCGTCCCAGAGTCGACGGTGGTTGTCGTTGTTGGCGCAGCGGTGGTCGTTGTCGTTGATTCACTCGTCGTCGTTGGGGCAGCCTTCGAGGAGGTGCCGCCGCAGGACGCGAGGGCAAGCGTGATGGTGAGAGTTAGGACGATGGCCGAGATGAGTCGGGAGGGTGTGAACCGGGGGGTCATTCGAGCTCCGGATGCAGAGAAAGGGGACCGCCAAAGTAGAGCACCCCTCGTGGTCAAGTCCGGGGCACCCATTTAGATTCGGCGTCGACGCCAAGTTGCTCTAACGTTGGCCTCGTCAATCAAGGGGGACTCATGGGGCAGAGCACGACGAACGCGACGGAACTCGGACTCGATATTCGTCCGATGACGGGCTACACCGGTGCAGAGATTTTTGGTGTTGATCTGACAAAGCCCATTGATGCGGAAGTGGCTGCCGAGATCCGTGCCGCCCTGTTGCAGTGGAAGGTCGTGTTCTTTCGTGATCAGTTCATTGATCGCGATCAGCACCTAGCGCTCGCACGCGCCTTTGGTGAACCGCTTCCGGGCCACCCCACATTCCCGCCGTCGTTTCCTGATTACCCCGAGATCTTGCTGCTCGACAATCAACAAGGCACCGCAAATGTGAAAGAGAAGAAGGGTGCTAGCGGTCCCCGTATCGAAAGTCGTTGGCACACCGATGTGAAATTTATTGAAGCGCCGCCAATGGGATCGATTCTTCGTGCAGTTGTCGTTCCTCCGTATGGTGGCGATACGCAGTGGTCGAACCTTGCGATGGCGTATAACTATCTCTCGCCCGAGATCAAGGCCTTCATCGACGGCCTCCACGCAGTGAACCACAATGCGCTCCCGATCGATCGCGGCGAAATGCCGGGAGAGATAGCGAAGGCATTCATGTCGAAGCCACTGCGCGCGGTGCACCCGGTCGTTCGAGTGCATCCCGAAACTGGCGAGAAGGTCATCTTTGTCGAACCCAACTTCACCGATTACATCGTTGAGTTGTCGCGTCGAGAAAGCAACCACATTCTCGCAATGCTCTATGAGCATTTGCAGCGCCAAGAGTTCACGGTTCGTTTCCGATGGGAGCCAGGAAGCATCGCGTTCTGGGACAATCGGGCGACGGCGCACATCGTTCCCACGGATATCCCCAAAGGTATGCATCGTTGTCATGAACGGATCACGATTGCTGGCGATATCCCGGTAGACCCTGCCGGCAACAAGTCCTATGTGCTTGAGCCCGACGTTTGATGCAGTTTTTGTTTATCGAAATGCTTTGAACATCAAATACGCGCCAAAGATGACCTCGATCACGATGCCAATCACACGCTGGTGACGATCGATTGATCCCCGAAGTTTGTTCAGGGGTGGAGTCGCGATCTTCGAAAATCCAACAGCGAATCCGTAGATAAAGAGAATCGGTGCCGCTGCGATGAGGAATGCGATTGCAACGGCAACTGCTTTGTCGGAGGTCGAGACGTCACTTGCGCTGATGGACCGCATCGCTGGGATGTACAGCAAGATCGTGGAGAAGTTCGTGACCATGATCGCCAGACCAAGGAGAAACGCCGAGGTCAGGCCCGGAGTTTTCGCGTCCTTCGTTTCGCCGCCAACAGGGGCTACCGAGTCATGAACAAAGGATCGCAGGATCGTTCCCAGTGCGAGGAGCAGCAAGAGACTGCCAGTGACGGCATCGACAGTTTTGGTGATCGAGACTTGGGCAGGTGAACTCGAGGTTGTGTGTGAGAGAAGCAGACCAACTGCTGTGATCGCGCCGAAAACAAGCAGAAGGCCAAGGAGGAACATCGAGGCTCGGGCCTTGGATCGCTTGCCCGACAAAATAAGCAACTCAAGCGCGAGAACAGTTGGGCTAATAGCCGCACCGAGCGAAAGCGGGATGACCTTAGAAAGAAGTTCGCCCACTCGGCTGACGCTAACCCGTGATGTCGTGCAGTGCGGGCTGCGCGTTCCAACGCCAACGCGCGAGTCCGAGGCAAACCATCATGAGGACTGCGGTGCCAGCAAAGATTGAACCTCGTCCGTACACGTCGTAGACCGCGGAACCTATAAGCGCAGATGCTGCGGCAATCGCAAGACCTGTCGCTCCGAGGAGACCCTGGCCTGCGGCAAGTTGATCGGGGGGAGTCGAAACCGCGACGGCAACTTGGTTCGCCGGCATTGTGTATGCATCGGCGATCGCGTGGAAGCCAGAAATAACGATGAGAAACCACAAGGGTACAAACCCGTAGAGGCAGGTTGCGATGGCCGCGACGGTGATGCTCACGGTCACTACTCGTATCGGACCAATTCGCTGGGCCAAGGCGCCACCCTTGGGGGCGAAGACAATCATTGGGATTGTGAACAGGCTCAAGGTCACTCCGATAAGCCAGGTTTCCGCACCCTGGTCACGAAGGAGAATCGACCAAAGGGCTTCAAACATGCCGATCGTTAAGTAAAACGCGATTGCAGCAAAGAGCGCTGATTGCATTGCTGGAAGCCGAATAAGTGAGAACCGTTTTGCCGTCGAGATCTCGGAAGCAGCTGCGTCTTCGGCAGTCGTGACCTTTCCAACCAAGAAAACCGCCAGCACGTACACAACAGTGAGCACAATGAATGGCGCTCGAAGCCCGAAGAACTGCGCCAGACCAGCGGCAAGTGCCGGTCCAAGTACAAATCCAGCTACATCGAAAGCAGTTTGTCGTCCGAGGTTTGCTCCGATCCGTTGAGGGTCACGAGCGATGATCACTCGGCGAATAGCGGGGCCAACCATTCCTGAGCCCAAGCCAAGCAGTAGTCGAGCGGCAATCCATTGCCAGAGCGACGTCGCAAAAACCATCCAAAGCATTCCGAATGCGGCGGTAGCGATTCCGACCCGCATCATGACGACCGCGTAACCGCGATCGGAATAACGGGCAAGAAAAAGTTGGCTGAGTACGCCGGTGAAGAGACCAGCGAACGCGATTATTCCAACTTGGCCATCGGTAAAACCGAATTTGTCCCGAATGTCAGCGAGGAGAGTGAACACGCTGCCGTAGCCGAGCGACATGAGAGCAGTGAGCAGGAACAGCAGAATCATCGCCCGGGTGAGGGGATGCTCGCGCTCGCCAGACTCGGGCGGCGTAATGCCGTCTTCCATGTTTCCGTCCCCTTGGTAATGGCTCAACCTAGCCGTTTGACTCGATCAAGGGCCGCTACTCGTCGACCGCGTGACGGGTCGCCGATACGCTCAAGGCTGAGACGTCTGGAGATCCATGAGCACAATGACCGAAACCTTGAGAGTCGATATTTGGTCTGATGTCGTTTGTCCGTGGTGTGCGATTGGCAAAGCGAATCTCGATGCGGCGCTCGCAGACTTTGAACATGCTGACAATGTCGAAATTGTTTGGCACAGCTATGAACTCGATCCGACTGCCCCTGTGGCTCGGTCCGGAAACTACGTCGGGATGTTGGCGAAGAAATACGGCGTTGCCGACGATGAAGCTCAAGTCATGGTCGACCGAATGACAGCGACCGGAGTTGAGTGTGGCGTGGAGTTTCGATTCGACATCGTGCAACCAGGCAACACATTCGATGCCCATCGCTTAATTCACTTGGGCGCTTCCCGAGGTCTCCAAACGGAAGTGAAAGAACGGTTCCTGCGCGGTTATCTCTCTGAAGGTGAAGCTATTGGACTTCCTGAAGTTGTTGAACGGTTAGCAATCGAAGCGGGCCTAGATGCCGACGAGGTTGCCGCAGTGCTTCGAACCGAGGCGTTTGCTGATGAAGTTCGCATCGATGAAGCGACAGCAGCATCGATGCAGGTGAGCGGAGTTCCGTTCTTCGTTTTTGACCGTCGCCTTGCCGTTGCTGGAGCACAGCCCCCCGAGGTGTTACGTCAAGTGCTCGAACGTGTGTGGTCCGAACGCGAACCCGCCCTCGAACTTGTCGTCGAGGGCGAGGTCTGCGGTCCTGAAGGTTGTGACTGACAGCTCTGTCAGGAGTACTTGTTCAGTTTGAGATTCAGACCGAACGGGTTTCGGGAAGTCGAACTAACGGGATCGTGCGGTCGCACTTCTTCTGATAGTCGCGGTACCACGCACGATCGTCGCACAGGAGTTCCCAGATGCGGTCGTGTTCGGGGCCGCCGTCAAGGATGTCGGGAACTGACCAGAACTCGCCGTCCTGGACCTTGATGTAGACCTCGGGGTTAGCGGCTCGGTCACGAAGGTTGAGGAACCATGCCGGATGCTTTTCGTGTCCAGCGTACGAAGCGACGACGATGCGGACGCCTTCGGGATCACGCCAGTACGGAAGAGCAATTTTGTGCTCATTTCCGGACTTGCGTCCGATGGTTCGGAGCATCACGTGGTGCATGCCGGCCTGAACCCAGACGTCGTCGATGTCCATGGTTTCCATGGCTTCAACGTGACTCTTGGTAATTCCGATGATCTCTTCGTGTGTGGGTGTTTCCCACAACATCTCTGCGTATTGTTCGGTGGGCATAGGGATCCTCCTCGATGATGTCTTTGGTGATTGTGTCAGATCGTGCGGGTGTCGATGGGCTCGATCAGAGCATCATCTCGCCGCCATTGACGTCGAGTTCAGCGCCGGTGATCACGCTGGCGAGATCTGAGGCAAGGAAGGCGACGGCATTGGCGCAGTCGGCGTCGTCAGGAATGATGCCGAGCGGAATGTCTTTGGTGATTTCGGCAATGACCGCAGCGCGATCCTGACCGGTGCTGACGGCGTAGTCGACGTAGCCCTCGACGGGCGGGCCCCACATCCAACCCATAAAGGTGGAGTTGACCCGGATGCGGTAGGCCCCGAGTTCCTTGGCCAGCATGCGAGCAGCAACGGTGAGCGCACCCTTTGATGTCGCATAGCCCGACTGCGTGGCGAGAGGCTTCTTCTGAATCATCGAGTTCACGAACACGATGGAGCCGCCGCCATTGGCCTTCATGTGGGGCACAACCTGCTGCGTGAGCTGCAGCGTGCCGAAGACGGTGATGTCGAATGATTTACGCCAGTCATCGAAGTTCGCGTCTTCAAACATGGTGAACGGTGGTGGCACATATGCGCTGTTCACAAGACAATCGATGCGACCAAATTCGGCGATTGTTGCGTCGATCATGCTCTGCGTCTGGGTCGCATCCGAAATATCGGTAGGGCAGACCAAAACGCGTCGGTCGGGCCACTGGCGAGCAATCTCGTCGGCGACCTGGCGCAACTTTGATTCGGTGCGGGCGACAAGGACGACATCGGAACCTTCGCGCGCGAAGGAATAGGCAAGTTCCTGTCCGAGTCCCGGGCCGATTCCCGAAATGATTGAGACTTTGTTTTCCAGAATCATGGTTTCCCCTTTTACGTCGGCTTTTGAGCCGAGAGTGATTGTTACCACGATGAGGTAGTCGGTGTTGAACGAACAGATGGGGCGAACTCGATGCTGGTCGCCTTGTAGGGTCAGCAGCGAACAGCTACCAAACGATGAGGGTGAGAGATGACACGCACATTGGTGATTGGTGGAACTGGTCCAACGGGAATCCACTTGGTTCGTGGCCTCATCGACCGAGGCCATGACGTCGTGATTCTTCATAGGGGCACTCACGAGCGACCAGAGACTCCCGCTGACATCGAGCACATTCATGCCGACCCCTATGACATGGACTCGCTGGCAGAAGCGATGGGCGATCGCACGTGGGATCTCACCGTTGTGATGTACGGCCGATTGCGCCGCATTGCCGAATTCATGGTTGGTCGAACTGAACGCTTTGTTTCTGTGGGCGGGGTGCCTGCGATCCGGGGTTGGATGAATCCGTGGTTATTCGAGCCAGACGGTCTTCCTGTTCCGGTGAGTGAATCGGCGCCTGTTGTTGGCCTACCCGAAGAGGATGAGAAGGGCTTTCGCGTTGCGCGCACGGAGGAGTTTGTTTTTGCAAGTCATCCAAACGCCGCGCATTTCCGTTACCCGTATGCATATGGCCCACTTCAAGTTGTTCCGCGCGAATGGAGCATCGTCCGACGAATCCTTGATGGGCGCCGTCACATCGTTGTCGCTGATGACGGTTTGACCCTCCATCATCACGGCTACACAGAGAACCTCGCTCACGCAGTTCTTTGTGGAGTCGATCGCCCTGACGATGCTGCTGGATTCGCATTCAATTGTGGTGATGACGAGGTGCTGACGATTCGCCAGGTGATCGAGATCATCGCAAGTGAACTTGGTGCTGAACTCGAGATCGTTTCCATGCCATTTGAGTTAGCGGTTCCTGCTCGACCATTACTGGCCCAACCATCCCCGACGCATCGAGTGTTAGACACCTCGCTTCTCAAGACCCGACTTGGTTATGCCGATGTGGTCCCAGCCCGTGAAGCCGTTGCTCGGACGGCTCGTTGGCTTGTCGAGAATCCGATAGAGCCAGGCGCGCCTGAGGAATATGTATTGACTGATCCATTCGATTACCGCGCCGAGGATCAATTGATTACTTCTTGGAAGTCGGCGGTCGCGTCGATGGCCCCGGCAGAGTTTGCGGTGCAACCCGGAGTCGGTCTCGCATACAGCGGCCCCGGTGGGCGGCCACGAAGTCAAGAGACTTTCGAGAACTAACGACGGCTCCAGCGCGAGCGTCGTGCTCGCTACTAGGGTCCCCGCTTATGACATATCGAGTGGTTGTTTGGGGAACAGGAAACGTCGGGAGACCGGCAATTCGAGCTGTCGCAGCGCATCGCGATCTCGAGCTAGTTGGTGTCGTTGTTTCCAACCCGGCCAAAGTTGGCAAAGACGCAGGAGAACTCGCGGGAATTGCCGCCCTTGGTCTGAGTGCAACCGATAACACGGAAATCGCATTTGCCAGTGACGTCGACTGCGTTGTCTATGCCGCAACTGCCGATACTCGTCCTATGGAGGCCTACATGGATCTCGAGCGCTTGCTGCGTTCGGGTCGAAATGTTGTCTCGACGGCCTTCTATCCGTTGCTGCATCCGGCAAGTGCGCCACCTGAGTTAATGGGCATGCTGACTCCAGCGATGGACGCTGGAAACTCATCAGTTTTCGTGTCTGGAATCGATCCAGGCTGGGCTCTTGACATTCTTCCTGCCCTCATCAGCGGTATTGGAGCGGGTATCACCGAGCTTCGCATTCAAGAGATTTTCAACTACGCCTTGTATGACGCTCCCGATGTTGTGCGCAATGTCATCGGGCTCGGT
>JASJMB010000056.1:0-11772 GCA_037620085.1 Acidimicrobiales bacterium | reverse complement strand
ACGATCTACCTCGGGAAGTCCGAAGAATGCATCGTCGGAAGCGACGATGACGTCGGCATTTCCCACGAGACCAATGCCGCCACCGACACAGAATCCGGCAACCGCAGCGATCACGGGAACTTCACACTCGTACACCGCAGCAAAGGCGTGATAGCAGCCCTTGTTGGCACCAATGAGGGCACCGAATCCCTCGGTATTCTGCATTTCCTTGATGTCGACCCCAGCGTTGAATCCTCGACCCTCAGACCGGAGAATGACTGCTCGAACCGAGCGATCGGCCCCCAGTCGGCGAATCTCGTCGCCGAGTTGGAACCACTCCACCACGGTGAGGGCGTTGACCGGCGGACAGTTCTGCACGACCTCGGCAATGCCGTCTGCTCCGATACTTACTTCGATACCCATAGGGGACCGACGCTAGCCGGTGACCTCACAATCAGTCAGATGGAAGACGTCATCGGAGAAGCCTTGCGGGCCCGGTTGTAGGGTTCGGCCATGGCGCTTGAGATCGACCTCACAGGACGCTCTGTCCTTATTACTGGCGGAACCAAAGGCGTGGGCCGAGGCATCGCCGAGCGGTTCTCTAATGCTGGCGCGACGGTGATCGTGTGCGCCCGCCGAGAAGCGGAAAATCCGCTGCCGGCCGACTGGCATTTCATCCCCGCCGACCTCCGAGACGGTGAAGCCGCCTACGCCGCCGTCGATGCCGCGTTCGCGCTCACTGGTCGGCTCGATTGCGTCGTGAACAACGCCGGGGGCTCTCCTCCGGCCGATACAGCGGAAGCTCCCCCGAAGTTCACCCAGCGAATCGTCGAACTCAATCTGCTCGCCCCCTATTACGTCGCGCAACGCGCCCATCACCACATGGTGAACCAGGCCGACGGTGGTTCAATCATCAACATCGGAAGCGTCGTAGCGAATCGCCCCTCGCCCACTACTGCAGCGTATGGCGCGGCAAAGGCCGGCCTGTTGCAACTCTCCACCACACTGGCGATGGAGTGGGCACCGAACATTCGCGTCAACACCATCACTGTCGGTTTGATTCTCACCGAACAAGCAGCGTTGTTCTACGGAGAAGGGGCAGTACGCGAACGCATCGAATCCGAAATCCCAATGGGACGGTTCGCGATGCCCTCCGACGTTGGCGATGTTGCGGTGTGGCTCGCAAGCGATCTGGCCGGTTACATCACGGGTGCAGAAATTGCTGCACATGGTGGTGGCGAACGTCCGCCCTTCCTTGGCGCCGACTGAGCCAATGACCGAACAACCGCGTCAGGACACTGCGCAGGTTCAAGCGTGGCTTGAAGCTCATCTTGGCGGCACCGTCACTTCGATCTGGCGCCAGCCGCGTTGGCGTCCCGTGTGGTTTGCCGAACTCGCCCACGGCGGAGTTACGCAGTCGCTCGTTATTCGCGGCGATCGCACCGATATGCCGCTGATCTTCCCGTTGCGACACGAAATGACATTGCAGGCGATGTTGCATGAGCGTGAAATCCCGACGCCTGCTGTACACGGCTGGATCGACGAGCCCATGGCTTATGTCATGGATCGTGTCGGCGGTCAGCAACATTTCGAGAACACCAGCGACGTCGATCGGGCGTCGGCAGTCGACGACTACCTGCAAATTCTGGCTCGCACGCACGCCCTCGATGTTGAACCATTCGCCGCCGCCGGCATCATGCGGGCCGAAACTCCCGAACATTCCGGCGTACTTGGATTGCGCCAATACGAAGCGGTGTATCGCTCCACCAAGAACGGCCCTGATCCATTTATGGAGTTCTGTTTGGGCTGGTTGCGGCGTAATCCCCCACAGTCAAAGGGCCGCGAATCGGTCATCTGCTGGGATTCGGGTCAATTCCACAATGCCGACGGAAAGATCGTCGCCGTTCTCGATCTCGAAATCGGACATATCGGCGATCCGATGATGGATCTTGCGGCGTGGCGTATGCGCGACACCATCGTCGGTTACGGAGACTTCCCCACGCTCTACGCGCGCTACGAGGAACTTTCGGGAACCCAAATCGACATCGATGCCCTGATGCGCCACCACTTTGCCTTCACGCTCACGAACCAACTCGCACTCGGTCAAGCAGTTCGGCGACCAAATGTTGCTACCGACCTCATGACCAACATGCAGTGGTGTTACGAAACCAATCTCTTTGCCACTGAAGCTCTTGCAGAAATTCTGCAGGTTGAGTTACCAATGGTCGCTGAACCCGAAGTTCGCGAGGGACGCGCGTCGACCCCCGTTGAACACATGGCCACGGTGCTCAAATCCTTATCGGTTGGTGACGGCGCCGTCGACGATGAATTCCTCAAGTACCGACTGCGCGCGCTGTTCCGAGAAGCACGTCATGCGGCTCGAGCCGTCGAAATCGGCGATCAAGTAAGCAACGCTGATCTCGACGATCTCCATCAACTGCTTGGCCGTCGACCTACTGATTGGTTTACGGGCGAGGCCGATCTCGAAGCGTTTGTGCTCGCCGATGCCGACACTGGGACCTACGACGAAGAACTCCTCGTCCTGTTCCACAAGCGCAACCTGCGCGCCCATCAACTTCTCGGACCACCCGGATCAGCGATGGCTACCCATCTGCCGATCCAGTCATTCCGCTGAGAATCAGGAAACTCTGATCCCGACTTCGGAATACCCGCGCACCGTGCTGGTGTGCTGACGAACGGTCTTTCCGTCAACGATCTCCCAGTTCGGAAGACGCTTGAGCGTTTCTTCAATGGCGATGCGCCCTTCGGTTCGGGCCAACGAGGCTCCGAGGCAGAAGTGAATGCCATAGCCAAAGGTGACGTGCTTTTTGATGTCGCGGTGGATATCGAATGCATCAGCGTCAGAGAACGCGTCGGCGTCACGACCAGCGCTGCCGGTGAGGAGAAGAACTTTTGAGCCCGCTGGAATTTTGGTCCCGTGGAGTTCAACGTCTTTCAGCACCCACCGACCGTTGACCGGAGACGGCGCTTCGTAACGAAGTAATTCCTCAACGGCGTTGGGAATTAAGGACGGATCAGCGATGAGTTCTGCTCGCTGATCAGGATGTTGCGCCAAAACCACAGCAGCATTGCCAAGAAGGCGCATAACAGTTTCGGTGCCAGCCACGTAGAGAAGCAGTGTGAACTGCACCAATTCATCGTCGTTCAGCGAACGAAGTTCTCCATCTTCGCCCGTGACTTCGGCACCAAGAAGAACCTTGATCATGTCGTCGCCGAACTCATCAGGAGTTTCTCGATGGCGATGAACGAGATCCATCAGGTATTCATGCACGCGAATTCGAGCCATAAAGGCGATGTCGTTGATCATTCCCTGTTCGGGATCGATGTGAAACATCGTGTCGATGTTTTCGCGCTGTTCTTCACGCTCACTTTCAGGAACACCCACAAGTCGCGAGATCACCATTGACGGAACCTGCGTCGCAAATTCTTGTACATAATCGAATTCCGACCGTCCGGCGAGGCCATCGAGAAGTTCAGCGCAGACATCACGAACGTAATCATCAAGAAGTGCCATCCGACGCGGAGTGAAGGCTCGGGAGACAAGAGAGCGATACATAGTGTGCTCGGGAGGATCCATGAAGATCATCTGATTGGATCCGATCATTCCGGGCCCCATCATTTCCAGAACAGTTCCGTGCGTCGAAGAGAATGTCGCGGTGTCTTTCGAAGCCTTTTCGATATCTTCGAAGCGGCTCAGCGCCCAGAAATCAAAACGATCATTGCGATACACCGGAGCTTCGGTGCGCATGCGCTTCCAGATCGGATGTGGGTTGTCGTCGATCTCGCTGTCATACGGATCCCAGTAGATGTCAGTCATTGTCGGCTCCGTTTCAGGGGCGTCCGTAGAGGAACTTCACAATCGGAGCGGCAGAGGCGTACGTATCAGTCAGTCCCGCGCCAACCAGTCCGGCATCAGTAATGATCGTTTGGCCGCTGATGTAGCGCGCCGCGTGGCTCCCGAGAAATGCCATGACGTCACCTTGTTCTTCCGGCGACGACGCAGTCACACCAATTTCTTCACGGTAATCAGACCCGAACGACAGCCACAGTTCTTCGTTTGCGCGAGCTAGCGGCGTGTCAGTTGGACCCGGACAGATCGCGTTGATGCGAATACCGAGTTTGCCCATGGCATAGGCCTGCGCAGCGACGTAGTAACAAAGCGCTTGCTTGGTGAACATGTAATGGGCGTTGCCTGAGTTTGCTTCCATCCAGGCAACGGCTGCATCGAAATCGGGTGTGTCGCAGAAGGAACGCACGGTCTCGATATTGGCTTCCCAGCCAAGACCAGCGGCCGACGAGATCATCGTGATCGACGAACCCGCACCAAGCATTCCCTTGGCAATCAATTGATCGATCATGTGTCGATGACCAATGAAGTTGATCTTTTCGATGCCAGGGGTTCCATCGGCAACGCCCGCGCATGAGAAAAGCCCATCAACCTTGCCGCCACATTGGGTGATGGCGGTATCGATCTGGCCTTTGTCGCGAAGATCGACCACGATCGACTCAAAGCCCTCGACTGGGACGTGGTCCATCACCACGACCGCAGCTCCCAGCGAAGCGACCTGGCGAGCAGCTGCGGCACCCATTCCTGTGGCTCCGCCGACGACCAGCACACGCTTACCGTCGTAGCGAAATGACTCGTTCCCCATGACTCCCCCTCACAAGATCACGCCGAGAACCGTTGAGGCCGACGCTTTGTAACGAGCGTAAACTACATTGAACAGAGATTCACATAGATGTGATCAGCAGGAATTGAAACCGGGCAAAGCTCGGCGCTCGCGGGAAACGCGATTGGGGAAACGCAATGGGGGAAATCCAGTGACCGAGCTTTGGCATGAAGAACGTCTCTACATCGATGGCCAGCTCGTAGAGGCTGCGGGCGGAGCTACCTATCCCAACATCAACCCCGCCACGGAAGAAATCATTGGTGTCGCCGCCGATGCTTCGGCCGAAGATGTCGAGAAGGCGATCGCCGCCGCACGTCGCGCCTTCGACACCACCGACTGGTCGACAAATGTCGAACTTCGCCAGCGTTGCCTCCGTCAACTACACCAGGCCTTCATCGACAACTTCAATGCCGTCACTGAACTTACGATTGCCGAGGTTGGTGCACCCCGGATGCTTATGGGTGGCCCGCAACTCATGACTCCTCTGGAGTACCTCACCTATTACGCCGACATGCTCGACACGTTTGAATGGTCCTACGACCTCGGCGTCTACTCGGGCATTGCCGGAACTGCCCATCGTTGGGTTGAAAAGGAAGCAGTTGGAGTCGTTGCGGCAATCACTCCGTGGAACTATCCGCACCAGATCACCTTCGCAAAGTGTGCGCCCGCCCTTGCTGCGGGTTGCACCGTCGTTCTTAAGGCAGCTCCCGACACACCCTGGAGCGCGCTTGTTCTTGGGCGCTTGATCCACGATCACACCGATTTTCCTCCTGGCGTCTTCAACGTCATTACATCAGGCAACAAGACCGTTGGTGAAGTGCTCACCACTTCGCCGGATGTCGACATGATTTCGTTCACCGGTTCAACCGCAACTGGGCGCCGCATTATGGAAGCGGCATCGGCCACGGTGAAGAAGGTCTTTCTTGAACTCGGCGGCAAGAGTGCACACATCGTGCTTGACGATGTCTCCGACATGGCCTCGGCAACCGCAAGTCCATGTTTCATGGTGTGCACACATGGCGGGCAAGGTTGCGCCACCTCGACTCGCCTGCTGCTTCCTCGCAGCCGGTACGAAGAGGGAGTCGAAGCCACGGCGGCGATGCTCGGCGCACTCCCGTATGGCGATCCTCAAGATCCGGGAGTGATGACCGGTGCCATCGTCAACAAGGCTCAACTCGAACGCATCGAAGGGCTCGTCGATCGAGCTGTCGCTGCGGGCGCTCGTGTCGTTGTTGGCGGCGGTCGCCCCGAACAATTCGAAAAGGGCTATTACTACAAGCCCACATTGTTGGCCGATGTCACCAACGACATGGAAATCGCACAGGTCGAAATCTTTGGCCCGGTTCTTGTCGCCATTGCATTTGATGACGACAACGATGCAGTCCGCATCGCCAACGATTCGCCGTACGGACTTTCTGGCGCAGTGATGAGTGACAGCCGTGAGCGCGCGCTTGCGGTTGGTCGCCGCATCCGCACTGGCACCATGTCAATCAATGGTGGGTCGTGGTACGCCGTCGATGTTCCCTTCGGCGGCTACAAGCAGTCTGGCCTTGGTCGTGAATCAGGCGTCTCAGGCTTCGAGGAGTACCTCGAAGAAAAGGCGCTCGCCGAACCGGCCTGATCAGGCTCGCTGGCTGCTGACCGAGACGATTTCGCCGGTCATGTAGGAGCTGTAGTCGGAAGCCAAAAACATCATCACGTTGGCAACTTCCCAAGGCTCTGCCGCACGACCGAATGCTTCGCGCTTGGTGAGTTCAGCAAGCGTTTCTTCTGTGGTGGCCTTGGCCAGAAACGGATGCATCGCAAGGCTGGGCGCCACTGCGTTGATCCGCACATCGTGCGATGCGGCTTCAATCGCGGCACAACGTGTAAGCGCCATCACACCCGCCTTCGCTGCGGCGTAATGAGCCTGACCTTCTTGAGCCCGCCAACCAAGAACCGATGCGTTGTTCACAATGACCCCGCCGCCGTTGGCATACAGGTACTTCATCTCGGCGCGCATGCAACGGAATGTGCCATTCAGCGTGACATCGAGAACGAGACTCCATTGATCGTCAGTCATCTCGACGATCGGAACCTCTCCGCCGAGACCGGCGTTATTGATGAAAATGTCGATGCCGCCGAGAGCTTCGGCTGCACCTTTGACAAGTGCTTGCACATCGTCTTCGACGGTCACGTCACAAGGGATACCGACAACACCAAGTTCCGCCGCCGATTCACCACAGCGGCGCTCGTGCTTATCGGAAATGACAACTTGAGCACCTTCTTCAATTGCCCGCTTCGCCGCTTGAAACCCAATACCCGTTCCGGCTGCCGCGGTGACAAGCACCTTCTTGCCAGCGAGTAGTCCGTGGCCTTCGACGTAGGTAGGTGGCGTACTCATGAGGGGTTGGGCTCCTTAGGAAGGCCGAGAACACGTTCACCCAACACATTGCGCTGGATTTCATTGCTTCCGCCATAAATGGTTTCGGATCGGGTGAACAAGAACATCTTCTGATCAAGCGTCAGTTCATAAGGGAAGCCTTCCGCAATTTGCGATTCGATGCCGCCGATATCCATGGCCAGTTCACCGAGATCGCGATGCCAGGTTCCCCAGAACAATTTGGAGATCGATGCTTCGGGACCGGGCACGCCAGAACCCATCGAACGCAACGCGTTCCACTGCATCAGTTTCAGACCCGTGTACGCATCGGCAAGGCGTTGGCGCATGATCGGGTCGGAGGTCGAACCCTTCTTTTTTGCTTCAGCGATGAGATTGTCGAGTTCGCGCTCGAATCCAACCTGCTGGGCAAGGGTCGAGATGCCACGCTCGAGTGCGAGGAGATCCATAGCAACTCCCCAGCCTTTGCCGGGCTCACCAACAATCAAGCTGGCGTCAGCAACTGCATCACTAAAGAAGACTTCGTTGAACTCTCCGCCACCAGTGATTTGCTCGATGATTCGAGTTTCGACGCCGGGCTGGTCCATGGGCACAAGAAGAAACGACAATCCCTTATGACGTAGCGAACCCGTTTCGGTGCGAGCGACAACGAAACACCAGTGCGAAACGTGGGCCAGCGAGGTCCAAACTTTCTGGCCATTGATGATCCACTGATCGCCATCGAGAACGGCTCGGGTTTGCACGTTGGCAAGATCGGAGCCCGCGTTCGGCTCGGAATAGCCCTGACACCATCGCTCGTCACCATTCAGGATGGGCGGAAGGAAACGCTCGCACTGTTCTTTCGTGCCGTGTTCGATAAGTGTTGGCCCGAGCAGGTTCTCACCCATGTGATTGACGCGGCCAGGGGCCTGCGCTCGGGCGTATTCCTCGGCCCAGATGATCTGCTCGCCGACCGTGGCATTGCGCCCACCAAATTCAGTGGGCCACCCCAGCCCGATCCATCCGGCGGCACCAAGAACCTTTTCCCAGCGCTCTCGGATTTCAAACCCAACTTCTTCATCGCCAGGTCCACCGCGCCCCTTGAGGGACGCGAATTCTCCGACGAGATTTTCGGCCAGCCACTCTTTGGCGGCGGAACGAAAATCCTCGTCGGAGACAGTCGAGACATCTACGGGAAGAGCCATTTGCCCACTTTAGGACCCGATCAATCCAGCTTCAGAACCCGGGCAGCGTTGTCATGCAGGAACTTGGGCCAAACGTTGTCGTTGAACGGCACATCACGCATTTCGGTCATGATTCGCTTCAGCGACAGACCCATCGGGAAATAGCCGGCATAGATGATCTTGTCGGAGCCCCGGGTGTTGGCGTAGTCGATGATGCGCGGGTCGTAGTGCTTCGGAGCGAAGGCCGAGGTTGAGTAGTGCAGACCTGGCCACTTGAGCATGAGCTTGACCATAAGTTCGGTCCATGGCTGACAGCCGTGACGTGACACGTAGGTGAGTTCGGGGAAGTCGTACATGACCTCATCGACATGTTCAACGTGCTGGCACTGGAACTTCAGACGTGGGCCGGGAATGCCGGTGCAAACGAAGACGGGAATATCGAGCTCGCAGGCTTTCGCGTAGATCGGATACATCTTCTTGTCGTTGATCGGAACCTGAGGGAAACAACCAGCCGGGAACATGCTGATCGAACGCACACCCCATGTCTCATAGGCACGCACGATGTTTTCGATACCGGCCATGCCGTCGTTGGGGTCAGCGCCAACAGAACCAATGAAGCGACCGGGGTAACGCTTGATTGCGTCTTCACCAGTTGCTTCGCCTTGACCTTCGCGGTGCCCTACACCGACCATGCCAATCGACACGCCGCACTTGTCCATTTGATCAAGCGTGTAGCCAACCGGATCTTCGGTTTCGCGAACTTCTTTTTCCTTATCCGGCGGAGACTTAAACATGTACTCGGCCGGAAATTCAAACTCTTCCTTGGACTGTGTGTCCTTGGTTTGCTTGGTAATGAACTCATACTGCGCCTTCAGGTCGCGAGCCGGAAAGCCAATCATCGTGTCGATGACCGGGACGTCGGTCGGCATGGTCATTCTGTTTTCCCCCTGGAATTGGCAACGTGAAATTCGTTGACGTTGTCAATCTAGGACACCACTCGTACTGCGGCGAGTTACGCCAAAACGATTGAAGGAACGGGTCTCCCCGCCCCTTCAATCAAGGATCCGCCTGCGTGAACTGTGACTGCTAATTCTTGCCTGCAATGCGATCTGCGGCTTCGCGCTGTTCGAAGATGAGACGAACAAGCCAGTAGCGGAAGTAACGACGCAGCGACATCACGATAAAGAGCGCCGCGCCCACTACGGCGAGGACGAGTCCGAATGTCCCCATAGCGAGAAGGTCCTCAGTCTTTGCGCCTTTGCCGCTGCCTTGAAGGGTCAGCCAAGCGATGAGTGACAGCACAATGCCGGCGATCATCAACAGGGCACCAAGGATGACCCATGTTCGCTCCGGATTGGCCTTGCCTCCGTCAACCTTCATTGCGTCGACTTCGCCCTGGAACTCCTGGAGGCGGTCCGACGGCGTGGTTTCAGTGTTACTCATATTTCCTCCGTTGTGCTGGGCTTCTTAGTGGGTTGTACCTCCGAGATACGCCTCGGTCAGTTCCTCGGCGATCTCAGCGGGTGGTCCGGTACGAGTAATTCGTCCGTGCAACATGATCGACGCAACGGTCGACACGCCCAGCACGGCTTGGGCGAACTGCTCCACCACGAGGATGGAAATACCTTGCGCTGCGAGTTCTGCCACACGTTCATACAGTTCCTCAACAATCAATGGGGCGAGACCCATGGAAAGTTCATCGAGGAGCAGGAGCGATGGGTTCACTGCAAGGGCGCGGGCCATGGCCAGCATCTGCTGCTCGCCACCAGACAGCGTTCCGGCGATCTGCTTGCGCCGTTCCTTCAAGCGCGGGAACTGCGTAAACGCTTTGTCTTGGACATCAGTCAGTGACACGCCGGCATGGGTAAACATGCGCAGATTTTCGGTCACGGTGAGGTTCGGGAAAATTCCTCGTCCTTCGGGAACCAAACAAACGCCTGCCCGAGCGAGAACATCGCTGCTCACTCCGTTGACCTCGCGACCACTCATTAGTAATTGGCCACCAGAGGGAAGGATCTGACCGCTGCAGATCCCAAGCGTGGTGGTCTTACCCGCACCATTGGGCCCGAGAAGGGCGTGGACCTGACCGCCCTCGAGTGTGAGGTTGACGCCGTGCAGCACGTCGATTGTGCCGTAGCCGCCCCGGATGTTGTTCAGTTCGAGGATCGGGGTCATGACGCTTGCTCCTCGGTCTTGGTGCCCAGATAGGCAGCTTGCACATGCGAATCGGCCTGCACTTCAGCCGGCGTTCCCTCGGCAATGATGACTCCGAAATCAAGAACATGGATGTACTCACACGTACCCATGACAAATGACATGTCGTGCTCAACAAGGAGCACGGCAAGCCCTTCTTCGACGAATGTCTTGAGCAACGCCGCCATCTCTTCAGTCTCTTCTTCGTTTAAACCAGAGGAGGGCTCATCGAGCAGGAGCACTCGCGGGTTAGACGCAAGGGCACGAGCTAATTCCACGAGTCGAGCAGTTCCGGTTGGAAGGGTTCCGACCATGAACTCTGAAACATGGGAAAGGCCCACTTTGGCCAAAATCTCATCGCATACCTTTGCCGGATCAAAACCCGAACGATCCCAGGTTTTGCGCTGTTCGGCAGCCACCAAAATGTTTTCGCGAGCAGAGAGGCTGCCGAATACTTCAAGTTTCTGAAACGTTCGGGCGATTCCTAAACGAGCCCTCTTAAACGGAGTCTTGTTCGTGATGTCTTGACCGTCGAAAAATACCTTGCCCGCAGTTGGCTCCTGCAATCCGGTGATGACGTTGAACAACGTTGTCTTGCCGGCCCCGTTGGGCCCGATCAGTCCGGTGACTCGCCCTTCGATCACTTCGATCGATGCCTGTGACACCGCCTGAAGCACACCGAAGCGCACAACAACGTCTTGAGTGCTGAGAATGGAACTCATGACGCGCCTCCGGTTGGGGCCATCTTGTGTTCGTCGACAAGGTCTGTGATATCGAGGACCCGGTCGAGTTGAGCAACTTTGTCGGCACTGAAAGGGCGGGTCAGACCCATGTCGCCGATCTCGTCTTTGCCTATGTTTTGTTCTCGTTCTTTGGCGACGGCAAGCGCCTTTTCCTCACGTGCATCTTTTCGCCAGGGTAGGAGGCCGGCGAGGTCTCGACCGGAATAGAAGACTGCCCCTTCGGGTCGATACGCCATGACTATTGCTGCGATACCTGGACCGATGAGTTCAATCGCCGTGAGCCATGACGGCTTACCGAGCACCTCAAAGAGCGCGGGGAAAGACGCCAAACCAATCAAGCCCATGAAGGCAGCAACGGGATAGCGAACCCCCTGAACCGCTATGAGCAGTACGAGGGGTAGCCCGGCAAAGAGGGGGAACGAATCGACGGACAAAGCACCACGCTGCAGGCCAATCATACAGCCGGCGAATCCGGCCATTGCTCCGGACAACATGAACACCATCATCTTCGTGGTGGTCAGATTGACGCCGATGGTGGCCGAAGCTGCCGGGGAATCAGACATAGCGATCCAGCGCCGTGCCCAACGCGTTCGGCGAAGCATCTCAAGCATAAAGAACAGCAA
>JASJMB010000055.1:0-4601 GCA_037620085.1 Acidimicrobiales bacterium | reverse complement strand
GATCCAGATCGGAACGCCTCCGGCCTGACGAGGCTTCGGCATCTGATGAATCTTTTCGAATGACAGTTCCGGCGATGAATACGTGGCGACTTGCTCGCGGCACAGCAATTGGCACACCTCAATGGTGTGATCGAGGAGACGACCGCGATTGTCGTAATCGAGCCCGCACGCGTCGTATTCCTCTTTCTGCCAACCAACACCCACGCCGAGTTCAAGACGACCACCAGTGAGCACATCGATCGTTGCGGCCTGTTTGGCAAGCACGGTTGGGGTGCGCAATGCGGCAATCAGAATGGCGGTGTTGAGGCGAATTCGCTCGGTGAGCGCACCCATTGCGGTGAGAACAGTGAGGGGCTCGAGCCAGTTGCCATCGGAATCGGTGGGCTGCTTGCCGCCAACCGAGCCGCCCTTCTTCGGGTCGCCATAGGCCTCGAGGTTCTCGCCGTAGGCAACGTGATCGCTAACGGCCACGCGATCAATTCCGGCCACATCGGCAGCTCGGGCCTGATCAAGGACATAGGAGAAAGATCCAGGATCGTCCTGTCGGAATGTGCGCAATTGAATAGAGACCTGGGGTGTCGTCATGGGCTCATGTTGTCACGCCCACTGATCGAGCGCAGATGCACGACAAGTCGCTTGGTTTCGTCTAGAAACCTTTGGTGATTCCGCTCTGGGCCCAGATTGCCGGCACCGCCGCCGCCATTGCATCGATTATCAGTTCGTCGACCCAGACAACTCGAATGTTGAAGTCTCGAACCGCTGCCGGCATCTCGCCGTCAACATGGATTCTTCTCACTATTTCTTCGGTGGCGTGGTTTGGCTACGGAGTTTCGGTCCGCTCACCGCAGCAAATCATCGCCAATGGTTCCTGGGTTGTTCTCATCGTCCCACTCACGTGGTTCATGCTCCACGACCGGCCACGACGCACGCGGATTCTTGCCGAAGTGTCATCGCCCTATCACTCGTCATTGTCATCGCTCTTGGAACGGTGAACGAGAACATTCCTGGTTGGATCGGCATTCCCGCATCGCTGCTCGTTAGCGCTCCACAAATTCGCTATTCACTTCGTCACGGACGAGGTCCAGGAATCTCTGTGGTTGCCTGGGCCTTTCTCGCGACATCGTCGTATCTGTGGTTCACCTACGGCATCGGTTCGCGAGAACTTCCCGTCATCGCAAATTCAGGGATTGCCGCACTGTTGGGAACGATCGTTGTGGTTGCGCTTCTTGTTCGGCCTGCTCCGATCGAAGGCTCAAACCTGGAGGCGGCGAGCGATGCCGACTTCGTGTCCGGCGGGATCAACGATGTGGAAATACCGCTCTCCCCACGACGCGTCTGACGGCGCCATCGTCGGGGTGTATCCAGCGGCGATGAATGCGTCGTGAGCGGCGTCAACGTCGTCGACCCACAAAATGAATCGGCCCCACACCTGCGTCGGTCGAACCCAAGTGGCGTCGAGTAGCAGATTCAAGAACTGCGCATGGCCAAGTCTGAGTGTCGTAAATGACGCTTGGGCACCGCCAAAGGCCAACTCACACTCCAGAACTTCATAAAAAGCGACTGAAGCCGCCATTTCGGCAGTGATCAACGTGATTGCATTTATCGACTCAACTCGTTTAGCCATACCTCTCTATTGAGTCACATCGGCGCTGGTCTCGCGTGCGGTCTCGCCATAAGCGAGGCACAATCAGATCATGGCCCTGACCATTACTCCCCTGCCGGCCGCACTTGGCGCCACCGTTACGGGGCTTGATCTTTCCAGTGGCATCAGCAACGAACTCGTCGACTCGTTGCATCACGCCTGGTACGAGCATCTGGTGCTGTTCTTCCCCGAAGCACACCTCACCCTCGATCAACACATTGCGCTAGGCGAAACCTTTGGACGGCTCGCCGCGACAACAACGGGCGACGAGGACTACCGAGGCCAGCCAACGCTCGGGCAGAACGGTGAGGTTCTCGTTCTTGATGCATCAACACCACAAGGACGAGCGAACGCGTGGCATACCGATGTCACCTTCGCCAAGACTCCGCCCAACGGTTCGTTGTTAGCGATGCAAATCTGTCCGCCAACCGGTGGCGACACGTTGTGGTCGAATCAGTACAACGCTTATGACGCGCTGGCTCCGGCGATGAAGGAACTCATCGGTGGTCTTGACGCAATGCACGGGCGCCCCGGACTCACCGGGCTCAATCCGCATCCCATGGTGAAGGTGCATCCCGTCACGGGTCGCAAGGCGTTGTTTGTGAATCGGGGCTGGACCACATCAATTGTCGACATGAGCCAGACCGAAAGCATCGGCCTTCTTGCGTCACTGTTCAATCATGCCGAGAAGCCCGAGTTCAACACTCGATGGCACTGGACCCCTGGTGATGCCGCGCTCTGGGACAACCGTTGCACCATGCACTACGCGGTCAATGACTATGAGGAAGCTCCCCGCATTCTTCATCGCGTCACCATTTATGACCGCTAGCCAACCGACGGCTCCGTCGCTTCCTAATGCCTTAAGGCTGATGCACGCCTCGGCGCCGAGCCAAAAGGTCGCTCATTAATGACATCACTTCGTTTAATCCTCGCTCATTAATGACTTTAACGACACGTTTTCGTACCAGGACTCGGTTTCCTTTAATCGGTCGCGTGGGCGCAATAACGGGGGATGCAGCGTTTCTGCCCAGCCGCGGCGGTAGTACTTTGCGGGGCGACCACGTGTGCTCGGCTTCGACGGCGTTTCCATTAATGACGATTCCATACTCATCGACATGAAGCTTTTAGACGGAAGCAATTGATACATCTCTGAATCGTCAGCTTCCAGGAATCCTTCGATGTGCAGCACGCGCTTATTAAACGTTGCTCGATCGACCTCGTAGCCCCACACTGCTTCGCATGCGTGACGAAGCTCGGTGAGCGTGAACGATTCCGGACACAATTCGAGAATTGCTGACGTCTCTTCGACAAGTACCTGGACGAACTCCAGCGCATCGCTCAAAATTTGGTCGTGGTCGAAGGCCAATGAAATCTCGCCATTGAGCACTTTGCGCACCGGGACGATCTCGACCTCTTTTGCGTCGGTTCCCGCTTGCAGCGCAACATCAATTGACGTCAGTGCCGTGTGCGCCACGGTGACCACTCGCATTCGAGGGTCACGCTTGGGTTTCCCGTAGGCACGGAACTGATGAATCGCTGATTCGGGCAGTTCCAGCCCGGCTTCTTCATGCAACTCTCGAATGGCGGCCTCCGACAGGTCTTCGCCGATATGGACGAAGCCACCGGGCAGCGCATAGCGGCCAGCTTCGGTGTCGCCGCCACGGACAATAAGGACCGCCGCGAGTTCCTTACGGGGGGCCTGGCCCGACTTCGGGGGCACCGGCCGATCCATGAGCGTGAACACGGCGATATCGACAGTTACCGCAAACGCTGGGAATTCAGAGGGATCGTAGGAATTCGCTGTCACACAGCCATTTTATGCGGTTGCTTGACACAAAGTCACATCTATGACAATATGAGGGTGTTGACAGCATAAAGGTTTCGATCGGAGATCAGCCTTCCGACTGTCACAGGGGGTCTTCATACTTAGCCCCCTTCCCTCAAAACCGGCGGCGAACGCTGGCCGGAGAACAGGAGCCCTACTTGGCACATCAGTTCAACACTTCCCCCAACCACGACCCTCAGAGCTTCGGCACTCGGGTCTACACCACCGCCCACGGCTTGGCCCGGGCTCGGTTTGAGCGTGGCACCGACAACGGCGCGCACGACATGGCCATGTTGGTCTTCTTGCAGTTCTGGTCCGATCCAAAGCGTTGGATGGCCACATACTCCCCCGAGGTGTTTGCGGCCGTCTCGCTCCGCAATCGTGCCGAGGACTGGCGCCGCACCGAACGCATCCAACGGGGCCAGGGCGCGCACTTAGTTGAGCGCGACGGTCAGCGCGTTGCTCGTCGTCTGGTGGGTTCCCTCGATGAACTCACCGAACGCATTGGTGATATCACCACCAACGGTCACGACTTTGCCGATGCAGTTGCCGCGCAGGTCGATGTACGCAACGCACTTGAAATGCTGTCGACATTGCAGCGCGAATTGGTATGGCGTGTTGATGTCGAGGGCTACACCGTTGTCGAGGCTGCACGCGACCTCCACAAGAGCCGTGCCTATTGCCAACGTGAACTCGGCAAGGCCCGCGAGTTCATCCGCGAGTACGTGGTGGCGGCGTAATTACGTCTGCGTGTCAGTTTCACCGGTCAACTTGTCGCCAGTGATGTACCGCTCCCAGAGTTCCAAAGCAGCTTCCGCATCGAGTGACTCAACATCACGACGAGCCATTCCTGCCGTATAAACAAGGCGCGAAAGTAGCCACTCGGGCACTGGTTCACGCCGTTGTTGCTCGGGGGCGCGAAGCCCCATAGAGGTTCGGCCTAGCGACTCGATGACATCGGAAAGCGCGATGGTTTGCGGATTTTTAGGAAGCGTTGTCACACGACGTGTCATCTCTGCATAAAGAGCCGACGCAACACGCGCTCCATGTCCCCACACCTCTGCAACTTCGCAGATGACATCACCATTCGATCTGGCGATTTCCCGCCAGAGAATCCGTCCCTGGCCATCACCA
>JASJMB010000054.1:0-13142 GCA_037620085.1 Acidimicrobiales bacterium | reverse complement strand
CGCCGCTTGAGGTTCAACCTGTCGACATTGCGACCCCATGATTCCCAGCCCTTATCGCCACAGTCCCAGATGTTGATGACCTGCGGCCAACGACCACCACCTTGCGCACAGACATAAAATGCACCAAGAAGATTGTTCATTTCGGGCATGCGCAGCACTGGGTCTTGCCACAGGTGCTCCATGTAGTCGTACTGACCTTGGCCAACGACATCGACAACTTCATGCAGGTACAAACTGCGCTTTGCCATGACTTCCCCTTAGAGAGCGATCGCCGAAACCTACCGGGCAAACGCGAAGAGGGCGCCGACCGAAGCCGACGCCCTCTTCAGCATCTGTGATCGATCTACTACTTACCGATCGGATACCAAACGGCGTCTACAGGAACCCAGCACTGAATATCGGCTGGGCAGTTGTTGTAGGTGCCATTGGCATTCTTCACGGTGCCCGTAGGTGCCGCAGTCAGCTTGTCGCCATGAATGAAGTCGGCGATGTAGGTCTTGCCTGTGGCCTGTGAACCCTTGCCGTCAGAGCCAAGAGCAACCGGAAGACTTCCAAGACCGCGCACGGCCTTCATAAAGCCTTCACGGGTGAGCTTCTTACCGGCCTTTTCAAGGCCCAGCTTGACCACATTGGAAAGCGTGCACTCATTCGGCGGGGCGTCGGAACTCGCCTTTATGCCGTCAGGCATGGTGCGGGTTTCGCCGGAAGGAATACCAGGAGTGGACTTGACGCCACCGAAGTCGTTTACGGAAATCTTGTCGAAGTGTGCACGACATTCTTTCTCGAAATCGGTTTCAACACGGAGCTTGCCATCAAACGAGGTTGAATCGCCGAACACCGTGTAGCAGATGCCACCAACGGCGGAAGGCTTGAGGCTCTTCGCTCCGTATGCGGTGCACATCGATGAAGCAATGTCGAGGAAGGTGAACTTCCAGCCGTTGCCTGCTGCGTTGTCCCAGAAGCCACCTGAAGCGGTGAACTGAAGGGCAATAACAACGTTGGCAAGACTGGCGGCCTTGAAGGTGTTCACGGCAGCAGCCGACTCGGTGTTCTGAATACCCGGATCACCCTGAAGGGTATTGACCTGAGCAACAGTGACCTTGTTGCCGTTGGCTTCAAGGGCGGTCTTCGCTACGGCGGTCGCAGCAATGTGCTCTGGTCCGTTTCCGCTGAGGATACCCACTGCGGCACCCTTCGCGATCTGACCAGACTTGATCGCTGCAGCGATGCCAGCGCTTGCATTGACCTCAGCCGAAGGCGAGATCGAGGTGAGCCAACCAGTGTCATGCACAGACTGCGGAGCGTTGTCACCAAAGAAGGTGGGAACGCCCGCCTTAGCGATGCACTCGATGTACTTGGCACCCATGCCATTGGTGTTCATGAATGCGAACACCGGGGTATTGATCGTGGCATCGTCGCAAACCTTCTGCGCAGTGGCCGGCTTGACCGGATCCCACGTCATTACGACGCCTTCAACCTGACGGCCATTAATGCCGCCAGCCGCGTTCCATTCATCAAAGTAAGAAGTAACACGCTTTGCAAGGTTCACCGTTGTGAGCGCCGGGGCCAGCGCAATACCTGCGGCACGGAGACCATCGAGATCGGAAACCGCAACGCCAATCCTGATTGCAGTATCAGTTACTCCGGTGGTGTCACCTCCGCCGCCTGATGAATCGCTATCGCCGCTGGAGCATGCAGCAGCTAGGAGCGTGAATGCACACACAACCGCAATTGCTGCAGTCCAAGTTCTTGAACGTGCCATGAGGGTCCCCCTGAGGATCTCGAGATGGTTCTCGCCATTTGCGAGAAACACAACTGTAGCAAATTCGTGCGCCTCAAGTGACCGTCGTCACGCCCTCCGATCTTCCGCTAAGTTTCCCACGGGGTTTGGGGCATTGGACACTCGCGGTCGTCTGCCCCTCGAGGCAAAGAATGAGGAGAGCCATGTCAACAACCGATGACCAGAGCACCAGCAGCCAGGGTTTGTCGAGCCTGACCTCTGTGATCTTTGAAGAAGAGCAGCAACGCCTCGCCGCCGCCAACGAAGAGATCGTGGTGCTGCCCGATGACCTTCTGCCTGGAGTCGGCGGAAAAGGGATGCGCCTGAGTGAGGGTCTGAAACAGGGAGGGGTCTCGATGATCGCCCTGCTGCTGCTGCTCATCGTCGTTGAAGAATTTCAGACCGTGGCCCTGCTCGTCCTTGGTCCCGACATTCAAGAGACGCTTGATATTTCCGATACGACGCTTCTCGGTCTCATCAGTTTTGGCGGAGTCGTGCTGGTCCTTGCTTCGTTGCCATTTGCTTGGCTCGCCGATCGCTATTCCCGCACAAAGGTTCTTAGTGTTGCAACTGCGGTCTGGGGGGCTTGCGGTGTCGGTCTCGGTTTCATCGTGAACCCGTTCCAGATGGCTTTCGGTACTGCAGGAACAGGAATTGGCAAGTCAGCGAATATTCCAATCACCCCGTCATTGATCGCCGATCAATATCCGATCGGGGTCCGTACTCGCATGTTCGCCGCCCAAACACTGGGCCGACCAATCGGTCAAGTTGTAGGGCCAATCGTCGCTGGCGGAATTGTCCTCATCGCCGGCGACCAAGCCGGTGACTGGCGCTGGGTGTTTTGGATGTTCGGATTTCCGGCTGCGGGACTCGCAATTGCATTCGCCTTCAAGCGCGAGCCCAAGCGCGGGCGCAACGAACAAGAAGCTGTTTTTGGTGAGGACATCACCGAAAGCGAAATTCATGACGGACCGGTTCGGCTTAGCGCCGCCATGGCAAGGCTCAAAAAAGTTCGGACCTTTTATTTTCTTATCGTTGGTATCGGCGTTCTTGGTTTCGCGCTCGTCGCAGTTCCCGCCACCTTCAACCTGCTCATGAAAGATGTGTATGGGTATGGGGCATTCCAGCGCGGTTGGATCATGTCAATCACTTGGTCGGTCTCGGTAATTGCGATTCCCATAGCTGGTCGTTACGGAGAGCGCCTCTTTCGCAGAAATCCGCCCTCGGCTCTCAAACTCATGGGCGCGTCAATTTTGATGTACGGATTTTTCCTAACAGTCGGACTCCGATTCCAGCAAGCAGCAATCCTGATTGCATTCTTTGCAATCGGCAACGCGTGCCAAGGAATGGCCTTCACCCAACTCGGGCCAACAATCTCCGCCGTCGTTCCGTACCAGATGAGAGCCCAAGCGTTCTCGATGGTGGGCGTCTACATCTTCCTGATGGGTGGATTCTTCGGTGGCCTTCTCACCGGAGCATTCTCCGATGCATTCGGGCAACGTACTGCGCTCACAGTCGTCATCCCTGTGGCAACACTCATCGGTGGACTCATGATCATTTACGGATCCCGCTATATGAAGCGTGACATCTCACTCACCGTTTCCGAACTCATGGAAATGCAAGAGGAGCAAAAGCGAATGGCTGCCGACCCCGAGAACGTCCCTGTTCTCCAGGTGCGAAATGTCGACGCCTCCTACGGAACCCTTCAGGTGCTGTTCGACGTGAGTTTCGAAGTCAAGAAGGGCGAGTGTCTTGCCCTCCTCGGCACCAACGGTGCAGGAAAGTCGACCATTTTGAGGTCAATCAGTGGTTTGTTGAATCCCGACCGCGGCGTCATACGCATGAACGGGAGGACGATCACTCTTGTCGATCCTCAGTATCGAGTAGCGCTTGGAATGATGCAGATCCCTGGCGGCGATGCAGTGTTCCCGTCAATGACCGTTTCTGAGAATCTGGAACTCTGGAGTGAACTCATCGAAGACAAGCAGAAGCGAGCAGAGAGGATCGAGGCAACATTTGCGGTCTTCCCAGAACTTCTTCATCTCGTCGATTCGAAAGCCGGCTCTCTGTCCGGCGGTCAACAACAGATGCTTGCGCTAGGCAAAGCAATCATGCTTGAACCCGATCTGCTTCTCATCGATGAATTGTCGCTGGGGCTCGCCCCAATCGTTGTGCAACGTTTGCTCGGCATCGTGGAGAAACTGAAAGAGCAGGGGACAACGATGGTGCTTGTCGAACAATCAGTAAATGTGGCATTGGCGGTTGCTGACCGAGCGGTGTTCATGGAGCGTGGTCAGGTGAAATTCGAAGGACCGGCCCAAGAATTGTTAGAGCGCGATGACCTCCTTCGCGCCGTGTTCCTTAGCGGAGAGGGTGCCTGATCGTGATGTTCGGACTCACATTCAGCGGAGACATCATCTTCTCCGGATTCATTCAAGGATTGGTCTATGCCCTCGTGGCATTCGGCCTCGTTCTTATCTTCCGAGCAACGGGTGTTATCAACTTTGCTCAAGGCCAGATCGGAGCCTTCGGCGGTTACGCCATGGCGTTGCTCTTCATTCAGTACAAGATTCCCTACGTCTGGTCTATGCCCATAGCCCTGGGGGCCGGCGTGCTTCTTGGCGTCGCCTCTGAACTCATCCTTCGGCGATTATTCACCCAACCGAGACTCCTACTTTTCGTCGCAACGCTCGGCCTCACCCAACTTATTCAGTTGCTGCAACTTCGCCTTCCGATCCCCGAGGGTGACGTAGCGGGCGTGAGCTATCCAGTTATTTTCAGCGGTAGTTGGAACCCACTCGGGGTGACTGTCACCGGACCGATGATCACAATCATCATCGCCGTTCCACTCCTGATGCTCGGTCTCACACTTCTGCTTCAGAAATCAAAATTTGGTCGGCAGGTCAGAGCGACTGCCGACAATGCCGCGTCGGCGCAATTGGCGGGCATCTCAATCCGAACCGTATCGACCAAGGTTTGGGCTCTCGGTGGCCTGCTGGCTGTCATCGCTGCACTTCTTATTGCACCCGTACAAGGGGGCAATATCGCAACCGTGAGTTCGGCGCTCGGGCCAACTCTGCTCCTCTTGGCTCTTACCGCAGCAATGTTCGGTCGGATGCGATCATTCGGTTGGACCGTTGTTGGCGGTGTGGTTGTTGGCATCGTCAATGGGCTTTGTGTGACCTGGGCCCAGGTTGGTGAAATACCGCAGGGATCTAACATTTTGGCAATCTTCCTAATCCTCCTTGTTCTCATTGTGTTCAACGGAAGCGGAAGTGGGATGAGTGCTGACGAATGGCAACTCACCACGAAACTCAAGTCAGCCAACGAAGAACTGCGAAAGCATCCGCTCTATCGGTTGTCCACCGTGCTTGGGCTCGGCCTACTTCTGGCAATCGCGCTTCTTCTTCCGCAAATCTTCAACAAGCCCACGGACCCACTTCGTTATGCCGAGATTTTGGTCTGGATCATTGCCGCACTCTCAGTCACGGTGCTCACCGGATGGGCAGGGCAGCTGTCTCTTGGCCAGTTCGGATTTGTAGCAATCGGGGCATATTTCACCGTGAAGTTCTCCGGAGGCTTACCCGTCCCTGTTGCCATACTGTTCGGAGTTGCCTTTGGAGTCATCGCCGCCCTCATCGTTGGTGTGCCGGCATTGCGAATAAAAGGCCTCTTCCTCGCCGTCATCACCCTCGGATTCGGGCTGATGGTTCGAAATTGGCTCATCTTCAATAGCGCACTTTCTGGGCAGGGAGCTATTGCCAATCTTGACGTCAATCGAGCAAAGGGCTACAGACTTTTGTTCTGGAACGTGAAAGGCAACAACTTCCAAGGCGTGTATTGGTTCTGCCTTCTCGTGACGATCCTCGCTCTTTTGTTGGTGTGGCAGATCAGGCGAACAGGTGTTGGCCGATCAATCATCGCGGTGCGCGACAACGAACTCGCCGCCGCGGCGTATACCGTCTCCCCTACCGCGAAGAAGATCATCGCGTTCGCGGTTTCAGGCGGTCTTGCCGCTCTTGCCGGTGGACTTCTTCCCCTACTGTCGGCTCAACTTGAACTCAGCCCCAACACCGGATGGTTCGATGTTGAGCAATCCCTTCGAGTCGTCGCTGTTGCCGTTGTAGGCGGTATCGCATCGATTACTGGCGCTGTTCTTGGCGTTATTGTGGTTATCGCGATACCGATTCTTTTTGATGGCACACCACAGGTGAAATTGTTTGCCAGCAGTATCGGCATGTTGGTTGTACTGCTCTATTTCCCCGGTGGTCTTATTTCGATCATCCATTCAGCACGCGATCTTCTTTTGGGATGGCTCGCTAAGCGCACTGGATGGGAGCCAAAACGAAACACCCAAGTTGGTTCCGTAAGTTCACTGGCATCAGTGAAGACTCACGATGAGAACAGCGCGATGCCTCTCGTGGCGACTGATGTCACCGTGCGCTTTGGCGGACGAGTTGTTGTCGACAGTGCCTCAATCACGGTCAAGCCTGGCGAGATTGTTGGCCTGATCGGAACAAACGGAGCGGGCAAGTCAACGCTCATGAATGCGGTTAGTGGTTTCGTTCCCAGTACAGGAACCATTGAAATCTTTGGGACCGAAGCTCACAATCGCTCAGCCCCACGCCGTGCTCGCCTCGGCATTGGTCGTGCGTTCCAAAACGCTCGATTGTTCTCATCACTGAGCGTCCGTGAAACCCTCATGGTCGCTTTGGAAGCACGCGAGAGTTCGTTACTGGTTCCGTCAATGCTTTCGCTTCCGCCCTCACCACAACGCGAGAAGCGCAAGCACAAGCAGGCCAACGAGATCATCGGCTACCTCGGACTTTCTCGTTATGCCGATGCCCTTCTGGGCGAACTCTCTACCGGCACTCGACGCATCGTCGAACTCGGTGCGCTGCTGGCGCTCGATAGCGAATTGCTTCTTCTTGATGAGCCCACCGCTGGTGTGGCCCAGAAAGAAACAGAAGCATTTGGGCCGCTCATCGAGTCGATTCGTAAAGAGCTTGGCGCTTCGATTCTTGTGATTGAGCACGACATGCCAATGGTCATGTCGATCTCTGACCGGATCTACTGCCTTGAGGCTGGTTGTGTCATTGCAGAAGGCGATCCAACGTCAATCCGTAACAATCCTGCCGTGATTGCTTCATACCTCGGCACTGACGAACGAGCCATCGCCCGTTCTGATTCGTAATCAGGCAGGCACAAACGAACGTGGTGCTCGGCGATTCGCGGTAACCCGCGTGAGCTTTCGGTGCTCGGGGTGGAAGTCCGATGGACCCCGATGCACCGTGGCATGTTCATCCCACATCACAAGATCGCCTTCATGCCAGCGATGGCGATAGTGGAGCGAGGAATCGTTGAGCAGTTCGAACAGCATCTGCAACATTGACCGACTCTCCGGAGCGGTAAGACCGTCAATGGAAACGGTGTAACCAGGATTCACGAACAGAAGCGGCTCCCCCGTTACCGGGTGGGCGGTGATGACTGGGTGCATCACCGAGGGAAACGCATTGCGCGCCTTCGTGGCCTGTTCTGGGCCAAGCATGCGATCCATCTCGAACCAGAACCGTTCACCGGCATCGTGAACTCCATTCATGCTTCCAAGTATTTGGCGGTACGAATCGGAAAGAAGTCGATACGCAGCCGCAGTCGATGACCAAATCGTGTCGCCTCCATTCGTTGGAAGGATTTCCGGGCGCAGAATCGCGAGGTCCGGGATCTCGCCGTTGAATGAATAGTCCGTATGGAAATCCTGATCATCCTGCGGGGGTTTCTCTGCATCGTTTTCAACGACAGAAATCGGATCATCGGGACCGCCGACCAAGAACTCCTTCACCGGGTGGCCCATCGGTGATCCAAACTGAGCAGCGAAGGCACATTGCTCGTCGGCGGTCATGTCCGGGGCATGAAAGACCAATACACCGTGACGTCCGAGTTCTTCACGAAGTCTCGTCGCGAGTTCGCTGTCGATGTCACGAGGATCAATGCCCTCGATACGAGCACCTATGGAACTCGTCAGTCGGTCGACAGTGAAGTTCTGTGCAGCACTAGCCATCGTGTCCCCATCAATCGTCGTTCAAACCAGCACTCGCTCAACAGCCCAAGCCCCATGTTGCCAAAGCAAGAATCAAATCTGTTCTAGCAGTCTGACCAATTTTGTGAGCCGGAAACCGCTCATCGATGCGAATAGATCAATCAGCTTGGGCGAGGATCGCCATGACCTCGTCGGCGGGACGGCCCGTGCGCAGCAACTCGGCCATGATCTTCATCGGTCGGTCGATGTGGGTGAAGAAGCCGTAATAGCCCTCGCACAGATAATTGAGGCCGTCTTCACCATCGGCTGTTGTCGTAAACCGATTGCGTGGACATTCGCCATGACAGGCAAACCGAACCTCGCAATTCACACACTGCGAGGGCAAGGTCGTTGCTTTCGCAGAGCCGAATGCTTGTTGTTGGGGCGAGGCGACCATCTCGGCCAAGTGCTGTGTGGCGATGTTGCCCAAAAGGAAATCTGGTTCAACATAGTGATCGCAGGAATACACGTCACCGTTATGTTCGAGAGCAATAGCAGTCCCACAGGTTTCCGAGAAGATGCACATCGGCGATTGCATTCCAAGCCAAGCACCGAGCGCCGCATCAAATGACGGAACGAAGACCTCGCCCACGTCGTTGTGCACCCACTCATCAAACACCGCCGTCAGGAACTTCCCCCACTGCGCCGGCGTCACGGAGCGTTCCGTGACCAGCGAGCCCTCTTGCAAATAGAGCGGACGTTCGGAAGCGCGCTCACCCCAGCCCGCATCGGCCTTGTCGATGAGTTCCGCTGTCGCTCGCTCGACGATCGGAATCAACTGAATGAATCGAACTCCGAGGTCGTCGCGGAAGTGTTTGTACACCTCAAGACCATGATCGGCGTTGGCGGCATGCACCGAACACAGAACGTTCGTTGCGACATTGTGGCGTTGCAGCAACTCCCACGCCGCTTTGACGCGCTCATAGGTGGGACGACCTTGCTTGTCGACTCGAAACGCGTCGTGCATCGCAGCAGGCCCATCAATGGAGAGACCTACCAGCACCTGTTCAGCAGCGAGAAACTCACACCATTCGTCGTCGAGCAACGTGCCATTTGTTTGCAGGGTGAATTCCAGAATGCGCTGCGGTCCTGCGATCTCCTTGGCCTTGGCCACAAGGCGCCGGTAGAACTCCACACCCATCAACGTGGGCTCCCCGCCTTGGAAGGCAATGGTGATCTCTCGTGTCTGATGAGACTCGATCAGTTGCGTGAGATAGGTCGCGACCAAGTCATCGGACATGCGAAAGCGATCGCCGGGATAGAGCTGCTCTTTTGAAAGGAAGAAGCAATAGGTGCAATCGAGATTGCAGATCGCTCCGGTGGGTTTCGCCAACACGTGGAATGCCGGAGGAAACCCCTCGGGCCAAGTTGGCGGGAGTTCCGGTTCACCACGGCGACCGATAGAGACCGGCTGGCTCACATGAATGACGACTCGGCACTGAGACCGAGTTCGGGCCAGGCCCCCACGACGATGGGTTGCATGTTTCCATAGCCAACGCCGCCACCAACGGGATCGGTGACGCGCACGGTGGTGTCACGAATTTGGTGGAGCTTTCGAGCAGTTTCTGGCTCGGTGCAATCGGCAATGCGTTCACCCTCGACATTGAGCTCACCACGCCATTCGCCGTGATGATGGCCGTTCCAACCGAAGTACAAACCAGCTCCGAGGTGAAAGCCCGTATCGCCAAGAACTTCAACTTCGAAGTTGCGGGCAGACCCATCGCTCATCGTGGCGAGGATCTTGCCGCCCTTGAGCCGCCGATTCGACGTGTCGTAGGTGAAGTCTTGGTCCACGTCGGCCATATGCGTGACCGAACCATCGGTTTCTTCAATGATCGCCGTGACGTTCTTTTGCAAGAAACCGGGCAACACCGTTTTTGCGACATTGAAGAACAGTCCGTAATGACTGCCATCAGGGCGCTCCATGAGGATGGGGCTCCAGAAAAACTGGAACTGTCCACCGTCGAGGCCACGCTGCGGTTCCATGTCGGTCGGTGGTTCGCCAACGTCGTAGCGCACGCCCCACGAGTGATCGCGGGTCGACACCCATGTATCTGGGTTCATCTCAGTGCGAACGCCATCGACCTCGACCCAACCGCTACATGTTCCGATCTGGTGGTAACGAACAAGTTCTGAGGCAATGCGGAACGTTGAACGGTTATGTGTCCGGTCTTCGACCATTGGCGGAATGATGCTTTCGAACAACCAATCGAACGCGATTGGTTGTATGTCATTCGGTTCAAGTACGAAACGGATCTTTTTGAGAGGTTCCACGATTTCGTAACGAATCGGGCCACCACCAAGAAGTTCAGGCGCGTCGGAAAGTCGACGGCTCATGCGCACAGTGGTTTGTTCACGTCCACGAGAGACGCCGCAATAGGCATCCATCACGTTTCGGTTGGTGTATTTGCCGAGACCGAAACCGAGTTGCAGGCTCCCGTCTTTGGCCATCGCCATAGCGCAAACCTTTTCGGTCCAGGCCAAATCACTGGTGCCAACGACTGCCACCGTGTCGACAATCTGATGTTGGAACCATTCATCGCCCGAAGTCAGCGGTCCGATCGGATTGGCCATGATGTCCCCCAGATTGTGTGGTTAAGCGTGAAGTAAAGCGAAACGTTTTAGAGAAGCCAGCGCGAAATTGCATCGATCACACAAGCGGGACGTTCTTCGCCCTCAATCTCGATCGTGATGCGCATCAGCGTTTGCAGGCCGCCCTTCACTTCTGTGACCTCAACCAGTTCGGCCCCAGCGCGAACGCTCTGGCCGACCTTGACCGGTGACGGAAAGCGAACCTTGTCGACGCCGTAATTGATGCCAGCGGAGAAACCCTGGACTTCAACGATCTGCGGAAGAAAGAAATTCGACAACGACATCGTGAGATAGCCATGCGCGATCGCTGCCCCGAAGGGCCCATCTTTGGCTCGCTCAGGATCAACATGAATCCACTGATGATCGCCGGTCGCATCAGCAAACATGTTGACGCGGTCTTGTTCGATCTTCAGCCAGTCGCTGTAGCCGAGGTGAGTTCCTTCTGCAGCACGAACAGCGTCTGGTCCGTCAATGAGTGTGGTCATAGCTATCTCCAGACGAGTTCAGGAACCGGGGTTACGGCCAGCGAGACGATCAAGCGTGGTTTCCGCCTCGGCAATGATGCGGTTCACAACTTCAGCAGCCGAAGGTAGATCGTCGATGACACCAACGACCTGACCGGTAGGAAGGATGCCAGCATCGAGTTCACCGTCGACCAGTGTCGCCTTGGTGAGAATAGGCGTATTGCCGGCCATGATGACTTCTGCCCACGGCATGTCCATGCGCTTCTTCATATCGAGGCCTTCTTTGGCCATCTGAATCCACGAGAGGCCGGTGTACTTGCGGAAGCGAGCGGCATTGGCAACGGCTTTGGGAACTGCGGTGATTGCTGATGCGCCGTCCATCTGATCGACCAATTTGGTTCGGATCACTCGATGCGGTGCGCCATCGACCTTGGTGGTGACGACAGTGCCCGTTACTGCGGTGCCGAGGTACTGCTTCTTGACTTCCATCGGCACCGGTGAATCAGAGGTGAGGAGGAAGCGCGTGCCCATGGCAATGCCACTGGCCCCGTACGCAAGCGCAGCAACAAGGCCGCGACCATCGAAATAACCACCGGCAGCAACCACAGGGACGCGACCGCCGACAACATCGACGACCTCGGGAAGTAGCAGCGAGGTCGGAACCGAACCCGTGTGACCGCCACCTTCGCCACCCTGCACAAGGATGGCGTCGACACCCCACTCCATAACTTTTTCGGCATGACGTTTTGCACCGATCGATGGCATCACCTTCACGCCGTGATCGTGCAAATAATCGATGAGATCTTTTTTCGGAGCCTGGGCGAATGACGCAACCGGAATTCCCTCGGCAACCAGAAGCTTGAGGCGATCCATGATGTCGTCGGCATCGGCGCGCATGTTCACACCGAACGGGGCGGTCGTTCGTTTCTTGGTTTCAGTAATCGCCACGACAAGTTCGTCGTAGGTCATGGTGGCCGACGCAATGATGCCGAACGCACCGGCGTTGGACGTAGCCGAAACGAGCTTCGGGCCCGCGACCCAGCCCATGCCGGTCTGAACGATCGGATATTTCGAACCGAGAAGGTCGAGCAGCGGAGTACTGAGAGCGGGATGCATCAGGCGGCCGGAAGTTCTCGATCGCGGAACGACTTCGGATCAAGCACTTCGCGCAACACCCGAAGTTCTTCATCGGTGGGAAGACGAGTAGTGGGGATGTCGGAAGGAATCACGAGTTCAAACGAACATGCCGCCACAACGTCATCGATCGACACTCCGGGGTGCAGTGACGCAACGCGCATGTGGTGATCGGGAGTATTGAAGTCATACACCGCAAGGTTGGTGACGACGCGACGAATCTCGTGATGGGCCTTGACCCAATCACCAAGTTTCGCGGCACGGTCATAACCAATGCCTGACACGGTGTCGACCTTTTCCACGAAGACACGATTGGTCTGGTTACCGATGAAATACGAAGTGGTGTGGTTGATCGTGTTGCCAGGAGCACCACGAACCCCGAGAAGCTGCGACTTCGGCTTGTTCCAGTCGCCGATATTGGCAATGTTCTGATTGCCGAACGTGTCGATCTGACTTGCACCCATCACCACGTGGCGACGACCGCCCCACAGAGCATCGAACACCGTACGGAACGGGATCCAGCCTTCAACCTGCTTGTCGGTGCCACCAACAGGAAGGTCGTTGGCGACGAAGAATGCTTCGCCATCGCTCACGAGAAGTTCCGGTTCAAACGTGGCGCGAGCCAGTCGTGCGCCGAGCATCGGAATCGTGCCCATACCGGAAGCGAAGATTTCGCCATCGCCCCGGAACGTGTCGGCCACGGCCGCGACACAGATTTCACCAAGCGTTGCATCGCTCATCGGGCTGCCACCGCTTTTTGGTAGTCGGCTTCAGAGCCGGAGAGATACGTGTCAACAAAGGCCTTCCAAGCTTCTGGATCCTTGGCTGCGTCGGCGTATTCCTTCTGGAACTTCTCGTCGCGCTCGTAATCGGGCTGACAGTTCGTGAAGTGCGCTCCGTTTGGCGCTTCGATCACACCGTCGACCATTGAACGGTTGATCTTCATGGTGTGAATCGTGCCGTTCTTCAGAAGTTCCTCGGTGGGAACGATTTTCTCGGCGGAAAGGAATCGTCGACCAACTGCAGCCGCACCAAGGAAGAGATCGTCGAAATACAGATCGGGACCGAGGAACTGGGCATTGCCGCGTTCGTCGGC
>JASJMB010000053.1:0-4149 GCA_037620085.1 Acidimicrobiales bacterium | reverse complement strand
GATCTTGACTTGCTCTACCGGGCCGCGACCGTCATGGCGTTTCCATCGCTCTATGAAGGGTTTGGAATCCCAGTTCTCGAGGCCATGTCACGTGGTTGTCCTGTGGTGGCAAGCGATGTCGGTGCTCTGCCTGAGGTCATTGGTGGAGCGGGGGAGTTGGTCTATCCATTGAATGTCGCCGGATGGGCCAGCGCACTTGGTGATCTCATCGATGATCCTGCACGGCGTACGGTTCTCGTTCGTCAGGGATTCGATCGGGCCAAGCATTTCGATTGGTTGACTCCTGCTCAGAGCCTTCTTTCCCTCTATCGGGAGACCCGGTGAACCTTCTCGTCATCTGTCCACATTTCGATCCCGACGTTGCTCCGACTGGCGTTGTCATGTCTCGAATTGCACATGAACTGATCGCTCGAGGCAATCGGTTGCACGTGGTGACATCACTGCCTTGGTATCAGCATCACGCGATCGATGCGGGATGGGACGGCCAGTTGGTGCGAACTGAGCGAACCGACTGGGGCCGCATCAGCCGGGTTCATCCATTTCCTACTGATAAACGAAACATTCCGGCGCGCGCTCTCGCGTTCGGAGGGTTCACCGCGCTGGCAACACTCGTAGGAGCTTTTGGGCGAGTTCGCCCCGACGCCGTGCTCGCTATGTCGCCGCCTTTGACGCTTGGGTTAGCTGGACGAATCGCGGCAACAGCCCGACGGGCCCCACTGGTCTTCAACATCCAAGATGTCTTCCCTGACGTTGCGATCGAGTTAGGGCTCCTTTCGGGGGATCGAGTGATTCGAGTAGCTCGAGCGCTTGAGCGGTTGAGCTATCGAATGTCTGATGCAGTAACGGTGCTTTCCGACGACCTTGCCGACAATGTCCGGTCGAAAATCACCATCGGCCTCGAGGGGGAGCAGGCACAGGCTCAAGCGAAGAAGGTCCGTGTCATCCCCAACTTTGTCGATACGAATGCGATTCGTCCGGCGGCACGAGAAAATTCTTATCGCGAGCAGTATGGACTCATCGGAAAAAAAGTGGTGATGTACGCGGGGAACGTCGGTTTCTCTCAGTCGCTCGATCTTGTTCTTGACGCGGCTCGCTCGTTTGAAGTGAGCCGGCCCGATGTGGTCTTTGTGATTAATGGGGGCGGTTCGGCGAGGCCCGATCTCGAGCGCGACGCAGCACATCTTCCGAATGTGCGTTTCATTGATATGCAACCGATCGAACGATTGCCAGAGGTGCTTGCCGCTGGCGATATTCATGTCGTGCCACTGCGTGCAGGGTTGGCTTGGTCGAGCGTCCCTTCAAAGTTGTATTCGATCCTTGCTGCTGGTCGACCGATTGTTGCGAGTGTCGATTCAGGCACCGAAGTGGAGCGCACGTTAGAACGGGCTGCGGCAGGAATCGCCGTTCCACCCGATGATCCGCGAGCGTTTGCTGGCGCAATCGGTGAACTCATCGACGATTCGGATCGAGCAGCCCGAATGGGTGCATCGGGTCGGCTATTTGTCGAGCGCTGGGTCTCTCCAGCGGCAGTAGCGGAGTCGTATGAAAATCTCTTTGCTGAACTGATCGAACGCAGGAAATCCGGTCGCTAAACGGGTTCTGACGAGTGAAGCGAGCAGCGACCGCTAACATCGTCGGCCTATGGGTAAAGCATCTCAGGCGAAGAAGGCGGCCCGAATGGACCGCGAGAGCGGCAAAGTCGAACAGCGCCCTAGGCGTCGTTTGGCGTTTCCTCTCACGATTGCCGCTGCGGTGGTCATCGGAATCGTCGTGGTCGTTATCGCCCGGCAGCCAGCTAGCACCACCAAGCTGACAATTGATCCGACCACCGTCACGGTCGATCCGAATTCGATCACCGCGGATTCTTCGGCGACAACACTCCCCGCTGGCGGATCAGATCCAGTCCCCACCACTCTTGCGGCGGGCCAGTGAGGGCAGTCGTTCTTGTAGGCGGGTTCGGCACGCGTCTGCGTCCACTCACGAATGACCTACCGAAGCAAATGCTCCCGATCGTGGGTGTGCCGATGATCGAACGTGTGGTGGCCACTCTCGGCTCCCATGGCGTGACCGAAGCAGTGCTTTCGCTCGGATATCGCCCCGATGCATTCACTGATGCCTACCCCGATGGTATTTGTGCTGGGGTGTTGCTGCATTACGCGGTGGAACCTGACCCTCTCGACACAGCCGGGGCAGTTCGCTATGCCGCGCTGTCCGCCGGAATCGATGACACCTTCATTGTTGTCAATGGCGATGTTCTTACTGACCTCGACGTCACTGAGCTCTGGAACTTCCACAAGAGCCATGGCGCAGAAGGCACCATTGCCCTCACCCCAGTGGCCGATCCGTCTCGTTACGGCGTCGTTCCGATCGATGACGACGGACGGGTCATCGAGTTCGTGGAGAAACCCGCACCAGGGACCGCTCCAACGAACTGGATCAACGCTGGAACGTACGTTCTCGAGCCGTCTGTACTCGATCGCATCGCTGCCGATCGAAAAGTTTCGATAGAACGCAAGACATTTCCATCGATGGTCGCCGATGAGAGCCTGTATGCCCTTCACAGCGACGCGTACTGGATTGACGCGGGGACTCCGGCCGCCTACTTGCGCGCGCAACTCGATCTCATCGATGGCACTCGTTCCCATGAAGACGCTCTTAGGGCCTCCGATGAAGTTGATACGTCGGCCGTTGTTGAGAATTCAGTACTTGGCGCTGATGTCGTGATTGGCAACGGCGCAGTTGTGCGGAACTCGGTGCTGATGGACGAGGTGACGATCGGACCCAGAGTCAGAATCTATGACTCAATTATGGCAACCGGCGCTCGCATCGGGCCTGACTCACAAATAAGTGAAGTTTCAGTGGTCGGTACTGGCGTTGAACTCCCGGCGCATTCCGCACTAGTCGGTGCTCGAATACCTGAAAGCGATTGACAATGCGTGCAGTAGTCACTGGAGGGGCCGGGTTCATCGGTTCAACGTTGGTTGATCGCCTGCTCGCTGAGGGTCATACCGTTTCTGTTTTCGATAATCTCGCCACTGGCCGGTTGTCCAACCTTGCAAATGCACAAGGCGCCCGTGAGCGATTTACCTTCGTTGAGATCGACGTTCGCTCATCTGAGATTCCGGTGGCACTCGCATCGGCCGAACCGGAAGTTGTCTTCCACCTTGCCGCTCAGGCTGACGTTCGTGTTTCTGTCGAGAGACCGCTCTTCGACGCCGAAGTGAATGTTTTAGGTGGTCTGAATGTGATCGAGGGTGCACGTTTGGCGGGCGCCCGCAAAGTAGTTGTTGCCTCAAGCGGAGGAACGATCTACGGAGATCCAGCGCCCGAGGATTTACCGGTCGATGAACAGCACCCGCAACATCCGATCTCTCCCTACGGCGTAGCGAAGAAGGTCATTGACGATTATCTGCATGCGTTCCAATTCCTACATGGCTTGAACTATGCAGCACTCGCGTTGGCCAATGTCTATGGGCCACGTCAAGATCCGCATGGCGAGGCTGGGGTTGTCGCGATCTTCGCTGGTCGACTTCTGGCCGGAGACGGATGTCGCATCTTCGGCGATGGTGAACAGACTCGCGACTTCGTGTTTGTTGACGATGTTGTCGATGCGTTTGTTCGTGCAGCCGACAGTGGCGACGGAGTCCTCTGCAATATCGGGACCGGAGTTGAAACTTCCGTAAACCAGCTTTATCGGGCGATGGCTGCTGCAGCAGGTAGCGATACTGAGCCTGTCTACGAACCGGCGCGCGTCGGCGAGCTCGCACGTTCTGCGCTGAACCCAGGCTTTGCAGGCCAGACGCTTGGTTGGAGTCCACGCACATCACTCGCTGATGGTGCGGTGGCAACTCTTGATTGGTTCCGCGCACAGGCGAAGGATTAGTTCTTCAACGCTTTCCAAGCGTTGCGCAGCTTCCGCTGAATCCTGAACGGGAGCATCGACCGAAATCGGACGAGTTCCTCGTTCGCATCGTGGAGTTGAAGTCTGTACGCCTCGGCTCGCGGTTCCCACTCTCCGAAAAGAGAGTTGCGGCTCCGATTGTGGGAAATAGTGAGAGCGAGATCTTTATCTCTCGGATCGAACGAGGCCACGATGAGCCCATCGCCGCTGAACGATTCGGAGATCGTGTGTTCGGCGATGATGTGTGC
>JASJMB010000052.1:0-6234 GCA_037620085.1 Acidimicrobiales bacterium | reverse complement strand
CTTGCTGCCATCGACATTGGGGCACCGGCTCCGATCCTCACGACGGCTCTTTACGAGAGGTTCACTTCGCGCGGCGAAGCCGATTACGCCGACAAGCTGCTTTCAGCCATGCGGAAACAATTTGGTGGCCACGACGAGAAGTCGGCGAGTGGCAGCTGACGCTTCTATCGACGGTTCTGTCCATGTCTCAACGATTGAGGGCGTTGCTGCCGTCACTCTTGAAGCCGGACCAACGGTCTTTTCTGTTCTGCCTGAAGTGGGACTGATCGGTGCATCGCTGACGCATAAGGGTCGCCGCTACCTCGACTTCCATGGCGGACCCGAGAACGCGCGGGCAGGTCACACCACCGGGCTTCCCCTTCTTGCGCCCTGGGCGAATCGACTCGAACGATCTTCCTATCGAGTTGGTTCTCATACCGTTGACCTTTCCGATGTTCCTTTGCATCGCGATGGCAATGGCCTTCCAATTCACGGAATGCTTGTCGGGCGGCCAGGTTGGGAACTCGTGTCGGTTAAAGGCCAGCCCGGTTCGGCATCGATGGTCGCGAGGTTCGACGCCGGTGCCGATGAGACGGTTATGGCATCGTTTCCCTTCCCTCATGAACTCACTGTTGGATTTACGGTGACTCCGGGGAGGCTCATGGTCTCGACCACTCTGACTGCGACAGGCAAGCGCTCAGTGCCGGTGAGTTTTGGGTGGCACCCGTATTTCTGCCTCCCTGATGTTGAACGTGGTCGTATTCGATTCGGCGCACCTGCTCGCCATCGTCTCGTACTCGATGAGCGCGGGCTTCCAACGGGTGAAGAGATCTTTGAACCGGCATCGATCGTTCGAATCGGAGAACGTTCTTTTGATGACGCCTATCGCCTCGGGTCTGATCGACAGTTGCTTCTTGCCTCAGGGCGACGCCGTCTGACCGTCGTCTTTGATCGAAAGTATTCCTACGCGCAGTTCTATGCGCCGCCCGGGGCAGACTTCATTGCGCTTGAGCCGATGACGGCTCCCACGAATGCGCTCTGTCAGGGGACCACGCCAATGATCTCCCCGGGCGAGCGCTTCACTGCCCGTTTCGTTGTTTCCCTTACATGAACTCAGGAGTTCAAATGTCTGCCGCGCCGCAACCAATCGAACAATCGACTGAATGGTGGGAGCTGGCCTCACACCAGGCCGAGATCGCTGACGTGCACCTGCGCGATCTTTTTGCGTCTGATCCAGGTCGTGGTGAGCGACTCAATGTGGAAGTTGGCGATCTGTACGTTGATTACGCCAAACATCGTCTTAACGACGAGACATTGACAAAGCTGTTTGCTCTTGCGCGTCGAGCCGATGTCGAAGGATTGCGCGACGCAATGTGGGCGGGTGAACACATCAATGTCACCGAAGACCGAGCGGTACTTCACATTGCACTCCGGGCGCCGAAGGGTGTGGTGTTCACTGATGAAGGTCAGAACGTTGTTCCCGATGTCCACGAAGTCCTTGAACGAATGGCGGCGTTCTCAGAGCGGATTCGTTCAGGTGAGTGGGTAGGTCACACCGGCAAGCGCATTCGCACAGTGGTCAATATCGGTATCGGCGGAAGCGATCTCGGTCCGCGTATGGCTCATGAGGCGTTGCTTCCGTACGCGCAGGAAACTATTGACGTTCGGTTTGTCTCCAACGTCGACGGCAATGAGTTCTATGAGCTCACTCGTGATCTCGATCCCGCTGAAACGCTTTTCATCATTGCGTCGAAGACATTTACGACTCTCGAGACGATGACCAACGCAAATAGCGCTCGCTCTTGGGCGCTGGCGTCTCTTGGTGATGAGGCGGCGATTGCAAAGCATTTTGTTGCGGTTTCTACAAATGCTGCCGAGGTATCGAAATTCGGTATCGATACCGACAACATGTTTGGCTTCTGGGATTGGGTTGGTGGCCGTTACAGCTACGACTCAGCCATTGGGCTTTCGCTGATGATCGCAATTGGTCCTGACAATTTCATCGAAATGCTCGAAGGATTTCGACTGATCGACGAGCACTTCCGGACTGCACCGATGGAGCGGAACCTCCCGTTCATCCTTGGGCTCATCGGCATTTGGTACAACAACTTCTTTGGTGCACAAACCCTCGCCGTGTTGCCTTACAGCCACTACCTCGCACATCTCACGCCGTACCTCCAACAACTCGCGATGGAAAGCAATGGCAAATCTGTCGATCGTTGGGGTCGCACAGTGGGTACGCAAACAGGCGAGATCGTTTGGGGACAACCGGGCACGAATGGTCAGCACGCGTATTACCAACTCATTCACCAGGGCACGAAATTGATTCCTGCCGATTTCATCGGTGTGATTTCGGCTGCGCACGAGATTGGCGGCCACCAAGACATCTTTATGGCGAACTTTTTTGCGCAGCCTGAAGCCTTGGCGTTCGGTCGAACCGCTGAACAAGTTCGGGCCGATGGTGTGCCCGAAGCACAGGTCGCTGCCCGCACCTTCTTGGGGAATCATCCGACTACGTCAATCCTCGTGCCGGAACTTTCGCCGAGAGTGCTAGGCCAGTTGATTGCCCTCTATGAGCACAAAACGTTTGTTCAGGGAGCGGTGTGGGGTATCGATTCGTTTGATCAGTGGGGAGTGGAACTGGGCAAGAAACTGGCCCAAGCGATTGTCCCTGAGCTCACGAACGAAACGGCCCCCGAACTTGCCCACGATTCGTCGACGAGTTCGTTGATCCGTCGTTACCGCAAGGCTCGCGGCCGGGCCTGAGACGGCCCCGGCACGGCGTTGGGTGTCCGTGGCAGACTCCTCTTCCCTAGGCGAGGAGGATGACAGATGAAGGTTCTTGGGATCGATATCGGTGGCACAGGCATCAAGGGTGCCGTCGTCGATACCAAGAAAGGTCATCTCGTCACGGATCGGCTTCGACTGCTCACGCCTGATCCGGCAACGCCCGATGCAGTGGGCACGACTGTTGCGGAAATTGCAAAGCATTTCGAATGGAGTGGTCCGATTGGTTGCACCTTTCCTGGGGTAGTGAAGGGTGGCGTGGTTTACACCGCGGCCAATGTTGATCACTCATGGATCAATGCTGATGCAGCCCGCATTATCGGCGATGCAACCGGATGTCCTGTGACGATCGTGAATGACGCAGATGCTGCGGGCGAAGCGGAAACTCGTTTTGGCGCGGCACGCGGAAAATCTGGGGTCATTTTGACGATTACTTTAGGAACCGGCATTGGTTCAGCATTGGTGATCGATGGAACGCTTGTTCCGAATACCGAACTTGGTCACTTGTGGTTGCGTGGTGGCGATGCCGAGAAGTGGGCGGCGGCTTCAGTTCGTGAACGCCTTGAACTCGATTGGCAGGAATGGACAGCTCGCGTCGACGAATATCTGTGCTCAGTCGAGAAATTGTTCTGGCCTGACCTCTTCATAATCGGAGGCGGAGTCTCAAAGAAGTCCGACAAGTTCATCCCGAACCTGACCTGTCGGACGCCAGTCGTGCCAGCAACGCTTCGAAACGCGGCCGGGATCGTTGGTGGCGCACTTGCCGTAAGCCGTCATCGCGAAAAACATGGAACCGACGGCCAGTCTCACTTGGGAAAAAAGAAGTAGAAGAACGTTCTCAGCGGGTGTGAAGTTCCGTTGGGAGATGAGCCGTATCGGAAAATCGAAACAGGCTGAACGACAATGACGATGCGATATGCATCGGACGAACCACACTGATCGATGCGTGGAAAGCAACGAAACGTTCCCATTCCCATGGAACGGGTTCGATTCCAAGAAGGTGTCCGAGACTTACAGCGTTTGCACCGGAATGAGCCACGAATACGATCCGAGGTCCTTCGTGGTTCATGTCCCAGAGCGGCGGGAACTGACGCGCTCGGGTGCAGCCGATGTCTGAAAGAAATGCCGTGAGCCCGCCGACAACGCGGTCATGGAATTCGCGAAACGATTCCGCACCAGGGATGGCTTCCCACTGCTCATTGAGGGGACGGCGTCGTTGTTGAGCGAACGCCTTCTCGATGACTTCCGATGGAGTCCCCTGCCATTCGGGCGCGCGAATTTCGGCGATCCAGTCATGAGTTTCGGGTTCGAGATTGAACGCCTTGATTAAGGGCTGAGCCGTTTGTTGCGCGCGAACAAGCGGCGAAACGACCAAACGGTCGATCGGATGATCGGCAAAGAACGAAGGGATGAGCTCGGCCTGACGATGGCCAATATCGGTAAGTACGGGATCGTCGACGCCACCTCCGTCGATTTCCCATTGTGGTTGTCCGTGACGAATGAAGATCAGTTCCATAGTTGGTCCAAGGGTTAGCCGCGACCTGGTCGGCGGCGATGGCGATTACTCCAGCACCCATGGTGCCAGTGGCGTCGAAGGTCTGGAGCATCCAACGGGACTGCGACGACGTGTCCCGTTCCTGAGGGAATGTCGCGGTTGCATCCGGGGCAGACGTAGGTCTTGTTCGCTTCGTAGGGTTGTACTCGGCGAACCTCGACCTCGAGTCCCATTGGGTCGCGCTCAGGTTCGTTGGTCATCTCAGCCGAAGAACGCCCAGATAACGAGACCTAGGCAGATGACGATCGCCGCACTGACCATGACATAGTCGAACGGTGTGCGGCGTTGTTGGCGATGCGGATTGAATCCCACCGTCTAAGTATTCCCTGAGAATGGCGCGCCCCCGCACGCGGGTTGCGATGCGTCCACTGGTATCGTCGGCAGCCATGCGTTCCCCCCGAGTTCTTGCTGTTGGATTGATGCTGGTCGCTGGCGTGACGATCGTTGCCGCCTGCTCAAGTGGGAGTTCCTCGCCCGCTGCACCAGCAGGTGATGCGGTGCTGGTCGAAGGACAGAAGGCATACTCGCAGAACTGCGCCAGTTGCCATGGTGCCGCCGGCGGCGGCGGGTATGGGCCGAAGTTGGCGGGAGTCGTAACGGTGAAATATCCAAACATCGACGATCAAATTGCCCTGATCGTAAATGGGAAGGGTGCAATGCCGTCGTTCTCAAAGAATCTGACGACAGAGCAGATCACCGCAGTTTCCCGATACACGCGCGAGGTTCTCGGAACGGAGTAGCCATTCGCTCACAACAGTGCGAACGGCCCGTGTATGTCATCTGAGTAGTTCGTAGTGTCTGCGCCTCGGCGGCAGTTATCGCCCTTCGGTCGAGTCGTTGTCGCGGAGGTTCGATGCTTGCCACTATCGGGTCGGCCACGTTGTCAGGTATCGATGGTGTGCCTGTCACCGTTGAAGTGCATGTTGCCAACGGCTTACCCGGATTCACGGTCGTCGGATTGCCCGATGCGTCATGTCGTGAAGCGCGAGATCGTGTGCGCGCTGCACTTCTTACATCGGGTTACGCGTGGCCCGACCGACGAACAACGGTAAATCTTGCGCCAACTTCGGTGCGCAAAGTCGGGGCATCGTTAGATCTCGCGATTGCGATCGGCGTTCTTGTGGCCAGCGAACAACTCGCCGCCAATGTGGTCGCCGACCGAGCCTTTCTCGCCGAAGTAGGTCTCGACGGTTCACTCCGCCATGTTCCTGGGGCCCTTTCACTTGCCGCCGCGTGTTCGCAGCCCGAAATCATCGTTGCACCTGACTCGTATTCCGAAGCATCGCTTGTCACCCGAGCAACAATCCGATGCGCCGCAGATTTGCGCACGTTGGTCGACGCTCTGCTCGCAGAAGCGCCGTGGCCGCGGCCTCCAGACGAACCCATTGCCGCGTCGAACATAGGCGATGCCGATCTTGCCGATGTTCGTGGCCACCGGCTGGTTCGCTTTGGGCTCGAAGTCGCTGCTGCCGGCGGTCACCACCTTCTGATGGTTGGTCCGCCTGGTTCGGGCAAGACGATGTTGGCCGAACGTCTCTCTGGTCTATTGCCCGACCTTGACGATCACACCGCGTTCGATACCACGCGTGTGCATTCAGCGGCGGGTGAATCAATCGTTGGTGGTTTGGTTCGGCGTCCACCATTGCGAGCTCCGCATCACGGAATGAGCGCAGTGGCCATGGTCGGTGGAGGCTCGCATCGGCTGCGCCCGGGCGAAATTTCGATGGCGCAGGCTAAGGTACAATAATGTTCTATGAAAGAGAAGGTTTTGAGCGCAGCGATTTACACCCGGATCTCAAGCGATCCTCAGGGTGAAGGCTTGGGAGTTGCCCGTCATCGCGATGACTGTCTTAAGCGCAGTGCAGCTAGCGTATATCATGTTTTCGGGATTTACGAAGACAACGACGTTTCCG
>JASJMB010000051.1:0-3428 GCA_037620085.1 Acidimicrobiales bacterium | reverse complement strand
CCTCGAACGGCTTGAATTCTTCTCTTCAGAATTGAGTCCCGCGAAGTGGTCATACGGTTTCTACAGGGACGGAACTCCGATCCCGAAGTCAGATCGCGAGCTCTATCGAGCGGATGCACCGAGCGATCGGCTCGGTGACCCTTTCTCAGGAGCACCGAGATTGCGTGGGAAGGTTTCCCGATGACTCTCTTTCGTTCGTTCCTGCCGAGCGAGTCCTTGCGCAGTCTTCGCTCCGGCGATATTTCGTTGGATCGCATCGCGACTGTCGGTGCTAACCAGATGCTGTTTCTCTACGACGGTTCGAACGACCACTTTGCGTCCTATTCAAGAGTTCAAGAGCAGTGCTCAATTGCAAATGGACAAGGGTGGGCGAACCTGACGGCTCAGCGCCACGAGCGTCTTTCGTCCTCGGCACAGATGCTTTCGCTCTTCGTTCCCAACAAAGCGACATGCTTACCCGACCTCTATCCGTTGCCTTTGGACCGAGTTCCCACTCCAGGGTGGGTAGAGATGCGCAGGCTCCTGAAGGATGATACTGGCGTCATGTTTTGCGATGACCTGATTGAGGCATCGCTTCCCGCGAACCGTTACGACAGCAGTCCATGGCAACTCACAGATTCCCACTGGAGTGACTATGGTTCGCTGCTGGTTGCAAACTCAGTCCTTCGTCGTTTTGCTGTTGCTCCGATCGAAAGTCACTGGGTTGAACGTGAACCGCAATTCATTGCGGGGGATCTTGGATCCCGTTTCGGCGAAAAGGTCGGGGTCCAAGTTGTTCGAGAGGTTGCATGTGACCTCCCAACTCCTCTGCGTGTTTTTGATTCAGGCGGCGGTTCGCTTGACGGAGCTTCGATGGGCCGAAGAGTTGAATGGGAGTGCGAGGGTGCACCGATTGGTGCATCGATTCTTGTCGTCGGAAATTCGTTCGCGGGATCGGGTCTCCTCCGAAATCACCTGGTGCACTGGTTCTCACGTATGTTCCGGAGAACGGTCTTTTTGCACGCAGCTTCGGTGCCAACGGATGTACTAGATACCTATCGTCCTGACATTGTTTTGTTCCAGGGTGTCGAGCGGTTTATGAGACTTGTGCCTGTCGACGATTACACGGCGCAACAATGTGAAGCGGTCTACGAGGTTCATGGATGAGCGCGACTCATGAGCGACGATTCTTTGTGCATATAGGCATGCCAAAGACCGGATCAAGCTCAATCCAGCACTATTTCGATCAACATCGAGATGAGTTGTCTCGTCGGGGTATCGCGTCTGTTCCGCAAGGCATGGGACGGATGTCAGAAATTCTTGCTAACGAATTGATGAGGCTCGATGGACGGGGCTTTGATCAATCGGTATACCCTGAGACTTGGCCCCTCGAGGACTTACTACCAAAGTGGGAGGGATACCGAGACTGTTTCTATTCCTCAGAAATGCTTTGGTCGGCTGGACCGAAAGCAGTGGCGACCCTTGTGCAACTTGCTTCGGAAAACGATTCCTCGGTTGAGATTATTGCGTTCTTTCGTAGCCTCGACAAGTGGATGTGGTCCTGGTGGGCCCAGGAGACGAAGGCGAGTTGGATCGACTGGTGTGCATTTCTGGAAATGGTGATTGCAGAGCGGCGTGGCTACCTTTCCGAAGTATTCGGGTCGTGGGCTCGGGCGAATGCGAAAGTTGAGATCCGGGTGCGCCCGTTTGAAGGCCCCGATCTGATTCAGAGATTTGCGAAAGAGGTTGGTATCGATGATCTGGAGGCCTCACCCCTCTTTCGTTTACTGAATGTTTCTGAACCGCCACTTGAGGTGGTTCGACGAGCAGCGCTCGTGAATATGATTTGGAACGAGATTCTGAACCAAATGGTTTTCAAATCGTTCCCGTTCGACTACGCGGCCGGCTCTCGATTAGTTCTACAAACCACGGAGAACCGTCAAGTTGGCTACGAGTCGACGCAAGACCATTTACGAGTCTTCCCGAATCGTGAAACTGATCCGACGTTCGGAGTGGATTCCCTCCCGTTGCTCGCTGACTATGTCGAGGGTTGGTGTTCCGATGCCCACGAGTTTCTTGGGCAGTATCGAGCCTCGTTTGATGCAGAGTCAGTCGACTATCTCGAAGGAATGGTGGCGCAAAGCTCGACGCTTGGACAGAAACTGCGATCGATGAATGACCCGGAGATTGTGAGCAGGTTCCCTCAGCTTGGCTTTGCCGATCGACTTCCGACCTCAGCGCATGAAGTGGCGCTTGCCCGTGGGATCGCTGCAGCAGTGGTTTCCGCACTCGGATATATAGACCAAATGCGACCTGGTCCTGCCTTCGAGTGATGACGTCTTCGACCTGAGGCCGATACGCTCACGGTGTGCTTCGTGAACGTATCGACCGAGTCCGATCAGCGATGGCTGATCAGGGAATTGACATCTGCTTGCTTTCTGTCGGTCCCGATTTGCCGTGGCTCACGGGCTACGAAGCCATGCCACTCGAACGGCTCACCATGCTCGTCGTGCCCGTCGATGGCGACGCGACTCTGGTGGTGCCGGCTCTAGAAGTTGCTCGCGTGGTGCCCCGAGACGAACTCTTTTCGATTCACCCATGGGGCGAAACCGACAACCCGATCACGATCGTTTCTGATCTGGTTGGTCAATCAGCGAGTGCCGCGATTGGTGAGCGCACATGGGCTCGATTCCTCGTCGAGCTCCAACATGCACGTCCCGACCTTTCCTTCACGACGACAGCATCGGTCATTGGTCCGCTCCGGGCAGTGAAAGACGCCGGGGAGGTGGTCGCATTGCGCACCGCGGCATCAGCAGTCGACCGTATCGCCGCACAACTTCAGGCGGGCGAGATTCCCCTTATCGGCCGCACCGAGGCAGAGGTGTCTGCCGATCTCGGTCGACGAATTCTTGCTGAAGGCCATCATCGTGTGAACTTTGCGATTGTTGCTGCGGGCGAGAACGCCGCGAGTCCTCATCACGAACCAGGTGGCCGCGTAATTCGTCCTAACGAAGTTATCCTCTGTGACTTCGGCGGAACCATGGCCGACGCTGATGGTGTTGGCTATTGCTCCGACATCACCCGCTGCGTCGTCACCGGAACTCCAACTGTTCGCATGTCCGAGGTCTACGAGATTCTTGAACGCGCCGAGTCTGCTGGCAGACATGCGGGCGGTGCCGGTGTTGCCGCCGAAGCCGTCGATGCAGCCACGCGTTCGATCATCGACGCCGCTGGCTATGGCGAGTGGTTCATGCACCGCACAGGTCATGGCATCGGTGTTGAAGAACACGAAGATCCCTACATCGTTCTCGGAAATGCTGCCCCGCTTGTCGTTGGGAATGCGTATTCGGTCGAGCCAGGGATCTACCTTCCCAATGAATTTGGGTTCCGTCTTGAAGACATCATGGTGGTGACCGAATCAGGTGCGGAATCAATTACCAACGCCGAGC
>JASJMB010000050.1:0-11438 GCA_037620085.1 Acidimicrobiales bacterium | reverse complement strand
GATGGAGTTCCCACTGGATTTCTCTCATAAAAGAACACCGGAACTCCATAAGGACCAACGGATTCCTCCTGCAGCCTCAAACACGATGCCGCTACACGAGTTTCGGTCACGATGTGACGCACGTTGAATTTATCAAGAACGGGATCACACGGGTTGATCTTGACCTCAACCATGTCAGCCTGAGGTAGCGCCACTTCCGCAGCTTTCAAATTCGTATCAAACGACCACACCGCCTGCGAATAGCGGTTCCACGCATTTTCGTAGGTGTGGCTGGGGTCAATTATTTCCCATGCTGCGACGTTGGGATAGAGGTTGACGCCGCTCAGGTTCCGCACTCCTGCCGTCGTCAGCAACGAAGCCAACGGGTAGGTCTCTGCCACCCAAGCACCATCACCATTTGAAGCGGATGAAATGGTGCGAACTGTCGACACAACCAAAGAATCACGAGTTTGCGAGATCCCGCTCACCAATGGGTTTACCGGCACTGAAACCATGAGTCCAAACAGTGCCAGAACACCAACTGACACTAATGGACGCCAGAAATACAACGCTGCTGAAGCGACAGCAGCAATCACCGCTATAGCAATCAATCGGCTCCCAACCGCTGCGTTCACGGACCGAAAATCTTGTGCGAGTCCGATGACACACACCGCGCTCACCACAACCAACACCGCAGTTGCAAACCATTTTGTTCGCTGAGGAATCTCGAAGCGCTCGAGCGACACGCCAATGGCTACAACAAGCACCATTGAAGAAAATCCAAGACCTATCAGCGTTCGAGGCTCGGGGACGACCGACAAGTACGTCACGCGAGCGACGATCTTCGGAAGACCCACAAATAATTGTGTGAGAAACAGAGCCATAACCGCAACGGTTGCGATCATCACACCGCGCAACCGATCGCCCAAAGGCGCAACAAATCTCCAAATCAATGGCAGTGCGAAGAGAAGGGTTACGCCAAGAAAAAGGAACGACGATGCTTCGGACTCATTCGGGAAGAGCACGCCTCGCATGCCGGAACCGTTCGTCAGATAATTCAAACCGAACCACCCCGTGAAGAGATGCGTCCAAGGAAGACCGCCACCCGCGATAACTCGCGCGCCCGGATAGACGGTGTGGGCAATAGCGTTCATCGCCGTTCGACGCGTCAGCACGAACGCACCAAGAGGAATGAGCGTGAGGACCGCCATAACGGCACCAGAGGTGACAATCGAACGCAGAGATGCAGCATTCGTCCTCCAACGAGTCCAGAGTGCGCCAGAGGTAACGCCCGCTACTGCGATCGCGGCGGGGATCTGCCATGGCGGGTAGATGACGAGAGCAAAACAAACCAGAGAAAACGCGCCAAGGGCAGAGAAAACAATCCGTCGACGACCAGTGGAGGTCACGGCGACAAGCAAGAAAGCTCCTGCAAAGGCCATCCAACCGATAGCGGTAAAAACCGAAGCCGTGTACCACCAATGCAAGTACGGCGATCCGTAAAGGAACAACGCTCCAAGGATCGACCACCGCAACGAACCAGTGATGACGAGGAGAAAACAGTAGGTGCCCAGCAGCAAAATCGCCCCGACTGACCACCAGTCGAAGGCGTAAGCATTATCGATTGGGAGAATCGGATACGCCCAGTGGTTTGGATGGAAAACCGCGGTCCAATCAAGAACCGGTAGGTCGGACAGGATCGACATATCGTGCGAACCCACGCCAACATCGCCATAGCGCGGCGAATTGTTCTCAACTTGTGAGATGACCATCGGAGTGTGGACAATCCACTCGTCGGACCTGATTGATCGGGGTAACCCGAAAACGACGGAATCGCCGCTTCCAGCATCTGTTGCGAGTAGTGGGGTTGACGATCCTGAAATGCCGAATGCCGTGAAGGTCATGAGCATAACGAAGACAGCGAAAGGAAACATCAGAATCCGTCGTCGATCACTTACGAACGCGAAAACCGATCGGTAAAGCTCCTGAATCCGAACCTTCGCTGATCGCTGCGATCCATTCAGTTTGCCGAAGCCTTTGGAGCCGTCATTCCGAGTTGTGCTTCGGTCAGTCGTCGGCGTCACAGAAGAAACCGTACTCCACGACCATCGTCGACTCAGGCCGGAGAATCACCGGATCCGAAACCAAGTTGGCCCGCCAATTCAGCGCGCGACAGCAGCCGATTAGACGCTATTTTCCGACGAGATGAGAGCGAACGCGGCAGGAGTCTCAATGCCGCCAGAAACGATGCACTGCGACGATGGACTCGGGTGAGATCGGGTCGCTGCCGTCGAGACACGGCGCTTACGCAGGCAGACCACAAGTAGGACGCCGTCACAAGAAGGTGACGAACGAAAACTCGTAAAATGTCTGACGCCGAAGCATGCCGGAGAACGACAAGAAGACGATTCCGTTCGATGTAGTGCTCGGCTATCGCAGAACCTTCAACGGTTGATGCCGAATGGACGTGGCGGACAACACTTTTCGGCTCAGTAACGAAACGCCAGCCTCTCCCCCTACCCCGCACGGCCAAATCTGTATCTTCGTAATACAGGAAAAACGTCTCATCAAAAAGGCCCACGTCAGCAACCTGTTCTGCTCGGAGCAACACCGCTGCACCACACCAGGTGCCAACTTCGATTGATTGATCGAATTGCCCTCGGTCAGCCTCATAGAGGCCGCGCTCACGACCGATCCAAGACGCATCGAGCCAAGATCCCACGTTGTTCACGACGTCAACAGAGTTGTTGGCTATCGACAGAGCCAGAGGGACGCGATCACCGCTCGAAAGCTTGATCTCAATTTCCCCCAAGCCGCCGCTGAAGGTAGCCGTACAGTTCGAGCGAGACTCAAGTTCAAGAACAACGTCGCGAACAGTTCCGGACCCATCGCCGATTGCCTCGGGAATGCGAATGACCGCACCGTCGACGAGCCACTCGAAAATTCCGCTGCGATCGGAGGATCGTCCGCCACCACCTACAACATGACAACGAGTGAAAACATCTTTGCTATTACTGCTCACTCCCCGCAGGGCGGCAGATCTCTTTCCTTGAGTCTCATCGCCTTGCAGTTTCACCGTGAGCTCAAGAAAACGATCAGCGAAAAGTAACTTTGGCACAACCGCGCCGATTCCTCGATCAGTTCGTACGCGGTCGACCAGCGGTTTGAGCCAATCCGGCTCAACAAATGCATCGCTGTTCACCAAAGCAACGAAGTCAACACCCTTGAGTTCTCTCATCGCAGAGTTGTTACCTGGAAATCCCAGATTCTCTCCATTACGAACAACAACAACCGACGGAAATTCGAGTTCGATTACTTCGAGACTTCCGTCAGTCGAACGGTTATCGACGCATACGATTTCGATCCGGTCGGCGGGCCACTCCGTCTGAACAAGAGCTCGCAGGGCGTCGACAACCGTGCGACCACCATTGAAGTTGAGCAGCACGACCCGAACGAACGGGTGGGATTCGGACGAAACCATGGACTCGAAAGGCTAGACCGACCAGCGGATCCGTCCGCCAAGCCTCAAATCTGGCGGGTTGCGACTGCCGATATCGCATCAAAGAGAGTCTGAAGATTCGCGCGTGACTCCCCCTCCCCGTTGCTGGGAAAAGAAACGACAGATGCAAGCGGCAATCCGACTCTGCGCTCGATCTCCTGAGCCTCATCACCAGAATTTATGATAACCACATCAGCCATTCTGGCAATGTGTCTTTCGAACTCAGCGTTGCGCTCATCGTCAGGGTCCACACCGACAGAGTCGTAGGCCAATGGAACCTGGCCAAGGTGCTCCAACAGGAAACTTGCCCACCACACACCGACGTGAGGATCAGCGATGAGAACAAACTCGATTCGCCCATCGAGCGCGTGCACGAGGGCAAGTAGCTCCTCGGATCCGATCGGCGCATCGATTACCTCAATCCCCTGGATTTCGTATTGTTCGGTACGAGGCTGAGCGCGATCCATATCTGCTGGAATCAGGTGCACAATCCTTCCCGACTCGCCCAGGCTCCTCAGCACGAACTCTGTTCGCTCTGAGTCGGGGGCGCCTTCATAGCCGGTGATACTCCGGTCCACCACGATCACATGTGAACCGGCCCGACGATCTCTCCGCCGAAGGTGCTCAACAAACGGAACTCGCCCAGCACGGTCACTGACTTCGATGTCGAACCGTTCGATAATCACTGCTCTTGCAGCAACAACAACTGTCGAACCAGCACCCCTCACGAACTCTGAAAGTAATTCGCCCGAATTTTCGTGCGAAGGTGAACCGCTCGAAACGAGCCAGTCAGAAAGCAATGAACGACGAATCAGCGACCCGAATAGCGAACATGAATCGATCTCGCGGTCAACGCCATACATCCATCGACCGACGCGGTCATCAGCGCCAAATCTGACTGTCGCACCATCGTCGAGAGTGAAGCGGCCCGATTCCTGAAGGCTCAGATCGTCGCCCACGATCACTGACGCAACAACGCCAACGCTCGGGGCCACCTGAGCCGTCAGTTCATCCAACCACCCATCTGCGATAGCGATCCCGCTCTCTAAAAGAACGACAAGCGGCGCCGTCGACACCGAGAGGGCCGCGGTCCAGACCGCATGCAGGTCGATCAGATTTGCGCTCACGTTCACGACACCGGGAATTGCCTGCGAGGCCGGATCTTCTCCGACGACGATGACCTCGAACGGAACGCTCGACGCTGATTCCTGCAGACATTCGAGAGTCCTCAGCGCGCCATGCCCTCCGCCTGTGACAACAACAGCAACTCGCGGATCAGTACTCCGTTCAAACGAAAGTGAACCAGCGAGAGCCAACCAATCAATGAAGGCTGGTGTTTCCCCATCGTCGCTTGTGTGAAGCAATCGATTGGCGTGGTCTTCAAGCGAGACTCGCAGGCGAGCAACACGATCAATTGAAGGGTTCGCTGCGATCGTTCGCCCACTTGGAATCGCGATCTGACGATAATGGGCGAGCGAGCCAAGACGTTGGACAAGAACGTCATCAGCGAACCAACTGCGGTACTCGGCTTCGGCCCAGAGACAGGTTCCTTCCCGTCCTTCGCTGCTTCCAAACTTTAGATAGTGAACGAATGGATTCACTCCCCCAACTGCAACATCGGGATTGCGATGGAGATACCCGTTCGCGCTGAATAGCGCGCACGGATCAAGATTCTGTCGCCATCCGAATGCGAGGTAATGCTCTAGGGGCGTCAGACCATCAAGGCCTCCTTCAAGTTGCTGGAGATACCACGCAGTGGAAAACAGTGGATGCGGATCAATTGCCGCGTGGCCGCCCACCTTTACGTAGTGCTCAAGTGGCGTCATCCCCCGAGGGAGTTCGCCCACCTGACGCAAATACCAAATGGAATCAAAGGCTGGGCTGGGATCGAGCCCGATCGAGGCTCCAACAGTGAGGTAATGGTCGAGAGGTTCGGCAACAGCATGAAGTCCGTGCACGGTGCGATACCAATGACCATCGAAGAGCGGCGTTGGATCGACAAAATTGCCGCCCTTGTGTTGAAGGAAGTGCGCAATCGGATCTTGAGCCGCATCGCCAGCGACGATGTAGGTCTCGCTATACCAAGGGGCGCAGACAAGATCGGCTTGTCGAGCAGACGCTGCAGACTTCGACGGTCGTGACGCCCTACGAGTCAAGCGATTCCTCACGACCTCACAAACCCCCTGCTTCTCCTGAAGCTTTTCGCACGAGCGCTACATTGACCGACACTATCGGGGAACGACATTTCTTCCGTGACGTCCGGTCTACTATTCGCCAATGCTCCCAAGTTGTGCACTTTGCGGCCACAGCGATGAGGCACTGATGCAGCCAATCCGAGAGGGAGAAACCTGCCCCCGCTGCGGTTCAAGCTGGCGGACTCGCGCAACAGCCCTCCTCATCATGCAGGGGCTCGGCATCGAACCACGCCCGATGCTCGAGCTTGAACCTGACGACCGTCGTCACGGACTCGGCATTAGCGACAACCCTGAAATGGCCCACTTCTTCGATCGGTGTTTCAACTACTCAAATTCGCAACTCGACGTGGATCCAATTGTCGACCTGCTCAATCCCAAGCCATCAATGCAAGGTCTCTACGACTTCGTTATTTGTTCCGACGTCCTTGAACACGTTCCACCGTCCGCAGAGCGAGCGATCGCGTCGCTTGCGTCATTCCTGCGGCCCGGCGGCATTGCGATGGTTTCCGTACCCGTGAGCGGCGAAGACACCGACGAGTACTACCCCGCCATAACCGACTGGTCGATGCTGGACGGCGAACTCCACTGGACAGATGCCAACGGTGCATCACACATCGACAACGATCCCGAGATTCATGGCGGAGACGGACTCACGATCGCATTCCGCACGTGGGGTGCAGAGGATTTCGAGCGAGCGGTCCTCTCCAATGGGTTCTCATCAATTGAGAGGCTCGTTCCGTGCCCCGAACTCGGTGTGCCCGAGATGCCTTGGAATGGCGAGCCAGTCGTGATTCCGCCATTGATGTCAGGCATGTGGTTAGCGCGTCGCTAACCCATCACTCTGACAAGCGTTTGTTCCTCGCTTAACGAAGCAAGGCGACAAGACGGCGCAACGGCTCCCGGAAATCGGCCATCGTGTCGATCCCTGCCAAACGAAGCGCAGCGTGATCGAGTACCGAATTTGCAGGCCTCGGTGCCGGTCGCTGTGGCTGAAGGTCGGCTGTAGCCACAGGCAACACTCGGTCAGGATCCTGACCACTCGCGGCGAGCACTTCACGAGCAAATTCGAACCAACTCACCGGCCCTGCGTTCGTCACGTGAAATACGCCCTTGCGCCGCTCAACGACCAGCTGAGCGATCATCGCCGCCAAATCATCGGCAAACGTTGGGCAGCCGCGTTGGTCGTCGACGAACGACAAGGAATCGTTCTCCGCTGCGATACGAAGAATGGTCTTCACCATGTTGGGACCATGAAAGCCACACACCCATGAGGTGCGAATGATCGAAGAGTTGTCACCGAGTTCACGCTCGCCGGCGAGTTTTGATGCGCCATAGACCGATTGCGGATTCGTTTGATCCCATTCGACATACGGCGAAGGTTTCGTGCCATCAAAGACGTAGTCGGTTGAAATGTAATGAACCGCGGCGCCGACAAGCCGAGAAGCTTCGGCCACGAATCGAGTCCCCATTGCATTGACGGCGAACGCACGATCGGGATCACTTTCGCACGCATCGACAGCAGTCCAGGCCGCGGAATGCACGATCGCATCGGGCTGAAACTCCACCACGGCAGCTCGTACCGAATCGCGGTTGGTGATATCAAGGCTTGAATGATCGAAACCAGCAACCTCATGTCCACCGGCGCCGAAAACGCTTACAAGTTCGTGGCCGACCTGACCACGAGCGCCGGTGATGAGAACTCGCATGTCAACGAGCCTTCAATGGTTCCCACCAGGCGCGGTTGGCCCGGTACCACTCCACGGTCTCGGCAACAGCGACATCGAGGTCACGCGAAGGCTTCCAGCCAAGAGCGTTGGCTTTCGAACAGTCGATGGAATAGCGGCGATCGTGTCCGAGTCGGTCTTGCACGTACTCAACCATTTCCTCGCCGACGCCCATATTGGAAAGGACCATCGAAGTGAGTTCGCGATTCGTGGTCTCGTTACCTCCACCGATGTTGTAGATCTCTCCGATCGTTCCCTTACGAAGAACGGTATCGACACCAGCGCAATTGTCGAGAACATGGACCCAGTCGCGGATATTCAGACCATCGCCGTACAGCGGAACTTTCTTTCCGTCGAGCAAGTTCGTCACGAAAAGCGGAATGACCTTTTCCGGGAACTGGAATGGACCGAAGTTGTTCGATGAACGAGTGACGATCACAGGAAGGCCATAGGTCTCCTGATACGACAACGCGATGAGGTCAGAGCCGGCTTTCGACGATGAATAGGGCGAACGCGGACCAAGGCGATCGGTTTCGATGAATGACCCGTCTTCGATTGACCCGTATACCTCGTCGGTGGAGATGTGGAGAAAGCGCTCAACGCCAACCTGGCGGGCAACATCACACATCACGTTTGTGCCGAGACAGTTCGTGCGTACAAACGTGTCGGGGTCAACAATTGAACGATCGACATGACTTTCGGCAGCAAAGTGAACGACCATGTCGTGACCGGCCATTGCGGCAGAAACTGCCTCGCGGTCGCAGATATCGCCCTGCACAAAGGAATAGCGCGGATCGTCAGCAACGTCGGCAAGGCTCGAAAGATTGCCTGCGTACGTCAGCGCGTCGAACACAGTGACTTCATCGTCAGACGATGCAAGGACGTGCCGAACGTAGTTGGAGCCGATGAATCCGGCACCGCCAGTGATGAACAACTTCATGGGATGCCTCTCAGGGACGCAGGCGCCAATGCGGCTGCCATTGCGATTCGATATCGGCCCGTGCCGGGTTCTTACGATCGCGATCAGAAAGGATCGGATCGGCGACTCCCCAATCGGCTGCAATAGCGGGGTCGTCCCACGCCACGCCCAGTTCATCGGCCGGGTTGTAGTAGTTGTCAACTAGATAGGTGATCGTCATATCGGTAAGGGCCGCAAAACCATGCGCCACGCCCGGCGGGATGAACACTCCCCTATGACTATGAGTTCCGTCAGGCTGGCGACCGAGGTCGAGCCATTGCGTCGCTCCATCGGTTGGCGAACCGGTGCGGAGATCGTGGAGCACGACTCGCGCCGTCCCATAAGGCACGTACCAATAGTCAGCTTGATGGAGGTGGTAGTGAAGCCCAACAACGGCTCCTGCTTGGCGGTCCCCACGATTTCCCTGGAGCATCTCGCGGCCCTGAGGGAACCATTCGCGGCGGTAGGTCTCGACGAAGAATCCCCGCTCATCGCCGTGGATATCGGGATCTACGACATAGATGCCGCGGATGAGATCGGATTCGGTGATCGTTGCCATGTTGGGGGCGGGGCCTTCCGTGGTCGCCGAATGGTGAAATCACGCTAGCCGACCGCCCCGATGACTCTAGGAAACGTCTCGGCAGCCCAAGAGTTGATGGGAACCGGATCCAGCTATGTTCAGCGCATACACGCAGATGTGCTGGTTTCCTGAGCCAATGCGAGCTGTCGAGAACGTCCACCCGTGATTGGAGCCAAGACCCCATGGATTTCCCAAATCGGGTCGACTGCCGTCTGCAGAAATCTGAAATCCAATTCCATTCACATAGACGTGAACCACATCAGGCCCCGCAGTGTTCGGATCAATCGCCCAACCGTTCGCGTTAACAACACCATTCACCACAGAAACACCGTCAATGGACCCAATGGGATTCCCGACGGGGACCATGACTGTCTTGCAGCCGAGAAGTCGATTCCCGTCACCACCGACTGCATCGATCGCATACGCGCACACCGAGTGAACACCATCGGGGGCCGGCAGAGATCCGCTAAACCCATGAGCGGCGCCATAGGCAGGAAGACCGCCCGCGATGTCTGGTCGGTTTCCGTCAGCCATAAACGCGAAGCCCTGACCATCGAGATAAACATGCACGGGAATCGGTGCCGCAGTATCGGGATCTACCGCCCAGCCCGTTACTTGAATGGCCCCATTTGAGAGTGTCGCAGTATCAAGTGCGCCAAATGGAGCGCCTCCAGTGACCTGCACGTTCCGACAGCCGAGCAAAACATTGGTTCCAACACCAACATTGATTCCGTAGACACAAACGCTGTGGATGCCGCCGCTCACTGACACGGCTCCGCTGTAGCCACGGGTCGCTCCATATCCCGGGAATCCGGCGGCAACATCATTGCGGGTCCCGTCGGCACGAATCGCCAAACGACCAATGCCATCCACATACACGTGAATATCAATCGCTGCAGCAGTATCGGGGTCGACGACCCAACCGGTTACCGAAATCGAACCGGCGCCACTTGTCGCGGTATCGATGACGCCGATCGGTGAACCACCTGCCAGTGAAACGGTTCGACAACCAAGCGATGCAGAGCTTCCCGGACCAATCGAATTGACCGCGCCCATGCACACCTGCACGTTCCCGCCGGCAGGTACGACAACTGTGGAGGTGTAACCATGAAGATTACCTAATCCATTTGGGTTACCGAGATCGGGACGATCCTGATTCGCAGTGACGACGGTGTCGACACCACTTACTCTCGCAACGACCTGCGTCGGTGTCGCGCCATTGGGATCAATTGCCCATCCAGAAACTTCGATGCGACCGGGACCGACAGCACGCGCACTGTCGATAACGCCATACGGATCGCCACCAAGCGACTTACACCCCAACAACGAGTTACCGCCCGAACCAACGTTGATAGCGAACGCGCAGATCTGTTTCGCTCCTAGTGGAACGGGTATCGCAGTGAAATACGCGTGAGCACCGCCAAATCCGGGATAGGCAGCTGCGAGTCCGGGGAACTCGCCACTAGCGTCAAGGCGTCGACCGACGCCAGGTTGACCATCGGGCCCGTAGACGTACACGTCGACAGGAATCGGATCTCGTGAATCAGGATCGATCGCCCAACCAAAAACGTTTGCATAGGTGGGTTCAGGTACAAAGATCGAATGCAAAATCCCGAACGGGGACCCGGCTCCGGCCCCACTCCCAGCCAGTGCTTGCAGCGACGCAACATCGCAGCAGAAGAAATTCATATCAACACTGTCGAGTGCCGAACCGCTCGCATTGGCGTAAATACCAGGAACATTTTCGATACTTGAGAACTGCCACCACGTCCAAGAGGACCAACCAGTTGGAAGCCGAGGCTGACGCGTGTCGGTGTAGGGGTTACATATTCGCTCTCCCGCATTGTTCTGACACATGTAACTCGGGAGCCAAAGCCGATAATCCGCGGAAATATCTGCGGCGATCGTTCCCGGAAAAAAGAACGCACCCATGTAGAGCACGGGCTTCTTACCCGTGAGCAACGTGACTTCGTTCATGAACGCTCGAGTCCAGTCGGACAGTTCCGGAGCGTTGAGTCCACCCGTTTCCTCAAGGTCGAGCATGCCGGGCAAGTCTCCCGGCCCGGTCATCGACCCGGCACGCGAGACGAAATAGCGAGCCTGGTCGATTGCCGTACTCACGGGGAGTGCAGGTTTGGCGTAGTGGTACGACCCGCGGAGCAAACCAACTCCCGCGATACCCGCCCAATCTTGTGCGAAGCATGGATTTGTATAGCTCGTTGCCTCCGTTGACTTCACATACGCAAACGAAATTCCCGAATTGCGCACCTGAACCCAATCAATGGGACGACCGCATGTCAATCCAGAGGTACCTGAATGCTGCCAGCTAGAGACATCAATGCCTCGCAAGAGAGCGCTCGCAGGAGTTGCAGTCACGGAAGACCCAACCAGCGCGAGTGCGAACGACGCTCCCACGAATGCGAGCACCACGAAGACAACACGAAAGAGCCTCGGCGCTAACGGCGACGAAGTTGACGCACTCTCACACTTCGGAGTGACGGGG
>JASJMB010000049.1:0-6153 GCA_037620085.1 Acidimicrobiales bacterium | reverse complement strand
ATGCCATCAACAATCCGTCGGTTCGGGTATCTGGGCTGGCGGCGTTGTTGCAAGCTCCATCCGCGTAAATCTTCGAGCGGCAGCCGACCTACAGATCGCGACCTAAAAGGCTGAACACCTGACCGCTTGGTCCGTTGTTTGATTGTTGAGCCAGGAACAGAGCAAGCGGCGTGACGTCGTCTGGCATCTTGTGCCAGTCCATGCGAATCGCCGCATCGATGTTGGGCACATCAAGACTCTTTGCGGCCATTTCGGTATGCACAGGACCAGGAACAATTTCATTCACGGCGATCGCCGATTCACGCCATTCCACCGCAAGGCAGCGAACCAACATTGAAACGGCTGCTTTGGAGACCGAATAGCTGGCCCCACCTTTGAATGGGCGACGGCCTGCCCCTGAACCCATCACGATGAACTTTCCACCCCGTTCCCGCAAATGAGGTTCGCAGGTCAGTGCGAGATGTTGAACGCTCGTGAGGTTTACATCAATGACGTAAGCAAAATCATCAATCGGAGACACGGGATTTTCAGGAGACGTTGCTCCGGCATTGGCGACAACAATGTCGAGTCGGCCGAAGGCTTCGAGCGTTTGCGCAACTAGCGCAGCGACGTCAGCGCGATTGGTGACGTCAGCACGAACAGCAATGGCCGTTCCGCCGGCCGCCGAGATTTCGTCGCGAACCGAATCGATCTGGTCTTGGCTTCGAGCAGTAATGACGAGCTGAGCGCCCGCGTTGGCATAGGCGAGAGCAATTGCCCGCCCAATGCCGCGGCCAGAGCCGGTCACGATCGCGACCTGACCAGCAAGTGATGTCGATTGTTCAGCAGCCATTTGTTCCTCCCCGAACCTGCGTCTTCACGCTAGGACGTGCAGGGGAGTGTGTGCGGCGAAACTTTGGGCTGTTATTCGAGTCCGTACTTCGGCATTGCGCCGGAGAAGGAGTGCTCGTAGAGCCCGTAACCAACGTGGCCGTCGTATTCGAAGCGAGCGGCGTGATCGACAACGGCGTAGGCGCCGAGCTGACGAATTTCCGGAACCTCGTAGGTGATTCCCTGCACAACGACGTCGGGGCCCTGGTACATGCCGTGACGCCAGTCGGGTTCGAGGCCGTAGCCCGTGCCTACCGCAAGGAAGTTGGCAAGCAGTGGCGTGCAACGAATGTCGATGCCTGAATCGGGGAACGAAATGGTTGAGCCAGTGAGCAAGCGAATGCCCGGTTCGAATTCGTGGGCATGTTCGGTGCGACCGAGTTGTTCGACACGGCCGTCGAGCCACACGCGCTCGGCCTGCTCGAGGCTGCGCGAACCATCGGCAGCTTCGGAGCAGATGTAATAGATGCAGTGATCTTCAAAGCGCATGGGGAAGTAACTCCACATGCCGCCGGGCCTGACCGTGTCTCGGTAAATACCTTCGGGTTCGCGCTCGCCAATTGGCCGAACACCCCATGAACGGTCGCGAGAACCCCAAGTGGTTTCGGGCTTCACATCAATGACTTTGCCGGCCACGGTGATCGTGCCCGACCATGAACCCATTTGGGCGAGACGCTGCGTATCGAACGTGATGCGCGTGCCATTACGAATGAACTGGTTCGGTTCCGGAATGGCGGGGCCAAACCCTTCCCAAGAGAGATCGAGCGAAACATCGTGTTCGTTGGGTTCGACCACGAAGCGCAGACGCTTGAGCGGTTCGATCACTTCAATGCGAAGCGGGCCAACCGAAATGTCAGAACGATCAACGAGCGGCTTTGAGGCGCGAACAACATGCTGCTTTTCGCCAACGCGCACCGTTACGAACGCATCGGTGGTGCCGAGGTTGGGGTACTGACCGAGACCCATGACGACCATGAAGCGGCCTTGCGTGTCGAGCACGTTGAAGTAGTAGCGGTCGTAGAAGTTGCGATCGCTGGTGGCAACGTGGGCGATCCAGTTGGAGGACTGATGAACGGGATAGTCATCCCAAGGTGTAACGGTCATGTGCGTCTTCTTTCGTGCGTGGTGTGAAGGGATATCGGTATGAACGTGCTGATTTACCTAGTGACGGGCCTGAGGTGACGCCTTCGGTCACGCAATCAGCACGATCGTTCTGCTCAGTTTATGTCAGCGCTCGCCGAGTGACGAGGTGGGGAGAGGGAGATGCGCGTCGAGCACAGCGATGTAGGCACCGATGTTGTCACTGCCACCGAGAGCACGAAGTTCGTCGGTGGTTCGTCGGCTGTAGAGCACGCGCACGGCTTCCCATGGGCTCACCTCGAGAATCCAACCGGGTTCGGCATCGTGCGAGCGCCACACATCTGAGCCGCTGCGCACTTCGATGCTGCCGAGTCCAGCGGTTTCGAGCGCAGCCACACAGGATTCGAGACTGCGGGGAACACTGATCGATGCGTCGAGCGCGGAATGGTCGGGCACACCAAGCGCGCCTCGTAGATCGTGTTCATGCACAACGAGATCATCGAACAACACCGCACCGCCGCCATTGACCATTCCGGCAATGGTGTCGTTGGCCGAGGCCCATTCTTCGGCGAGTTCATCGAGCGATGCTCCAGCACGATCCTGAATAATCGAAGCGATCCATTCATTCGAATCACCTGTAGGGAAGCTCCCAGCGGCAATAGCTGCCGGTAGTGATACGCAATGGGTGATGAGTTGCAGCGCCGACCAATCGGGACAAGAGGGAATCGTGGTGGCGAGTGCGTCGGGCCCGGCAGCGCGAGCGATGTCGAGCATGCGGTTGCGGGTTTCATCGTACGCAGTAAATAGTTCAGTCATGGGATGAGTCTTTCAGTTCAATAGTTGATGGCAGTGAGTCAGGGTTGGAGATCGGGGAGAGCTTTGGGAACGAGATTCTCGGCCGCGCCGCCGTCGACTTCAAGCAACTTGCCGGTGATCCAGCATGCCGCCGGCGATGCGAGGAACAACACGGCGTCGGCAATGTCTTGGGGCGTTCCGTTGCGGCGCATGAGTGTGTTGGCATGCATCGTGTCGCGAATTTCGGCGCCGCGAGTTGAGAGGTAGGTGGCGAGCGCATCGGTTTCGATTGCGCCGGGTAGCACAGCGTTCACACGAATACGCGGTGCAAGTTCCGCCGCCATCAACTTGGTCAGATGAGACTTCGAGTTCTTCGTGAGGCTGTGAGTGAACGAACCGCGCAAAGCGTGCTGGCCGGCAACCGAACTGATGTTGATAACTGAAGCGTTGTCGCTATTGAGTAGGTGAGGCGTGGCCAGACGCACGAGTTCAAACGGAACCGACACGTTGAAGTGAAACGACTTTTCGATCTGATCGACAGAGGTTTCGAGGTAGGGCTTTGACACTGAGCCGCCGGCGTTGTTGACGACAATGTCGAGACGGCCGAATTCGGCAACAGTGCGATCGACAATGTTGGCGAGTTCGCTGAGGTCGTTCACGTTGCCGGGAAGCACCAGTGCTCGACGGCCGAGCGACCGAACTTCGGCGGCAACCAATTCAAGGTCGGCTTTGGTGCGGGCGGTGAGCACAACGTCGGCACCGGCTGCCGCGAAGGTCGTGGCAATAGCGGCGCCGATGCCTTTGCCGGCACCGGTGATGATGGCGACCTGGTCAGTGAGCAGGAACCGGTCGGTGAACTCGGCGTCGGAAGTCATGGCGACACGGTACGCGCCGCGCCGTTTGTTTGCCTGAAATGAAGGAACTCACTTGATGTGCGCCGCTGTTGCTGCACCGACGGGAGATCAGCGAGTGAAGACCGGCGCAACCGGATCGGGCACAACCGGCAAAGGTGCCACCGCGAATGCGGCGTAGGGAATGATTGCGGTCGAATCGTTGATTGTCACAGTTTCAGTGAAGACGCCCGTTGCAGGGTCGACAGTTCCGAGGGCCAAGATGGACGGCCCAGGCGCCGCCCCTTGTGGTTCGATGCTCGTCGGACCGGAACCGAGGAAGACGGCCGACAGCGCGTACACCGTGTCGCTAGTAGCGAGGCAATCGAATCCGAAGATTTGGGTGCTGATGCCGGCTTTGGTGGGAACGCCGGTGGTGGGATCAATCGAGGCCCATGGCAGACCGACCGTCGCGGGTTGGTTGCCATTGGCTGGGGTCATAAAGCCGGGAAGCTGCGACCACATCTTCGACGCACACGAGGTGAGTCCGAAGACGGAGTAGTTCGGTGAGAAACCGTAGCCAACCTGGGTGAGTGCGCCGGTGGCGATGTTCACCGTAAAGAGGCAGTTGTAGGCAACTGAGTCGGACGTATCAAAACTGCCTTGGGCAATGGGTTGTGGATTGCAGGTGGTTTCGTTGATGGCGATGACGTACATCGTTCCGGCAGCATCAACGGCGATGCTGCCACCGCTGATTCCGCTGATAGGAGCTCCATTGACGGTAAGTGTTTGACCACTTGGGGTTCCGTTGGCCGAGAACGTGATGAGTTGAGGATTGCCTAGTGAATCAGCTGCGGGGCCAACTGAACCGACCGCAAAGAACTGGTAACCGGCGATGCCGTAAACAGTGCCGTCCGGTGCGACGGCGAGGTCGTCGGCGCACGCGGCTTCCGATGAAGGTGCGGTCAGGTCAGTGAGTGTGCCGGTGGCGAGGTCGATGGTGTTGAGATCGCAAAGCCCTGCGCCATTACCGACGATTGTGTAGCCGAGGGTTGGCGCTGCGGTGGTGACGACAGCATTGGCGTTGGAGTTCGATGACGAACCAAACGGAATCACGAATGCAGCGGCGACGAGCACGGCCACAAGGATCGGAAGGACAATGCGTCGTGTACTCACAGGATTCTCAATTTCTCTCGCCGAGCTCCCAACTTACCCAAGAAGGCAATGCGCTACACCAGCCGGTGTGGTTTAGGCCGCTTCGATAGCGGCAAGATCGTTGAGCCAGGCCTGGGGAAGGTCGAACCACCGGGCCCCGGCGATGATGCGCTCGAGGTAGTCGGGGCGGGGCGATCCGTGGTCGTCGTAGTTCTCTATATATAGGTGTACGTCGACCGGCTGGTTTTGGGCCGTGACGGTGGTGAGTTCCCGGCGATACAGCCCGCCGGCCACGCCTTCGTAGCGATCGAGACTGGCGAGGTCGGAATCGGACACATTCCAGATGGCGCCCCACACGTGATGGCCCGGTGAGGGGGAAACGGTGGCATAGCCGCGGCCGCCAATACGCCAGGCCCAGTTGTCGAGGCGGGCGGCGCCGAGTGCGATGGCATCGGGACAACGCCAGTGCATTTGTTCGGGGTCGAGGTTTGATCCATAAGCGAAATACAGATGGGGATTCGGAAGATTGTTCAGTTGCATGGGCGACTCCTTAAGTGTTGGTTCAGTCAGATTGTTGTGACCAGTGTTTGTTCATCAATGCGGTGGCTTCTTCAAGTGAGAGTTTCGCAATCTCGGGCGAGCTCAACTTCAGGACGTGCACCAGTTGGTGAGCGAGCCCGGCGGGAAGTGCGGCCGGTGGCGGGGTTGAACCCGATGAGGATCGAACTGGCGCGTGGCCGTTGTCGACACACGTCCAAAATTCGCTTTGAGTTACACAGAGTTGATCGCGAAGGATGTGCGTCCACAACGCTTTTCCATAACTCTCGTTGTTCGGTGGTCGTGAGATTCGGGTGCGAAGGATACGTCCGTCATCGAGCGGGAGTTCAAAGGTGATGTGGTGGTTGTTCGCACTCTCTCGAGCGCTTTGCACTGCGCGCCAACCTTCGACCTCGCAGAAGCGGACGTGCTCGCGCCGGGTGGCGGCGCGGCGCTTCATTGTTCGGCGATGGTGTCGATGGTGAGCAACCAGTCCCGCAATTGTTCGTCGGTGCTCAATTCGACCAACGCAGCGAGTGACCAGTTGTCCTGATGGTTCGACGCGACATGCAGACGATCGTTCCAATCGGTTGCGTAATCGCGCAGAGCATCGGTGAGATCGTCGATTGCCGCGTCGAGGTCTTCACCTTCGCCCGAGACCGGGAGCCCAGGCAGGAACGCCGACCAACCGCCACCTTCAGCGGTAACCACTGCACTGGCCGGACGAAGTGCGGCCAGTTGCGAACGAAGCAGCTCGCCATCGACAACCGCGAAGCGGGTGTGGTCGCGCTCGAGTGTGGTGACGACGCCGGTGTTGGCGGCGTCGAGCACACCACGGAGATTGGCCCGGGCCTCGGAATAGGAGGGGAAGTGGCGAACGGTCATG
>JASJMB010000048.1:0-22840 GCA_037620085.1 Acidimicrobiales bacterium | reverse complement strand
CGACAACGGCGGGGGGCGCGATGACAAGTGAAGGCGTGTCACTGATGCTGTCGACGAGATGGGCGAGGATTGTTGGTGTCTTTCCGAGGCCCATGTCGAGGGCAAGACATCCACCGAGGCTGGTGGTGTCGAGGAATTTCAACCACGCCAATGCGTCGGCCTGGTAGCTACGAAGTTCACCCTTGAAGCCGTCCGGATTTGACGCTGGGGCAAGTGATGCGGTTGACGCCTTGGCCATGAGGTCGGCGGCCCAACCTGAACCATCGATGGAGACGCCACCGTCCAACGGTGAACCGTCGAGGCCAAGGGCCTGACGCAGCATTTCTGCGCCGGTCATCTGCGGCTTCTTTGCCCGCTCGGCTAACGCTTCGGCTGCAGCAGCAAGATCGGCGTGATCAAGTGCAACCCATCGTCCGTTGGCGCGAACTAACGGGCGTGCTTCTTTTGCGAGGCGCGCGATGTCGGCTGCGGTGAGTTCGATATCGTCAAAGACTGCTGTCCAACTCACGTTCGCGAGTTGGTGAGCACCGACCGAGGTTTCACCGTTCGATTCAGCGAAGATGCGCAGTGATGGAGTGGCCTTGCGTCGTGAGAGCGCTGGCACACGCATTTCGAAACCGGCATCGGCAAGAACGAGTCCGATCTTGGACATCAGTTCCCATGCTTCTTCTTGGCTGAGCACGACTTCGCCGCGCCGCATGCTGCCTGGTCGCATGAGCGGCGGATAGAGACGTTCAAGGCGAACAAGATTTCCTTCAAGTTCGCGTCGTTGATTGCCGGCGTTCACGAGCGCGACTTCAACGGGGGTGAGTTGTTCGCCCTTACCGGGTGCAAAAACTGCGAGATGCCATGCATCGCCAGAATCGGGGGGATTGAGCCGCACGATGAGCGGGCGATAGTTGCGCGAGAGAACTGGCGTGGCCCAGCGTTCAATTGAGTTGGTGAGTTCTCCGGCGATACCGGCAGGAACCTCGAATGCAGTTCCGTCGAGACGAGCAAGGAATGACTCGGCAGCAGCAGCGATTGTTTTGGGATCATCGGGAGCAGCCGCAACTTCGACGCGGCGTGCTGCGTCGAAGCAAATGACATCGACAACTTCCGCCAAGACAGAGCGAGTCATTGTGGCCCCGTCGACCGAAGGTGAAAGTGCAGCGACTGCTCCGGGCATTGCATCGCCGATGACGCGAAGGCGTTCGGAATCGATAAGCGCTGGCTGCCATGTGACGCCGAATGCGCTTCGATTTTGATTACGTCGACCAGTGCGTGAGCGGCGCAACGTCGGGATCATTGCGCCTCGTGCCGCGAGAGAAACCGCCCATGCGGCAACGATTGACATCCATCGAGCGGAGGGACCGATCTCTTCTTCGGGTGGGTCTGCGGAAAGCGCGAGCAGCCAACCCAGAACATCGCTGGTGTTGGCTTCGAGTGCAACGGTCTTTTCGCCACTCGGAAGAGTGACGGGAGAGCGGCCGCCCCACATTTCGGGAGCATCGGTTGCCGCAAGGAACGTACGGAGTTGTTCAACTGTGGTTGGCGGTGCATCGGGACCACCGAGCCATGCCACGAGGCGTCCGGTCACCCAAGAAAGTTGCAACGCATTGACGCCAAGAGTGAGTTCGCCGACTTCAGGTTCGATTCCCAAAAGACGATCAAGGGCGAGTTCGAGTTTGCGCTGTTCATTCTCGAGGTCGGCAATGACTTGTTGATCGTCAGGTGATCGGCGCAAACGCAACCGGTCGAGTGCTTCGTCGGTGTCGTTCAGTCGTTCGACAAGGACTCGTTGCCACGCGGCGTTGTGGGCCTCGAGAATCGCAAGATCTTCGGCAGAAGCTTCGCCCCACGCGGCAGCCTCTACGAGTGACTCGAAACGCGCTCCATGAACGTCGATAAACGGCGCGGTGGAACCTGCCGTAGTCGGCTCAGTTGTATCGATCTGTTCGATCTCGTCGTCTTGAGGCACAAACGTCCTTGGTGGTTTCGTGCAAATGCAACCCGTGCGTCTGCTCGTGGCGCCTGATCCCCAGTCGGCACCGGTCATGCTCCGCAACACTCCGCCCCTCACCCAGAAGGAAATCGGCTGCTACGTGTCCTGCTGCCCTAGGCGTAATGGGGAAGCCCAGAGCGATAAAGAATTCCGTTGGCCTGCTTCAACCACCATCGTCTTCATCCGCCCAACCGGACTGCGAACACTTCTTCGCCACCCAGGTCGGTATCGCCACTCTATCGGGCCGCCGCCCCATATGGACAAATCCCTCTTCTACTGGGCTGGGCTGGGTCAGGTAGCGGTCCAGAACTGGAGCCTCGTCTAGTTTCGACCCGTGACTCGCACCATCACCGGAGACGTCTCGGGAGCGCTGGCCGATCTTGGAATTTTGGTTCCGCTGACCGCTGCCCTTGTCGTGGTCAACGGCCTCGATGTCGGTTCGGTGCTTCTCATTGCCGGCCTCCTCGTTGTGACCTCAGGATTGGTGTTTCGGATCCCCTTCCCCGTGCAGCCACTCAAGGCCCTGACTGCTCTGGCGGTAGCTCAGCACCTTGCTCCGGATGTGATTCATGCCGCAGGTCTCGAGATCGGCGTAGTCCTACTCGTCATGTCCTTGACGGGACTCGCCACATGGCTTTCCAAGTTGTTCACGAAACCGGTAATACGCGCATTGCAGTTTGGTGTGGGGTGGTTATTGGCGGTGACCGCGGTGAAATTGGTGCTCAAGCCACCTGCGGTTTTCGTGCACTCACCGTCATCGAGAACGGGCCTACTTCTCGCAGCGCTCACTGTTGGCGTAGTGATGATTGCCGCGTGGCGACGTTGGTATGTCTTGAGCATTGTGCTCGTCGTCGTCGGCGTGATCGTGACATTGCTGGTTGAGCAACCATCATTTGGTGGGCCGTCAATCGATCTCCCGACGTTTTCGATTCCTCCTTGGTCGGTTTTTGGCACCGCATTCGTCTTGCTAGTGATCCCCCAGATTCCGTTGACTTATGGCAACGCAGTTGTCGGTGTCAGCGATCTGGCTCATCAGCAGTTTGGGGAACGCGCCGATCGTGTTTCGCCGTCGAGAGTCGCGTTGGTTTGTGGATTGGGAAATGTGGTGTCGGCAACATTTGGGGGAATGCCGATGTGTCACGGATCAAGCGGGCTTTCCGCTCATGTCCGGATGGGGGCACAGACGTGGAAAATGAACGCAATGTTGGGCGGGGTACTCGTCACGCTTGGCGTTTTTTTCTCAGATCAAGTTTTAGAAATGTTTGGGCTCTTACCGGTATGGATCCTGGGAGGCTTTCTCGCCTATGCCGGAATTCGTCACGCCTTGCTGGTCCTTGACCTTGCGCCGCTGCAGATTGCAATTGCAGTAGCAGCCGCAGCTGTCGGTATTTGGACCTCGAACCTTGCGTATACGACCGCGATTGCTCTGGTCGTGGCGCAGGCTCCAGTAGTGGTTTCTCGGATTCGCACAGCTCGAAGCAACAAGCGGACCACTAGTGAAAAATAACGGCAGCGGGTTCTCCGCGCTGCACCATCGCAATTTTCGTTTGTATCTCACCGGTCAAGTTGTGTCTCAAGCCGGAACATGGATGCAGACCGTTGCGATGGGTTGGCTCGTTCTCAAAGTAACTGGCAGCGGCGGAATGCTCGGTCTTGTGAGCGCGGCGCAATTCACTCCGACGCTTCTCTTTGGTGCATTCGCCGGCACACTCGCCGATCGCCACAGCCGTTGGCACATGTTGCAGATCACGCAAGTTTTCGCTGCAACAATCGCGACGGCGTTGGGCGTGATGGTCGCCACCGACACGATTTCTGTGTGGAGTTTGTTTGCGCTTGCTGCAGCCTTCGGCACTGTTAATGCCTTTGATATGACAATCCGTTCCTCGTTTGTCTATGAACTCGTAGGGCCCGATGACATCACGAGCGCGGTTGGAATCGGAAGCACCGCGAACAATATCGCCCGCATTTTCGGACCAGCAATTGCCGGTGTTCTTATTGCCGTGTTCGGACTCGCAGCGCCGTTCTTGGTGAACGGGATCAGTTTCCTTGGGATTTCGATTGCGCTTCTCTTAATGCGCAGGTCTGAATTCGTGCCGAAGACTCCGGTGAAACGAGATAAGGGGCAGATTCGTGAAGGCGTGAAAGTCGTTTGGGCGGATCCGCGTTTGCGTACTCCGATGTTGATGACCGTCGTGATTGGCATGCTTGCGTACGAAAATCAGATCGCGCTTCCTCTGTTCGCGAGGTACACGTTTGATCGAGAAGCAACCGGGTATGGCGTGCTGTCATCAATGATGGGGATTGGATCAGTAGCCGGGGGACTACTGATCGCAAGATTTGGTCGTGCGACGCATAGGCGACTGGGTTTCGCGGCGACGTTCCTTGGGGTAACGATGCTGGTCGCTGCGTTCATGCCGACGTTCTGGACAATGGCGATTGCTCTGCTGTTCGTTGGAAGTGGCAGCGTCGCGTTCATCACGATGAACTCAGCGACACTCCAACTCACCTCTCCCGTCTCTGTTCGCGGTCGCGTGATGGCGCTGTACATCACTGCCATTATCGGAACGACCCCAATTGGTGGTCCGGTCATTGGTTGGATTGGCCAGAACATCGACCCAAGGGCGACGTACATCACTGGTGGCCTGGCTTGTCTCATCACCGCAGCGGTGGCGTGGCCCTCTCTTCGTCGTTCAACCGAGGAGGTCTTGTCTGAAGCGGAGGAAGAGGCGATTCACCGGTCGGCGGTCATTGATGCTGAGACCCTGGTTGGTGACCTCGATTCAGAAATTCCGATCAATTTGCCCACTGAGAGGTGAGCTATTGGCAGGGGTGACGGTGCAACTGGGTTGTCGGCATGGTTCACTTGATGCAGAACAATCACTCAGATCTCCTGAGCGGTCAGAAAGGACCAGAGATGGTCGCTGTCATCATTGTTGTGGTCGTTGCACTTCTCGGACTTCTTCTTGTCGGCGCCTATAACGGCATCGTTCGAATGCGAAACCAGGTGGACAACGGTTGGTCGCAAATCGATGTGCAAATCAAACGTCGCGCAGACCTCATCCCAAATCTTGTCGAGACGGTCAAGGGGTATGCCGCGCATGAGTCGGGGACGTTCGAGGCGGTCGTTGCCGCTCGCAATGCGACCGTTGCGGCAAACTCTCCAGCGCAGGCAGCTGCAGCGGAAGGACCGATTGCTGCTGCTCTTGGCAAAATCTTTGCCCTTGCTGAGGCGTATCCGGATCTTAAAGCCGATGCCAACTTTCGGCAGTTGCAGTCTGAGATCACTGCGACAGAAGATCGCATCGCTTATGCCCGTCAGTTCTACAACGATTCAGTTACTCGCTATCACAACAAGATCGATACGTTCCCAGGTGTGGTCATCGTGAAGGTGGGCAACTTTCCTCATCGGGAATTGTTTGAGGCAGATGACACCGATCGTGCCGTCCCAAAGGTCGAGTTCTGAAGCCTTTCTCAACTCTGAGCCTGATCGCGGGTTTCAATGGCTGACGCCGCAAGTTTCATCGACCACAAGCGAAGCAATAAGCGTGCGAGTTTCGTCATTCTTGCTGGAGTTTTCGGACTCCTCTTTCTCGTGGCGAATCTCATCGTCGGAGTCTTTGGGGGCTATTCGAAACAGGAATGTGGTGTAGCAACTCGAGATATTTACGGCCGCATTTCTCAAGATTGTCAGAGCAGCTTCAGTTTCAACGGCGTTGTTCTGATTATGACGGTTCTGTTTGTGCTCGGGTATCTACTTCTTGCGTGGTTGTTCTCTGCTTCCGCGGCGCTCAGTATGGCAAAAGCCAGGCCAGCCGACGGCGCGGAGTTTTCAGAATTGCGCAACATTGTCGAACAGATGGCGATCGCTGCAGGCATCCCGGTACCTGCAGTTTTTGTTGTAGACGATCCAGCACCTAATGCATTCGCAACAGGCCGTAATCCCAAGCACGCGGCGATTACTGTGACGACTGGTTTGTTGGCGGCGATGTCTCCTCGAGAATTGCGCGGAGTCATTGCTCACGAGACGGGACACATCGTGAACCGCGACATTGCTGTCACAACGCTCGCAGTATTGGCTGTCGGTGCGATAGCGCTTCTTGCTCAGATTGGAATTCGAATTGGCTTCTTCAGCGGGGGTCGCCGCAATGAAGCGGCAGGGGCGATGATGCTTGTGGGCATTGTCCTCTACCTGATTGCCGTTCCTGCCGGAATGCTCATGCGGGCGGCGCTTTCTCGAAAGCGAGAAGGGATGGCCGACGCGACCGCAGTCGAACTCACTCGAGAGCCTGGCGGTATTCGCTCAGCGCTCGAAAAACTTGAGGCCGATACGACAGTCATTTCCCAGCCTTCCGCTGCCACTGCCCACCTCTGGATCGAGTCACCCCTTGAGCGTGGAGGGAGCGAGGGCATCCAGGGAGCCTTCGGACGACTTATGGACACCCATCCGCCGTTGGCCGAGCGAATCGCAATTCTTCGTGCCATTGAAGGCCTAGATCCCGAGGGTCGAGGGCCGAATGATTCCCCTTCGTCCTCAGCCTTTTCTTGAGGTCGCTGCAGCAATGGTGTGAACCCCCTCAGCATTGGCCATACTTGTGACCCGGTTTGCAGGAAGGCATTCATGAAGTTCACCGTCGGTTCCAAGGTCATCTATCCCGCTCACGGCACAGCCGAGGTCACCGGTCGCTCGACCCGAGTGGTCGATGGCAAGAAGGTCAAGTACCTCGAGCTGTCAGTTGCTGCTGGTGACGACTCATGGCGCGGTGGCAACCTCAAGGTGTCAGTACCCGAGGATCGTGCAGAAGATCTTGGTGTTCGTCAGGCAATTTCTGAAGAAGAAGTTGAAGACGTACTCGCAGTGCTTGCCGTTCGTAACGTGCGCGTTCCTACGAACTGGTCACGTCGATTCAAGAACCACCAAGAGAAGATGAAGTCTGGCGACATCTACGAATGTGCAGAGGTTGTTCGTAACCTCGCACTCCGCGATCGCCAGTCCTCACTTTCAAGCGCCGAGAAAGCGATGCAGATCCGTGCTCGACGCATCCTTGTGTCGGAACTCGCAGTGTCGTGGAACACCACGATGGAAGACGCCGGCGAACGCGTCGATCTCGTTCTCGCTGAAGATTAAAACTCAGTCAGCCTTTTTGGCTGGTTGAATCACATCTTTCAACGCACCTGAGGCGCATTCGGGTGGCATCCGCCCTGATCTGATCAGGCGTGGCAGTCTGAGCAAATGGCTGAAACGTTCTGGGACTTCGTCAACTTGACTGCACAGCAGTATCCCGATCGTGTGGTCGCCGTTGACGATTTCGGTCGTTCGCTCACAACTGGTCAACTTCGTGACGCTGCTGAACAGGTCGCTGCAGGCCTACTTGAACTTGGCGTGGTTCCTGGTGGCGTCGTGTCGTGGCAGATTCCGACGACGCTTGAAGCGGTGGTCATGCTCGTCGCGTGCGCGCGGCTTGGAGTTGTTCAGAATCCGATTATCTCAATGCTCCGCCACGCGGAAGTTGGATATATCGCTAGTCAGATCGGAACCGATCTCTTGATCGTCCCCGAACGATGGCGTGGCTTTGACCACGAAGCGATGGCGAATGAACTCGGCCTGCGGGCGTGGGCTGCGGACTACGAAACATTGGTTGACGCGACAACGCCATTGCGATTACCGCAGGGTGATCGATCGGCGCTCCCAGCCTCGCCAGCGACGACTGCTGAATGTCGTTGGATCTATTTCTCCTCGGGGACAACGGCCGCACCGAAAGGTGTTCGCCATACCGATAGGTCGGCGATGGCGTCGGCGTTGTCGCTGTCGGAGCGTTTGGGTTTTGGGTCTGATGACGTGTACCCAATCGCGTGGCCGTTTTCTCATATCGGTGGGATCGCGATGTTGGTGACCTCGCTCAACACTGGTGTTCGACTTGTACTGTTCGATGTCTTCGATCCGGCGACGACCGCCGATCGCATGGCAACGCACAACCCGACAATGTTGGGTTCCGCTGTCCCATTTTTCCGTGCATTCCTTGAGGCGGAACATCGCCACGAGGGCGGTTCGTTATTTCCGAACGTGCGCGGATGCGTCGGCGGTGGGGCCCCGATCCCCGGGGACGTGAATCAAGAACTCATCGACACGTTTGGAGTGTCGGGAGTTGTGGGGGCTTACGGACTCACTGAAGTTCCGAACTGCACATGCGAATGGTTTGATGGCCCGGAAGTTGGTCGCGATGTCGGTCCCGCCGGACCAGGAGTTGAGGCCCGTGTCATTGACGGCGAACTTCAGTTACGAGGTGCCCAATGTTTCCTTGGTTACGTTGACGAATCTCTCAACGTTGCAGCCTTCACTGACGACGGTTGGTTTCGAACCGGTGACCTCGCTGAAATTTCTGATGATGACCGAATTCGCATCGTTGGTCGATTGAAAGATGTCGTCATTCGCAATGCCGAGAACATTTCAGCGACAGAAGTTGAAGAAGCCGTTCTGTTTCACGAGTCAGTGGCTGACGTTGCTGTGATCGGGCTTCCCGATTCCAGAACTGGCGAGCGTGTATGTGCCGCAATCGTTCTTGCTCCGGGTGGCTCTATTGATGTTTCCGGGCTCGCCGAACATTGCATTTCGCTCGGGTTGGCCAAGTTCAAGTGCCCAGAGGAAATCGTTTTCGTCGAAGCGATCGAACGCAATCCAATGGGAAAGATTCAGAAGGACAAAGTCCGAGAGGCTGTCACTCTGGTTCGTGGTTGAACTGAACTTCAGATTCGCGGAAGTCTCAGGATCCGCTGAGCAACGATGTTCTTCTGAATCTGGCTTGTTCCGCCAAACACGCTCGCTGCACGCGCCCACAGGTAGCGCTCGAGCGTTTCGCTCGTCTCTTGGAAAAGCGCCTGAGAATCTGATTGAAGCGCGACGTCATGAAGAAGTTGGTCGACCTTGGTCATCAGGAGTTTGTCGATCGAACCCGAGGTTGGGTCGAATGTGCCATTCCGTCGATCAGTCAATGTGACGGCAACGGTGGCATCGAGTGATTCGATCCATGCCGCAACACGTTGCACGTCGGGCCGACTTGCGATGATCGAATCACTGAGTAGGGCAGATGCGGTTCGGCGAAACTTTGAGATCCAACCGATATCAGCTGGCCCGCGTTCGACGGCAAGTAACGACATCGCGATTTCCCAGCCCTGACCGTCGACACCAAGAAGTGCAGACTTCGGCACACGCACATCGGTTAATGACACCTCGGCGAATTCCTCAGATCCCCAAGCGGTGACGATGGTCGACACTTCAATTCCGGGAGAATTGAGGGGGAGAAGAAGCACCGAAAGTCCGCGATGCGGATGTTCGTTGGTGCGACACAGCAAAAGAATCCACTCGGACTGAGCGGCTTCACTTGTCCAGATCTTGCGGCCGTTGATGACGAAATCGTCTCCGTCGATGTTTGCCCGAGTGCGGAGTGCAGCGAGATCGGAACCGGCTCCAGGTTCACTAAAGCCCTGACACCAACGAACTGAACCATCGAGCATGCGTGCGAGGTGTACCTCTCGCTGTTCGGTCGTTCCAAATTCGGCGAGCGCATGGGCAAGGTGTGCGATCGCCGGGGTTGAGGGAAAACCGTTGTCGCCAAGTTCCTCTGAAACGATGGCTTCACAGGTCACGGGAAGTCCGAAACCACCGGCTTCGGCTGGCATTGAAACGCCTACGAATCCAGCTGCCGCAAGTTGCCGGTGCCAATCGGTAATGACCGGATTTGTCGAAAGCCAGGTTTGAAGGCGTTCCCGAAACGACGCTTCTACGACGTCATCGCGAAGGTCGAAGCCGTCAGCGAGAGCAATGCCAGAGGGGGTGACGCCAATCCGAGCGCAGAGCAGCTCGTCGGTAGGTGTTGGCAGCAACGCTCGTGACATGAGCGCGCGTCGAAGACGAACCGAAGTGAGGTGCTCCCAGGTGTGTCCAATTCCGCCGAGTACCTGAGTGGCAGTCTCGCAACCACCAACGCCGGCTTCGGAAGCAACGAGCGATGCGCGAGCGGCCGCCGAGTGCGCATCACTTGTGCCATTCCCGAGTTTCCATGCGGCTGACCGAAGTGCGTTACGCGCAGCAACGAGGTCAACCCATGCATCAGCAAGAAGATGCTGTAGGGCTTGGAAACCGCCGATTGGAGCGCCGAATTGCTCACGCTCGCATGCATAGGAAACAGCGTCTTCGATGGCAGCGATTCCATTGCCGACAAGATCAGCGCCTAAAAGAAGTTGTGTGAGGGCAAGGAACCCCGCCTCATCTGCAGCACTGATCGAGGTGACATCGGACGATGCAGTTGTCATCGCGACTCGAGACCGATCGGCGGTGACGATTACAGAGTCCGAATTGGTTACGTGAATGTGACCTGCGCGAACGAACGCAACCTTCTCAGCACCAAAAGCATCGGGAGCGATGTGGCCATCAAGGCTGGCAACGATTCGGTCGCTTGTTGGTCCCACGAGTTCCCGGCCGAGAACTGCTCCGATAAAGGGCGATGCGCTTAGAGCTGCTGCAAACTGTTCTGCACAGAACACGAGATCGAGAACCGATCCGCCGTCATTGTGAAGGCTGAGCAACCCGCTTGTCTCGAGAGCGCTCCATGCCCTATCGGCGTCAGTGAACGGAGGAAGTTCCTCGATACTCGAAACGCCTGTATCGGTTGCAACGGAACGCGCAAGCGAAACGAGTGCCGTTTCGATCTCCCCAAGTGATGCTCGCATCTTCGAAACCGATCCCGATCGGGATCAGAGGCGGCCTTCGGTGCGAAGGTCTTCAGGAACCCACGATGGGTTACGGCGTTCTTTAAACGCGTTGAATCCCTCGAGCGCTTCTGGCCCGTAGAGCGATTCGGTCATCGACATGCGGTCGTAGTTTTCGTATTGGCGGTTGATCTCGCGTTTCACGATGTTTCGTGCACCGGGGGCCCCGCGGGAAATTTGTTTCGCGATCTCGATCGCTTCGGCGAGTTCAGCACCAGGCGACACGGCGCGGGTAATAAGACCCCAAGATTCTGCAGTGGCCGCATCGATGGCTCGGCCGGTCATAAGCATGTCGCGAGCACGAGGAATCCCGATCTGTCCGGGAAGAATCGCGGCATACGACGTGTCGGCAATTCCGCGGAGCAACTCAGGCGCACGGAAGGTTGCGTTCATGGAAGCAACGGCGACATCGCAAAGCATCGCGATGACCAGCCCGCCGCCTTGGCAGATGCCGTTCACGGCAGAGACCACGGGTTTCGATGCATTTCGAATCGCATCGAATGGGACGTTGTCCATATGGAGCAGATTGGCGAGGTCAGCCCAACTGTCTTCTTGGTCACCGCCGAGGTCGCCGCCGGGGATGAAGACATCGCCGGTTCCAGTAATGACAAGTGCCGCGAGATCGTCAGACTTCGCGACGAGGTCGACGGCGTAGCGGACACCGAAATACATCGCCGGTGTCATCGCATTACGCCGGAGCGGACGATCGACTGTGAGCACGGCAATCGAACCCTCGCGTTCAAACTTCAGGAACTGCGTGCCGCACCAGTCGCCTTCAGGAGGTCGATTCGGAAAAGTCATACCTTCACCGTACTTCCAGCCGCTCATCATCGGCGGGGTGAACCTATCGTTGGGGTGAAGATAGCTTGACGAAGAGGAGGTGTGATGACCGGTCAGCCGCCATTGTTTGATGAACACCCCAAGGGTCCCGGACTCGACGTCACCCTCGTCCGTAACGCCGTCGATCCCATCGCCGCCGATGCTGCGTTCTTGGCGCTTCGTGAACGTGTGGCTTGGCGACAGGACCATCTCCGGATGTTTGGGCGGCTCATCGCTGTGCCTCGACTCGAATCATGGGTTGCCGATGAGGGCCTCGACTACACCTACTCCGGCATTCACCATGATCCTGACCCTTGGTCAAAAGAACTCACAGCGCTTCGGGATCTTGTGAGCGAACACGCAGGGACAACATTCAATTCGGTGCTTTGCAATCTCTATAGAGACGGCACCGACGGAGTGGATTGGCATGCCGACGACGAATCCGAGTTTGGGCCACTGCCGGTAATTGGTTCTTTAAGTCTTGGGGCGACTCGCCGATTCGACATGCGCCGAGTCGATGATCACGCCGAGAAGATTGAGCTTGATCTCCACAGCGGAGATCTTCTGATAATGCGTGGGACGACCCAGGCACTCTGGCGTCATCGGGTGCCAAAGACCAAGAAGGCCGTGGGCGAGCGAATTAATCTCACGTTCCGGCTGGTGATGAAGCCGTAAATCCGCCCACTCATCCAAACAGGAACAGATCCTGAACATCTGCCACAATGTCGACTCACGTCGTAGGCGTCACCAGTTAAGTCTCCAGGGGGAATCAGAAATGGCAGAGCAGAACGAAGGCATTGAAGTTTCGGTAGAGGAACTTCGGGCGAAGTACGCCGCAGAGCAACTCAAGCGTTTGCGTACCGACGGCCTCAAGCAATTCTCAGGTCTGAAGGAACAGTTCGAAGAACTCGACCAAGATCCCTATGCCGATCCGAACTTCACCCGCGTTGCAATCACCGAAGAGACCGAGGTCGTCATCGTCGGTGGCGGATTCGCCGGCATGCTCACTGGCATTGATCTGCAGAACCAAGGCATCACCAATTTCCGCATCGTGGAAAAGGGTGGTGACTTCGGTGGCACTTGGTATTGGAACCGTTATCCCGGTTGCATGTGCGACGTTGAGTCCTACACCTACCTTCCGCTTCTCGAAGAGACCGGCTACATGCCCACCGAGCGTTACGCGAGTGCGCCGGAAATCTTCGGTTACTGCCAACTCCTCGGCCGCACGTTCAATCTCTATGAGCACGCGCTGTTCCAAACAATCATCAACGGCGCAGTCTGGGACGACAGCGCGAACCGTTGGAACATCACGACCTCACGTGGCGACAAGATCAGTTCGAAGTACATCGTGATCGCCGGCGGCATTCTTCATAAGCCAAAGGTTCCCGGTATCCCTGGCATCGAGAAGTTCAAGGGGCGCATGTTCCACACCAGCCGCTGGGATTACGACTACACCGGCGGTGGCCCGCGCGAATTCATGGACAAGCTTGGCGACAAGCGCGTCGGCATTATCGGAACCGGCGCAACTGCTATTCAAGCGGTTCCGAAACTGGCCGAAGCAGCGGGAGATTTGTTCGTCTTCCAGCGCACACCGAGTGCTGTTGGTGTCCGTAACAACGGCAAGACTGACGAGAAATGGTTTAAGAGTCTCAAGCCCGGTTGGCAGCAGGAACGGATCGTGAACTTCACCAAAGCGGTCACCGGCGAAATGCCCGAGGTTGATCTTGTTGGTGATGGTTGGACCGATGTCATGTGGCGCAATACACAGGCAGCCGTTGAATCACCTGAGCATCTTGCCGAGATGGAACTCAGCGATTTCAAGACGATGGAAAAGCTTCGTCGTCGCGTTGACACGATCATTGAAGATCCAGAAACTGCTGCGAAGCTCAAGGCCTATTACGGCAAGAACTGCAAGCGGGTCTGCTTCCATGACGACTATTTGCCTTCGTTCAACAGGCCAAATGTGCATTTAGTTGATTCCGACGGCAAAGGCATCGAGCGCGTCACCGAAACCGGCGTTGTCATCGATGGCGTTGAGTACCCCGTCGACTGCCTCATATTTGCTTCAGGCTTCGAGGTCAACACCGATCTCGATGCACGTGTTGGTTTCGACCCCGTTGGTCGCGACGGCGTGACCCTCAATGAGTCATGGTCGCATGGCGCCCACACTCTTCATGGCGTCTTGTCAGGTGGCTTCCCGAACATGATGGTGATCAGCCTCGTACAGGCTGGATTCGGAACTAACTTCGTGCACTTCCTTGGTCGTTCGGCTCGTCACGTTGCCGAACTCATCAAGTTGTGTGAGGACCAGGGCATCGCCACGATCGAAGCAACTCCTGAAGCCGAAGAAGATTGGCTCATGGTGCTGTACGGAGCAATTGGCAACGGTGCCGAGTACGTAGCGACCTGCACGCCGGGTTACTTCAACAACGAAATGTCAGCACCAGACGAAAAGGCCGCAAAGGGCCTTGTGTACGCGGGAAGTCTTCTCAGCTACCACGCGCACCTCGATGAGTTCCGGGCCGCGGGCGACTTCCCGGGCGCGCTGGTGACAAAGGACTAGTTCATCTCATTGGGTTCGGATCCAAATTCCGGGTCATCTCGCAACGATTCCTTCCAAGTACGGAATCGACTGTGAATGATCCCGTCGGGTCCGAGCCCGTCACCGTTTCCATCGGCATCTAATTCAAACGTCCATATGCGTTTGAGGTCAGTGCTGTCGACGGCTCCGTAGCGGGCACGTGCACGTACTGCCGGACCCGCACGCCAAAGTAAGTAGGCCCCGATGCGTCGCAGGTAGCCAGGCTCGGCCTGAAGGTCGTAGCCGAGGGTCTTGATTTCGTTTGGGGCTTCGATCCACTGTGACGCAATGATCCGCGACTCGCGTTGTGGAAGCGCAGGAAGTTCGTGGGTGTGCACATTGTGATCGATCAATGGTCGTTGTTCGGCGGGAATATTCATGTGGCCGACTTCGTCGTTGTGTCATCAACAATTCGTGACAAGAGTTGATCGCGTACTGAGACGCCGGGCTCACGGGCTTTGTCGCCGGTAACGCGCCAGCCATGACGACTTGAGTAGAGAAGCGGAGGTGCTTTGAGACGACCTTCACCAGAAGCTGTGATTCGACCAAAGATGAGCTCGTGATCGATCAAGCTGATCTGGTCAAAGACATCGCAAGTGAACCACGCGATGCAATTGGGAACCACAGGGTGGCCATCAATCTCCTCAAGGAACTCAGGTGCGGAGTAGCGCAACTTGTGTCCCGGATAACTGAAGTACTGCCCCTCAGCGATTTGGTCTGCGGCAAGAATCGAGACGGTGAATGCACCGCTTTCTTGGAGAACTGGCCAAGTGTCATGTTTCTTCGAGAGCGAGGCCATGACGACGGGCTCTTCAAAGGAAACCTGAGTGACCCAGTGCGAGGTGTAGGCCCGAGTGAGGCCGTCATGTGTCGCTGCGACAACCTGCACGCCCTTGATCATCTGTCCGAGACATCGTTTGATTGTGGGATCGATCACCGGCTCAGTGTGCCATTGCTATGGCCGTGCGCATCGATACGTCCCCAATTCTTGCGGGCATCGGCACTTTGCTCATCTTCTGAACGAAAAAAGGGGAGGGACCCGGAACGACCGGGCCCCTCCCCTCCATGCGAGTGCTGATTACGGCATCAAGACGCCATCAATGACATGGATGACGCCATTGCTGCCGACAATGTCAGTCTTTACGACGTTGACGGTATTGCCCTTTACGTCGGTGATTGTGACCTTGCCGTCCTTGACGTTGATCGTGAGTTCCGCTCCATTAACGGTCTTGACCTTGCCGGCCTTGACGTCTTTGGCCAGAACCTCGCCTGCAACAACGTGGTAGGTGAGGATCGACTTGAGCTGTTCAGGGGTCAAAGAAGCGAGTGTTCCGGCGGGAAGCTTCGCAAACGCTTCATTGGTCGGGGCGAAGACTGTGAACGGACCCTTACCCGACAGCGTCTCGACGAGACCAGCGGTCTTTACTGCTCCAACAAGAGTCGAGAAGTCAGCATTTCCTGCCGCGATGTCGACGATGGTTTCGGACTTCATGGGCTTCGTGGTTGACGAGTTGGACTTTGCAGTCGTGTCAGAAGAGCTTGAGTTTGAGTCACTGCTGCAAGCAACAGCACCGAGGGTGAGCGAAGCAGCAACGATCAAGCTGCCTACGATTTTGATGGGGCGTGATGACATGTGAACTCCTAAGTAAGGGGGGTGTGCATTCCGCACATGGGGTACATCTCCCCTACTCCGAAGCTGTCGCTTGATTCGGATGACCGGTCGGAACGAATTCCTGATTAAGCGAGAAATCCCGTCGCCATAGGGTCACTTGTCGGAAAAATACTCCCGCTCATGGGTTCTCGAGTGAGTGCAAGTTCGGTCACCGATGGATCAATTGGAACCAGTGACATCTCCGGATTCGAACCGAGCATCCCAAGCGAAATCATGTTCCCGTTATTTGCAGCCCAGAGTTGGTAGGTCTCATTTTCAGGAAGCGCTGGCAGCGGGTCGGTCATCAGAAATCCATGACCTTCAGCATCCGCGACAACTTGCACTTTCATTGTTTGATCGGGGTCGGACAGGAACCCTGTTCTAGAGCCAGGTTTGGAGGCGGCATCGTTGGCCATAGCCGTCATTGCCGCGATGGTGTCGGGGACGTTGTTCTCTTGACGAAGGCCGGCAAAAATTGCTCCCCCGATTACAAAGACCGTGAGCACTGCCGCTGCAGCAAGAAATGTTTTGTTGGAACGTCGGAATTGTTTCGGTGAAGAGATTGAGATGGATTCGGTAAATCCTGAGTTTGCAGCAATAGGTAGCGCCGAGTTGATTTCACTATGGATTGACTCCCACAGATGCGGCGGCGCAACGGACACAGCGGCGTCTCCGAGTTTGTCTACTGCAGCGCGTAGTTGTTCAACTTCGTCGCGGGCTGACGAATCATTGGCGAGAAGTCTTTCAACCCGGCGGCGTTCAACGTCATCAACCGCATCAAGTGCGTAGGCGCCAAGCAGCTCACGTGTTGAATCTTCCGGCTGATTTTGGTCTTGAGGCGTCATGGCTTGGCCTCCGATCCTTCATCAGTCAGTATCGAAGAGAGTTTCAAGAGCCCAGAACGGATACGGCTTTTGACAGTCCCTTCGGGAGTGTCGAGAACGTTTGCTACCTCACGATATGAATGACCGCCGTAATACGCCAGAACAATGACAGATCGTTCTCCTTCAGGCAGCTGAGAAAGTGCATCGCGGACTTGGTTCGAAGTCAGTGACCTGAGTACGTCGTCTTCTGTATCGCGCAGCGCAGGTCGGTTTAAAGACTCGGAGCGGGATTCTCGCTTCCTCCGAGCTTCTTCAGATCGAACTTTTTCGATTGATCGACTGTGTGCTTCACGGAGAAGGAATGACCGCAACGATCCTCGTTCTGCATCAAACCTTTGGGGCTCATTCCACAACCGCAAGAAGATCTCTTGAGTGACGTCTTGGGCAAGGCCATCGTCTTTGAGAACTTGCCGGCTCAACCCATAAACCGCGCCACCAAGCCGATCGTAGATCCTCGCAAGCGCAGATTGATCGCGTCTCAGTACCTGCCCGAGGTCACCGGCATCGGTTGAGAGATTCGTGTTGGATTCCGAGATTGATACTCGGGAAGATGGATTCATAGTTTCGGACCCAAACCGTCTCACAAATCTCGGAAAATGAGGCATCGGGTGGCAAAATTGCGTCTCGTGATCCGTCATAGAACTCTGGCGAGGTTCGGTGAGCGTCACGGGCTGTATCCGAAGCCAGGGGCGATTTTGGATGAGTTGGCTGCGACCAGTGGCGAAATTTGGGGGTTCATCGACGGTGACCTTCTCACGCCGGATCACGATGCTTTTGACCAGGTCGCAAGAGGGCCTACATTGCGGCCATGACTTTAACTGACTCAGGTACTTCGCTCGTTGACGCCATGGCCGAGCTTGTTCTCGCAGAAGCCGCAGCATGCGAGGCAAACCGCACCATGACCCCAGCAATTGTTGACGCCATGTGGGAATGCGGTCTCATGTCGTACCTGAACCCCGCTGAAGCGGGCGGTTCAGAACCGTCCTTCGCCGACATGATCAACACCTGGCAGGCCATGGCCGAACTCGACGGTTCGTTCGGTTGGATCGGCATTGCCAACCTGCCGTCGGCCGCTGCCGTTGCGGCCTACCTTCCCGATTCAGGTTTTGCAGAAACGTTTGGCAGCGCCGAGCGCGTCACGATGGGCGGTCAGTTCGCACCGAATGGTCAGGGTCAAAAAGTTGACGGCGGCTACAAGATCAGCGGTGCATGGAACTTCGGTTCCGGTACGGGACATTCAGAGTTTGTGTGCGCAGGTTTCCTTCCGATCGATGATGGCAACTTCATGTTTGACGCCAACGGAGAAATCATGTTGATGGCGGCTGTCATTCATCGTGACGACATCAACTTCACTGACGGATGGCACGTGCAGGGTCTTAAGGGAACCGGTTCCTACGATTACAACGTTGCGGATCTCTTCGTTCCTCACCATCGAGTATTTGAACTCTTTGAACGCACACCCCAGCGCGGAAGTTCACCGACATTCAAGATGGGTCTCATGGCTATTACTGCAGCAGGTCACGCTGCCTGGGCCCTCGGTGTTGCCAAGAGCATGATCGATGATGTCGCCGAGTTGGCAAAGGTGAAAGCGCGCATGGGAGACATGGAAACTCTGGTGCATAAGACCACCTTCCAGCGTGGATACGCACATCACCTCGGCATGTGGCGCGCTGCACGCCAACTCGTTGTCGACACCTACACCCAGGCCGAACAGGTTGTGGCCGATGGTGGAGAACTCACTGTCGATATGCGCGCCGATATGCGCATTGCTGCGACGTACGCGACCGAAGCAAGTCGCGAAGTTGCGCAGTGGGCGCATCTTGCTGCTGGCACAACGGCTATTCGCGAAGGAAGCCGTCTTGAACGAGCGTTCCGTGATATTTACACCGGCACTCAGCACGCGTTCATCAGCGAGAAGACCTACATCGATTCCGCACAGGTCAAGCTGGGTCTTGCGGAGACCAACCGCGGCCTCTGAGATGAGTCGACCGCGTGTCGTAGTAGTCGGCGCGGGGATGGCCGGACTCACGGCTGCGCACCTACTCCGAGAACGCTGCGATGTAACCGTGCTCGATAAGGGTCGAGGTGTTGGCGGCCGACTTGCGACACGCAGAATTGGCGACGCCACATTTGATCACGGTGCGCAGTTCATAACGACGCACAGCGCGGAGTTCGCCGCGACAGTGGATCGTTGGGTGACTGACGGTGTCGTCGCTCCATGGTTCCGAGGGCGCATCGGACCAGAAGGTGCACTTGATCCCGACGGGCACACGCGGTTCCGTGGTTCGACGTCGATGAATGCAGTCGCCAAAAACCTCGCTGTTGGTCTTGACGTGCGGACTTCTTCGCAGGTTTCGGCGCTCGCGCACGATTCAGAATCGTGGAAGGTCACTCTCGTTGACGGCTCTGAACTTTTTGCTGATGTAGTGCTTGCTACTGCGCCAGTTCCTCAGACGCTTGCGCTTTTGGAAAACGGTGATGAAGTGCTGACTTCAAACGATGTGGCTGCGTTGAATGCGATTGCGTATGACCCCTGTATTGCGCTGATGGCGGCGCTCGATGGCCCTTCAGGACTTTCGGAACCAGGAGCAGTCGATCCGGTCGACGGTCCGATTGATTGGATGGCCGATAATCAATTGAAGGGGATCTCGCCGGTTCCCGCGGTGACCATCCACGCCACGCCAGATTTCAGTCGCGCGCAGTGGGATGCGTCCGACGAAGCGATCACCGAAGCGTTGCTCACTGCGGCTCGTCTTGATGCAGCGGTGGTTGCAGGATCAGTTCAGATTCAGCGGTGGCGATACGCCCGTCCATCGGTTGAACATCCGGAACGATTCCTTCGCCTTAGCGACATGGCGCCGTTCGTCTTCGCGGGTGATGCTTTTGGTGGTGCGAAAGTCGAAGGCGCCGCGCTTTCCGGTGCCGCAGCCGCACGAGAGATCGAAAGCACTCTCGGCAGAAACGCGTGACAACGACACCAGAAAAAAATTGTGTCGTATGCGGACGCACGATCACTTGGCGCAAGAAGTGGGCGTGCTCATGGGATGAGGTTCGTTATTGCTCAGATGCATGTCGTAAACGGGGAATCCGACCAGTCGATCAGGAACTTGAAACAGCCATCATGGAATTACTGAAACTTCGGCCTCGCAACGCGACGATTTGCCCAAATGATGCTGCGGAATTGGTGTGCGGTACTGATTGGGAACAGTTCACCGAAGCAGCGCGCGCGGCCGCTCGCCGGCTTTCCGCCGAAGGACGTGTTGTCGTTAAACAAGGGGGTCATCGGGTTGATCCGTCGACAGTCAAGGGTCTATTTCGGATTGGTCTGCCATGAACTCAACGATGCTGCCGATTCCTGAGCCCAGACAAGAGGTGCAGTGGGTCGCGCAACATCTCGCGCATCTCTGTAGTGACGACGCGCGTAGGTCGGAACGATTCATTGGAACCCAAGCAGCTGCCGATGCGGCACTCGCGGCGTTGGATCTCACTGGTTATGCCGACCGGCGCAACGAGGTACTGCCGACCTCGCATCGCGGCGCATCGGGGCTATCGCCCTGGATTCGACACGGCCTTCTGCAGTTGCCGCGTGTGTACGAAGAAGCGAACGGCCCTTCAGGCGATGTACGAAAGTTTCGCGACGAACTGCGCTGGCAAGAGTACGCACGTCATCTATATGCGCGCTTAGGAAGGGCAACAGGTTCACCGTTACGCAACGCTCCCGTTGTTCGCTCAACGAATGATGTCGAACCGTGGGATCGATCGATGCGTTGTATTGCGGTGAATCTTGACGAACTTGAAAGCGATGGACGGTTAGTAAACCAGACGCGTATGTGGCTCGCGTCGCAATGGTCGGTGCGCAACGGCGCTGACTGGCGCGATGGTGAGGACTATTTCTTCACGCACCTACTTGATGGTTCTCGCGCCGCGAATCGACTTGGCTGGCAGTGGACGATTGGTGCGGGTTCATCAAAGGTGTACGGGTTCTCGCAGTCCCAAGTCCGTCGACGAGCTCCCGAACTCTGTGGTTCGTGCGAGCACCGCGATGCGTGTCCGATACGCGAGTGGCCAGATGAACCAGAACTCGTGTCAGTAGAGCGCGATCCCCGCCTCCGGTACGATCCTGATCCTGAGATGACGGCTGGACCATCTCAGGTCGAGCGTTCTTCGTCCCCTGAAGCGGTGTGGCTGACAGCGGAGTCGCTGGGCGATGACGACCCTGCACTGATTGCACACCCCGATCTGCCGGTGATCTTTGTCTTCGATGAGTCGTTGCTTCGAGCACTCCAACTTTCTTCGAAGCGTCTTGTCTTTCTTGCCGATCGTCTCGCCGAGTTGGGAGCTGAGCGCAGCATCGAGATCCATCTCGGTGATCCACGGAAGGTTCTTGCCGGCCGGCCCCTCGCGGCCACGTTTGCACCCGTGCCAGGTTGGAGGCACCGAGCGGACTCGTTGGCCCTCGCCGAGGTCCATCCTTGGCCATGGTTGCAGCGACCGAGTTCAGGGTCGGTCGCCAGTTTCAGCGCTTGGTCGAATCGCCGGTGAAGTGAACTCCAATCGGTGTAACTTCCTCCTAATTGGAAGAGCTTGGGGGAGCAGTAAATGGGGAGCAACGACGTAACGCTGGATACTGATGTCATCGTGGTTGGCGCCGGAATGTCTGGTCTCTACGCGCTTAAGGTGCTGCGCGAGCGCGGGTTCCGCGTGATCGTTCTTGAGCGTGCGGGCGGCGTTGGCGGCACGTGGTTCTGGAACCGCTATCCCGGAGCTCGGTGCGATATTCCCAGTCTTGAGTATTCGTTTGGTTTCGATCCGGAACTTGAACAGGAATGGGAATGGAGCGAACACTTCGCGGCGCAGCCCGAAATCGAGCGCTACCTCAATCACGTTGCCGATCGTTACAACCTGCGCCCAGACATTCGCCTCGAAACCGGTGTCGCCGCAATGACGTTCGATGAAGCGACCGACACTTGGGTCGTTGATACCGAAACGGGTGAACAGCTTCGTTCGCGTTTTTGTGTCATGGCAACTGGCGGATTGTCGGCGCCGCATCGTCCCGATTGGCCAGGCATCGACACATTCGCTGGCGAAGTCGTGCAGTCCAGTTTGTGGCCCGAAGAAGGAGTCGCGCTCGAAGGTCGACGCGTAGGCCTTGTGGGCAATGGTTCGTCAGGCGTGCAGGTCATCCCAGAACTCGCAAAGGTTGCGAGCCACCTCACGGTCTTTCAGCGCACGGCAACATTTGCGTGGCCGTCGCAGAACCGACCACTAACACCCGAACATCAAGCCGAGGTGAAGTCGCGTTATCGCGAAGTGCGTGCGCAGCAGTACGCATCGCCGCTTGCAACTGCTCACACAACGGGGGCAACGATCTTCACGTTTGCTGATCCCGACAAATTCATCCTCGAAAGCACCGAAGAAGAACGTGATGCCGCGCTCGAAGATCAAGGCTTCAACGCATCGCGCATTTGGGCCGATGCGGCGAAAGACATGGACGCCAATGGAATGGCGGTCGAACTCTTTCGCGAAATGGTGCGTCGAACGGTCAACGATCCTGAGGTAGCTGATTCACTCTGCCCGAAGGATTACCCGATCGGGTGCAAGCGCCCCGTTCTCGACAATGGCTACTTCGAGACGTTCAATCGCGACAATGTCACGCTCGTTGATTTACGTAAAGACGCAATTGTTGAAGTTGTGCCCGAAGGTGTTCGAACAACGACTGGTGTGCAGGAACTCGACGTTCTTATTTTCGCCACCGGTTTTGATGCGGTGTCCGGCGCACTGACCCGCATCGATCTGCGCGGCACGAATGGTCAGTTGTTGCGCGACGACTGGGCCGAAGGACCGCGCACGTTCATGGGATTCTCCGTTGCGGACTACCCGAACATGTTCATGGTGATCGGGCCCGGCAGCGTTGGCGTACTTGCGAACTATCCGCCGCATATCGAGATGCAGGTTGCGTGGATTGCTGATTTTCTCGATTACCTCTCGGCGAATGGCAACACCCGGGCAGAGGTTGATGCTGACGCGCAAGATCAATGGTGTGCAGAAGTGGAAGCCGCTGCAGTGGGCACAATGTTCAATGCCCCCAACTGCCATTCCTGGTACAACGGCGGCAATATCGAGGGCAAAGCACGCGTGATTCCCATTTACATGGGTGG
>JASJMB010000047.1:0-83696 GCA_037620085.1 Acidimicrobiales bacterium | reverse complement strand
ATGACAGCGGCTTCCATGTCGGCAGCGCTCACAACCTCAACAACGTCAACGCCCACCGGTGCGGGCAAACTTGCGGTGGTAACGAGGGTGACCATCGCTCCACGTGACAACGCTTCCGCAGCGATTGCATAGCCCTGCTTGCCTGACGAGCGATTCGTAATCACTCGCACCGGGTCGATTGCTTCGCGAGTTCCGCCCGCAGTCACAAGAACCCGCACGCCCGCTAAATCGTCATTCGCCGACAGTGCTCGTTCAATTGCGGCCACGATGTCGGCGGGTTCGGCAAGGCGACCAGTACCGATATCGCCACCCGCAAGGCGCCCTTCGCCCGGAGGCACGATGATGACGCCCCGAGACGCGAGCAATGCGAGATTGTCTTGCACCGCCGGGTGTTCCCACATCTCGGTATGCATCGCCGGGCAGATGACAACCGGGGCCCGGGTGGCAATGAGGGTGGCGGTCAGAAGATCATCGGAATAGCCATGGGCATAGGCTGAGATCAATCTTGCAGTGGCCGGTGCCACCACGATGAGATCGTTGTCCTGACCAAGACGGGTATGAGGAATGGGCGAGGATTCGTCCCACAGCGAGGTTTGCACTTTTTCTGAAGCGAGTGCCGACAGCGTTGTCTCGCCGATGAAGTGCGTTGCACCCTCGGTCATGATCGGCACGACATGCGCGCCAGCATCGACAAGACGACGACAAACATCGACCGCCTTGTACGCGGCAATGCCCCCGGTTACTCCCAGGACGATGCGACGGGATGCGAGGGTCATACCCGCAGAACCGACAACAGGTCGGTCAGTCTGCCTCAGGTGCTTCGTCGACGGCTTCAGCCAGTTCGACGGTTTCGTCGATGCCCTCGACGACATCCTCTTCAAGGATCTCGTTGGGATCAACGCGCACAGGGATGATCATGTCAGCAGAAATTTCTTCAAACGCGATCGAAAGCGGCTTACGAGCCAGCGAAGTCACCTGCGGCGGAACGTTGGAGCCCTGTCCTTCACCAAGCTGGTTGAAGTAGGCGTTGATCTGACGCGCACGCTGGGCGCCGAGTGACACGAGCGTGAAACGCGAATCGACCTTCGAAAGAAGAACCTCGATACGGGGATCCACCATTGAGTCATGAATCTGAGCCACAGCACACCTTCGTTACGGATTGGGGACGGACTGACGAGAACGATCGTTCGCTCTGCGGAACCGAACAATCGGCCCCGGAGAGGAGGGGTAAGCCTACCGCAGTCCCCCATCCAGACCACATTGCCAAGTGACAATGGGTATCTGGCAGTTCTTTTAGGCCGATCGCCGCTCGGCTATGAGCGCAGCAACCTCGGCCACGGTGCGCTCGAGATCGTCGTTGACGATGCAGATCGCTCCCAAACGCCGACCTTCGGCCAATTCGGCCTGTGCAACCGCAATGCGGCGTTCGGCCTGCTCGGGAGGGTCGCCACGGCCACGGAGTCGTTCGGCCTGAACCTCGGCTGACGGCGGTTCAAGCAGCACAAAGAGGCAATCGGGAACCCGTTCGAGGACCTGCGCCGCGCCCTGAACATCGATTTCGAGGATCACGTCCTTGTCATCGGCACCTTCAGGCCAAGGGGTTCCATAGAAATTTCCAAGGAACTCGGCATATTCAAGGAATCCACCCGCTACGACGTGGTCCTCGAATTCCTCTCGAGTCGCCCAGATGTAGGCATCTTCACGCTCACTCGGGCGTCGTTCACGGGTACTCCATGAACGCGAGAGCCACAGAGTCCGATCAGCGTCGATCAGGCGAGCGACAACTGTGCCCTTCCCTACTCCCCCAGGCCCACAAACGACAATGATCACGGGCGCGGAATCAGTTGCCGAACGCGCCCAGCAGGGCCTTGCGTTGCTGATCGCCTAATCCTCGAAGTCGACGAGTATCGGCGATGCCGATTTCGGTCATGGCTCGACGTGCTTTGACCTTTCCGACACCGGGAAGCGATTCGAGGATGGCAAGAACTTTGATGCCCGCAACAAGTTCGTCGGTGCCGGCAAGTTCAAGGACCTGCGAGAACACGAGCTCACCCGTTTTCAACTTGTCTTTGACGATGGCGCGGGCTCGACGCGCTTCGGCGGCCTTCGCTAGAGCGGCCTGCCGTTGTTCAGGTGTGAGAGCAGGAGGCTGCGGCATGGCGCAGACCCTAGCCGTTGCCCTCCGACACCCGTCCGGGCGAGGACAACGATTCCTCAACCGATGGCGTCTGCGACCTCTGCAGCGATTGAAATCGCGGCCTGAATGGGGTCTGCGGCATGGGTCACTGCTCGCCCGATGACGAGAACATCGGCTCCCGATGCAATTGCTGACGCGGGGGTGGCTGGTCGAGCCTGATCATCGACGCTCACTCCCGTTGGTCGGATCCCTGGCACAACGGTGACGACATCGGCTGCTAGCGACCGCACCGTTGCGAGATCACTCGCTGAACACACCAGCCCTCCACAACCTGCTTCAAGGACGATGCCAACGCGCTGTTCGAGCACAGCAAGATCGGCCTGCTCGCTTGTAAGCACGGTGATGCCGAGGCAGATCGGTGCCGGCAGTCCCGCCGCAGATGCACCAGCGGTAACACCCTCGACTCCGGCGCGTAGGTGATCGACGCCTGCTCGCGTGTGCACGGTCAGGTACGAAACGCCTAATGAACCCATGACGCGAGCGGCCTTGTTCACTGTGGTCGGAATATCAAGCAATTTCAGATCGGCAAAAACCGCGAACCCGTCCTCGATCATTGCTTCGATTGCTTCGGGTCCTGCGGCGCTGAACAGCTCCAAACCTACTTTTGCGACGCCAAACCACGGCTGTAAGAGGTGTGCGAGGCGTCGAGCTTCGACGACATCGTCGACATCGAGCGCAAGGGCAAGACGAGAACGGATGGCTTCGGGTGCACCGTTTGAGAAGTCAACGATGTCAGCGGCCATGAACAACTCCGATCAGTTCGCGTACCGAACCAATGCTGCGCTCGGCGCACCACGCTTCGATCTCTTTTAGAACTCGGGCAACACTGCGAGGGTCGGCGAATGACGCGGTACCGACTTGAATCGCGCTTGCACCGGCCATCATCAATTCAATTGCATCGACACCGCGAGCAACCCCGCCGACACCAATGATCGGAATTTCGGGATATGCCGCGTGCACATCGTGTACTGCTCGAACCGCAACAGGATGAATTGCTGGTCCGGAAAGTCCGCCGCCTCCGCCACCAAGTCGATAGGTACGCGTTTCGGTATCGATCGCCATTCCCAGAACGGTGTTCACGAGCGTGACCGCGTCGGCCCCGGCGGAGTGCGCCGCCTTCGCTATGGACGCGAGATCAGAAACATTTGGACTGAGCTTTGCCCACATCGGACGGCCACAAACTGAAGCCGCTTGAATCGCTTCTGCAGTTGTCTCGGGAGCATGGGCAAACATGCGATTGCGATCGTGAAGATTTGGACACGAAACATTTACTTCGACAGCTACAACTTCGATCGGAGCATCTCGCAGAAGTTCCGCGGCTTTTGCATAGTCCTCGATCGTTGTTCCCCAAATACTGGCCACGACCGTTGCCCCGGTAGCGATGACCGCCGGAAGCTCGTCTTCGAGCCACTTGCGCACGCCGGGACCTTGCAAACCAACGCTATTAATCATGCCGGCAGGGGTTTCGTGAACACGTGGCGCAGCATTTCCGGCCCACGGTTCTGGCGACAGCGATTTCACGACCACAGCGCCCAGTGTCGAAAGATCGACATAGGCCCCGAGTTCGTCGCCGTGTCCGGCTGTTCCGGACGCAGTCATTACAGGGTTAGCCAACGTGACTGAACCCACTGTTGTTGTGAGATCAACAGACTCTTTGGAAACCCGGCGTCTTGCCATCAGGCTGCTCCCCCACGACGCACGCCTTGGTGATATTCCTGCAGCGAGCGCACTGCGAGTGGGTGGGATTGGCGGTCGGCCATTCCGTTCACTGCAGCCAGACCCGCTGCGGCTGTCGTAAGAAGCGGGATGTTGTGCTTGCCGGCCGCAGCACGAATGTGAGCACCGTCGGCACGAGGTCCGCGACCTCGAGGCGAATTCACCACCAGAACAACCTCGCCACTTTCGATGAGATCAACCGCGTCCTGACCGTCGGGTTCGCCGAGCTTGGCCACGACTGTTGCGACCTCGATGCCGTTGCGAGTCAGATAGTCGGCGGTACCCGAAGTGGCAGCGATTGAGAATCCGAGTTCGCAGAAACGTTCAGCGGTTTTCACGCCCACTTTTTTGTCCCGATCGGCGAGCGAAAGGAACACCATGCCCGATGTCGGAAGATTTGTGCCGGCGGCAAGCTGACTCTTGGCAAAGGCCAGGCCGAATGTCAGATCGATTCCCATCACTTCGCCAGTTGAGCGCATCTCCGGACCAAGCAACGCATCGGATTCGGGGAAACGACTGAAGGGAAGCACAGCTTCCTTCACAGCGATGTGATCGCCCTGCACCGGTTCAGACAGCAAACCTTCTGTGCGCAGTTCCGCCAGTGTTGCCCCCAGCATGACTCGAGCGGCCACCTTCGCCAACGGGACACCAGTGGCTTTGGCGACAAAGGGCACCGTGCGACTCGCGCGAGGATTGGCTTCGATCACAAAGACCTGCCCGCTCTTCACTGCGTACTGCACGTTGAGAAGTCCGATCACGCCCAGCGCATTAGCGATGCGTTGGCTGTAGTCAACAAGCACCGCCATCGTTTCGGTCGAAAGTGAATACGGCGGGATGACACATGCTGAGTCGCCCGAATGAACGCCGGCTTCTTCGACGTGTTCCATGATTCCACCGATGACAAAGTCGCCAGTTGCATCGCGGATCGAATCAACATCGACTTCCGTTGCATCTTCGAGAAAGCGATCGACAAGCACCGGACGCTCAGCAGAAAGCCCACCTTCTTTTCCGAGACTGCCGAAACTTGCAAGTTGCGCCATGGCAACACGAAGACCTTCGTCGTCGTAGACGATTTCCATCGCTCGGCCACCGAGCACGTAGCTGGGACGAACGAGTGCCGGATACCCGATTCGATTTGTGATCGCGAGAGCCGCATCGATATCGACAGCGGTGCCACCAGCAGGCTGCGGAATCTCAAGACGAGCGCAGAGTGCATTCCAGAGTTCACGATCTTCTGCGGCATCAATCGATGCAGGAGAGGTTCCGGCAATGAGTTCGGCCGGAAGCGTGTTGGACAGTTTGAGCGGGGTTTGACCACCAAGAGACACGATCACGCCCACCGGATTTTCTGCCTCGATGATGTTCATCACATCTTCGTGAGTGAGCGGTTCGAAATAGAGGCGATCGCTGGTGTCGTAATCGGTGGAAACTGTTTCCGGATTGCAGTTCACCATGATGGTTTCGAAGCCGGCATCGCGCAGAGCAAAGGAAGCGTGAACGCAGCAGTAATCGAATTCGATTCCTTGGCCGATTCGATTTGGTCCGGAACCGAGGATGATGACCTTCTGGCGATCCGAAGGCGACACCTCGTCGGTGTCTTCCCATGTCGAGTAGTGGTAAGGCGTCTTTGCATCGAATTCGGCTGCGCAGGTATCGACCGTCTTGTAAGTCGGCACGACGCCAAGTTCGAGGCGACGAGTGCGCACTTCGGCCTCGGTGCGATTCCAAAGCCAGGCCAACTGAGCATCGGAGAAACCCAAACGCTTTGCTCGACGCCAGCCAAGACGAGTGAGGTCGTCGAACCCCACTTCGGAAAGGTGGGCACGTTCTTCCGTGATCGCACACATTTGGTCGAGGAACCATGGATCGACTCTGGTGGCGGCGTAGACCTCGTCGATGGACTTGCCGCGACGCATCACAGCTTCGAGTTGGAAGATTCGATCTGGAGTACCAATGCATGCCTGCGCCAGGAGTTCATCGAGCGGCATGTCGTCGTATTCCGCCTCGCCGGGATCGCAGTTCAGACCAAAGCGACCTTGTTCAAGCGATCGCAAACCCTTTTGCAACGATTCGGGGAAGGTGCGGCCGATGGCCATCACCTCTCCTACCGATTGCATCTGAGTGCCCAGTACGCCACTCGTGCCTGGGAATTTCTCGAATGCCCAGCGCGGAATCTTTGTGACCACGTAATCGATGGTGGGTTCGAACGATGCCGGGGTCATCTTGGTGATGTCATTGGGAATTTCGTCGAGCGTGTAACCAACCGCAAGGCGCGCTGCGATCTTTGCAATCGGGAATCCCGTTGCTTTTGAGGCGAGCGCAGAGGAGCGAGAAACTCGCGGATTCATTTCGATAACGACCATGTCGCCGTTTTCGGGGTTCACCGCAAACTGAACGTTCGAACCACCGGTTTCAACACCCACTCGACGCATCACTGCGAATGCTGCATCGCGCATGAGTTGGTACTCGTGATCCGAAAGGGTCTGGGCCGGAGCGACGGTGATTGAGTCGCCTGTGTGTACGCCCATCGGGTCGATATTTTCAATCGAGCACACGATCACGCAGTTGTCGGCATGATCGCGCATCACTTCGAGTTCGTATTCTTTCCAGCCAGCGATCGAGGTTTCGATCAGGATTTCGGAGATCGGGCTCGACTCGAGGCCGTAGGCGGCAATCTTTTCGAACTCTTCCATCGTCGAGGCAATGCCGGTTCCGCGTCCGCCCAAGATGTAGGCCGGACGAATAACCGCTGGGAGTCCGATAGAGCCGATAACCGCCATGGCCTCCTCGAGGGTGTGCGCTGAACCGGAGATTGGAGTGGCGAGGCCGATTTCGGCCATGGCTTGTTTAAACAGTTCGCGATCTTCCGCTGTGGCAATGGCAAGCGCGTCTGCGCCGATCATTTCCACGTCGTACTGAGCGAGCACACCTGCTTCTTCAAGAGCCATCGCGAGATTCAGTGCGGTCTGACCTCCGAGCGTCGGCAACAGCGCGTCGGGACGTTCGCGTTCGATGATGCGAGTCAGAACCTCGATATCGAGTGGTTCGATATAGGTCGCGTCGGCGAAATCTGGATCGGTCATGATCGTCGCTGGATTCGAATTTGCGAGCACGACTCGGTAGCCCTCTTCACGAAGGATTCGGCATGCTTGCGTTCCTGAGTAATCGAATTCGCATGCCTGGCCGATAACGATCGGACCGGATCCGATCAGCAGGATGGTTTTGATGTCATTACGGCGCGGCATCAGTTGGTTCCCTTCACGGAATCCATAAGTTCATCGAACATGGTGAACAAGTACGCGGCATCGTGCGGACCAGGCCCAGCTTCGGGGTGGTACTGCACACTGAAGGCTGGGAGGTCGAGGCTTCGAAGGCCTTCGACAACGCCATCGTTGAGATTTCGATGTGTCACCTCGACCTTCTTGCCAAGCGAACCGTCGTCGACCGCGTAGTTGTGATTCTGACTGGTGATCTCAACAGTTCCCGTGTCGAGACGTCGCACGGGATGATTTCCGCCATGGTGACCGAATGGAAGTTTGTAGGTCTCGGCTCCAAGTGCGGTCGCGAGCAATTGGTGACCAAGACAGATGCCAAAGATCGGAACTTCGCCTAACAGCCCGTCGATGATCTGCGGAGCTCCGACCACTGCGACAGGATCGCCAGGACCATTTGAAAGAAACACACCGTCAGGATTGTGGGCTAAGACCTCTGAGGCCGGCGTTCCTGCGGGCACGACTTCGACAGTTGCGATACCCGACAGATGACGCAGGATCGTGGTCTTTATTCCGAAGTCGTAGGCCACGACACGTTTTGGTGTGCGGCCACTTGGCCCAGTGAACGCGTACTCATAAGGAGCATCGCAGGTCACCAAACCAACAAGATCGACGCCACTTGTTCCGTGTTCGGCTTTTGCCGCAGCGAGCAATGCTGATTCAGATGCCGAACCGAATGCGCCAGGCATGGCACCAAGGTCGCGGATGTGACGAGTGAGCCGTCGAGTGTCGATACCCGCAATACCAGGAACTCCAGCGTTCTGAAGGAACGATTGCAGATCACCTTCGGAACGCCAGTTGCTCCGACGTCGAGCCATGTCGCGAATGATGATGCCCCGGGTAAACGGTCGACGTGATTCGTCGTCGAATGCCGTGACGCCGTAGTTCCCGATATGCGGATAGGTAAACGTGATGAGCTGCCCGGCATAGGAAGGATCGGTGATGATCTCCTGGTATCCGGTAAGGGCGGTATTGAAGACGACTTCGCCAGAGGTGATGCCATCAGCACGTTGAGCCCCAATTGATTCACCTTCGAACACGGTGCCGTCGGCGAGAACCAGCAGTGCTTCTTCGATACTGCTCATCGTTGTGCCTCTCCATCGAGAACGGTTGGGACGCCACTTAGGAACGTGTGTCGTACCTTTCCGCGCACGACGCGCCCTGCATACGGCGTGTTATTGGATTTACTTGCGAGTGCTGATGGGTCGACTGCCCACTCGAGGGCCGGATCGAACACCACGAGGTGCGCTGGTTCATCGGCTTGGACATTGCGACCGTGAATGTCGTCGATGCGGGCGATCGCTGCCGGGTTCCATGACATCTTGGCGATGAACTCGGTCATGGAGAGCACCCCGGGTTCGACCAGTTCGGTGATGCCGAGAGCAAGCGCGGTTTCGAGCCCGAGCATTCCGCATGGCGCATGATCAAACGGCGCCTCTTTGACATCGTCGGTGTGAGGAGCGTGATCGGTGGCAATCGCATCGATGGTGCCGTCGGCCAAGCCTGCCTTTACCGCCGTGACATCTTCAGCGGTTCGCAGCGGTGGGTTGACTTTGAAGACCGGATCGTAGGAAGTGACTTCGGCATGAGTGAGAGTGAAGTGATGCGGTGTCGCTTCGGCCGTGACATTGAGGCCGCTGGCTTTCGCTTCGCGCACGAGCGCAACAGCTCCCGCGGTTGAGAGATGTTGGAAGTGCACAGCCATTCCTGTGAGACGCGAGAGGGCAATGTCGCGAAACACCATGAGTTCTTCAGCTTCCGCCGGTATGCCGGGAATGCCGAGGCGGCTCGACCACTCGCCTTCGTGCATGTGCCCACCGTGGCTCAGCGCTTCCACTTCGCAGTGCTGGGCCAACACCACCGACTCTGGCAAACCAGACGCGTATTCGAGGGCACGGCGCATGAGTCGATCGTTTTGAACTCCACAACCATCGTCGGTGAAGATTCGAACGCCGGCCGCAGCCAGTTCTGCCATGGGTGAAAGCGCATCGCCTTCGCGGCCGAGAGTGATCGAGGCTGACGAGCGCACATCGCATAAGCCTGCTGCGACTCCGGCATCGAGCACCTGGCGAACGACAGCGACTGAATCAATGGTCGGTTCGGTATTTGGCATCGCCACCACTGCGGTGTAGCCACCGAGTGCGGCGGCTCGACTTCCGCTTTCGATCGTTTCTGCTTCTTCTCGGCCCGGTTCACGCAAGTGCGTATGGATATCGACGAATCCGGGAGCGATGACACACCCAGTGACATCGAGTACCGGAGCCTTCGTAAGACCCAGTGCCTTGAGATCAAGATCGACACCGACTGCAGCAATCGTTCCGTCGGGAGCGATTGCGACGTCGGCGATTCGTTCACCGGTCCGATCGACGACCCGCCCACCAGTGAGAATCCATCCTGCTGACTCGGACACAATTGCCTTTCGGTTCGTCGCATTGTTGTTTGAGTTCTTAGGCATCGGCTTCGCCTCCCCATGTGGTTCCGCTTCCGAGGAGGAGGAACAGAACCGCCATACGAACTGCGACTCCGTTGCGAACCTGGTCGACGATGACGGTGTTGGGAAGATCGGCAACCGCAGCGTCGATTTCGACCCCGCGGTTCATGGGACCGGGATGCATGATCAGGGCGTGGTCCGGGAGCAGTTCCGCACGCCGTTCGTTGAGTCCGTAGCGAGCGCTGTACTCGCGGATAGTCGGGATGAGTGCCTCGGTCATGCGTTCGCGCTGCATCCGGAGCATGTAACAAACATCGACAGTTGGCAGTACGGCGTCGATATCGGTGCTCACCTTGACTGGCCAACCTTCGAGGCTTGGCGGAAGCAATGTTGGCGGTGCAACCAAAGTGACTTCAGCGCCGAGAGCGGTAAAGGCCGCGACATTGCTACGGGCAACTCGCGAATGACGAATGTCGCCGACAATGGCGATCCGCTTTCCGGTGATATCGCCCAACCGCTGGCGAATTGTGTAGCAATCGAGCAGCGCTTGTGTGGGATGTTCATGCCATCCATCGCCGGCGTTGATTACGGCGCTTGTTGCCCATTGTGCGATTTGGCGAGGAACACCCGCCGAAGCGTGGCGAACCACGATCGCGTCGACGCCCATGGCCTCGATCGTTTCGATTGTGTCGCGGAGCGACTCCCCCTTCTTCACCGAAGAAGTGCTGACACTGAAATTCATGGTGTCGGCGGAAAGCCGCTTTGCTGCAGTTTCAAAGCTGAGTCGAGTGCGTGTGGAATCTTCAAAGAAGAGCGAAACCACCGTGCGACCGCGCAGTGCCGGGACTTTCGGGATTGTCCGTTCGCTTACCTCGACGAATGAATCGGTGAGCGTCATGACCTCGGAGATGCCCGTTGCAACATCGGGACCAAGATCGGAGATCGACAACAAGCTGCGTAAGCGACCGTGGCGTGGGTTGGTGACTGGTCGATTCACTTGACCATCTCCCCGAGATCGACACCGTCGGCGGTGACATCGACGGCTTCGTCGCGTCGTGTCGGAAGGTTCTTGCCGACATAGTCGGGCCTGATCGGCAGTTCTCGATGACCTCGATCGACCATCACTGCCAGTTGAACAGCGCGAGCTCGTCCATAGTCGGACAGCGCGTCGAGGGCTGCTCGGATTGTGCGCCCGGTAAAGAGCACGTCGTCGACCAGGATCACGGTGCGCCCGTCGAGGTCGCAGGGAATGTCGGTAACAGTTTCGGGCAACACCGGCCGAAGGCCAATGTCGTCTCGGTAGAACGCAACATCGAGGCAGCCGACCGGAACCTCGGTGCCGTCGATCAGTTCAAGGGCATCGCAGAGTCGAGAGGCAAGCGGCACTCCCCCGGTCTGCAAACCAATGACGACGAGGTCCTCGAGTCCCTGGTTTCGCTCGATGATTTCGTGGGCCATGCGTTTGGTGGCCCGCTTCATGTCATCTGCGGTCATGACCCGGGTGCGGGCAACAAAAACGCCCCCATATGGGGGCGTAAGGCGTCGTTCGCGTTCAGCCACGTTCGTGGTCCTTCCTGTCCGTACGGGCCTCACGGGACCCGCTTCACGGTCAGAAAGAGAGTGTATCGCGTCTTAGCGAACCGCGCCTGCAACGGCCGAGAGCACACCATTTACATAGCGACTGCTGTCATCGGTGCTGTAGGACTTCGCCAATTCCACTGCCTCGGAGATGACCACGGCGGTCGGAACATCGGGGCGATGGATGAGTTCGTAGGTTGCCAAACGCAGGATGGCTCGATCGAGTGCCGGCATACGATCGACATCCCAGTTGCGGGCGTGGGTTGCGATGACCGCATCGAGTTCTGTCTGATTCGCTCCGACTCCGATTACGAGCTCCGTAGCGAATTCATCAGGACCAACAGGTAACGCGGCCAGAACGTCGGCAATCACGTTGCCCTTCATCTCGGTTTCGTACAGGAGGTGAAAAGCGCGCTCGCGAGCGTCGTGTCGATTGGTTGCGTTTCCGAAGTCTTCGCTCACGCCCGGGTCAGATATTCGCCGGTGCGGGTGTCGACCTTGACGCGATCATTTGGATCGACAAAGAGGGGAACCTGGATAACAAGCCCGGTTTCAAGAGTGGCCGGTTTACGAGCACCTGAAACACGATCACCCTGAATGCCGGGCTCAGTTTCGGCGATGCTCAATTCGACCGCGGCTGGCAAGTCGATGCCCACGATCTCGTCGCCGTACATCTTGAGAACTGCTTCGCCATTTTCGACCAGATAGTTCGAGGCGTCACCGAGTGAGGATGGGCCAACATCGAGCTGATCAAAAGTCGTGTTGTCCATGAAGACATAGTCATCGCCTGAGCGGTAGAGGAACTGCATCTCCCGCTTGTCGATCATGGCTCGCTCGACTTTTTCACCGGCACGGAAGGTGCGCTCGACGACGGCGCCATTACGAGCGTTCTTGAGGGTTGTGCGAACAAACGCCCCACCCTTGCCCGGCTTCACATGCTGGAACTCAACGATTTCGAACAGCACGCCTTCGATATCGAGGGCCATGCCGTTCTTGATGTCGTTCGTGGTGATCGTGGGCATCGGGGCCTTCCTGGTCCGGAACCGTGACGCAGGTCAGGGCTTCGGTGACTTCGTTGTGTGAGTGAGGGGTCGACACCCATCGGGGGTGACGACGACGCTGTCTTCCATTCGGACCCCGCCGTACGCCGGGAGGTAAACACCCGGTTCGACGGTGACGACGTCGCCGGGCGAAAGCGTATCAGTGCTGGTTGCGGCCACTCTCGGGGCCTCATGGATGTCCAAACCAACCCCATGACCGGTGCCATGGGTAAAGGAATCAAGCCAACCGGCCTCAGCAATCACCGAACGAGCGGCGGCATCGATCTCGGATGCCGGTACACCGGGTCCTACTGCTGCCACTCCTGCTTCATTCGAAGCCGTTACGACCTCAAGCATCCGCAGACAGGTGGCATCGACCTCGCCGATGGCCACAGTTCTGGTCATGTCAGAGCAATAGCCATCGACAATGCACCCAAAGTCGATCACGACAAGGTCGCCGTCTTGGATGCGGCGATCGGTTGGCCGCGCATGAGGCTTGGCCCCGTTCGGTCCGGACGCAACGATGGTTTCAAAACTTGTGCCCGAGGCTCCGAGTTGGCGCATGGCCGAATCAAGAGCAAGAGCGAACTCCGATTCGGTGAGGCCGCCGAGTAAGGAGGATCGACGCTCAGCAAGTGCAGCGTCGGCGATCGCAGCAGCTAGTTCCATCCGCGCGAGTTCTGCAGTGTCTTTCGAACGACGAAGTGTTTCTATGAGCCCGGTTGTGGCCACGATCCGTTGAGCGCTGAACCAGTCGTCGGCGTAGCGACGCTGCGCCGACCATGTGATGTGGTCGGCTTCGAGGCCAATACGCGATGCCGAACCCGCAATCGAAGCAACGACTTCACGTTGTGCGATGGAGGTGATCTCGAGACGTGATGGCGAACTCGAGGCCGAAAGCTGATCGGCAGCCTGTTCGGTATAGCGGCCGTCGGTCACGAGAACCATGTCTTCGAGAGTGACGACCACAATGCCGGCGCTACCGGTAAACCCGGTCAGATAGCGGATGTTGCTTCTGGCAGTAACCAGCAACGCGTCGAGTTCGTCGTTGACCATGGCTACACGCAACCGATCGATGCGATCGGCCACAACCAACGGAGGCAGTTCGGCAAAGCGATCAGCAATCGAAACCGCTGTAGATACGGCAGTCACGGCGTTCACTTCAACAGTGTTGCCACTGCATCGACGGCGAGGCGGTACCCATCGCCACCGAATCCGGCAATGGTCCCGGTAGCTACTGGAGCAACAACTGATGTCTTTCGCCATTCCTCACGAGCCGCTGGGTTCGAAAGGTGCAACTCGATAATTGGACCATCGAACGTTGCGAGCGCATCGTGTAGAGACCAGGCGTAATGCGTGAACGCCCCAGGATTGAAGATGATGGCCGCACATCGGCGACGCGCACCATGAATTGCTTCGACGAGTTCTGACTCAGCATTCGACTGCAAATGTTCGATGACGAGCCCGTGGCCTTCCGCTGCCGCAGTTGCCGTGGCTACGTGATCAGCGAGGGTCGAGGTGCCGTAGATCTCAGGCTCACGATCGCCGAGCAGATTGAGATTCACACCAGAAAGCAAGAGAACAATGGGAGCGTTCGACATCAGCGGTCTCCTTCGGCACGGACGGCATCAATTGAGTCTTCGATAAGTGACATTTCGACTCCGGTTACAGATTCAACCCCACTGGGGCCATCGAGAACGAATGTAATTCCATCGAGCGCTTTTTTGTCTCGACCCATCAGGGCGACGAGTTCAGCATTTTGCAGACCAGATGGAAGCGTCATCGGCAGGTCGTAGGCCCCCACCACACGGCGGTGTTCGGCAACTCGATCCGCATCGATTCGGCCCAAACGATGCGCGAGTTCTGCAGCGAAGATCAGCCCGATCGCCACTGCTTCTCCGTGGCGAAGATCGTGGTCGCCCGCGATCTCAATTGCGTGAGCCAACGTGTGCCCGTAGTTGAGTGTGGCGCGGGCACCACCCTCGCGTTCATCGCTCGCAACAACTGAGGCCTTGATCGCAACGCAAGCCGCAACCTGCTCATCGATAGGCAACGCATCGAGGCCTTCGCCGCCGAGAAAGTGGTACTTGGCGATTTCACCGAGACCGCAGCGGTATTCGCGTGGCGACAATGTTGCGAGCAGAGCGGTATCGCACACAACGCCAGAAGGCTGCCAATAAGCGCCGACCAGATTCTTTCCCTCAGGGATATTCACACCCGTCTTACCGCCAATGGCCGCGTCGACCTGCCCAACCAACGTGGTGGAGACATGCACAACCGGCACGCCGCGGTGATAGGAGGCAGCTGCGTACCCGGCGGTATCGGTAACAATTCCTCCGCCGACCGCGACCACGCAGTCGGCACGAGTGAGACCCCACTGAGCAAACTGTCGGCAAAGGGACTCGACTGTCGCCATTGACTTCGACTGTTCGCCATCGCCCATCGTGAACACCTTGTGTTCGCGTCCTGGGTCGACATCAATTCCGAGACCTTCTTGGGTAACTATCGCCACGCGTTTCGCTCGTTGCGGAATCAGACGAGAGAGTTCTGACCGAACGCCGTCGCCAACAAGAACCTCGTAGGAGCGATCTGCGAGCTGAACAGGGATCACGATCATTGAGCATCAACCTCGTTCACCGAGCGAACGATGGAGCTGACCACATCAGAAATTGGAGCAGTGCAGTCGACCGTGAGGTCGGCGACTTCGCTATAGAGGGATGCACGATCAGATTCCATTTGCGTCAATGTTGCCCGGGGGTCGTTAGCAAGTGCGGGACGGTGCGTGCCACGAGAGGTGCGACCCACAAGAACGTCAACGGGAGCACGCATCCAGACAACCGTGCCCGATTCACGCAGCGCAGATCTAGTCGTTTCGCTGAGCACCGAACCGCCCGCAGCGGCAATCACCGACGGGATTGGTGACCCAAGAAGATCGGCCATGACCTCGGCTTCAATCACGCGAAACGCCGGTTCGCCTTCGGTGGCGAAGATTTCGGTGACAGCCCGGCCGGTGCGCGCCACGATTTCATCGTCAGAATCGACAAATGGACGGGAAAGTTCTTTAGCGACGCGGCGCCCCACAGTTGACTTACCTACCCCCATCATCCCGATCAGCACAATGTGTGCCGAACTGGATCCGGCGCTGTTCACGCCTTAGGCGCATCGGCGCCGTCGGCGAACGCCTGTCCGGCGTCCCAGTTGAGCGGCTTCGCATCGGGATCGAGCGCTCCAGTGGTATCGATTCGTGATGTTTGTTCGCGAACCTGGGCGATGAACGTGTCGTGGTTACGAACGAATTCTTCTAACGAGTCGCCACCAAATTTGCGAAGCGCCTCGCTGGCGATAACAAGAGCTGCCATGGCTTCGGCGACAACGCCCATGGCCGGAACCGCAGTGACATCGGTGCGTTCTCGAAATGAGACGCCGGCCTCCTTGGTTGCGGTATCGACAGTGGCGAGGACAGGGCGATTCAGGGTCGCAAGCGGTTTCATCGCCACATGAGCGATAAGTACTTCTCCGGTCGACATCCCGCCTTCGATGCCTCCGGCATTCGCACTTGTTCGTCGATACGTCGACGCAACTTCGTCCCACACAATGGGGTCGTGCGCCTCAGAACCAGGGCGAGCAGCGACATCGAAACCATCGCCGATCTCGACGCCTTTGACAGCTTGAATCGAAAGCAGAGCTTGGGCCAATAATCCGTCGAGGCGACGATCCCAATGTACGTGGCTGCCAAGTCCAATCGGAACACCGTGGGCTACGACTTCGACAACACCACCGAGCGAATCGCCGGCCTTCTGCGCGGCCTTGATCGCCGCGACCATTTCCGCTTCGCCAACAGCATCAAGACAGCGCACTTCAGAATCGTCGACGGGACCAAACCCGCCGGGCTCTGGCCGAGCGGAAACGGAGGCACGAATTGGACCCAGTGCGATTACATGCGAACCGACCTCGGTTCCGAGATGCGAGAGCAATGCTTTCGCTACGGCACCAGCAGCGACACGCGCCGCTGTTTCGCGAGCCGATGCTCGCTCGAGCACATTGCGAGCATCGTCGAAGCCGTATTTCTGCATGCCAGTGAGGTCAGCATGGCCCGGTCTGGGTGTCGTCAGTTTCTGAGTGGTCTGGCCAGGATGAGGAGACATCTCCTCGGTCCATTTCTTTTCCCATTCGCTGTTGCCAATTTCGATCGCAACTGGGGAACCGAGGGTGAGGCCATGACGGACACCAGCGAGAATGGTGACTTCGTCGGCTTCGAACTTCATGCGAGGCCCACGACCGAAGCCAAGTCGGCGTCGGGCCAGCTCGTTTCCTATTTGGTCGACGGTGATGGGCAAACCAGCAGGAAGGCCTTCGAGGATGACGACGAGGGCCTTGCCATGGGATTCACCGGCGGTCAGATAACGCAGCACCGGACCAATCTACCGGCCTGCTCCACCCCAATCGGAGCCAGTTTCGCTATTGGCCTGAGTCAGCCCACAAGGGCTCGGCTCAAAAGGACCGTGACGAGGGCCCCAATCGCCAAGAACGGACCGAACGGGAAGGCCTGACTGCGACCCCGAAGAACCATAAGTGCGACTCCGCCAACCGTACCGAAGGCAAACCCGATGAGGAAAAGCCAGAGAACAATGATCACCGCATCACCGAATGAATGCGCCTGCCATCCCACCATCAGACCGAGTAGCGCGACGAACTTCACGTCTCCAAAACCCATTCCACTGGGTGAGATCAAGTGAACGATCAGAAGAACACCAAACGCCAGAAGCGCAGCAAGATACGCATACCGCATTCGATCTGCGGAGTTGTCGACGATTGAAATACTCGCGATGAGCACCACACCAATTGCCAGTGAGGGCAGGGCGACAACATCGGGGAGGCGATATTCGGTGAGATCGATAACACTCGCTAACAAGACGGTGGCGAAACCAGCAAGGTAGGCCAAGAGTTCAGCCCACGATGCGTCGGTGAATCTCCAACTCAAAAGTAGAAAAACCACCATCGTCATGATTCCGATGGCAAGCGTGCGTGCCGAAACGCGAGGGGTATCCGAAGGCTGAAATAACGGACGCTCAGTGACGAACTTTTCAGCGATGTTGGAAACCAAAGCACCGCACGGAACCGCCAACACGATGCACACGAGAAGGCGGACCGTGTTCATCGTCGAAACTCAGCCGAGTTGGTCGGCCACAGAGGCCAGCATCACATCGATGGGGGCATCGACTCCGGTCCACAATTCAAACTGCACTGCTGCTTGATGGGCCAACATTGCGACCCCATTGGCAACAGAAACGCCTCGAAGGCGCGCTGTCGCCAACAGCGGCGTTTCAAGGGGCTTGTAAACAATATCAACAAGCACTTGGCCATCGTGCAGCGCTGACGCGTCGAATGGGATATCAGTTGCAGTGGGTTCACCCATCCCTATCGAGGTTGCATTCACAACGAGGTCTGCATCGACAAGATCTGAATGTGCGCCCTTGAGGGCTACGACTTCTCCCCGGTCACCAGCAAGAGCAGCAGTTCGCTCAGCGCGGCCAAGCGTTCTGTTCACGACAACGATTTCTGATGCCCCTGCATCGGCAAGTGCAAGGACGATTGATCGGGCCGCTCCGCCCGCGCCGAAAACAACACAGCGCTTATCCGCTGGTTCGAATGCGAACCCATGACGCAATGATCGGATGAATCCATCACCATCGGTGTTGTGACCGGTAAGGATTCCCCCGTCATTGACGATGCAGTTCACTGCTCCCAAACGCTCGGCTGTCGGAGAGAGGCGATCGCAGCAGGCTGCTGCACTTTCCTTATGAGGCATTGTCACGGAAAGTCCGGAAATGCCGAGTGCGCGGACTCCAGCCAACGCATCGGGAAGTTGCATCGCTGCGACCTCCAGTGCGACATAGGACCAGTCGAGTCCTGTTGCTCCGAAGGCTGCGTTCATCAACGTCGGAGAAAGCGAGTGGTGGACCGGGTCCCCGATCACCGCCGCAAGTCGGGTCTGCCCTGTGGGGCTCATCAGAAAACTCCTCGAGCCTTGGCATCAGCAACCGCTTTGCTGAAATCGGTCTGGTTATTCGCGAAGTAGTGGCGGCCGTCTTTGTCAGTGAGCACGTAGAACAGCCAATCACCTGGAGCCGGATTGAGCGCAGCGTTTATTGATTTCTGTCCCGGCGAATTGATCGGCGCAGGTGGTAGACCCCTTTTCAAGCGAGTGTTGTAGGGCGAATCGGTCTTGAGATCAGAATCAGTAATCGTCGCCTTGCGCTTTTGAATCGCATAGAGGACTGATGCATCGATACCCAAACTCTCACCCCGTGCGAGTCGGTTGTAAATCACGCGCGCGATCTTGGCGCGGTCGTCATCAATCTTTGCTTCCGATTCCACAAGTGACGCAACAATCAACGCTTCATACGGCGAGATCGCTTTGGTGCCCGCGACTCCCTTTAGTTTCGCCGTCGCGTTCGACAGCCCTTCACTCTGAGAAACGCGATCAAACGAAACCACCATCTGATCAACCAGTTTTTGTGCATTGCCGACATCTTGTTGCGCTATTTCATAGGTGGCTGGATACAGGAATCCTTCAAGATTCCCCGAACCCGCTGGCTGAAGCGAAGGATGCGTATTCGCGAGCGCGGCATCGAGCGCGGCGGGATCCATGGTTAGAAACTTCTCAAGCGCGAGTTTTTTGAATTCCGAAACCCACAATCCTTCGCGAACGAGAAAGACCACGGTCTTCGGCGGCGCTGGACCCGCCTTCAGGATGTCGACAACATCACCCATGGAACTGTTGACACGTAAACCTTCATAGTCACCGGCCTGAAAGGGATCTCCGCCCTTCCATTTCACGTACCACTCGAACACCGAAGCACTCGAAACCACTTTCTTTTTCGCCAACGCAGTTGCAATTTCCGATGTCGTCGCGCCCTTGGGGACGGTGAACGCGACGTCCACGCCTGGACTTCCGGGATTTATCTTGCCCTGCACCCAAAAGCCCGTTGCCCCGATTAACAGTGCAATAACAAGGAGTGGCACACCAATCAGCAATGCCCATCGACCCCCACGGCCTCCATCGCCGCGAACTGAGACGTAGTCACCAGCATCGCCGTCGTCACCGTCATCGGACATCGGAGCGTCGCTGATCGGTTCCGCCTCGATCTCAGGCGAGCGAAACGGCACCGGTTGTGTTGGCGGGGGCGGCAACAACGGCGGAGGTAGCGGCGCGGCCTCAAGCCCAAAGAGTTCGAACGGATCTGGTTGTTCGGGCACGTGTCGCTCTGAGGTTCTCGATCAGGAATCGGATTGGTTGGCGAGGCCATCGAGCCACGCTTGAAGCATCACCGCAGCAGCGACCTGGTCGACCATCTGGCGCTGGGAACGTCCCGGCACCACACCCTCCTGCAGCAGGCGGGTGGCCGTCACCGTGGTGAGTCGTTCATCGTAGGGAACCACCGGGATCGATGTCGCCGCGACGAGTTCGGCGATCTCCGACCGCACCAAAACTGCAGCTGGACCTTCGCTCCCATCAAGGGAAAGCGGGAGTCCGACCACGAGTGTGTCGACCTCCCATTCCGCCGCGATAGCGAGCAGATTGTGGTGATCGATGGCGTGATTCGCCGAGCGCTGCACTGTTTCTATTGGCGAGGCCACCGAACCTGAGGAGACAGCGACACCGATTCGACGCTCGCCAAGATCGATTCCGAGTGCTCGCACTAGGAACGGACCGCCGCCCGAACAAGATCGAGGGCTTCGTCGAGCGCTTCGGGGTCCTTGCCGCCGGCAACTGCGAGGTCGGCGCTCTTACCGCCGCCGCCCTTCACTTTCTTTGCCGCTTCGGCAATGAGTTCTGACGCATTGAGACCAGAGTCGGCTGCAACTGCGGCAACAATTGTGACGCCGCCACCCTCGGGTGCAGTCCCGAGCACAACGGCTTTGATTCCCGCACGATCGCGAATGGCAACGGCAAGATCGCGAACGCCGTCACGATCAAGCCCGTCGACACGTTCAATGACAATGCCATCGATAGCCAGATCGGCGAGTTCACCCGATCGTCCAGCCGCCGCCTGACGCTCGAGATCACGGATGCGCGTGCGAAGTTCTTTTACTTCAGCAACGCGACGCTCAACTGCGTCGACGAGTTCGTCGGTGGCAACGCCCATTGCATCGGCAGCCGCTTTGATTCGACGCTCGTCTTCGCGCAGGCGTTCGATGGGACCGGTACCCGAAACTGCTTCGATGCGACGAATGTTCGAACCAATAGAAGCTTCGCTAATGATCTTCACCGGACCAATATCGCCAAGCGCCTTCACGTGAGTACCGCCGCACAATTCCGTTGAGTGCGGACCAGCCTCAAGCACCTTCACAACGTCGCCGTATTTGTCGCCAAAGAATGCGATCGCACCGCTCGCTTCGGCTTTGTCTTTCGTAGTTTCATAATGACGAGCGGGAGAGTTTTCCAAGATGTCGGCAGCGACGAGATCTTCAATCGCAATGATTTCGTCGTCGCTCAGAGCGTCGTAATGAGAGAAGTCGAAACGAAGTCGATCGGGTCCCACAAGCGAACCTTGCTGCTTCACATGGTCACCGAGGGTTTCGCGCAACGCCCAATGAAGAAGATGCGTTGCGGTGTGATTGCGTTTGATGGCATCGCGGCGTTCGCCGTCAATGATTGCATTGACGCTTTGACCGACTTCGATGTCACCTTCGAGAACCTCGAAACGATGTCGAACAACTCCCGGAGCGCCGTAGATCGTTTCGACAATGCGAGCCCGACCCGTAGGAGAAGTAATGACGCCGATGTCGCCAACCTGGCCGCCTGATTCGGCGTAGAACGGCGTCTGGTTAAGAACAATCGAATCTTCCGTAACTGCGAGCACATCTGCATCGATGACATAGGAATCGTCACCAAGAAACAAGGTTGATCCGTGTTCCGCCGAGATGGCAGCGAAGACTGCAACTCCGCCAGCGCCGCCGCCTTTTCGCGCGTCTTTGGCTCGTCGACGTTGCTCAGCCATTTCTGTAGCAAAACCGTCTTCATCGACATCGTGACCGCGTTCGAGGGCGATTTCACGAGTCAATTCCAGGGGAAATCCGTGCGTATCATGGAGAAGAAACGCGACCGAACCGCCGATAGTTGCGCCTGGCCCGAGGCGATCGAGTTCCGTGTCAAGCAACGCAGTACCCGATTTGAGTGTGGCGCGGAATCGTTCCTCTTCACGCGCAACGACAGTGCGCACAAAGTCTTGCTGTTTGACGAGATCGGGATACGCCTCACCCATAACTTCGACCGTTGTGTCGACGAGGGTCGGCGTAACAAGGTCGGCGACATCGAGCAGATACGCCTCGCGAACGGCGCGACGGATAATGCGACGGAGCACATAGCCGCGACCTTCGTTTGAAGGAAAGACCCCGTCGCTAACAAGGAAGCTCATTGTGCGTCCATGCTCGGCGAGGATGCGCAGCGAGATATCGGAACGCTCCCCTGACCCGAGGCGCGTATTGGTGATGCGCTGTGCGGTTTCGACCAGTGGAGCGAGCACGTCGGTTTCAAAAACTGAATCGACACCCTGCAGGACACTAAGGATGCGTTCGAGACCAGCGCCGGTATCGATGTTCTTTTTCGGCAGCTCGGTGTCGTGGCCATCGGTGTCACGGGCGAACTGCATGAAGACGAGATTCCAAATTTCGAGGAATCGTTCGTCGCTACCTGATGCCGGGCCACCATCGGGGCCATAGGCCGCACCCTTATCGACATAAATCTCAGAACAGGGGCCGCAAGGACCGGGAGGGCCACCAGGTGGGCCCCACCAATTGTCAGCGTCAAGGAACTGGATGCGGTCGGGATTTACGCCAACTTCGTCGCGCCAAATATCGGCTGCTTCCTGATCGCTCAGATGGCAAGTGACCCAGAGCAGCTCGGGATCGATACCGAAGAGATTGGTAACCATGTCCCAGGCCATGGGGATGGCTTCATGCTTGAAGTAGTCACCGAACGAGAAGTTGCCGAGCATTTCAAAAAACGAAAGATGCCGAGCATCACGTCCGACCTCTTCAAGATCGGAATCCTTGCCGCCAGCGCGAACACACTTCTGCACGGTGGTGGCCCGACTGAACGGAGGAGCTTGCTCGCCAAGGAAGTACGGCTTGAACGGCACCATTCCGGCGACGGTGAAGAGAAGATCAGGATCGTGAGGAATGAGGCTCGCAGAGGGAACAATCGTGTGGCCTCGGGCCTCGAAGAACGAGGTGAATGCCCGGCGCAACTCGTTCGCAGTCATTGGGTTCATGATGCACTCAGCCTAATGACTGGCCACTGCATCGACCGATTCAGGCCCGTTCCTCTGGTGCAGATGGATCGTCCCGCTCCCATGGGGCTGCGCCGGGATCGTCGTACTCAACCGGTCCGATGATTCGAAAGCCTTCACCGTCGGCGATGAATCTCGGTTCCGCGGGACCAGGTGGTAGTGGGTTAACCGTTCCGGAGTCAACGACGGGCCGACCTGCTTTTCGGGCGCGCTGCCGATTCGAGAGGACCAGCTCAATCACGACGCCGATGATGAGACCCGCCACAACCACAAGAACGACGATTGCCACCAACAAACGCTAGCCAATAAAATCAAAAAGAGTTATCTCTTTTACTCCAGCGGAATGTTCCCGGGTGGCAGACTGCCATCGAGAGAGAACGACCTGCTCAGAGACCGGCGCGTTCGAGTTCTTTGCGAAGCAATGCTTCGGCCTGCTTGCGGGTCTGTTTTGTGGCCTCGGCGTTGGTGCGCAACTCGCCCACCAAAGAAATTCCACGATCAACCGCCACACGGACCCCAGAATCGGCCAATTCCGCAGCGCGAACCGCCGCATCGGTCACGTTCTCGGGCAAATGGCGCCGGGCCAAGTCACGGGCACGGAGGTATCCGACCACTGTTCCGGTCACGCCAACTGCAGTGCCAACAGTGAACCAGGTGACGCGTTTAAACATCAGCTAGCCCGTCGTTCGCGACGTGATGTGACGTTTCGAGCGTTTCGTGAACGGCGCGATGTGCCGCGTGTTCCGTCGTTGAGCGCCAACGGCTCGACAGTATTGAGTTGCGCTTCGTTTCGCGCAAGACGGCGCGCGTTGCGATCGGCAACAACGGAAACCGATGCCAACTTCACGAGCGGATTGCGCATTACCAACCATGCGAGACGTGACGTTGCTTCGACGCGGGCGCCCACAGTTTCGGCAGTGTCAAGCAATGAGTCAACGCGTTCGATCTCCCCGTTCGCAAGAGCGACCGTGGCACGAAGTTCTGCGACTGCCGACATCGTTTCTACGCGAAGGTCTTCAACCGTTACCCGAAGCGAACGAAGGGTCGTTATGAGCGATTGTACGGCCATCGCCACCACGACGAGACCAACGATCGCGACAACAATCAATACGACAGAAATGGTGCTCATGACTGAGGCTCTTGGGAGTGCTGGTTGTGTTCGTCCATGCGATCTCGGACCTCGGCTTCGGTGCCATGGGGGGATGGCTCGTAATAGACCCGACCCTCGAGTTCAGCCGGCCGGTACTGCTGGTCGACCCAGCCCTCGGGCTGCTCATGAGGGTACTCGTAGCCCTGTCCGTGACCGAGGCTTTTGGCCCCCTTGTAGTGCCCATCACGCAGATGGATCGGCACCTCTCCCCCGGCCTGGTCGCGCACGTCGGACTGGGCCCGACCAAGGGCCACCGTGACCCGATTCGACTTGGGGGCGGTAGCCAAGTGCACCACGGCATGGGCCAGGTTGAGCTGTGCTTCGGGCAGACCTACGAACTCGACAGCCCGGGCGGCAGCATCGGCGATCACGAGCGAATTCGAATCGGCCATGCCGATGTCTTCACTGGCCAGTATCACGAGTCGGCGCGCAATGAAGCGAGCGTCTTCGCCCGCTTCGAGCATTCGAGCCAGCCAATAGAGCCCAGCATCGGGGTCGGAACCACGGATGGACTTGATGAACGCCGAGATGACGTCGTAGTGATCGTCTCGCCCGTACCGCAACGCTTTCGTGCCCAGCGCCGCTTCCACGTCGGCAGCCGTTACGCGAATCGCTTCGTCGACGATTGATCCCGATCCGTCTCGGGTAGCATCGGGATATTCGTGGGCGAGGGCAATCGCAACCTCGAGACTGATGAGCACGTGGCGGCCATCGCCATTGGAGCGGTCGACCAGTAACTGACGAGCATCGTCGTCGATGGTGGCGCCTTCGGCCGCCAAGCCACGATCAACGAGTTGCCCACAAGCTTCAGCAGAAAGCAGGTCGAGCCGAAACAACGTGGATCGACTCAGTAGCGGCGGGTTCACTTCGAAGAACGGGTTCTCGGTCGTGGCGCCGATAAGAACGAGGAGACCGCTTTCCACCGACGGCAACAACGCGTCTTGCTGGGACTTATTGAAGCGATGCACTTCGTCGAGGAACAAGATCGTGCCCTGACCTCGCATGGCAAGACGCTCTTGCGCGCCAGCGGCGATTTCACGAACGTCTTTCACCGAAGCACTCACTGCAGAAAGTTGCTCGAATGCCTTCGAAGTTGTGCGGGCGATGAGTTGCGAGATTGTGGTCTTACCCGTTCCCGGCGGACCCCAAAGGATGACCGACGACAAACGGTCTGCTTCGATCAGGGCCCTCAGCGGTTTGCCGGGGCCGAGAAGATGTTCTTGACCAACAACCTCGTCGAGGTTCTTGGGGCGCAGCCGAGCAGCAAGCGGGGCCTGACGCGCCAGCCGATCTTCGGCAGCTGCAGCGAACAGGTCCTCAGTCATAGCCCGAGGCTACCGGTCGCCTATGTCGGAACTCCGGAGGGTCAGTCGCTCTGCTTCATGGGAAGAAGACGTAATCCGAGTTCGTCGAGTTGAGCGGTATCAATCGGCGTAGGTGCGTGCGTAAGCGGATCGGTTCCTGACTGTGTCTTCGGGAACGCAATGACTTCGCGAATGTTCTCTTCGCCAGCAAGAAGTGCAACAAGGCGATCGATGCCGAACGCGAAACCGGCATGGGGCGGTGCGCCGAACCGGAACGCATCGAGCAAGAAACCGAACTTGCTCTGTGCTTCTTCCTCAGTGATGCCGAGCAAGGAGAACATGCGCTGCTGAATATCGCCCCTGTGGATTCGGACGCTGCCTGAGCCAAGTTCCCAGCCATTGAGCACAAGGTCATAGGCCTGCGAACGCACCTTCAAAAGATCTTGCGGGTCGCCCGTATCGAGCAACGCGACATCTTCGGCATGCGGCATGGTGAATGGGTGATGCGCAGGTACGGGGTTACCGGCATCATCGAGTGATTCGAACAACGGAAAGTCGACAACCCAAAGGAACTGCAGACCACCTTCGGTAACCGGCGGGCGGCCAAGTTCAAGACGAAGAAGGCCGAGCACATGACACACCTTCGGGCGGTCGTCAGCGACGAGAAGAAGGAGATCACCCGTCTTCGCTCCCGTAGTTGCGACAAGACCATCAAGCTCTTCGGCGGAAAGGAACTTGGCGACGGGCGAATCGAGTTCGCCGCCATCTTTGACACGCATCCAGACAAGGCCCTTGGCCCCCCAGCGCTTGGCTTTCTCAGTGAGTTCGTCGAGTTTGGAGCGAGTGAACTCGGCTCCCCCATCGACGACAATGCCTTTGACACAATCGGCCTTGAAGGCGTTGAACTCGGTGCCGGCGAAATTCGGCGTGAGTTCGATCAGTTCCATTCCGAAGCGGATATCGGGCTTATCGGAACCAAATCGTTCCTGAGCCTCGTGCCAGGTCATGCGAGGAACATCACCCATCTTTTGATCGGTGACTTCTTCGAGCGCCGCAGAGACAGCAACCGAAATAAACGCCAGAACCTCTTCCTGGGAAACGAAACTGGCTTCGGCATCGAGCTGCATGAATTCGAACTGACGATCGGCACGAAGATCTTCGTCGCGAAGGCAACGAGCGATTTGGTAGTAGCGATCGATGCCGCCAACCATGCACAGCTGCTTGAACAACTGCGGGCTCTGCGGAAGCGCGTAGAACGATCCGGGAGAAAGACGACTGGGCACGACGAAGTCGCGCGCGCCTTCTGGAGTCGACGCAATCAGCATCGGGGTTTCGATTTCTACGAAACCCTGACCGTCCATTGCCCGTCGAAGTGAGGCATTTACCTTAGCGCGGATACGGAGATTGCGCTGCATGCGCTCGGTGCGCAGATCGACATAACGGTGTGCGAGGCGAACCATTTCGTCGACCTCAACACGATCGTTGAGCTGGAACGGGGGCGGCTCAGAGACATTCAGAATTTCAACGCTGCAATCGCCAATTTCGATTTCACCGGTAGGCATGTTCGCGTTGGTCGTGCCATCGGGGCGCTGGCGAACTGTGCCAGTAATACGAACCACGTATTCAGAACGAAGGTCGGCGGCGCCATCAACCACGCATTGCACGAGTCCGGTGTGATCACGAAGATCGATAAAGGCCAGATGCTCGCCGTGCTCACGGCGGCGGGCCACCCACCCACACATCGCAACTTCACGACCAATGTCGGAGGCTCGCAGCGTTCCGCAGTGGTCAGTGCGCATGGAAACGGGATCGGTCACAGAAGGTCCTTCGGGTTCAGGAGAGTCGAGCGGCGAGAACAGAGGCAGCAGTCGAGCGAGCGACAGCTTCTTGTCCGGTATCGCCGCGCAGATCACGGATCGTTACGGTGCCAGCAGCCGCTTCGTCGTCGCCGATGATGCAAACGAATGCGGCGCCGGACTTATCGGCAGATTTCATTTGGGATTTCATGGAACGACCATCGAATGCTCGCTCGGCACTGATCCCTGCACGACGCAGCTCGATGGTGAAGTCGCGGGCGGCGGTTCCACCCGTGGTGTCGACAACAAACACATCGGTGGTACTGGTCGGAACCGGGAAGACTCCCTCGGCATCACAGGTGAGCAGCACTCGTTCGATGCCGGAACCAAAACCGATCCCGGGGGTAGAGGGCCCACCGAGCGATTCAATAAGGCCGTCGTAGCGACCGCCACCACCGATGGTTGATTGGGCGGCATCGAGCGCTTCACTGACAAATTCAAATGTTGTGTGCGTGTAGTAATCGAGACCGCGCACCAAACGAGGCTCAACAGTGAATTCGATACCGAGAGCAGTCAGACCTGACTTCACTCGTTCGAATCTCTCAGCGGCCTCGGGCGAAAGTTGATCGGTGATCCGTGGAGCGTCGGCGATCGCCGCGATTGTGACGGACCGCTTCGAGTCGAGCACTCGCATCGGGTGGTCGACAACCTTCTCGGCGTCTTTGGGGTCGAGCGTGTCGAGTCGCTCGTTGAGCCACGCCCGCACATCTTCGATGTAGCGACGACGATCGTCGGCGGTTCCCATCGAATTGATGAGCAGCGTGACCTGCTTGAGACCGAGCCACGCATAGAAGTCGTAAAGCATGGCAATGACTTCAACATCAAGATCGGGATCGTCAGATCCAATCGCTTCAGCGCCGAGCTGATGATGTTGACGGAAACGCCCGGCCTGCGGACGCTCATAGCGAAATGACGGTGCTGCGTACCAAACCTTCCACGGCTTGGTTTCGCCTTGGGCATGTTGGATCCATGCTCGAGCGATTGATGCGGTTCCCTCGGGGCGCAGCGCGATGTGGCGTTCGCCCTTGTCGAGGAAGTCGTACATCTCTTTGCGGACCAGATCGGTGCCTTCGCCCACACGAGAGAACACCCCGATTTCTTCGAACATCGGACTCTGCACGAGGCCGTATCCAGCCCGAGCAACATGGGCGGAGAACGCAGCAATCAGGGCTTGCCAGCGCTCGGATTCGGGCGGCAGGACGTCACGGGTCCCGGTTGGGGCCTTGAATGGCTCAATGCGGGGTGACGTCGGCTCTGACACGACCGTTGAGCCTACCGGGGCCCTGCCCCAAGGACCGAACCACTTCCTTCACCCAACGCCCCACCACCGAACAACAGTCAGACGGCTGCCGTTCAAGATTGAGAGTCGCGCCCATCATCGCTATCGGCGTCGCCCTTGCCGGGAAGCACCCGATACGCGTCGTAGATGCCATCGATCTTCTTAATCGACCACATCAACGGGGAGAGTTGCGAAACATCACCGAGTTCGAAATCGAAACGCATCGATGAAATTCGATCGGAACCCGTGATGGTGTTGCAAGACACGATGTTTACGTGATGATCAGCCAATGCTGCCGACACATCGCGCAAAAGACGAGACCGGTCTAGACCCTTGACTTCGATCGAAGCAATGAATGTCGCCGAGATGTCGGTATCCCACTCGACATCAATAAGGCGATCGGATTGGCCTTCGGAAAGCGAAAGCGCATTCGCACAATCGGAACGATGCACCGAAACACCGCGACCGCGTGTGACGAACCCCATAATCGCGTCTCCCGGAACCGGCGTGCAGCAGCGAGACAAGCGAACCATGACATCGTCGAGGCCTTCAACGTGCACACCCGAAGGAGTTCCGCCTACACGGCCCGAACGGCGCGAAGCACGAACTGTGGTCGGCAACTGCTCTTCACGATCAGGGTCAACGGATTCGAGCTTGCGTCGAATCCGTTCGGCAACCGATTGCGCTGATTGATGATTTCCGCCGATTGCCGCATGAAGCGATTCGAGGTCGGAGTAGTTCAGCTCGGTAGCGATTTCATCGAGAATCCGCGACTGGCGGATCTTCTGAACTGGCAGACCTTCGCGGCGCAAGGCTTTGGTGAGTTCCTCGTTGCCATTATCGATTTCATCTTCGCGACGCTCACGCGAATGCCACGCGCGGATCTTGTTTTCGGCCTTATGCGAAACAACAAAACGCAGCCAGTCTTGCGAAGGTCCGCCGCTTTCGACCTTTGACGTGAAGATTTCGATGGAATCGCCCGATTGCAGCTCGGTGTCGAGAGAGACCAAACGCCCATTGACCCGCGACCCAATACAGGAGTGACCGATCTCTGTGTGAATGGCATAAGCGAAATCAACGGTGGTGGCACCTTTAGGCAGTGTGATGACCTTGCCCTTCGGCGTGAAGACAAATACCTCGTCTTGGTCGAGGTCGATCTTCAGATTCGCCATGAACTCTGAAGGATCAGAGGTCTCACTTTGCCAATCAACAATGCGATTAAGCCAAGCGAGGTCGGCTGTACTTTCATTGTTGTCCTTGTAGTTCCAATGCGCAGCGACACCGAACTCTGCTCGTCTATGCATTTCCAAGGTGCGGATCTGCACCTCGAGAGGCTTTCCGCCAGGACCAACAACGGTCGTATGCAACGACTGATACAGATTGAACTTGGGCATGGCCACGTAATCCTTGAAACGACCCTGCACAGGTTTCCACGTGGCGTGAATTGATCCGAGAGCGGCGTAACAATCCTTGACAGTGCCGACGATCACTCGAATGGCAACGAGGTCGAAGATGTCGTCGAAATCCCGACCCTTCACCACCATCTTTTCGTAAATGCTCCACAGATGCTTTGGCCGACCTGTCACTTCAGCAGTGATGTGCAGTTCGTTAAGTCGGCCGCGAACATCTTCGAGAACGTTTGTCAGATACACATCGCGTTCGGGTGCACGAGTCGCGACCATATGGTCGATCTCGGCATAACGCTTGGGATGCAACGATGCGAAGCAAAGATCCTCTAACTGCTGGCGCAATTCCTGCATTCCGAGCCGGTGAGCAAGAGGTGCATAAATGTCGATCGTCCCTTGCGCAGTGCGATGCTGCTTCCAAGCCGGTAACGCTGCAATAGTGCGCATGTTGTGAAGACGATCAGCGAGCTTGATGATCAGTACGCGTAGATCTTTCGCCATCGCCACGAGCATCTTGCGCACCGTTGCGGCTTGCTGAGCCTCTTTGGAATCGAACTTAATGCGATCGAGTTTTGTGACTCCGTCAACAATGCGAGCAACCTCAACACCAAAGTCCTTCTCGACATCGAAAAGAGTGGCACCAGTGTCTTCGACAGCATCGTGAAGAAGCGCAGCGGCGATGGTGATGTCATCGAGACCAAGTTCGGCACAAATCTTGGCAACCGCTACCGGATGCGTCACATACGGTTCGCCGGATTTGCGAGATTGACCCTTATGGGCCGAAGCGGCGCGGTCGTACGCTTTCGTAATCAGCGCTGCCGAGGATCGCGGATGATGAGACTGGAAAATCTCGACGAGTGGGGCGACCTCTTCGGATGGCGGGGCGGCGTTACGACGCCACGGCAGCACACGATTGACGGTCGCCATAACTCAGCCTCCGACCTGCACGCGACCAGGTGGACATACCCCGGTAGCAGCTCGGAAGGGAGTCCTCATGACTCCACGGTACAGGGGACGAACCCCTGTACCGACCCTTTGATCAGCGCTTGCGTTGGTTTTTGCGTGGCCGCGGCGGGATGACGCCCGAAGGCGATGCAAATGGTGCCGATTTATCGGCAGAATCCAATGAGGACGGTGTCGAAGTCACCGCTATGGCCGACGAACCCGCACCCATCAGACCAGCTCGATCCGCAGAGCGTGTGACATCCACACCTTGGGATTGCAATCGCTCGCGGATCGCCTTGTATTTGGATTCGCGTTCCTTCAAGGCGACGAGAATGGGTGCGGCAACGAAGACCGAGGAATAGGCCCCGGCGAGCATTCCAACGGTGAGTGCCACGGAGAACTCCTGCAGAGTGACCGCCCCCATAATGAACGCTCCGACGATCAACAACGAGAGAACTGGCAACAGCGACGAGACAGTCGTGTTGATCGAACGCAGAAGCACCTGGTTCATTGACAACGAAGTCATCTGCCCGTAAGTCATGCGCCCACTTTGGCCCACGAGTCTTTCGTTTCCCTTGATCTTGTCGTCAACCACGATCGTGTCGTAAATCGAGTAGCCCAGAATTGTCAGGAAAGCGACCACGGTCCCTGGTGAAACCTCAAACTGGAAAATGGAATAAACACCGACAGAGATCAAAACGTCGTGGACCACCGCGAACACTGCGGCGACGGCCATTCGCCACTCAAGGCGAATAGAGAGGTAGATGAGAATCGCGATCGCAAAGAAGATAAGAGCCCTAATTGCTGATGCCGTGACATCTGATCCCCAAGATGCACCCACTGTCGAGACGCTCACTTCGGAAACATCAGTACCGGCCAGATCAGCGAGAGCCTGACGAACCTCAATCGTGTGTTCAGGGGCACTTTCCGGACCTTGCACCCTGAGGATGTCGGAACCAACGATCTGGATCTTTGCCCGACCCTCGCCTAGAGACTCGAGCTCGGATCTGGCCTCCTCTACAGAGACTCCAGGTGCTCGGACTTCCCAAGAAACGCCGCCTTCAAAGTCGATACCGAGATTCAAGCCGCGAGTAGTCAGCGAAACGATGCTTGCGATCACCAGGACCGCCGATACAGCAAGACCACGCTTCCACCACTTCAAGAAATCGATGTTTGTTTGACCGCGATTGATGCGCGACATCCAATTCATCGACTGACCTCCGCTTCAGCACGCGCCTGACCGGCACGAGAAGTTTGTTGTGGGATTTCTGCGGGGAGACCCAATATCCGAGGATGTGCGCGGAGGAACTTCGATCGCGTGCAGAGTTTGACCACGGGCCGCATAAACGACCACGACATCACGAGGTCAAGTGCCGTCGAAAGTGCGAGATAGAACGCGAACCCTCGCACTGGCCCAACGGTGAGCCACCAAAGAAGGCCTGCGCCAATCAACGAAGCAACGTCAGCCTTCACGATCGTTGAGAAAGCCGTCACGAACGACTTGTCGGTCGAGCTTCTAATCGAACGTCCCTTGTAGACGTCCTCCTTGAGGTGCTCGTAGTACACGACGTTCGAGTCGAGTGAAACACCCACCGAAACAATGATGCCGGTAATTCCAGCGAGAGTCAGTGCCAAACCGTTGTTCGAACCGAGCCAAGAAATGATTGACCAAAGCAATGCGCCCTCAATGCCCAACTTTACGATCGCAGAGAAACCAAGCACCCTGTAGAAGGCGATCATGTAGGCGGTCACGATCAGGATCCCGACGAGGCCGGCAACCAGACCGGCATGCAACGCGTCGCGTCCGAGAGTCGCTGAAACAATCTGCGCTTGCTGTTGTTCGAATTCCACCGGCAAGGCGCCGTACTTCAATGAGGTCGCAAGATCCTTCGCCGTCCGTTCCGTAAATGACCCCGAGATCTCGATCTGGTCGGCTTGGAAACTTTGGCTGTTGATGCTTGGGGCAGAGAGCACACGACCGTCGAGCACGATGGCTAACTGACCTGTAGGGCAGGTCGAACCCTTCGAGAAACACTGGCCAGCGATGGCGTTGAAACCACCAATACCATCAGCGCCACTCTTGAAGATTGGAGCGACAGTCCACTGACCCGAGTCAGCGAAATTGGCGCGCGCTGTTTCAAGCGCGCTGCCAGTGAGGGCTACGGGACCAACTGCGTACGATCCAACGAGCAGACCATCGTCACATTGCGGAAGTATGGCTTGACCGCCTGCGTTAATCTCTTCGGCTGAAAGGCCCGAGACACAAACATCAAGTGGCAAACCGCCGACCGTCTTGGTTGGGTCGATCGTCGTCGTTGGGATCGATGCTTCAGAAGTCACAGTTGTCGTGGTCGTGGTTGCGGTTGGATCGCCACTGGTCGTGGTCGTGGCTTCCTGCGGATCGATCGGGACGTTGGCCAAAACAGGACGGAATTGCAGCTCTGCCGTCTGACCAACAAGTTCAAGTGCACGCTCTTTGTCCTTCACCCCGGGAATCTGGATGAGGATGTTGTTGCCCTGACGAGTAATTTCCGGCTCGGCAACGCCAATGGCATCGATACGCTGACGAATAATCGCAATTGCTTGATCGATCGTGTCGTTGTCGACCTCTTGCACGGGCTTCAGAACCACAGATACGCCGCCTTGGAGGTCGAGACCAAGTAGCGGCTTATTACCGGCAACAAATGTGTAGCTCAGTGCCGCTACGGCAATCGCAACGATCACTACGAGCGAACCAAAGCCTCGGAGGCGTTTCACGCGTCTGGGTCCTCGTCCTGGGTTTTGCCAGCGTCGTCGGTCTCCACCACAGACGGGTCGACGACCTGCGATGCAATGGCTCGACGAGCGATCTTGATCTCAACGCCAGGCGCGACCTGCAGTAGGACCTTGGCCTCGCTGACCTCGACGAGTGTGCCGTAAATGCCGGAGCCAGTCATGACCTCGTCGCCAACGGCGAGGCTCTCAACGAAGGCATTGTGGCGCTTGAGTTCGCGCTGCTTCGGGAGAATCAGTACGACCCAGGCGATAACGAACAGAACGATGATGATGATGAAGGACATGGTCTCGTATGGGCTCGATCAGATGGGGTTCCAAGTCGGAAACGGGGACACGTTAGCCCCATCTCCCCTACCCCTTCATTCGCCCTCCCCGACCGATCAATCCCAGACCGACGCCACCTCCGACCGGAACTGATCGAAGGTGCCAGCGGCGATTGCCGCTTGTGCTCCCTCCATCATTCGAAGCAACCAGTGCACGTTGTGGATCGTGGTCAAACGAGCCGCAGTGGGTTCGCTCACCATGAGCAGATGGCGAAGATAGGCCCGCGACCAACGAGAGCAGGCCTCGCAGAGACACCCAGGTTCGAGCGGCTCGGGGTCATCAGCGAATTTCGCATTTCGAAGATTCATTCGCCCAGCACTGGTGAGAATTGTTCCGTGGCGTGCCAATCGAGTCGGAAGTACGCAATCGAACATGTCGACGCCAAGTGCAACGGCTTCCACGATGCTCACCGGATCTCCGACACCCATGAGATAGCGGGGCCGCTCAGTAGGAAGAACCTCGGTTACGGCCGCAAGCGCCGGCAACATCTCGTCTCGTGTCTCGCCCACCGAAAGCCCACCGATGCCGTAACCATCGAAACAGATGTCGAGAGTGCGTTGTGCGCTCTCAGTTCGCATCGCGACGTTGATACCGCCTTGCACGATTCCGAACTGTGCTTGTTTCGAACCAGTATCGCGAGCAGGAGCCTGGGCCGCCTTTGCTCGCCCGGCCCACAGCACCGACCGTTCGAGTGCAGCGCGTACAACGGCCTCAGAGGATGGAAGCGGCGGACACACATCAAGAACCATCTGGATATCGCTGCCCAGCTTCTGCTGAACCTCAACGCTGCCTTCGGGACTCAGATGGTGATAGCTGCCGTCATAGGTAGATTTGAACGTGGCGCCCTCGTCGGTAACTTTCGGCTCAAGCGAAAAAATCTGAAACCCGCCCGAATCGGTGAGCACGTGTCCGTGCCAATCGGCGAAGCCATGCAGCCCGCCGAATCGCTCGATGAGATCGGCCCCCGGCTTCAACATCAAGTGGTAGGTGTTGCCGAGGATCACCTCCGCGCCAAGTTGCTCGAGATCTGCCGATGTGAGCGTGCGCACGGCCGCTCGAGTTCCAACCGGCATGAAACATGGCGTGCGAAATGAACCACGAGCCGTGTGCACCACGCCAGTTCGGGCCTGACCGTCGGTCGCGTCAATCTGCAGTCGGAGTACAGATTCGTTTTCTTCGTTACTCACTACTGCTCCAGTGAAGTTGATGAGATACCTCCATGACACCACAACTCACCCGCTGTGGGCGTTATCGTCGTCGGCATGTCAGATACCTCTCACAACACGTACTTCGATGGTGGCGTTCAGAGCCTCGGCTTCGAAAATGCTTCAGGACGGTCCACCGTTGGCGTTATCGCCCCCGGCATCTACGACTTCAACACCGATGGCGCCGAACTCATGACCGTCGTTGCTGGTGCCATTGAGGCGATCGTTGACGGCGAGAGCGATTGGGAGACCTACCCAAAGGGATCTCGCTTTGAGGTTCCTGCCTCGAGCCATTTCCAGGTTCGGGCCGAAACTCCTTCGGCCTACCTGTGCGAATTCCTCTGATATCCGTAAGGGCTTCGCTTATTGACGCGTTAGTAACATCGCGTCACCGAATGACAGAAACCGATACCCATCGCGCACCGCGTCCGCGTAGAGGTCTCGCCATCGTGGCCCGATAAAGGCGTCGATCATCACAATCAACGAGGATTTCGGCAAGTGAAAGTTGGTCATAAGTCGATCAACAATTGCGAACTCGTAGTCGCCATGAATAAAGAGTTCGGTACGACCCTCGGTTGTTCCGAACGCCGCCGCGCTTTCTAAGGCCCGCACAGCGGTGGTCCCCACTGCCACTACGCGCCCACCGTTCGCTTTTGTTCGGGCGCACGCATCGAGCGTTTCTTGTGGCACTCGGAAAAACTCCCCGTGCATCACATGATCTTCGATCTGATCGGTCGCAATGGGTCGAAAAGTGCCGAGGCCAACAACTAATTCGACATCGGCTCGGACTATGCCCCGATCAGAGCAGCGGGCCAGCAACTCGGGCGTGAGATGTAGCCCTGCGGTGGGGGCTGCTGCCGAGGCGGGTCGCTCGGCGAACACCGTCTGATAGCGCTCTTGCTCTGCGAGCACCTCGGTGATGTACGGGGGCAATGGCATGACGCCAAAGCGTTCGAGCACATCGAGCAACGGACCATCGACATTGATGGTGACGGCACGCCGACCGTCGCCAAGGTCATCTTCGACAACAACCTTGAGCCCGACTCCCTCGGCGGGCCGAACAACTGTTCCCGGCGGAAGTTTCCGGCCGGGTCGAACCAATGCTTCCCAACGAGATATTCCGCTGTCGGAAAGTGAACCTCCGTCGAGTCGTTCAAGAAGTAACACTTCAACCGCTGCGCCGGTTTCTTTACACAACGCGAGTCGGGCAGGCAGCACTCGCGTGGTGTTGAGCACCAGCAGATCGCCCGGTTCGAGCAGATCAGATAGGTCGCGAACGTTTTTGTTCAGCGGCTTTACTCCTGCGCCTTCGTCGACAAGGAGTCGCGCGGCATCACGCTCAGCGAGTGGGTGCTGCGCAATCGCCGATTCCGGCAACTCATAATCGAAGGCGGAAGTCTCCATTGCGAGGAGAGGCTAGAGCCGCTCGGTCAACTTTCGAACGGACCCCGCGATGGGTCAGCGGTAAGCGGCGCGCTCGCCGGCGCAATCATTCCGAGATGTGCCCACGCTGCTGGAGTGGCGACGCGCCCCCGAGGAGTGCGCATAAGTAGACCCTGCTGAATAAGAAACGGTTCGTAGACATCTTCGACCGTTTCTTCGGCTTCACCAATGCTGATTGCCAAGGTGCCCAAGCCCACGGGGCCCCCGCCAAACTTCTGGCAGAGGTTCGAGAGGACTGCACGGTCGACTTTGTCGAGGCCGAGATCGTCGACTCCGAACACCGCAAGGCCTTCGTTGGCGGTGGCTTCGTCGATTTGGCCATCGCCACGAACCTCGGCGAAGTCGCGAACACGGCGAAGGAGACGATTGGCGATCCGGGGCGTGCCGCGCGCTCGACGAGCGATCTCCGCAGCGCCGCCATCGTCGATTCCGATGCCCAAAATGCCGGCAGCGCGAGAAACGATTGATTGCAGTTCATCGGCGTCGTAGTAGTCGAGGCGAGCGACGAGACCGAAGCGATCGCGCAGTGGGCCTGTGATGAGACCAGTGCGTGTGGTGGCACCGACGAGCGTGAACCGCGGAAGATCGAGGCGAATGGAACGCGCGGCCGGGCCCTTACCCAACACGATGTCGAGTTGAAAATCTTCCATTGCGGGGTAAAGCACTTCTTCGACATTGCGGCTGAGGCGATGGATTTCATCGATAAACAAGACATCGCCTTCACCCAAGCGCGTGAGGATTGCGGCGAGATCGCCAGCGCGATCGAGTGCCGGGCCCGAGGTGATGTGGAGAGCAACCTGAAGTTCCGCGGCAACGATGCCGGCAAGTGTCGTCTTGCCCAGACCTGGCGGACCAGCGAATAACAGATGGTCGACGGCCTGTTCGCGCCGACGAGCGGCTTCAAGGATGATGCCGAGATGTTCTTTTAGTTCACGTTGACCGACAAAGTCGTCGAGATGACGCGGGCGCAGCCCGCCCTCTTCGCCAATGATGTCGGAGCCAGTTCGCATCTCGCCGACCTCGAGTTCGGCCTCGTCGGGCGTAGGCTCTGGTGACAGCAGTTCGTCGCGCATCAGGCTGCCAATCGTTGCAGAGCAAGGCGTAAGAGTTCTGCCGTATCGGAAGAATCGGGAAGTTCCTTCACCGCTTCAGCAACTTCTTCAGGTCCGTAACCAAGTTCGGTAAGAGCACTGCGGACATCGGCAACCGACGATGAACCGCCACCCGTGCCATCGACCAAAGCGGAACCAACGCCTATGTCGAGACCAGGGATATCGAGTTTTGACTTGAGTTCGATAAGTAAGCGAGCAGCAGTCTTCTTACCGACCCCGGGCACGAGGCACAGTGCATCGATGTCGTCATTGGCCAAGACGCGCACCAGCGCCGACGGCGAGTGCACGCTCATGATGCCGAGCGCCATGGCTGGTCCGACCCCATGGGCCGATAACAGCGCTTCAAAAACCATTCGTTGTTCCGATGATGGGAACCCATAGAGCGTTTCGGCGTCTTCACGACGGTGATGATGCGTGTGCAGAAAGACTTTGGATCCGGTTTCGCCAAGCGATGACGCTGTTGATGGCGCAACAATGACGCGATAACCGATTCCGGAGACCTCAACAAGGACTTCACCCGAAGGCAACCGTTCAAGCAATGTGCCGCGAACAGAACCGATCATCAGGCACCCGCTTTCGCTACGGCTCGATTAGCCGCCGCGCGCATTGGCGCCATTGCGATATGGCACAACGCGAGTGCGGCCGCGTCGGCCGCGTCGAACGGATGAGGCGGTTCGGCGAGACCGAGCAATGTCTGCACCATCTGCTGCATCTGGACTTTGTCGGCATTGCCCCAGCCAGCCACAGCGGACTTCACCTCGTTAGGCGAATACTGGACAACTTCACATCCGGCGTTGACCGCTTCGACCATTGCGATGCCACTGGCCTGGCCCACCGACATGGCGGTGCGGACGTTGACTTGAAACAGCACTCGTTCAACTGCCATTGCGGTCACAGGAAATTCGGCAAGCAGCGCACGCAATTCGGATTGAAGCTCGGCCAGTCGGTGATGTACTTCGTCTTCCGGCGAGGTGCGCATGACACCCAGGGCAACCGCCCGAGGTTGAGCACCTTCTCTCGCCTCGACAACGCAATAGCCACAGCGGGTCAGCCCCGGATCTATTCCCACTACGAACATGCGTACGATCGTAGTCAGTCCGCCCACAAAAACAAAGGACCCGGCCCTGAGGCCGAGTCCCTGTTCAGATCAGGTCCAGATCACTTCGGGCCGAAACGGGCTCCGCCGTCGACACGAATGGTCTGAGCATTCATATACGAGTTGGTGATGAGCTGCATCACCATCGAGGCGAGTTCGCTGGCATGGCCGAGACGATCAGGGAACAGAACGTCCTTCGAAAGCTTGGTCTTGAATGCCTCGCTGCCTTCGCCTTCACCGTAAATCGGTGTATCGATGAGTCCTGGCGCAACGGTATTAACCCGGATGCCCACGACCGCAAGATCACGAGCGATGGGCAGCGTCATTCCCGCAACCCCGCTCTTCGAAGCGGAATACGCCGCCTGACCTATCTGTCCGTCAAACGCCGCGGTCGACGCCATGTTTACGATCGCACCGCGTTCTCCGTCGGCGGACACGGGTTCGGTGCGACTCATGGCGGTAGCCACAAGACGGATGCAGTCGAATGTGCCGGTCAGATTCACGTCGATGATCTTGCGCCAATAATCGAGATTGAATGCCGAGTCATACGAGCCGTCCTTGCCGATCGTGCGACTGGCGGCACCGATACCTGCAGAGTTCACGAGTGCGCGGATCGGACCCATTTCTTCGGCCATAGCGATGGCAGCTTTAATGTCATCGCTGTTGCACACGTCGACGTGGGCAAATGCGCCACCAATTTCCGTGGCAAGGGCATTTCCTTTTTCATCGTTGAGGTCGGCGATAACGACCTTTGCGCCCGCAGCGGCGAGCTGACGTGAACATGCTTCACCGATACCGGAAGCGCCTCCGGTGACGATTGCTGAGATTCCATTAATTTCCATGGAATCAGAGAATACGGGGATCAGACCAGCGATACCGCATTCGGCACGCCGATCTCAGATCAGAACAACGAAAGTTGATCGTCATCGGGGTAGGCCCGGGAATCGTCGACGGTTCCTTGTGCGGATTCCCCAGTGCCAAAGGTGTCGGCAGGTCCAAGATTGGTGGGTCGTTCCGATCCAGAGGCTTCGCGTTGCGTCGTTGCTGCCTCGACGGCAAGGCGGTCGACGAGATCATTCATCGGGTCGCCGGCATGGCCCTTTACCCAGCGAAAGGTGACATCGCCACGACCCAAGACGAGGTCGATGAACGGCTCCCAGAGATCACGATTGGCCACGGGTTTGCGCTGAGAGTTCTTCCATCCTCTTCGTTTCCAGCCGTCATGCCAACGGTCGCGGAAACAGTGCACGACATAGGTGGAGTCACTCACGACTTCGAGCGGCCCCGAATGCGACTTCACCGCTTCGAAGGCCGCCATGATCTCCATCCGCTGATTCGTCGAGTGGGCCTCGCCGCCACTCGCGAATCCGCCATCGACAACTGCCCACGCCCATCCACCAGGACCGGGGTTACCGCTGCACGCACCATCGGTGTACACGACTGTTGTCACGCATTCAGCGTCGCACAGGTCAGAGCAAAGACCCGACATCCACGATTCACAGAAAATCGACATTCCTACCTGCCGGTAACCACGTTGATGTGCGCATTATGGGGAAACGCAGTTTTCGAAAGGCACCTCGTGGACCTTGACCAGTTTGTTAGCCAACTACCCGATTCCGATCCAAGCGAGACGGTGGAATGGCTCGACTCTCTCGACGCTGTCGTCAACAGCGCGGGTAAAACGCGAGCTCGGTATTTGGTTTCCCGGCTCACCGAGCGCGCGCGAGAACTACAAATCGGCACACCGGCCGAGGTATCCACCCCGTACATCAACACCATCCCCGTTGAAGAACAGCCATGGTTCCCTGGCAACGAAGGAATTGAAAAGCGCATTCGTCAGTACTTGCGATGGAACGCGGCAATCTCCGTCACCTACGCAAACAAAGAAGCCGACGGAATCGGTGGTCATCTGTCTTCCTACGCGTCGTCTGCGATGCTGCTCGAAGTTGGGTTCAATCATTTCTTCCGTGGCAAAGACGGCGCGCTCGTTGGTGACCATGTGTATCTGCAGGGACATGCATCACCGGGCATTTACGCACGCGCGTATCTCGAAGGCCGACTGAGCGAAGACCAGATGATGCGATTTCGCCGCGAAATCGGCGGAGGCGGGCTCTCGAGTTACCCGCACCCATGGCTTATGCCTGAGTTTTGGGAGTTCCCCACTGTCTCAATGGGACTCGGCCCGCTGAATTCGATCTATCAAGCCCGATTCTCCAAATACCTCTACAACCGACGCATCGATGACACCAGCGCGTCAAAGGTTTGGTGTTTTCTCGGTGACGGCGAGACCGATGAACCAGAAACGCTGGGTTCAATTTCGCTCGCCGCCCGCGAGCAACTCGACAATCTGATTTGGGTCGTGAATTGCAACTTGCAACGCCTCGATGGACCAGTGCGCGGCAACGGAAAAATCATCCAGGAACTTGAATCGGTCTTTCGCGGTGCCGGCTGGAATGTGCTCAAGGTCATTTGGGGCGCCGGATGGGACGAGTTGTTAGCGAAAGACGTCGACGGCGTCCTTGTCGCCAAAATGAATGCAACTCTCGACGGCGAATGGCAGCGATACGCCATCGAAAGTGGCGCCTACATCCGTGAGCATTTCTTTGGCCCCGACCCGCGCCTGCGCAAACTCGTCGATCATCTTTCCGACGATCAGTTGCGTGCGTTGCCACGCGGTGGGCACGACTACAAGAAGGTCTATGCCGCCTACAAAGCAGCTTCGGAAACAACGGGGGCTCCCACCGTCATTCTGGCCAAGACCGTCAAGGGCTGGGCATTGGGTTCCACCGTCGAAGGCCGCAACGCAACGCACTCCATCAAGAAACTAAGCCACGATCAGATCATTGAATTCCGCGACCGCTTGCAACTCACCGATCAGATTCCCGACGCAGTCATCGATGCAGACGCCCCACCGTTTTATCGTCCACCGGCCGATTCGCCCGAAGCGGTCTACCTCGCGCAACGTCGTTCTGAACTCGGTGGACCTCTTCCCAGCCGTTCATTGGAAATCCGACGTCCGCTCACCCTCCCCGACCCAACGGTCTTCGAAGAGTTCGCCAAGGGTTCTGGGACCCAAGCGGTCTCCACCACGATGGCTTTCACTCGCTTGCTTCGGGGTCTCTGTCGCGCCGAAGAATTCGGCCCTCGAGTTGTGCCCATCATCCCCGATGAAGCGCGCACATTCGGAATGGAAGTTCTGTTCCGTGAACTTGGGATCTATGCGTCACAAGGACAGCTCTACGAGCCCGTCGATCACGAACTGCTGATTTCCTATGTTGAATCAAAAAGCGGGCAGCTTCTCGAAGAGGGAATTACCGAAGCTGGTTCGCTTGCGAGCTTCACTGCCGCTGGCACGAGTTACGCGACTCGTGGCGTTCCGATGGTTCCGTTCTTCACGCTCTATTCAATGTTTGGGTTTCAGCGTGTTGGCGATCTCATCTGGGCCGCTGCCGATGCACAAGCAAAGGGCTTCATCATTGGAGCAACAGCGGGACGCACCACGCTGCTGGGCGAAGGCTTGCAACATCAAGACGGACACAGTCTTGTTCTGGCCTCCACCGTTCCGACATGCCAGGCCTATGACCCGGCGTTTGCCTACGAACTGGCCACAATCATCGAGTGCGGGCTTCATCACATGTACGGCGGACCTAACGGAGCCGGCGAAAGCATTTTCTATTACCTCACCGCATACAACGAGAACCAGATCATGCCCGTGCGCCCCGAACACGTCACGAACGATGACATCATGAGCGGTCTCTACAAGTGGGCTGACGCTCCTGCGGGTTGCAAGGCAAAGGCAACCATCGTGTTTTCGGGAACGATGAACCGAGGCGCTCTCGAAGCGCAAACCGCTCTTGCCGCCCGCGGGATTGGCGCAGAACTCTGGAGCGCCACCTCATACAAACGACTTCGTGAAGATGCTCTCACCGTTGAACGATGGAATCGCCTTCATCCAACTCAAACTCCACGAGTCGCTCAGGTCACCGATCAACTCGGCAACGCGCCAGGTCCAATCGTTGCCGTCACCGACTTCATGAAAGCCGTGCCCGACCAAATCGCCGCCTACGTCCCGAAGCGGTTCGTCTCACTCGGCACTGATGGTTTCGGTCGCTCCGACACTCGCGAAGCATTGAGGCGATTCTTCGAAGTCGACGCCGCCAACATCGAAATCGCGGTCCTCTCGGCGCTTGCGGCCGACGGTGTCATCGATGCATCTGTTGTGGCCTCAGCAATTAACGAATACGGGATCGATACCGAAGCAATCGACCCATTTCGGCGCTGAGTTTCAGCTCGAACGCTCGGCGGCCGCTGCTGCTCGCTGTCGGTCAAGCCAACCCAGCAACACGGCAACGGCACGAGGGTCGTGGCGCAACTGATGCGCTCCACCTTCGATGATGCGAAGGTCGGCGCTTCCGTGAGCATCGGCCAGCACACGAGCGTCGTACACCGGCACAACCTCGTCTTCTGATCCGTGCATTATCAAGACATCTCGTGGCGCAACGGTGCGGATTGCGGCAACAGCGCGCACGTCACGGATCTCTTTGGACCACGCATCGGAATTCTCTGGAAACGATGACGAACGAATGATTCCGGTTTCACGAGCGTGTTGCAGAAGTCGCCTTGGGTGATTGGCCCAATCATCGAAATCGGCAGGCGAACCCATTGCCGCGACACCACGGATTTCCGGGTCAAGCGATGCAGCGACGATCGAAAGTGAGCCACCGCTTCCGTAGCCCGCAGCCCACACACCGCTAACACCTTCGACGGTGCGCAGGTACGCAGCGGCAGCGAGAAGATCGTCGCGCCATCCATGCAAAGAAAAATTGCCGTCGGAATCGCCCGCGCCACGGAAGTTGAAGACCAGCACCATCCAACCCATTTCGGTAGCGATGCGTTCAGCCAGTTCGGGGAACGAACGGGCCGAAAGCGCACCACCCTGATTCAGGTTGGGAAACCCATGACAAATGAGCAGACCGGGAACCGAGGTACCCGGAGCAATTCGCGGACGCGCAAGGTGTCCCGCAAGTTCAATGTCGCCAGACCGAAAGAGTTTCTCCACAGACATCAAGCCTAGAACGTGTTCCGTTCGTCAACTGTTCAAAAAGTTTTCTCGCCAACCAGCGATCATCACAACTGCCAACGCGATAGACACTCCGAGTGAACTCTTCTCCGTTATCGCGACGACGGTTCCTCGCCATCGCTGGGGGCACTGCCGGAGCAGTCGCACTCGCTCCACTCCTTTCCTCCTGTGAGGCATCTCCACCGGCGGGACCATCGGCATATTCAACGCCGGAATGGCAAGAAAGCTTTGTTGGAATCACCGCTGTGAATGCACTCGTGCTTGCCGCCGCTGGCGGAGTTCGCCTTCAGCAAAATTGGGGTACGGGCAACAAGATTGACCTCGTGAGAGACGACAACGTCATCGCTTCATTCGGCACCGTTGGCGACACAAAAACATTGAACCTCGCGTCAGACGCGACCTTTGCCCCTGACGGGTCAGTGTGGATTGTCGATCGAGGAAACCGCCGCCTCCTCCACCTTGACCAATCGTTGCGTCCGATTGCCAGTCTCAACACAATCAATGGAACGCCCTTGCGATCGCCCGCAGGCATCGCAGCGCTTTCCGACGGCCGAATCGCCTTCACCGACACTCGCCTTGGTGTTGGTGTCATTTCTCCGGGCTCGGTCGGAATCCCATCGACTTCTTGGATCAGTTCTGCAAGAGCAGGATCCGAGCATGCCGTCGCAGTCGTACCGAGGGAAATTGCGGTAGGCCCTGGCGATGCGATCGTCGTCCACGACCGGTCCAATGGGTCATCCCACCAAATGGATCGACTCAACTCCGATGGAACCAAGATCATCAGCGCTACGCCACCACGAGGGATCCACACGAGCATCGCTGTCGCGAGCACAGGCGACATCATCGGCGTCAACGGATCAACCCAGACACTCAGTCGAATTGGTTCCGATGGTGCCACCAACGTCATCGACCTCAATGGCATCAACTCCATTATTGGCCGAGCGCTTGTTGTTCACAACACACAACATCAAGCGATTTCGTCCGGCGATATAGCTTCACGGCGCCAAGACGCAGTACCACTGCGCATCACCTCCGACCGCACATCTCAACAACTAATTGTCTCAACATTTCCCGGGTCATGTAACAACTGTCGCCCGGGATCCCAGACCTACACATCGAAAGCAGTGAACTGATATGGAAAGCTTTTACGGACAAATCATCCTCTGCGCGTTTGGATATGCGCCACAGAATTTTTTAGCCTGCGATGGCTCTACCCTCGCTGTATCGCAGTACCAGGCTCTCTACGCGCTTCTTGGAAACGATTTCGGTGGCAACCCGGGGACGACGTTCAATCTCCCGAATCTCCGTGGGCCAACCCCGTCCAACTCAGGCGGACTTCCGCTTCACTACTACATCTGCTTCGAAGGCCTGTGGCCGCCTCAGCCTTGATAACCGCTTCGGCGATCGTCAGACTGGCACTTCTGGAGTTGGTAAGAATCAGACGTCTGCGTCGATAAGACCGCTGCCGTTGCCCTTGTAGGGCTTGTAACAACGATTACGAGCTTCATTGACCGTGTCTGGTCCGAAGCAGATATAGGTCTCAGCTTCCATCAGTTCTTCAATGATGGACGGATCATCGATGTTGTCGACGTCGTAGACGACCTGCGTGCGCTTGTCGCCCACCCAACGGTTGTGTTCAAACTTCGTCGGACGATGCATGGGGTCATCGTAGACGGCGAAGAACCAACGGCCGTTCTTTTGCCGACGATCACTTTCCGGTTGGATCTTCGGGCATCAACAGCTCAGAGCCGATAGCGCCGATGGCTTCGAGGTAGTTCTCATTGCCTTGGATCACTTGAACGACCCAAACATCGTCAACCTCAAGGCCGGCTTCGGTCGACTTTCCGATGACGAATGCCAATGCATCATCTTCGGCGGCGATGAGCGGTCCACTCGCAACATTGTCAACGCCTTGGGCACGAGCAACGCCGCGCTCTTCGAGGTAGTCGAGATGCCACTGCAGCAATTGCGTGAGTTCGTCGTAGGTCAACTGTGCCGTGACGTCATCGGGAAGAAGGTCGGCCACGAAGTCGACCGCTTCGGCACGGTCATACAACGCAGGTCGCGGCTGTTCTGCGAGTTGGCCCGCGAGTCGGCCAACAGCAACGAGACCGATCACGAGCACCGCCGCAGCGGAGAGGATGATGAAGACGACGATCACGATGTTCTCGTCGCAGATGTCAGCGGATCAGATGCCGATGCGCTGAGCAAGAAGCTCACGGTGATAGGTGGGATCACCAAAGAGAAGTTCTGAGGACTTCGCACGCTTGAAGTACATGTGTGCGGGGTGTTCCCACGTGAAGCCGATGCCACCGTGAATCTGGATGTTTTCGGCCGACGCATGGAAATACGCATCGGAGCAGTAGGCCTTGGCCAGCGACGCGACTGCAGGCAGTTCGTCGTTGAGTTCTGATGCACACCAGCCGGCGTAATAGGCAGCGGACTTGGCTGATTCAACCTCGAGGAGGATATCGGCGCACTTGTGCTTGATGGCCTGGAACGAACCGATCGGGCGACCGAACTGCACGCGATCCTTGGCGTACTGGACTGCCATGTCGAGACACATCTGCGCTCCACCAACCTGCTCGGCGGCAAGGCCAACAGCGGCAAGGTCAAGAACGGTGGAAAGAACATCCCAGCCAGCGCCATCGGTGCCGATCAGCGTGCCTTCGACGTTGGCGAATTCGAGCTTGGCCTGCTTGCGGGTCTGATCCATGGTGGACAGTGCCGTGCGGGTGAGACCAGCAGCATCGCCAGCAACCGAGAAGAGGCTTACGCCAGCGGCGGTACGAGCAGCAACGATGATCACGTTCGCGGTGTGACCGTCGATGACGTAGGACTTCGTGCCGTTGATCTTCCAGGTTCCGCCATCATTCTTGGCGGTTGCTTCGATACCGGATTCATCCCAGCGACCATTCGGTTCGGTGAACGCAACAGTGGCGATGGTTTCACCGGATGCGATGCCGGGGAGAATCGCGGCCTTGGCAGCATCGTCACCGGACTGCATCACGGTGTTCGCTGCGAGAACCACTGAGGAGAAGTACGGGGCGCACAGAAGGGAGCGGCCCATCTCTTCAAGAACAACGATGAGTTCGACGTAGCCATAACCCTGGCCACCGAACTCTTCAGGAATGGTGAGGCTTTGCAGACCGAGTTGCTCGGCCATCTGCGCCCACACGACGGGGTCGTAACCGCGCTCGGTGTCCATCTGCTCACGAACATCAGCCTCTGAAGACTTTGCTTCAAGGAACTGACGAACGATATTGCGGAGCTCTTCCTGCTCTTCAGAGAAGGCGAAGTTCATGGCGGTGGCCTCCGGTAGCGAACGGGGGTGGATCCCCCGCCGGTTAGGTCGTCGCGGCATTTGCCGCAGGGGGTAGTTCTAGCCGAACCAACCGAGAGGCGGCACATCTTCGGGTGAATCTCCCGGGTGTCAGGGAACGAGGATGGCCTTGCCGGCAACCCGACGCTGTTCGAGATCGGTGAGGGCTCGAGCGGCATCGGCCAGTGGGTAAGCCACCGGTTCAACCGGGTTCAACCGTCCTGCTGCGACTTCGGCCAAGACCTCGATGATGAGTTGGTCATTCTTGTCGCCGTTTCGCATGGCCCAACCGCCCCAATCGACGCCGATCACACGTCGATTACGAAGCAGGATCTGGTTGGCCGGAAGATTCGGGATGGTGTCGACGAACCCAATCACCAGATAGGCCCCGTTGTCGCCAAGCGCACGAAGGCAGGTTGTGCCGAGATCACCGCCGACAGGGTCATAGAGAACATCAACGGTTCCGCCACCGAGTTCCTTGGCGCGTTCTTTGACATCTTCCGTCGTTGAATCGATAACCGATTCAGCGCCACGAGAAAGAGCGAGTTGGCGCTTCTCTTCGGTCGATGCAACAGCGATGACGCAAAGCCCAAGCATCGACCCGATATCGACTGCAGCCAATCCGACTCCACCGCCAGCACCAAGCACAAGAAGGCTTTGACCCGCCTCGACATTCAGTCGTTCGCGAAGCGCAAACCAACCGGTTAGATAACTCTGCATGAAGGTTGCGGCCTGACCGTCGGTGATCGACTCAGGTAATGACATCGTGCGCATCGCATTCACCACTACCTCGCTGACATAACCACCGAGTCCGACATTCACAAAGACTCTGTCGCCCACAACTCGATCGGTGACATCAGCGCCAACCTCAACAACTCGCCCGACTACTTCCATCCCCGGCGTAAACGGAACTGGCGGTTTGATCTGGTACTTGCCTTGCACGAACAGCCCGTCGACGTAATTCACGCCACATGCGGTCACTTGGATACGAACCTCGGAGGGACTGACCGGAGCACTTTCCCGCTCAATCAGCCGAAGATCGCTTACCGGGCCGAACTGCTCGCAAACGATTGCTTTCATGACCGAACGGTACCCCTCAGCAACCAATCCCCTGCGAGACTGTGGGCATGACGCTGCTCCTTGCCGAAACTGGTTACGAAGTCCATGCCATCGTCGTCGGGCCCATGGACAACAACGTGTTCGTCATCCGCTGCACCGAGACCGGCGATGGCGTGCTCATCGATGCGGCCAATGAGCATGAACGGCTCTTGGAGTTGTGCTCGGCCCTCGGTGTTCGCCGCGTCATTGAAACGCACGGACACTGGGACCATATTCAGGCTGTGCCCGCGGTTCGCGAAGCCGGCTACGACGTCGCCATCACTGCTGCCGATTCAGAAATGCTCGAGGCCTACGACAGCATTTTGGAAGATGACAACGTCATCGAGGTTGGGCGACTTCGTCTCCGCACGATCGCCACGCCCGGCCACACTCGCGGATCCATGTGTTTTGCTCTTGAAGGAAGCCCGCTGATGTTCTCGGGCGACACCCTTTTCCCAGGCGGTCCCGGAAACACCTCATTCGAGGGCGGCGATTTCGCCACCATCATCGATTCACTCGACCAACGACTCTTCACCTACAGCACCGACACCATCGTGCTCCCCGGCCATGGCAACTGGACCACCATTGGCTACGAACGACCCCATCTGCAGGAATGGGTCGATCGGGGCTGGTGACCCTCTTCACAGGCCTCGTAATTTCTCCTACGGCGGTAGTGCGAATCCCCCGGAGGTTCTAGACTGCTGCCCATGTCCCCCCTCTTTGCCATCGAGGATCTCCACGTCGCCACGGCCGGCGAGAACCCTGTTGAGATCCTGCGCGGCGTTGACCTCGCCATCGGCACCGGAGAAGTCCATGCCCTGATGGGCCCGAATGGCTCCGGCAAGTCGACCCTCGCATCTGCACTTCTCGGAAGCCCCGAGTACCAAGTCACCTCGGGCCGCATCCTCTTCAAAGGCGATGACGTCACCGCATGGCCCACCGATGTTCGTGCCAAGGCCGGCATGTTCCTTGCCTTTCAGTACCCACAAGAAATTCAGGGCGTCTCTGTTCTGAACTTCCTGCGCCAGGCGTGGTCGGCACGACGGGGCATCGATCTTTCAATGCTTGAACTTCGGCTTGAAATCATGGACTGGATGACGCGTCTCGATATGGATCCGTCATTCGCTGATCGCTACCTCAACGAGGGTTTCTCCGGCGGCGAAAAGAAGCGCAACGAGATTCTCCAGATGGCGATCCTTCAACCGGAAATCGCAATCCTCGACGAAACCGACTCAGGTCTCGATATCGATGCATTGCGTGTCGTGGCCAAGGGTGTGCGCGAAGTCCTCGCGGCTCGTCCTGAACTCGGCATTCTCGCCATCACTCATTACCAACGTTTGCTCGACGAACTCAACCCTTCGTTCGTGCACGTTCTTATCGATGGCCGAATTGCCGAATCAGGTGGTCCAGAACTTTCTCGCAAACTCGAAGCCGAGGGATACGACGCATGGCTATAAGCCTCGACCCGATTGACGGGACCGCAATGAAGGCGCAGTTCCCGCTTCTTTCGCGCGATGTGCACGGCAAGCCGATCGTCTATCTCGATTCGGCCGCCACCTCGCAGAAACCACTTGCGGTTCTGGACGCGATGGACGACTACTACCGCACGATTAATTCGAACGTGCACCGTGGCGTCTACATGATCGCTGAAGAAGCAACGAACCGCATGGAAATCGCTCGAGCGCTTGTTCGCGATTTTCTGGGCGCTCGTTCATCGTCAGAAATCATCTTCACCAAGAACGCAACCGAAGCACTCAACCTTGTTGCTCTAGGTTGGGGCCGAGCAAACCTTGTCCCCGGCGATGTTGTCGTGCTCAGCCATATGGAGCACCACGCCAACATCGTTCCGTGGCACATGCTTGTCGCGGAAATTGGCATTGAGCTTCGTTGGATCCCACTCGACAACGAAGGCCGCCTTGACCTCACAGATCTCGACACGTTGCTCAACGGCGCCAAGGTGCTTTCTGTAACAGCCATGTCCAACGTTCTGGGCACCATAAATCCTGTTCGCACCCTTACCGATGCCGCCCGCAAGGCCGGAGCTATCAGCATCATCGATGGCTGCCAGTCGGTCCCGCACAGCGCCACCAACGTTCAAGAACTTGGTGCCGACTTTGTTGCCTTCTCCGGTCACAAGATGTGCGGCCCAACCGGCATCGGCGTTCTTTACGGCCGCGAGGAGCTCCTCGAAGCAATGCCCCCGTTCCTCGGTGGTGGCGAAATGATTCGCGATGTTCGCCTCGATGGATTCACCACCAACGATCTTCCCTGGAAGTTCGAAGCCGGAACACCACCGATCGCTGAAATCATCGGGCTGGGTGCCGCCGTTGAATGGCTCAATGGCGTCGGCATGGACAACGTGCGTGCTCACGAAATCGCTCTCACCGACTACACCATCTCGACGCTCCACGAACGGTTTGGCGATCGCATCCGCATCCACGGACCATCAACCCCCGCCGAGCGCGGCGGCGTCTTCAGTTTCGATTTCGATGGCTTGCACCCCCACGACATTTCACAGGTGCTCGATCAGCATGCGGTCTGTGTTCGCGCTGGACACCATTGCGCCAAGCCCCTCATGAAACTCCTCGGTATCGGCGCCACCGCCCGCGCTTCGGTCTACGTCTACAACGACACGGCCGATATCGATGCCCTCGCCGATGCCCTCGATGCAACTGGCTCGTTCTTCACCCTCTAGTCCCCTACGCTCACAACAACCCCACGCACAGGGAGTGCCGCCGATGCCCGGCCTCGAAGACCTCTACCGAGAGATCATCCTCGACCACTACCGCAACCCGCGTAACCGCGGCGAGCTTGAAACACCTCCGGCCCTTCGCGTCGAGGGTTTTAATCCCCTGTGTGGCGATGAAATCGTCCTGTATCTCGACTTCGATACCGATGGTGGCGTGGCCGATATTCGCATCTCAGGCCAGGGTTGCTCAATCAGCCAGTCGTCAGCATCAATGATGTCGGCTGCAGTCAAGGGAAAGTCCGTTGCCGAAATTAATGAACTCACTCGCGCATTCAAAGCGATGATGTCGATTCACGAAAACACCCTCGAAGGTGCTGAGACCACCGAAGCAATCGATGCACCCGATGTGAAACTCGGCGATCTCGAAGCACTGCGTGGCGTGGTGAAGTTCCCGGTTCGCATCAAGTGCGCAACGCTTGCCTGGAACACCCTCGCTCAAGGCATCGAAGAAGCATCCGCCTGAGCCGTTTGTCGGGCTTTGAATCGTTTACGGAATGAACTCGTAACGAATCGGGCAGCGATCAACATGATTCACCATCACTCGCGGTAACCACTTCGACTCGCCAGTGAGTTCAAGGTTTCGCGTGTGCGCGGCAATCGCGAGGGCCGTTTCTTGCAGTTCGGCTCGAGCCAAGGCCTGCCCAAGGCAGAAGTGGGGGCCCATGCTGAACGTAAACGACCACATGGTGGGGTCACGAGTGATGTCGAAACGATTCGGGTCCTCATAGCGGAGCGGGTCTCGGTTTGGGCCGCCGATAATCGTGGTGACTGCTTCGCCCGCTTCGAACTGCAGCCCAGCGAGTTCCGTTGCCTTCGTCGTCTTATTCCCCGACGCGTAGAAGCCGGGCCGAAACCGCAAAACCTCTTCGACCGCCCCGCGAACCAATCCATCGGGATCCGATCGGAGAAGTTCGAGTTGGTCGGGATGTCGAGCGAACTCGAGAAACATCGAAGTCATCACACTCGACGTCGTCTCGATCGCTCCAGCGAAGATGTTGGTGAACAGAACAATGAGTTCCTCATTGCTAAGTCGATCGCCATTCTCTTCGGCTTCGATCAGACGAGTGAGGAGATCATCTCGAGGTTCGGCTCTACGACTTTCAACGAGTTGGCCTACGAACTCCATAGCTACAGCAAACGTTGCATTGGCTCGATCGCGAATCTCCTGAGTGACGTTTGGCCCAAACGCGTCGCCACCCCCGCCTTGCATCTTCTGGCCTACCTCCGCCGCTTCCGCCGGAGAGATCTCAAGGAAGGAGGCGATAGAAAGAAACGGAACGATTCGAATGTGTTCGCGCACATCGAATTCGCCTGTACCGGCGTGACGTTCAAGAAGGTCCCGCACATGCTGTCGCACCACTGGACGAACCTTGTCGGCCGACCTCGGGGTAAGTGCTCGATTCACTAAACCGCGCAACCGACGATGGTCCTCGCCGTTCAGCGCCCCAATCGAATACCTCCGCCACTCATAGAGCGGATCACCCGGCTTGAAGCCACGAGCCTCTATGTACTCGAGTCCCTCGTTGATGAACTCAGGTCGTTTCTTAATTTCTTCGGCGTCATCCCAACGCAGGATCGCTTTGATCCCTTCTGGCGTAACTGCCGTGCGATGGTTCTCCCGCAGCTCAGCAAGGATCGGATACGGATCAGCCCAATAGACATCCTCATCGAGCGGAACGACGGGAAGGTTGGACGGCATGGCGCCGATCCTGTCAGATACTGACCACTCCGTCGATGCCCTTTGCCAAAGCGAAGCATCGTTCGGTTGGCCCACCGCTGTCATGGCTGGTGATATCGATCACGACGCTGTTCCAAACATTGGACCAATTGGGGTGATGATCGAGTTCTTCAGCAATCGGAGCGACCCGATTCATAAACGCCCACGCTTCAGCGAAGTTGGCGTAGGTGAACTCACGATGCAGATGCCCGTCGACCATTTCCCAATCGGGAATGTTCACCAATTGATCGGCCACTTCTTCAGCAGAGAGGACACGATCCCGAGGACTCATGCGAATGGATCAGCGAAGGGATCAGCACCAGCCGGCAGTGCTTCGTCCTCAGCCCACTCGGAGTAGCCAGTGCGTTCGAGTTCGTCAGCAAGCTCGGGGCCACCAGCGGCAACGATGCGACCTTGGGCCAGCACATGCACGACATCGGGCTTCAACTCTTCGAGAAGGCGTGAGTAATGCGTGATGGCCAGAACGCCGAGATCGAACTCGGTCGTTGCCGCTTCAACGCGGCGTGAGCACGCACGAAGGGCATCGACATCGAGACCAGAGTCGAGTTCATCGAGAATGGCGAACTTGGGACGAAGGACTGCGAGCTGCATGGTCTCGTTGCGCTTCTTTTCGCCACCAGAGAGATCGACGTTGACGGGTCGGTCAAGAAGCCGTGTGGCCAAACCAATGCGTTCGGCTTCGGCGGCAACGGTTGTGTGAACAACTGAGGAGTCGCGACCAAGTGCCGAGAGAGCTTCAGTGAGAAGTTCTTCGAGGCTGACGCCAGGGACCTCTACCGGATACTGCATGGCGAGGAAGAGCCCGGCTTTCGCTCGTTCGTAGGTGGGAAGCCCAAGAAGATCGACACCGTCGATCGACACTGAACCACCGGTGACGGTGTAGCCGGGCTTGCCCATCAGCACATGTGAAAGCGTTGACTTACCTGCGCCGTTCGGACCCATGACGGCATGAACCTCGCCAGACTTCACGACAAGATCGACACCATTAAGAATCTGACGACCGGCGACTTCAGCGGTGAGACCTTGAATTCGAAGTTCACCCATATCAGTCGATCTCCACATAGACAGCGCCGTCGTCGATACGCACGACATAAGTCGGAACAGCCTTGGTCGCGGGAAGCGAATTCGGGATGCCGGTTTCGAGCGAAAAGCAACTGCCGTGCTTCGGGCATTCAAGTTCACAGGACTTCGGGTGCACTTCGCCCTCGGAGAGCGAGACATCGAGATGGGTGCAGCGATCACCAATTGCGTAGAACGCATCGCCAACATGAGCGAGAGCGATACGCACAGATCCGAAGTCGAAACGTCGAACCTCGCCATCGGGAACATCCTGGACGGAACAAACACGTTCGAGCGTCATGCGTTCACTCCTGCATCAAGTCGTTCATCGATTGCGGCCGCAATCAACGGCACTGCAGCAGCAACCGGGAACTCTTCAAGAACTTCGTCGAAGAATCCGGCAACAATCAATCGCTCAGCGATTTCGGTCGGCACGCCACGACTTTCCAGGTAGAAGACCTGTTCTTCATCCACCGGACCAACCGTGGATGCGTGGCTGCACTTCACATCGTTGGTTTCAATTTCCAGATTCGGCACCGACTCTGCCCAAGCGGTGTCAGAAAGTTTCAGATTGCGGTTGGTCTGGAACGCATTCGTGCCGCGGGCGTCTTTTTCAACGCGAATGAGGCCGGTATAGATCGAGCGGGACTGCCCGCCAACGGCGCCCTTGAACAGAAGGTTCGAGTTCGTATCAGGCGCTGCATGGTGCTGAAAGGTGCGGAAATCAAGCGTTTGTGAACCGGTGCCGAAGTACACAGCGCTGAGGTTGCCCGTTGCCCCACGGCCAATGAGCTCGCAATCGGTGCGCATGCGGCCGTAGTCGCAACCAAGTCCGGCATGCGATGAAGTCAGTGTGCCGTCGTTGAGTACGCGACTCACCTGCGAAGCGATCTGCCACACACGCGGCCCACGCATTTGCACATTGCCGTAGGACAAGCGTCCGGCGCGATCGACATCGAGTTCTACAAGCGGAGAAACGAGCGCAGTGATATCGGCTGAACCGTGCCAGTCGAGAATGCGCACATCAGCATCGGCACCAACCCGCACAACAAGACGGGGGTACACAGCCGAACCATCGATATCGATCCAATCGATAATGGCGATCGGTGCGTCGATGGTGACGCCGGCGGGAACATGTACGAGCACGCCATCGAGGAAGTTGGCATCGTTGAGACGCCCAAAGACATCGGGGCCGCCATCGGCCACAACGCCGAGCGAGGTCTGCGCATCGGGGCCGTCGACTAACGAGCCGACGTACACACCCTTCGCCACAAGTGCTTCGTCGAGTCGTGTGGCAACCACGGAGCCATTGCGAACCACAACAGTGCCGGCGAGATGACCCAGGGAATCGAGAAGCGCAGCGGCCGCAGCGGGAACACCCTCGGATCGATCGCTGACGATGGCCCACTGGCTCAGATCGACATCGGCAACACGGCTGTAACGCCAGACCTCTTCTTCGGAAGAAGGCATGGCGAACTGGTCCGTATGGACGGCCGCGGAACGTCGATCAACTAGCCACTGGGGGGAAGACACGGGAATAATCCTACCCGCATAGGAGAAATTACGGCCAGTCTAGGAACGGCGAAATTTCCGCTTGAGACGGCCGAGCGGACGGTTGGCTTTCTTCTGCTCGGCTTCGAGTTCAGCGAGGATCTGCGGGCCAATGGCGTTGACGATGTCTTCGGCCTCATCGAGCACTTCGGCGATTGCTTCGCTTTCGGGTTCAGGGGAAACAGGAGGGGTGATCAGCGATCCATGGCTCCAGTCGACATCAACAAGGCGCAGTTCGAATTTGGAACAATTCTCTGGGCATCGCCAAGGCGCTTCGGGAGCAAGGTCAAGATTGCACTTTCGAACGGTCTCGCCATTGGCGTAACTGCGACTTTCGTACTGCTTGCATTCCTCACGCATCGTCATAGCCAAAGTCTCCCATTCTCAAATCATCAATCCAACGCGAGGCCGAGATCAGGCGAACGGGTCAATCGCCAACGAGCTGCCATCACCACAGCAATTGCCCCCAAGGCCGCAGCAAGGAGCGTGCACACCAGGCTCACCGGTGTCACCGAATCATTGAGCAACAACACGCCACCAAGCGCAGTGAACAAAGCGTTGATCTGTGAACTGGCGGCGACGGCGGTAACACCGGCAGCGGGCAGCGCCGCTGTTCGCAGCACGCGCCCGACAGTGCCGAAGAGCGCAACGGCGAGCGCTGCGGCCAAAGCCCCCCAGATTGTCCATGGTTGTTGCAAGGTGCCAAAGATCAGACCGAGGGGAAGGAGAAGGATGCTTCCGCTAATCATTGTTGAAGAAACAATTGTCGTTGGGTTGAGTCCATCTTCAACAGCGAGTTCCGAGGTTCGCAGCCCAATCACTTCAATCGCAACAAATCCAACGGCAATCGCGGCACCGGCCCAAGTCACCGAATCAACGCCATCTCCCCCGGCGGCGACCGTGAGCCCGACGATTGCGGCAAGCGAAGACCCCAGCGCCGCAAAGGTCGAGAACCGACCAGCGCGATCGCGCACCAACAATGCAACAGCTGGCGTGCACGCGAGAGCGAGACCAGCAAGGGGCCCGTCCAAGGTTCGGAACATCGTTCCGGCCGCAACAAGCCCAACTACCTGAATGGCGACGGCGATTCGACCCGAACGAACACGCAGTGGATCGAGCCAAGACCCGGCACGCTGACGCCGAGCAATCGCCACCGCAACGAGCGCGCCTAAAGCAACACGGAATCCGACGATGCCGATTGCCGGACCGCTGCCATAACGCCAAGCGATATTGCAGCCGGCAAACAACACCGAGGAAATGAGCACGTCGGAAACGGCGCGATGTTCGCGCCGTTCAATCAGATGTGCTTCGTTCGCGTCGATGACGTGAGCGTACGGCAGCCGAACTAGCCGACTGAACCTTCCATCTGCAGTTCGATGAGACGGCTCCACTCCACCGCATATTCCATTGGCAGCGTGCGGGTGATCGGTTCAATGAAACCGTTCACAACCATTCCCATCGCCTGTTCGGAAGAAAGACCACGGCTCATGAGATAGAAGAGCTGTTCGTCGGCAACCTTCGAGACTGTTGCCTCGTGGCCGATGACGGCATCGCCCGAACCAATTTCCATATACGGGAATGTGTCGGAGATAGATTCGTCGTCGAGAATGAGCGCGTCGCACTGCACGTGGCTCTTGCAACCGTAGGCATCGTCTTCAACTCGGATCAGACCGCGGTACGAGGTACGGCCGCCATCCTTGGAGATCGACTTCGAAACGATCTTTGAGGTGGTCTCGGGCGCAGCATGAACCATCTTCGAACCAGTGTCCTGATGCTGACCGGGGCCGGCGTAGGCAACAGACAGAACTTCACCCGAAGCTTTGGGGCCAACCAGCCACACCGCTGGGTACTTCATGGTGAGACGAGAACCAATGTTTCCGTCGATCCATTCCATATGACCTTCGGCTTCAACTCGAGCACGCTTGGTGACGAGGTTGAACACGTTGTTCGACCAATTCTGAATGGTCGTGTAGGTAACGCGAGCACTGGGCTTCACGATGATTTCAACGACTGCTGAGTGCAGCGAGTCGGAGGTGTACACCGGCGCCGAACATCCTTCGATGTAATGAACCTGGCTGCCTTCATCGGCGATGATCAGTGTGCGTTCAAACTGACCCATGTTTTCCGCGTTGATACGGAAGTACGCCTGCAACGGCATTTCGACTGAAACGCCCGGTGGGACATAGATAAACGAGCCACCAGACCACACTGCGGAATTGAGTGCGGAGAACTTGTTGTCGTTCGACGGAATCACGGTGCCGAAGTACGCACGAACGATTTCGGGGTGCTCACGAAGTGCGGTGTCCATATCGGTGAAGATGACGCCCTGCTCTTCAAGATCTTCACGGTTCTTGTGGTACACAACTTCGGATTCGTACTGCGCCGTAACGCCGGCGAGATACTTACGTTCGGCTTCAGGGATTCCGAGCTTCTCGTAGGTTTCTTTCACTGAATCGGGAAGTTCGTCCCACGCATCGACCTGATGATCGGTCGGCTTGATGTAATAAAAAATGTCATCGAAGAAAATCTCTGACATGTCGCCGCCCCAATTGGGCATCGGACGCTTAAGGAACTGCGCGTAGGACTTGAGGCGGTAATCGCGCATCCAGTCGGGCTCGCCCTTCATCCACGACATCTCTTTGATGATGTTTTCGTCGAGCCCGCGCTTGGGCTTAAAGACGTAATCCTCAGCGTCGCTCCAGCCGAGTTTGTACCGGCCGAGGTCAAGATCAAGTTCGGTGCTGGCCATCAGGGGGCTCCAGGAGGATTGACGAGATAATTTCTCCTATGGCGATAGTAACAAATACCTCGGGTCAATCAACCCTCTAAGGGCACATTCCCTTAGGTGTGACGAGAATCGCCCGAAATGGCAAATGCTGCTCGCAGCCGATTGAACCCTTCATCAAGGCCAACCGTCGGCTCCCAGCCGAGGATCCTTCTGGTCTCGCGCTGGTCAAACCAGTGGGCCACTGAAAGCTGCCGAGCGGCGAAATGGGTGAGCGGTGGCTCAGATCCTGGCCAGATCCGATCGATCGCCGAACCGATCCGAGCGGCAATTGGAGCAGGTATCGACCTAGGCGAACGAGTGACTCCCGCAGCCGCAAGGATCGAGGCGACCAGATCGCGCAATGGGCGGGGTTCACCACCAGTCACGACCAAGGGCTCGAGTGTCGCTTCGTCGCCAGCGTTGCAGTGATCGAGGGCGGCGATGATCGCCGTTGCTGCGTCGTCCACATAGGTCGTGTCCACCAGCGCCCGCCCACCATCGGGCAACGCCAAACGACCAGCGCGAGCACGGTCGACGATTCGACCGATGAGTTGCGTATCTCCAGGGCCCCATACCAAATGTGGACGAATGATGACCGTCGGAACGGTTGTTTCTTTTCGCACGAGCGATTCGGCCATCGCTTTTGAACGCGTGTAGCCGTCGCCACCGTCGTAGTCAGCGGCAAGCGCCTTCGAGCCGACACTCGGGCTGTCGTGGAACGCCACCGACGGACTCGAAATATGTACAAACCTGCCGCTTGCCGTTGCCGCCGCGAGAGCGTTACGAGTTCCCTCGACGTTGATGGCCAACATCTCTTCCCACGCCGCCTTCGGCGCAACAAAGGCAGCTAGGTGGATCACCGCATCGACATTGCGGGCCGCGCGCAGAACCGCTGAGGAATCGCGGATATCTCCTCGCTCATCGATTGCGGTAGAGCCCGATTCGCTGCGCTGAAAACAGACCACATGATCGCCTCGCGCAACAAGCACATTCGCAACTGTTCGACCGAGAAGGCTTGAGCCGCCAGTGACGAGAACCTTCATCGTCCCGCCAAGAACGCCGAGGCTGACGTGGCCAAGAGTTCGCGTTTCACCTTCGATTGATGTCTGATGTCGACAGGCAACTCCCCTTCAAGCACCGCAGCAACGTCGAATACTGAACTGGCGCGCACCGAAGTTGTCGTTTCAGGATCTGCAAGCCGCAGTTTCCCTTCAGCCTGAATCACCACCGCAATTACTTGGGTTCCTTTCGGACCAATCCCGACAGCCGCGACTTGACGGCCCAAAACCGCGGCAATCGGATCCTCAACCAATGTGCAAGGGACAACCCCTCCTGCAAGGAAAAGCGCGTGCTGCAAGCGACCGAGTTGATGAAGATCACCGTTAGTTGCGAACTGCCCGAGATCACCGGTGCGATGGAATCGAACTCCGTTAAGCAGAATCTCTGATCGATGTTCAGTTGACCATTGCTGTTCGTACCCATCGAACATCCATGGCGCGTGAACGGCCAGTTCTCCCCATTCGCCAGCCGCAACCGGTTGAGGGGCGGAATCGTCGAGCGAAACCACTGCAGCCTGAGCACCGTTAAGCAACTTCCCGGTGTTTGTTCCATCACCAACCTGCTGCGTTGCTCCCACGCCGTCAGTCAAGGGCATGGCTTCGGTCATGCCCCATGGCGAGCGCACATCGGCATCGGTGACTGCGGCAATTGCGCTTGCCAATTCCGTAGAGATCGGAGCACCAGCGAGCATCACGAGACGAAGCTTGGCTTTACGCCCCTCAGCAGTAGCGACGATTTGTCGAGCCGAAGCCGGTGAAAGCCAAGCAACGTCAACCTGTGATGAAGCGAGGACCTGTGCGAATCGATCGAAGTCGAGTTCCGAAGGTTTTGTGACATCGATGTCGGGCAACACACACGGAACGCCGAGAGCGGGCCCGAGCAGAATGAACGGAGCGAACGATGTAACGAATCCGTGTTCGCTCGACATCGCAAACGATTCACTAATCACATCGCGCTGCGCCGCTAAGGCCCCATGTGTGTAACGGACAGGTTTAGCGGGACCAGTTGAACCCGAGGTGTGCACAATTGCGGCTTCAAACCCGGGAGCAAGTGGTGGAAGTTGCTGTTCAGTCGCGGACCGATGTGTCTTCAGCGAAAGCGCGTATGGGAACCGACTGGTGCAAATCATTCGCACGCCAGGAGTCCAGCCCAAGGTTCTCGCGGCCACCAGAGTTTTTGAGGTTCCGAATACCCACTGCGGGCTTGCTCCTCGAAGCACGGTTCGAAGTCCTCGGGCACCGAGTCCGCTATCGGCAACCACAAGTGCGCCACCGGCAAGCCACACGCCATAGGCCGCCGGAAGTAGTTCTGCACCAGGCGGCACGAGCATCGCAACACGATCACCGACTTCAAGCCCCGCCCGCACCAGCATCCGACCAATGTCTTCGGCCTCGCATGCAAGCGACTCCCAAGAAACCGAACCGCTGCGATCAGCAAATGCCGCGGACTTGTCTTGGGAACGGGAACGAAGCGCTTCGGTTATTGCTACAAACGCGTCGAGGTCGACCTCAGCTCGTTTGGTCTTCACCAACCCATTGGTCGAGTGATCGGAACCAAGTACTTCGTCGAGCCATGACGATGCGACAGCGGCCATTGGCTCGTCGAGTGGAACCAGGTGTGCAGCTTCAGGGAAACGGTGGACATCGGCATGGGGCGCCCGGCGAAGCAGATCGGAAAGAAAGCGATCGTGGAACACCGGGTCGCGACCACCCCAGACGAGCAACAACGGAACTTCAAGGTTCGAAAGATTGTCGGCTGATTTCTGCAGCGCCGACCATGACTCGTCCTTTTCCGTCAATGGGATATCGGCCACAAAGTCGGCAACGGCAGCGCGACGATCGGCTTTCCGGTATGGGGCGCGCAGCGCTTCTCGAAACTGCTTCTTCGTCATGGCTGAAGTACCGGAAACAAATACAGAAGTGTGACGACACAGCAGATCTACGAATCGACGCGCCATTGAAATGAGCGGAGGCATCTTCGTGCGTTCGGGCAGTCCAACTCCGGTATTACCCAAAATCACGGCCTGTACATCGAGTGAGGAAACGGCACCGAGCGCTACTGGGCCGCCCCAATCGTGGGCAGCGAGCACAATCGGACCCGAGGTGTGCTGCTCGCAGAATGCGACAAGTTCTGCTACTCGTTCTTCGAGTGTTCGTCGCGTCGAACGCTGCGACCAACCCATTCCGGTTTGATCAACAGCGACAACTCGCCATTCAGGGCTCAGCGTCTCGAGGAAGTCTTTCCAGAGATACCCCCATGTGGGATTCCCATGAACACAGACGATTGTTCCGCGAAGTCCTTCGCCAGTATCGAGAACACTCCATTCCACATCTGCAACACCAGAACGTTCGATGCGAACCGTTCGGTGCCACCGAGGATCAATCCCCCACCGTTCCCAGTCGGCGACAGACGGAGTTTCAATCGTCAACGCGTACTACCAAATCAGTTCGGCGACCGAACAGTTGAGTCCCGATCCGATTCCCATAAGAAGTACGCGGTCACCCACTGTCAACTGATCTGCAGTGACCGACAACGTATAAGGAACAGCCGCCGGCCCAATGTTTCCGAACTGGGGATAAGTCAGCGGCACGCGAGTTGTATCGATCGACAACAACTCACAAAGTTTCGTGGTGTGCACTGCAGAGACCTGATGGAGGATGTACGTGTCGCAATCGGCCCACTGCCAACCTTCGGCCAACGCGTCATTGAAGGTGACTTCAGCGAGATCAAGACCTGACTCAAGCAGAGCCGCCGTATCGGTACGCATCTCGTCGAGATCGCCAACACAGAGGTCGTGATACTTCGTTGCTGCCCTCGTGACTCCCCCAAGGAACTGATGCGAACCCTGACGTGGACCGCCCATCACCATCGCTGCTGCACCTGAGCCGAGGGTGAGTGATGCGAACTGATCGAACACATCGGTGAGCGTGGAAGACGAGTCTTGAAGGCGAGCGATTGTCTGCGTCTGCGGTTGACGACTTCCTTCACCATCGACGATGAGCGCGACCCGGGCTTGACCTGAATCGATCATTGACGACGCGAGCGTCATGGCATTGATGAAACCCAGGCACGCATTGCCGAGGTCGAAGTTCATTGCATTCGGTGAAAGACCCAAACGGTTGTGCACGGCGCAAGCAACGCTGGGCTCGAGATGGTGTTTGCATACTGAAGTGGAAATCAGCAGATCGACTTCCTCGGGGGCAACACCCGCCTGTTCAAGAGCAAGAACTCCGGCACGGGCTGCAGCATCGTCGAACGTGACATCTTCAGGCCACCATCGACGCGCCCGGATACCCGCGACTGATTCAAGAAGTCCCGGACGAACACCGACGCGTTCGTAGGTTTCCGCCAGTTGTTCGTCGATCCACGCCGAGGTGATGACCTCGGGAGCATCCACATGGGACACCGACCACACATGGGATCGGGTGAACGTAACCGGTGAACTCACCTGTGCAGCCTAGGGCCCGATCGGCCGGTTCGGAGGCTGGTCAGCCCAACAGCGCCGGAGCAAGGCGTTGCCACGTCTCCATGGGGATCGAAGTCCCGTCGGATGGAAGAACCTGGATGCACACGTGATCTGCGCCGGCGTCGTGATGAGCCTTCACCCGATCGGCAATTGCCGCTTCGTCTCCCCATGCCACGATCGCGTCGACAAGGCGATCAGACCCACCATCGGCAATGTCGGCTTCGGTGAATCCGAATCGCTTGAGGTTGTTCGTGTAATTCGGAAGTGTCAGATACATCGACATATGGCCGCGAGCAATCTCACGAGCTTTCGCAGGATCGGTTTCAAGAACAACTGCTTGTTCGGGGCACAACCAACCACGAGCACCCATGACCTCACGCGCAAACGCGGTGTGCTCGACGGGAATGAAATATGGATGCGCACCCTGCGTGCGTTCAGCCGCGAGCTCAAGCATCTTTGGCCCAAGAGCGGCCAAAACTTTTTGCGGTGGAGCGCTCGGTGGCGCGGCGGTGAACAATCCATTGTCCATCCCGTCGAGGTACGACTTCATCGCTGAATAAGGCTTTGAATAGTCGTGACCTCGCAGTCCCGACACCATCACTTCGTGGCTCACTCCAAGCCCAAGAAGAAAGCGGTCAGGGAACGCTTCTGAGACGGTGTTCCACGCTGAGTTCGCACACAGCGCATCTCGGGCATAAATCGAAGCAATACCCGTAGCGACGACCATCTTCTTTGACGCAGCCAACAAAAGGGTCGAGCTGACGAACGACTCTCGACCGATCATTTCTGGGATCCACAGAGCCCCGTATCCCAGCTCATCAATTTCAGCGGCAGTCTCCTGCGCCTGTGAAGAAGGAACGAGGTCAAGTTGATAGGCCCACAGGCCAACGCGTCCAAGATTCATATCTGCACCATAGGCAACGACAGCAGTTCATGACGAGGACGGCTCTACACTCAGGGGCATGCTGACGAACCCCGTCAATTCGCCTGATGAGGCAAGTACCCCGGTCGATCCGAATACGACGCGCACTCGACGCATCAACCCCGGGATGGCAATCGCTGGCGGAATTGCAATTGCTGGTTGTGTCGTCGTCGGCATTATCGACCCGAACAAAACGCAGATGTTCCCCGCCTGTGCCTTCAAGGCGATGACCGGGCTCGATTGCCCCGGTTGCGGAATGACTCGTGGACTCCATGCGCTACTCAACGGAGACGTCGTGCGAGCCATGAGCCACAACATTTTGCTCGTCGCCATTCTTGTGACAAGTGCGGCGTGGCTTAGTTGGAATGCGATGGCTCGGCGCACCGGCAAGCGCCAACTTCACTTTGCCTTCAAACGCAACACCTGGATCGTTATCGGTCTGGCAGTGTTTGCGTTCTGGGTTGTGCGCAATCTCCCCTGGTCCCCGTTCAACTGGCTAGGTTCAGGCGCATAAGAACTTTTCCTGGGCGTCAGTCGATTCGGCGCATCTGCGCTCGATACAACTTGCCTCGTTCGGCGTAATCACGAACGGCGATTTCCTGAATGAAGGGTTGGTTCGGGCCGACCTCACGCAATTTGGCAGGTACTCCGAGCGCCATCATGCCGCTCGGCACTTCCATCCGATTCGGCACTACGGCGTTTGAACCTACGAGCGAACCAGACCGAACAATCGCTTCGTGAAGCACGACTGATCCGTTGCCAACAAGCGAATTGCTTTCGATTGTGCAGCCCTCGAGGTGAACGATGTGGCCAATCACGCAATCGTCGCCCACAATTGTTGGCCTTGTCGGGATGCAGTGGATCACGGTTCCGTCTTGAATTGAGGTTCGCTCACCGATGCGAATTCCGCCGTTGTCGCCGCGCAGAACTGCACACGGCCAAATGGTGCTGTCAGCACCGATCGTGACGTCACCAATCACAACAGCTTCAGGATGCACCCACGCGTCGGGGTGTATATCGGGAACCATGTCACCTAGTGCGTAAATCGCCATGCTCTAGAACGCCACCCGGCCATAGCCGCCGCGGAAGAACACAAGTGCTCCGCCTTCATGTTTCACATCAAGATCGGTAACAGCGCCGAGGATGATGTCGTGATCGCCACCGTCGAGAACAGAGTGCAGGTCGCAATCGATGTATGCGAGCACGCCGTTGAGGAGCGGTGCTCCATTCGCTGATCGCTTCCAGCCAATTTCAGAAAACTTGTCGTCAGCTTTTGACCCGAACACGCGACTGATCTCCTCTTGGTCGTCAGCGAGGATATTCACGCAGAACTTGCCGACTTCACGAAGCTTGGCCCAACTCGCGGAAGTCTTCGACGCGCTGAAAAGTACAAGCGCAGGATCGAGCGACACCGACGTAAACGAACCGATCGCCATGCCAGCGGGTCCGTCGTCAGTCATTGCCGTAATGACAGTGACGCCAGTGGGGAAATGTCCTAGCACCTGACGATACTTGGCACTATCAAAAGGAGTTGTCTTCGAATTCTCGCTCACAAGGGCAAGATCTTAGGCGAGGGTGATGGTCAGTCCCTCGTAAGCGGCAGTAATCGAACCGACGCCCAATCCCCGTCCGGTTTCCTGCGCTTCAGCAAGAAGCCGGTCGAGCATGTCATCGTCGTGGCTCGGGTCGTGGTGGAACAGCACCAACTGCCCAACCTCTGTTGCCGCAGCAACACGAACGGCGTAGCCAACTGTGCAGTGGCCCCACGCGGGCTTACGCGCATATTCCTCGGGCGTGTATTGCGCATCGTGGATGAGCACATCGACACCCTGACAGAGTTCGAGGACGGACGGTTCGATCGAAACGCCATCGGCAGGTTCTTGATGGTCACTCACATAAGCCACCGAAAAACCATTGCGCTCTACGCGGTAACCGAAGGTGGTGTCGGTATGAGGAACTTCGAGCGCGGTGACTTTGGCTCCGGCAATTTCATGAACGCCTTTTTCAAGAGTGAAGAATGAAATCTTGCTCGGAAGACCCTGACGAGTCACCGGGAAAAATGGCGGCCGCATCAAATCGTCAAATGCCTGAGCAAAACCAACACCATCGTGAGACGGCCCGTAAACATCGAGCGTTGATCCGGCAAGAAGTAGGGGCTGACAGAACGGAAGACCTTGGACGTGGTCCCAGTGCAAATGCGTAACTAACGCGTGGGCGTGCAGTTCTTCCCCGGGTTTCTGGTCTGCACCGAAGTAACGCACGCCAGTGCCGAGATCGAGGAGGATCGGATCGAAATCCTCGTCGCGAAGAACAATGCTCGCGGTGTTCCCGCCGTAACGCGAGGTGCTTTCGCCGGCGCACGGCGTTGAACCCCTCACTCCGTAGAACGTGATTTCCACTGCCCACCTCCTCCCCTGCACGAACGAACAGTGAACGCTAGGACAAGGGCCAAACGATGTGAAGGGCGAGTGACATGTCTCACACCTCTCGGATTCTCGCTACCTTCGGTAGATGGAGATCAACGCCACCACAATCGAAACAAGCGAACTGACCTACGGGTGCCTCACCGCCGGCGAATCAGGCCCGCTAGCCCTTTGCCTCCACGGGTTTCCCGACACCGCTCATGGATGGCGATACCTCCTGCCCGCCCTCGCCGATGCCGGCTACCGGGCGGTCGCCCCCTTTATGCGGGGTTATGCGCCGACCTCGATTCCGGCCGACGGCCAGTACCACGTGGCCACGCTCGCTCGTGATGCCACCGCACTTCACGAGGCTCTCGGTGGCGACAGCGATGCCGTCATCATCGGCCACGACTGGGGTGCGCTGGCGACCTACGGCGCAGCGGCCTATGCACCTGAACGCTGGCGGCGCGTTGTCACCGCTGCTGTTCCGCCCCCCGCATCCATGGCAAACGCGATGACCAGCTACGACCAACTCAAGCGCTCTTGGTACATGTTCTTCTTTCAAGTTGGTCTCTCCGATTACGTCGTTTCGGCGAACGACCTTGAGTTCATCGACCGGCTGTGGGCTGACTGGTCTCCTGGTCACGATGCAACCGTCGACATGGACCACATCCGTGCCTCGATTGGGAGTCGAGAGAATCTCGCGGCCGCACTCGGCTACTACCGCGCAACATGGGGAACCGAACCGGTGTCGGCTGCGTACCAAGACATCCAGGACGTGCTCGGTTCGCCGCCCCCGCAACCAACGCTCTACATCCACGGACGCAACGATGGTTGCGTTGGCGTGGAGTTCGCAGAGAACGCTGCTGCAGGATTGAGCCCCGGCTCGAGTGCCGTGATCATTGAGGGGGCCGGACACTTCACTCAGGTGGAGAAACCCGAAGTATTCAATCGTCTGGTCTTGGATTTCATTCAGTCTTAAGAGTCACGGCAACACGAGAGCGCCGTGGTTGCGCTCAACCGCTAATCCATCACGGACCAAAGAATCGGCCGCACGCAGTGCATCGGATGTGCCGCCGTCTCGATCGTTCCAACCACACGCGTCTTGAAACTGTTCGGGAGAAACCTCGACGCCAGTTCTCAAGACATCAAGCAAGCGCGCGCGACCTTCGCGAAAGGACCCACCGAATTTCGATTGCCCTTTGCTGACTGCAGCCGAACCGATTGCAGGATCTGGCTCAGCAGAACCTCCTACAAACCACGAACAGGTCGATGCGGTTGGGCACACTTCGCAATTGGGAGAGCGCTTTGTGCAGATAAGTGCCCCCAGATCGAGCAACCCCTGATTCCACGACCATCCCAGTCCAACGGGAGCGATGTCATCGGCGAATGTTTGGGCGACACGGGCAGTAAGCCGCTCGTCTCGCTGTCGAGCAAGAATGCGACCAACGTTGGTGTCCACAACAGCGACGTCTTGTTCATAAGCAAACGCCAGTACCGCCCGAGCGGTGTACGGACCCAGTCCAGGCAACGCGAGCAACGCGTCGAGCTCATACGGAATCACTCCATCATGATTCTCGACTACGGCCACAGCCGTTCGGTGAAGATTCACGGCTCGTCGGTTGTAGCCAAGCCCTGCCCACTCGGTGACGACATCACCAATGGGAGCGCGTGCACATACCGTGACAGTTGGAAACCGTTCAAGGAATTGATGCCACCGAAGAATGACTCGCGAAACTTGTGTCTGCTGGAGCATCAGTTCCGAGACAAGCACCGCCCATGGATCGCGAGTCTGTCTCCACGGCAATTCATCCCGTCGACCTGCCGACCACGCGAGTACCGCCTCGACATCAGGCACTCCGAGCATTGATCAGTCTTCGGTGAAAACGTCTTCGCCGTATGGAAGTCCACGCTGCGGAGCGAACTCGCGCTTCCACACCATGACTCGGCGACGAAATTCGCAGACCTCTTCGGAACGCTGGTTAATGCCTTTGGTCTCGACAGTCACAATGCCGCGCTGGCCGTCGGAAGTTTCCTTCTTGGCCAGAACCTTGGTGACGGCATAAATCGTGTCGCCATGAAATGTCGGCTTGGCGTGCTTGAGCGATTCCACCTCGAGGTTGGCGATTGCCGCCCCGCTTACATCAGGGACGCTCATGCCCAGGACCAGCGAATACACGAGATTTCCGACGACAAGCGGTTGACCCATCGGCGACTCATTCTCGGCGAACCAATTATTGGTATGCGTTGGGTGATGGTTCATGGTGATCATGCAGAAAAGGTGGTCGTCGGCTTCGGTAATAGTCTTCCCTGGCCAATGGCGGTAGACGTCGCCCACCTCGAAGTCTTCAAAGTGGCGGCCGAATGGACGATCATGAACAGTCACAACAACTCTCCTCTGCAGATGTCAACGATGAGCCTAGGAGTTTCCGAGGGTAGATTCGACCCAGACACAGGGGGAACCATGAACGATCTACTGATCACGGGTGGCACAGTCGTCGACGGCACAGGCGCACCGACCTTCACTGCTGATGTTCGAGTCCAAGACGGCGTCATCACCGAGATAGGGCAAAACCTCACATCTCGAGGCGAAACGATCATCGATGCGACGGATTGTCTCGTTGCACCCGGGATCATTGACACCCACACCCACCTCGATGGCGCGATGTGGTGGAACCCCGAACTCGATCCCCTGCCCGCATACGGAAACACCTCAATGGTGTTTGGTAACTGCGGAAACTCGATTGCTCCCCTGAAAGGCGAACAACGTGACGAAATTGTTGACCTCCTGTGTTTCCTTGAAGACCTTCCCCTGAAGGCGTTCGAACAGGAGATTCCTTGGTCGTGGCAGTCATGGCCCGAATACATGGACGCGCTTCGTACACAACCGACTGCAGTTCATGTCGCCGGATATCTCGGACACCTCGCGTTGCGCACCTGGGTTATGGGCGCCGACGCGTGGACCCGCTCCGCGACCTCGGCGGAAATCGCTGAGATGTGCGCGGTCCTCGATGAAGGCCTCGCCGCAGGTGCGCTCGGGTTGAGCATCAACCACTTCGACAAGGACCGCTCCCTCCGTCTCGTTCCTGGCTTTTTCGCTGAAGACGAGGAATACCTTGCGCTCTTCCGTATCGTTGCGCTCCATAAGCCGGCAACGGTCCAGATGATTACTCGCTTCAACGACACCGAGTTATCGATTGTCGATGCCAGACGATTCGGTGCCCTCGTTCGCGAAAGCGGCGTGCGCGCTCAGTACACCGGCATTCCTTTCAACGAGCGTGATGCAGATCGTCAAGCGGAATGGTGGGAACTTCACGAACAACTCAATGCCGATGGTGCCGATATGTGGCCAATGGTGAACTGCAAACCGCTGGCGCCGTTTTTCGGATTTGAGAGTTCACTCGTCTTCCAACGCGTGCCCGCGTGGAATGAGGTCATCAACGGTCCGACCGATGAGAAACTCACGACATTGGCCGACCCCACTTGGCGTGACAAGGCTCGCACCGACTGGGACAACCGAACCCGGTCAAGCCTTTCGAGAATCGATCGACCTCACGAAATGATTCTGACGATCTCTGAAACTGGGGTCGGTCCACTCGGAATCTCACTACAGGATCTCGCCGATCAAACAGGACTGCACGTTTCCGACGCGCTTGCCGATTGGGTCGTTGCCAATGGTCTTGCCTCGCAGATGATGGGTATCCCAGAACGATTGAGCGAACGCGACGTTGTGCGAGCCGTTCGTGACCCGCACACGGTGTTCAACATCAACGACAGCGGCGCCCACCTCCAACTTTTCTCAGCCGCGGGTGAACACCTCTACATACTCACCCATTACGTCCGTGACGCTGGGCTTCTCAGCATCGAAGAAGCAATCCATGTCCTCACTGGCCGCACGGCCGAATTCTTTGGCCTCACCGACCGCGGCGTAATTGCTGAGGGAAAGATCGCCGACCTCGTGGTGTTTTGTCTTGACGAACTTGAGCTCCGAGCCGAAGAACGCGCCTACGACGTCCCACACGGAACATGGCGCTTCACTCGCGCTCCAGCCGGCTTCCGAGCCACCATCGCTGGGGGCGTTCCCACATGGATCGATGGCGCTTCTACCGGCGCCCATCCCGGACAGGTGCTTCGCCCAATTTCTTCATGATCCTGATGAGAGCAGCATTGTGACCGCTGGGTAACCTAGGAACCATGACCGCTCCGGATCTCACCACTGCCGCTTCCGTCATCGAGACCGCCCACGGGGTAGTCGACGCTGGCATTCGCCACATCGCCGCTAACGGCGGTCCTGACGCAAACCAGGTTGTGGCCTATGACATCGCACATGCAGCGTCGGCGGTAGAGACCGGACGAGCGATGCTCGCGTACGGCACCAAGGGCGAACTTGAAGCGAAATTGGCCTGCGCCTTCGTTGCCGATGCCATTGGTGAACTCCTTCCCAAAGTGTTCGGCCGCGAAGCCGAATGGAACATCGCTCCCGGCACACTCGAGAGCACGCGTGACTTCGTCGCCACTTACCGTTCACCAGAGTTCTTGGCGTCGTTGGCTGACACTCCCGGACCTCGGCATCTCGAGAGCGATTTCGAAATGGTGCAGGACACGTTCCGCCGATTCGCGAACGAAAAGATCGCACCCGTCGCAGAACACATCCATCGCGAAAACTTGGATATCCCCGAAGACCTCATTCAGGGTCTGGCCGAACTCGGTGGTTTCGGCCTCTCGGTTCCAGTCGAATACGACGGTTACAGCGAAGGCGGCGAAAGCGAATACATGGGAATGGTCGTGGCCACCGAAGAATTGGCCAAGGTCTCGCTTGGCGCTGGCGGCTCGCTCATTACCCGTCCAGAAATTCTTACTCGCGCTCTTCTCGCCGGTGGCACCGAGGAACAACGACGCGAATGGCTTCCGAAGTTGGCATCGGCCGAGGTCATGGCTGCAGTTGCTGTCACTGAACCCGATTACGGCTCCGATGTCGCCGGCGTTAAGGCCACCGCCACTCCGACCGAAGACGGTTGGCTCATCAATGGCGTCAAGACCTGGTGCACCTTTGGTGCTCGCGCCGATGCGCTCATGCTCCTGGCCCGGACCAATACCGATAAGTCGCTCACTCACAAAGCACTCACAATGTTTGTCGTACCGAAACCACGAGGCGAAGGTCACGGTTTCGCATTCATGCAAGACGCTGGTGTCGACGGTGGCGCACCTGGGGGCGGAAAGATGGAAGGTCGAGCGATCGACACCATCGGCTACCGCGGCATGCACTCCTACGAAATCGCGTTCGACAACTGGTTCGTTTCCAATGCCAATCAAGTTGGTGGCGATGAAGGTCTCGGTAAGGGTTTTTATTACCAGATGGCTGGTTTCGAAAATGGTCGCTTACAAACCGCTGCTCGTGCAGTCGGCGTGATGCAGGCCGCTTACGAAGACGCTCACCAGTACGCGCTCGATCGCGTGGTCTTCGGTCAGCCCATTGCCGAATATCAATTGACACAAGCAAAGCTCGGGCGCATGGTCGTGCTGACTCAGGCGGCGCGACAGTTCTCCTACGAAGTTGCCAAGCTGATGGCCAATGGCGGAGGAATTCTTGAAGCCTCAATGGTGAAGGCCTACGTTTGCAAGGCCGCCGAATGGGTGACTCGCGAAGCCATGCAGATCCATGGGGGCTTTGGTTATGCTGAGGAATACAACGTCAGTCGTTACTTCGTCGATGCTCGAGTGCTGTCAATCTTCGAAGGCGCTGACGAAACCTTGTGCTTGAAGGTCATTGCTCGCCGCATGCTCGATGCGGTGAAGTAACTGGTCTTCCTTTAACCCAGCGCAGCGATTGCGTCGGCTACAGCGAGAATTCTCCGAGCGTTGTCAACGTGCAGGTTCTCGATCATTCGGCCGTCGACAGTGACCACGCCACGTCCTTCGGCTTGGGCTTCATCGAATGCGGCGATTACTTTGCGTGAGTGCTCGATCTCATCGGTTGACGGCGCATAGACCTCGTTGCAAGGTTCGACCTGACTCGGATGAATAAGAGTCCGGCCGTCGAATCCGAATTGCTTGCCTTGTACACATTCGGCCCGAAAACCTTCATCGTCTTTGATGTCGTTGTAGACGCCGTCGAGGATGACTTTTCCGGCCAAACGCGCCGCCATCAGGCATTTCTGCAAGCCGAATAGCAGCGGTGCACGACCGGGCACATGTTCGGCATAGAGCTCTTTGGCTAAATCATTCGTACCCATAACGAGGACCGTGAGTCGGTCAGAAGCAGTGGCGATTGACTCCGCATTCAAGACGGCAACGGGCGTCTCGAGCATCGCCCACAACTTGGTGTGTGCGGGCGCACCGGCAGCTTCGAATGCGGCAATGAGTTGCGCGACGTCTTTCGCGGAATTCACCTTCGGGACAACGATTGCATCGGGCCCAGCAGCGGCTGCCGCAGCGATGTCATCCTCATGCCATTGCGTGCCAATACCGTTGATACGAATCGCTATTTCCTTGATGCCGTACTCCCCGCTCGCTGCAGCGGCACAGACCCGGGCTCGCGCCTCGGGCTTGGCGTCAGGGGCCACAGCGTCTTCAAGGTCGAGGATCAATGCGTCGGCCGGAATACCTTTAGCTTTTTCCAGCGCGCGTTCATTCGCACCAGGCATATAGAGAACAGAACGTCGAGGACGCAGCGCTTCACTCATGTCCGCGATCCTCAAAGTCCGTAGATAGCAGCGAGTTCGGGGTCATCGGCCGCCAGCGAAGTCGCGAGTTCCACCATGACCCGACACTGCTTGACCGATGCGTCGTCTTCCATCTTTCCGTCAAGCATGAGTGCGCCGGTTCCGTCGCCCATTGCTTCGATGACACGACGAGCATGCGCAACATCGGCTGGATCGGGGCTGAAGACGCGCTTAGCGATAGCGATCTGCACGGGGTGAAGACTCCAGGCGCCGACGCAGCCCAACAAGAACGCATTACGGAATTGATCTTCACACGCAACGACGTCGGCGATATCGCCAAACGGTCCGTAGAACGGAAGGATCCCGTTGGCCACACAAGCATCGACCATTCGAGAGATCGTGTAATGCCAAAGGTCTTGTTGATAGATCATTCGATCACCATCGATGTTGCCATCGACAGGATCTTGACGGACGAGGTAGCCGGGGTGACCGCCACCAACACGAGTCGTTTTCATGCGGCGATTTGCGGCGAGATCGGCCGGGCCAAGTGAAAGACCCTGCATACGCGGACTGGCCCCACAAATCTCTTCGACATTGGCAACGCCGCGAGCGGTTTCGAGAATTGCATGAACGAGAATCGGCCGCTCGAGTTTCGCCTTCGCCTCGAGTTGTGCCAGAAGTCGATCGACGTAGTGAATGTCTTCTGGACCTTCGACCTTCGGAATCATGATGACGTCGAGCTTGTCGCCGATCTCGGAAACGACGGTAACGATGTCATCGAGGCCCCATGGCGAATCAAGTGAGTTCACACGGGTCCAGAACTGGGTCTTACCAAAGTCGATGGTCTTGCCCACATGCACAAGACCAGCGCGCGCTGCCTCTTTATCGACAGCAGGAACGCCGTCCTCAAGATTGCCAAGCAACACATCGACTGTTGGGACGATCTGGGGAAGCTTGCTCACCATCTTCTCGCTGGAAGGTGGGAAGAAGTGGATCACGCGGGCGGGCTTAACCGGAATCTCACGAACCGGTGCGGGGGCACCCACAGCAAGCGGGCGGAAGAAGTCCTTGGGATTTCGCATGCCTTGAAACTATCGGCCTGAGGCCTCTGATAACGACGTAGGCCGTGCCGGCTCTTTTACCGTGAACCCGCTGCGGCCCTGAATCATGAAGGCATCAACCAATCCAAGGATCCGCCAGACAGCATCCTCGGCCGTCACTCCACCCGGATGGATGTTGGAAACAAGGTTTCGTTGGGCATCGGTGTCGCCGGTTCGGGGACGATGAGCCAAGTAGGCGGACAGACTTTCGGCCGTGGCCAGCCCTGGCCGCTCGCCAATGAGCAGCACCACATTCTGAGCATCGAGGGCCTCGCCGATGTCGTTCATCGCTCCGACTCGACAATTGCGCACAACGAACGGACGCCCCAACGACCACCCGCGGGTTGCGGCATGGTCAAGCAACGGCCCGAGCAGCGATGGAACTTGAGAGCTCACTGCGAGTGGTGAGAGACCGTCGCCAATCACGATCTGAAGATCGACACCAGACGGACAGTTCTCGCGCAGAGTTTCCGCGACACCTTTACCTAAACGACGACCTTTGTCTGGCCGAGCAAAATATTCTTCACGTGATACAGCTTCGCTCTTAACTTCAAACAGATCAAAGCGTTTCGCGAGTTCCTCCATTGGCGATTTTTCGAGAGAAAACGTCGCATTGAGCGCGTCTTTCGCAAATGCATGATCGGCACGCAGCTGCAATTGCGTTGACGTCCGATAGGCGGTTCCGGCCCGGCCGATGAGCAACCGCGCAGGTGTCACATTGGAAACATCGCCACCATTGTCGACCGCGCCGCGAAGCGTGTCAGGCAGGTCTGCGCTCATCGACCCAGTTCCTTGATCGATTCAGCGAACGCCTGCAGAGATTCAGGCCCGTTCGCCGAACCTTCCGCCAACCGACCATCGACAAAAATCCCTGTTTGTTCGAGCCATGCCGCGAACTCTGGGGCCGGTCGTGCGCCAACAAGTTCGCGAACGCCAGCAGCGTCGTGATAACTCGTGGACTGATAATTGAGCATGACATCGTCGGAACCGGGAACGCCCATCACGAAGTTGCAGCCAGCGGTCGCGAGCAGAACGAGCAACTGGTCGGTGGTGTCTTGGTTGGCCTCTACGTGGTTCGTGTAACAAATGTCGATTCCCATAGGCAGTCCCAACAATTTGCCCATGAAGTGGTCTTCCAGCCCCGCTCGAATGATTTCCGTTGCATCGGCCAGATACTCCGGACCGATGAAGCCCACGACTGAATTCACGAGGAATGGATCAAACGCACGCGCTACCCCGTACGCCCGTGCTTCACACGTGAGTTGGTCAACCCCACCGTGGCCGTCGACGGAAAGTGCGGTTCCTTGGCCAGTCTCGAAATACATGACGTTCTCGCCGATGAAACCGTCTCGAGCTGAGTGTGAGGCCAGCACTGCTTCACGACCGTCGGTCAGACCCTGCAACGTCACGCCGAATCCGACGTTCGTTGCTTCAGTACCACCAATACTTTGAAAGAGCAGGTCCACTGGAGCGCCGCGCTCAAGCGCGGCAAGTTGAGTCGTGAAGTGAGCGAGAACACAAGATTGCGTGGGCGCACCAACGGCACCGATGAGTTCCTGTAATGCATGCTCGAGAGCGACAACATTCTCAATTGCGTCACCAGCCGGATTCACACCAATCACTGCATCGCCACAGCCGAACATCAATCCGTCGAGCGCAGAGAGCACCACGCCAGCGATGTCATCGGTGGGGTGATTGGGCTGAATCCTCACTCCAAGCACGCCACGGTCACCCATGGTGTTGCGACAGCGAGTCACTGACCGGAGCGGCGCCGCAGCAGAGATGAGATCGCGAGCACTCATGATCCGAGCCGTGGCCGCCACGATTTCGGGCGTCAGGGCTCCCTTCAGACCTCGTTGCCACTCCGAGGCGAAATTGGAAGAAAGGACGAGTTCGCGCAACTCACCCACCGTGAGTGATCGAAGTTTTTCAAACTCCTCACGATCAAGGGAATCAATGATCAGGCCCGTCACGTCATCTTCGAGCAACGGTTCGTCAAGAAACTCACTGAGCGGGACCTCAGCCAGAGCCATCTTTGCCGCTACTCGTTCTCGTTCAGAGTTGGCGGCAATTCCTGCGAGTCGATCGCCGGCTTTGGGCTCGTTCGCACACGCCATGAGTTCGCGAAGATCGGCAAAGTTAAACCTCTCACCGCGAAGAGTGACGGAACGCTTCATGCATCCACCAGATCGGCGGGAACGATCTGCTCGGTCAACAACGTGGCGAACCGATCGGAGTCGCCAGCGACCCAGTTTCGACAAAGCGGCAGACCTTCGACATAACACGAGATGTATGCCCGCCACGTTGGCGAGGTCAAAAACTCGATCGCCTTTGCCGCACGAGCATGAGGAAGGAGCCCCCATCGTTCGATATAGGCAACGACATCATCGACTGAAGCGCCGTCTTCATGAAGCAACCACGCCGCATTCGCACGAACCGCGTCCATCGATTCACTTGCTATTCGCACCGCATGTGCGATTTCTGGATCAAAGTCGATCCCGTTGCTACGCAAGTGTTCGGCGAAAAGAAGGTCGGGAACTTCACCAGCGATGATTTCCAGCGCAAGGTCGGCCAACCCTTCTGCGATTAGACACTGCGGCGTTCCGACGCAGAAGATCGATTCCTCTTGCCAGCCACGCGACCGCACGAGACCAGATTCTTTTCGCGAGTGTTCGGTGTGGTGGCCCGGATAGGCCTCGTGCGCAACTAAGTGCCCGATGCTTGTTGCCAGCACAGGAAGATCAGTATTGATGGCAACGCGACTCTGCAGGTTTCCCTCGTAATAGTTGAAACCCGACCACGGTTGATTCGATGCGAGTTCCCACGTGATGTGCTCGCCGTCAGGCAAACCGAAGAGTCGTTGCGTTCGTTCACGAAAATCTTCTGCTATCGAACGAAGAACAGCGTCGAGCCGATCGATGGGTATCGCCTGTGCCTCTCGCCACTCGATGATGCGTTCACGCACCGGGCCCGAGCCGGGAAGCACTGCATCGAGCCGCGTGTGGGCCGCTTGGAACTGGTCCTCGTCGCGAAAGGTAGGGCGCACGCCGTAGCACCACTCGACTTCGTCGACGTAGGCGATCTGCTCCCCCGCCATCTTGCGAGCCGAGGTATGCATCCCCGTCGCTTGAGCGCGCAACCATCGCCGGCGTGACGCATCAAGACTACTGTCGTCCACTCCGGCATCGAGATCAACAACAAGTTGGCCAGCGCTTGCAACTAAAAAGTCGGGCGTAGAAACCTGCTCTGCTGAAATGCGATCGGCAATTACTTCTGGGCCGTAATACGCGTCGACGAAGCCGTCGATATGACGGCCCATCCGTAACCCAAGTTCGAGATAGCGGTCAACGATCGACGAGTCAGTGATCGGCGCGCTCATGACCCGAACCCTACCGGGGACCTAGATGACGTCGCCTTTAAACAATTCCGTTGCGATCGGACAATCGGTACGGCGCAACGCATCGGCCACCGCAAGCGGACCAGTTGGCCCAACGATTTTGTCGATCATCGACAACGGAACAACCTCGTCGTCGGCGTCCCACGGTTCGTCGGGGATAATTCGTTCACGCACTGACTCCCACATTCGTTGGGGCAGGAAGCGCCCGACGCCGGCCACTGCCCACACCGGTATCTCGTTCGCTTTCGCAACCGATGCAGCAGCCAAGGATCCGGAAACTCCCAACCACTCGGTCGGTGCAACCACCGACGCCTCAAGTAGGACGAGGTCGGCATCAGCAACGGCAGCGCCGAGTCCGGCCAGGGGAACATCGAGGGCATTCACGTCGGCATCGACGAGCTGCATCACGAGACCGCCGCCTTCCTGGTGCACATCAACAACCAACACTTCAACGTCTCCCCGCCGGGGTAGCGCCGCACCGATGAGTTCGGGCCAGCCCAGGACAACGATGGTTGCTTCGTCTGGAAGCGAATGAGCTAATTCAACCGACGTGCGATCATTTTCAAGTTCTTCGAGGGCGGCCCGGATCTCGGCGTAGGGATCGCCGGCACAAAGAACGCGTGCGCACAGCCAAACCAACGGAGCAGATCCAGGTTGACGCTGCACCATGCGTCGACACGCGGTGACCAGACCCTGAGGGTCGTTGGCGTAACTGGCGAGCGCCCGCGCCGTTTCAGAAACAATCACGCTTTGGGGATAGCCCGTGGCCCGAGCCACGTAGCGGAGTCGTTCAACGGGGTGCATTAGAGCAGCACCCTACCGAGATGCCTCAGGCGCCTGGGAGTCCTGGCTTGAAGATCATGAGATAGAGCGTCACCACGAGGATCAGGTGACCAATCCCCGTTGCCATCATGATGCGACCGCGTGCGGCAACGTCTCCATCGCGAAATGCCCGAATGGCTGGGCGAGCCACAAAGAACAGAACCGCAAGCAGCACGATCCAGAGCACAGCAGCGATCGACAACCACGCCTGCGACATCTTGAAAACCTTTTCGCTCATCCCGGCGAGCCCGAAACCCAGGATCCCAGCGATGCCGATACCCGGGAGAGAGAAGCGGAGGATCGAGACCTCGAGTCCGTCAGCGGCAGATTTGTCGCCCGCTGCGGTCAGACGAATCATCACGGGGGTAAGCCACAACGGCGCAAAGCCCACGATGACAGCAAGAACGTGGATCAGCAGAACGATCTTGTACCCGGTGCTGTTCAGTGCGGCAAGGACAACCATGGTGGCTCCTAAAGAAGTTCTCGGACTCTTCGCCCGTGTGCGGTCCCTCCAACCTACTCGCGCTACCTTCTGAGGCTGTGACTACCGATGTGCAGGCTTCCGTAGAACTGAATCCCCTCACTGGCGAAAGCCGTCCGATCTCGGAATGGACAACAAACTTCCACCTGGCGATCGTGGTCCTCGACCCTTTCACCAACGAAAGTTCCTGGATCCTGAAGACCGCCCTTCGGATTCTTCGCGATTATTCCGAGGCCGACGTTCGCATCGCTCTTCTCCTAACTGCGACCGAATCTGAGGTCCGCGACTACGTCGGACCACTCGCTTCAGAGATCTTGGTCTTCGCCGATCCCGACCGCACAGCAGCCAAAGCCTTTGGCCTCGAGACTCTCCCCGCCTTTGTGCACATCAACCAGGCCCATCAGGTTGAATTATCCGCGCAGGGATGGAACCCAAAAGAGTGGGCAACGGTCGCAGCAAACCTTTCGGCTCGCATGGACTGGACAGTGCCGGAGATCCCCGTCAGCGCTGACCCTTCACCGTTTGCCGGAACTGCCATCTGACTCTGCTCTCGCCTGAATTCAGCGAGCGAACCACAACTGGGCCAGCGACACCGTCGCTCCGTCTTGACCAAGACCATCAGCCCCTGAACCCGTTGACCAACTAGTGACGCCACGAAGTTTCGGCGATGTCACCATCACTTCACGGACCTGTACGAGAAACAGATAGGGCAGATCGATTGCGATCTGTTCTTGGATGGTGCCGTAATCATCGACCTGTCGAGTCACATCAGCAGTCGAACGGGCATCAGTAAACGCTCTTGTGACCAATGGGTTTATGTAACGCGTGGAATTGCTACTAATCGCAGTTTGTTCCGCAGGAATGCCGAAAAAGAGCGGCTCGTAGAAATCCGGATGAGGCGAGTCGAACCCCACCTGCAAAATGGCTTGAAACTCCCCGATTGCAGCGGCGAGGGAAAGTATCGGCTGCTCTACAAGATCGATTGTTAGATCAATCCCTGCTTGTTCAAGTTGTCCACGCCAGAGCGATGCAACGCGCTCCATTGTCGTGCCGGGAGAAACTGATAAGCGGAATGTGAGCGGAAGTCCAGTCTCTTTCGTGTACTCCTCCGCCTGCTTCTTTGCGCGATCCACATCACGCGTAGGAGCGGTGTGGTCGACAAACCACGGTGACGTGTCGCTCATCATTCCTCGAGCAATCGTTCCCTGGCCGGCAAACGCCTTCGAAAGAATCTCGGCCCGATCTGTCGCATACGCGACTGCCCGGCGAGCAGTCAATCGATCGAATGGAGCTTTGCCCGTCTCCAACGCGATGTTCACCTTTGGGCGTTCTGCGTTGCGATCATCATGAATCGTTATTTTGGACTCTCGATTCTGCACACTCTCGAGACGAACGAGTTGTCGCGGCTCATCAACTGCGACCATGCCAACCTTTCCATCGATTGCAGCAGTCACACGATCAGCAGCATCCGCAATGGGAACTAATCGAACAGCATCGAGATGAGGTAAACCCTTTTTCCAATACGTGGGGTTCTTCACCAGGATCGTTACGCCTGCTTCGTCAACACCTGACCAAATAAACGGTCCAGTGCCAATCGGGCGTGGGTCGAAGCCTAAAAGGGTCACTGGCGCGGCGACAGTTCCGATTCGCGTCGTAAGCACCTCGGAAAACGTCGACCAAGCCGTCGACATCGTCACCAAAACAGTTTGTGGATCAGTCACCGTGATCGTAGAAATTGGCATGAGCAGGTCGGCGTTTGAACGATCGCCCTGTTGGGCTTTCAAATTGAACGCAACGATCTCTGCTGTGAGCGGCGTTCCATCGCTGAATAAAACTCCCGGACGAATCGTTAGCGTCCAAGCCGTAAAACCTGAATTCGGGACCATCTTGGAAAGAAGCTCAGGAACGGGTTGATCGTTTTCATCACGAACCATGAGTCGGTCATAAACCGCTCGCGCTGCTTGAAGTTCATCGGTTGTCCATTGCCCCTTATTCGGGGCCCACTTCGCCGGAACAGCAGCAACAGCGATATCGAGCGTTCCGCCTTCGATCGGCCCCGATGTGTTTGCCACAATTGACGCAGTTGACTCGGTCGTCGCTGCTGGCATTGTTTTTGAGCCTGAGCAAGCCGCCATCGACAAAACGGCAAGGGCTACAGCAACAGGTGTGCCAAGTCGCACTAAGCGACCAAAGGGGGGACGAGGGGCGTTCAAGGTCTATGACTGTACGCGGCCACGCCCCGCTAGAGCGATCGCTACTGCAGTGGTGCGCGTAACCGCAATGAAGTGGGAGGCTGCATCATGATCAGTGCCATCAAAGTCCGTGTCGGAATCGGTCTCGGAACCCTGTCTGGGGCAGCGACTCCCGATCGTTTCGCCTCAATTGTCGATCGCTGTGAATCACTGGGATTCGATTCTTTGTGGATGTCGGAACGGATCGGCGCAGAGACACCTGACCCGATGATTGCCCTCGCCATCGCCGCCGGTCGCACGACACGAATGAAACTCGGCACTTCGGTGTTGGTTCTTCCCGGCCGCAATCCAGTCATCCTTGCAAAAGAAATGGCGACCCTCGATGTGCTTTCCGGCGGGCGCTTTCTTCCCGCCGTGGGCCTCGGAGCAGTCGACCCCCCCGAACAACGGGCATTCGGAGTTGAACGGGGCGAACGCGGTCGGCGTCACGATGAAGCGCTCGCGTTGATGCGCGCATGTTGGACCGGCGAAGTCATTTCACACCACGGAGAGTTTTTCTCTGTCGATGATGTTCAGGTGTTACCTCGCCCCACACAGTCTCGACTCGATGTTTGGCTCGGAGGCATCGCGCCTAGCGAACTTCGTCGAGTTGGACGCGTTGGAGACGGATGGCTGCCTTCGTTCTGCTCACCTGCTGATGTCGCCGAATCAATTCCTGTGATTGAAGCCGCTGCGGCAGAATTCGGTCGCAAGATGGACCCGCAGCATTACGGCGCATTGATCTCGTACTCCGACGGTCAACTCCCCCAGCGCTTTGTCGATCTCATCGAACGCCGTCGTCCGGGACTCGATCCCCGTTCCATCATCCCAACTCGAGATGCACTTCCGTCGTTGTTGAAAGAATTCATCGATGCCGGCGCGTCGAAGTTCGTGATCATTCCTCTTGTGGGCGATGCAGACCCTGATTCGGAACTCGGGGCTCTTGCAGAGTCGCTCCTGCCGATCGAGACCTAAGACGGGTTCACGAACTGCGGAACTGATTCCATCTCGTGAGTTCTTCAGCGGGCTTGCGCGGGGTGATGCGGAAGTCCGTGCCGATTGTGTGGGCGATTGGGAACAGACCTACCTGCATCCATTCCTCATAGGGAATACCCAAAACCTCAGCGACTTCACGTTCGCGAATCAACGTCAACGTCGTCCACGCTGATCCGAGCCCACGTGATCGAAGCGCCAGCATGAATGACCACAGCGCAGGTACCACTGAACCCCAACGCCCCGCCTGCCAAAACGTCGACGTGCGATCGGCGTGAGCCCCCGAGCCATGCCCGTCGGTCCGACCAGCGACGATGGGAACGCAAAGAACCGGAACCTTCTCAATATTCTCGGCGAGGTAGGCAACGCTGCGGGCGATGCGCTGTTGCGCTTCAGACGTACGATCAACTCGATCTTCGGCAGCATCGGTGCGAGGACGACCGATGAAATCGGCCATGGCAGAGCGATAGATGGCTGCGAGTTTGGCTTTGGTTTCGGCGTCATCAACAAATATGAACCGATATGGCTGCTGGTTTGATCCGTTGGGCGCGTGAACCGCAATCTCCATGCACTCGGCAATGACATCGCGGTCAACCGAACGTTCGAGATCAAGCCGCTGCCGAACCGACGGCGTCGTCATCAGAATCTCGTCAGGGTCATGAACGACTAGCGGACCCTGAAACAAGGTTTCATAAGCGTTCAACGTTCCCCAGTGTTCCCAAATGCGATCGATCAGTCCGTCATCGGTGAAGCGAAAGAGGAATCCGTAAACGTTTTCATAGGGCTTGCCGCCGATGGTCGTTGCTTTATAGAGGTGTTGACGGAAGACGTAAGGCCCATCGGCAATCGTATGGACGTCATCGAAACTGATTGTTGACAGGTCATACCGATCGATTCGTCGGCCGTTCGGTTGCGGTGGCGACGGCGCCCGTCCCAATATCCGCGCCCCAACTTCATCTTTGCCACGAAACACCGTTTGTCCAGGTGCAGCGGGAAACTTTCCAAGACCGTTCCACCACTCGATGTCTTCGGTCATAAACGACAGACGGTCGACCTCGCGTCCAGCGACAAAGAACTGTTCGACTGTGGATTTATTACGATCGCTCACTTGATCCCCCAACAAAGCGGCGACGATGTCGTCACCTAAACACCAAGCGTACTGCGGCGCGAAGAATCAGATCTTCAAGGGCTCGTCGCTGAGACCCATCTGCACTCGATCCACGAGTCCACCGAATTTCTGCTTGATCTCGGCACTCACCGACTCGAGGTCACCAATCACAGCAAATTCACGAAGCATCTCGTCGGTAATGAGATCGGCCATCGCTACCCATTCGCCCTGCTTTGACAGTCGATTGAGTTCATCGCCGACTTCGCCCCATCCGTGGTGCTCGAGCACGCCGCGATAGGCGGGCGTCGAACCATAAAACGCGAGTTGCTGACGAACTGCGGCCCTCTTGGGAGCGATCTCGGCTTCGTCGCGACCCACGGCCGACATGATTGGGATGGTCACCTCGACGTCGCTACGCGAACGATTGGATCGATCGAGCCCTTTCGCAAGGTTGGTCATGGTCACATCGCGTAGATACGACGGTGTTGTAAATCCGTGGGCCATGAGTCCGTCGGCAACTTCGCCGGCAACGGCGGTCATCGCCGGACCTACAGCGGCAACAAAAACGCGTGGATTTCCGACCTCGCTTGAACCCTGGCTGAACATTGGCGTCATAAGCGTGTGCTTGTAGTACTCACCACGAAACTCCAATGGACTTCCGTTCTCCCAAGACTCCCAAATCGCACGCATCGCCAGAACAAATTCGCGCATGCGCGCAGCGGGATCCGACCATGGCATTGAAAATCGTTTCGTGATGTGAGGCTTGATCTGACTTCCCAAACCAACGATGAAGCGTCCGCCCGAGAGCCGATTGATGTCGTTAGCTAGCACCGCGACGTTCATCGGGTTTCTGGCGAATGCCACTGCGATCCCGGTCATGAGATCAATGCGTTCGGTTGATGCCGCCCCCATGGCGAGCGGCAGAAATGGGTCATGGGAGATCTCGACAGAGACAGCTCCATCGAATCCAGCGTCCTCGGCCCGTCGAATTGATGTGGCCGCGCTGGCCAGATCTCCATGGATGATTGCGTCGGTCTTCATAACGCCATTCTGGTGTGTCGCTCCACATAGGTGCGCCACTCATTCGGTGGATACGCTGCCGCAGACCCGTATCTCGTTCTGGAGCAGCTCAATGTCGATCGCCATTACCGAAGACCACCGAACGCTTTCCGATGTCACCGCCGACTTTCTCGAGCGACACGATTCACGAGGTGCGGCTCGGGAACTCCTTGAAACCTCCGCCGAAACCATGCCGTCGTTCTGGT
>JASJMB010000046.1:0-3199 GCA_037620085.1 Acidimicrobiales bacterium | reverse complement strand
GCTCTTCGCAGAGTGCGACAAGCGCCAGCTTCAACAAGTGGCAGCAGCAGCAGTCGAGATTTCGATTGATGCAGGAAAGGTCTTGGTGCGCGAAGGCGAGCCGGGCCATGAATGCTTCGTGATCGTTACCGGTTCCGCAACTGTGAGCCGAGATGGCGCAACGGTGGCCAACCTCGGCCCTGGCGCTGTGGTGGGCGAATTGGCCCCTCTCACTGGCGGCGTTCGTACCGCAACGGTCACGGCCGACTCAGCAATGGAGGTCCTCGTGATCGCCCAGCGTGAGTTCAATGGCCTCATTGAAGAAGTTCCCGGCTTTGCCGTGCAGTTGCTGCGCAACCTCGCAGCCCGCATGACTGACGAGTCCTGAACCCTTCTCACCACGCTTTCCCCACCCGCTGGTGAGGTTTCGCGCCCATAGGCGCGAGTAGGTTGACGTTCGTTATGGAACGTAAACGGATCAAAGGCCCACATCTGGTTCTGGTCATCGGTCTCGCCTTCGCGATCGTGACCGCCCTTTCGGGGATCGCATCAGCAGTGTTCCAGCAACACGACAATTCACCAGTCACACGCGAGGTCTTCGGAGGCATCCCGTCTTCGCTCAAGATCGCGTTCTACGTCATGGTGTCGATCCTGCTCGTTTACGGAGCAGTGCTCTTTGGCCAGCGCGTCAAGAACTGGACCCGCGGTAAGCCTGACGACCGTCGCACGACCCCGAAAAACGTAAAGCGTCGCCTCAGCGATTTTCGCGCCGGTGTCTACATGCAGACCCTGCTGCGCGATCCCGCCGCCGGCATCATGCATTCGCTCATCTATTTCTCATTCCTCGTGCTGCTCGCCGTAACCACGGTTCTCGAAATCAACCACCAAATTCCCGAGTCGTGGAAATTCCTCAACGGCAACGTCTACATGGCGTACTCGTTCATCGGTGATCTTGCGGGACTTTGTCTCTTCGTTGGCGTGATGTGGGCGATCATTCGCCGCTACATCCAGCGCCCGTATCGCATCCGCATTAAGACCAAGCCGGAGCACGCCATCATCCTCGGCGTCTTCCTCGCCATCACGATTACCGGCTTCGGAACCGAAGTATGGCGCATTGCCGAAGCCGGAATGCCCTCATTCGAGAAGTGGTCGTTTGTTAGTTGGCCCATCGCCAATCTCATCAAAAACAACTCAAACCTTGCTGGCGGACATCAGGTTTGGTGGATCCTCCATGTCCTTTCGTTCTTCGCTTTCCTTGTCATCCTTCCGGTCACGATGCTTCGCCACATGTTCACTTCACCGCTGAACATGTACTTGAAAGATCGTGAGCGCCCCAAGGGTGCAATGAAGCCAATGCCGAACCTTTTGGAAACCGAACTTGAATCGTTCGGAGCCTCCACGATCGAAGACTTCACCTGGAAGCAATTGCTTGATCTCGATGCCTGCACCATGTGTGGTCGTTGCACATCAGTGTGTCCTGCGAATGCAACAGGCAAGTCACTCGATCCTCGCGAAATCGTTCTCAAGGCCGGCGAAGTCATGGCCGCTACGGGAACGCCACAGGTTTCGCCGCCACTCGGTGTCGTTGCCGAAATCACCGTCTCTGCCAATTCCCTTTTCGAACGGGTCACGCCCGAAGAGGTATGGGCGTGTACGTCGTGCAAGGCCTGCGACGAAATCTGCCCGGTCAATATTGAGATTCTCGACAAGATCCTCGACATGCGTCGTTATCTGTCGCTCATGGAATCAAACTTCCCCACCGAACTCGGCAACGCGTATCGCTCGATGGAGAACACCGGCAACCCGTGGGGCATGAGCCAGGCCGACCGCGGCGATTGGGCCGAAAAGTTCGAAGGCATCGAGATCCTCGATGGTTCCAGCCCGCTTGAAGCCGAGTACCTCTACTGGGTCGGCTGTGCTGGTTCGTTCGATGACAAGAACAAGAAGGTCACCCAAGCCATGGCGCAGCTTCTGCAGCGCTCGGGTATTTCCTTCTCAATTCTTGGCCCCTCGGAAATGTGTACGGGCGATCCCGCTCGGCGCTCGGGCAACGAATACATCTTCCAAATGCTCGCAACCCAGAACATCGAAACACTCAACGGCATGGGCGTGAAGAAGATCATCACGCAGTGCCCGCATTGCTTCAACACACTTGCCAACGAATACCCGCAAATGGGTGGCAACTATGAAGTCGTGCATCACAGCCAGTTCCTTGAGTTCCTCATTGACAGCGGCAAGCTTGATCTTTCCAATGCGAAACTCGAAGAGCGCGTTGTGTACCACGACTCGTGTTACCTCGGTCGTCACAACGACGTGTACATGGCACCACGAAACGTCATCGGTTCACTCGGTGGCATTGAGATAGTTGAAGCCAGTCGCAACGGCACTCAGGGAATGTGCTGCGGTGCTGGTGGCGGTCGCATGTGGATGGAAGAAAGCACTGGCAAACAGATCAACATCGAACGTTCGCAAGAACTGCTGCGCACCGGTGCAACAAAGATCGCGGTTGCGTGCCCGTTCTGCTACATCATGATCGACGATGGCGTGAAGGCGCAGGGTATCGGAGAAGACCAAGTGAAGGTCGCTGACATTTCGATGCACATCCTTGACGCACTCGAACGCTCAGAAGCTGAAGCAGAAGCTACGAACTAATCAGCGGAAGTTTTCCCAGTAGCGACTGGGGCGGGGGCCAATTTGGCCTTGGTACTTGGAGCCCACCGCTGAAGAGCCGTAGGGGTTATCCGCTGGTGTGGTCATGCGGATAAATGAGATCTGGCCGATCTTCATGCCCGGATACAGAGTGATCGGGAGACTGGCCACATTGGACAGTTCGAGCGTGAGCTGTCCGTCCCAACCAGCGTCGACGAAACCAGCCGTGGAGTGAATAAGGAGACCAAGACGGCCGAGCGATGACTTACCTTCGAGGCGAGCAACGAGATCGGCGGGAAGACCAACACGCTCGCTGGTGGACCCGAGCACGAATTCACCGGGGTGCAGCATGAAGGTGTCGTCGGGGCCGATCTCGACGAGTTCGGTGAGGTCTTCGAGGTTCTGCTTCACATCGATATGGCCCATCGTGTGGTTCCGGAAAACCCGGAAGAACCGATCGATATGAAGATCGACCGAGGATGGCTGGACGCAGCTGGGGTCGTACGGCTCGATAACAATGCGGCCGGCTTCGACCTCTTCACGGATAGTGCGGTCAGAGAGGATCACGGCT
>JASJMB010000045.1:0-14345 GCA_037620085.1 Acidimicrobiales bacterium | reverse complement strand
ACTCGTGTAGCGGCATCGTGTTTGAGGCTGCAGGAGGAATCCGTTGGTCCTTATGGAGTTCCGGTGTTCTTTTATGAGAGAAATCCAGTGGGAACTCCATCCTCAGAGGGCTGGACCGTCCGATGACCATGGGGAGCTCCCTGCTAACCTTGATTTTTCCCGCTGAATGGGGACTTGTAAGCCAACACAAGAGTGGAAGAGCCAGGCGTTGAAGGTTGTAAGCGAGCTTTGGGCCTATCGCAATCTGACCTACAACCTCGCCCAGCGCGAGTTGAGGTCCCGTTACAAGAAGAGTTTGCTCGGGTGGTTGTGGTCGCTCCTTAACCCGGCCTCGATCCTTGCGGTCTACACGTTGGTGTTCGGATATTTTTTCAACGCCAAGGCGCCTCTTGCGGGTAATGGAAGCACGACGATTTTTGCGCTCTACCTCTTCGCTGGACTGTGGGTTTGGAACCTTTTCAACGGCACCGTCTTGGGGGCGATTGCTGCGTTGCAGTCATCTGGTCCGTTGCTGAACAAGGTCTATTTCCCGCCAGCGTGTCCGGCTCTTGCAAATACGATCACCGTGTTGCTCCAGGCGATGATCGAGGCGGGCATTCTTCTTGTCATCATGATCTGCCTCGGGAACGTGGGCTGGATGCTTCTGCTGTTTCCGCTGCTCATACTTTGCATCACGCTGTTCTCGGTGGGTATTGGACTCGCTCTGAGCGTGTACAACGTCTTCTATCGCGATGTGAATTATCTCGTGACAATCGGAATGAATGTTCTGTTCTACGCGACGCCGATCATCTACCCAATTACCTTGGTCCAAGGTAAGAGCATGACATTGGCGCGTATTTTGCAACTGAATCCCATTGCTCAATATGTTCAGTGGTCTCGTGATATTTTTTATGGGCTGACGGTGCCCAGCACAGCGTCACTCATCATTGTGCCGTTGGCCTCGTTTGCGATTTTCGTGCTTGGACTCTTGATCTTCAATCGCAAGTCGCGAGACATTGCGCAGGAGTTGTGAACTGATGAACGCCATCGAAGTTCAGGATGTCTCGAAGCGATTTCGTTTGTACAAGGATCGCCCCGGAAGCGTGAAGCAGCTGTTCACAAAATTCGGGCGTCCGAAATACGACGACTTCTGGGCAGTCCGCAACGTCACCCTCGATGTTGGTCACGCGAGCGTTGCTGGACTAATCGGACATAACGGTTGTGGAAAGTCCACACTTCTCCGAATGATGGCCGGGATTCACTTTCCCACGAGCGGCGCAGTGACCACCAGAGGGCGGATTTCTGCGCTCCTCGAACTGGGAGCGGGGTTTCATCCAGAACTTACTGGTAGGGAGAACGTCTATCTCAACGCTTCGATTTTAGGGTTAAGCCGCAAACAAACCGATGTGATCTTCGATCGGATTGTCGATTTTTCGGGTCTCTCTGCGTTTATCGATAGTCCGGTAAAGCACTACTCGAGCGGCATGTATGTCCGACTCGGCTTCTCTGTGGCGGTGCACGTCGATCCGCAGATTCTTCTTGTCGACGAAGTGATCGCTGTTGGCGACGAGGACTTTCAGCGCAGATGCCTCGATCACCTCGCAGGTCTGAAAGCCTCGGGCGTAACGATCGTTTTGGTGTCGCACAATCTCGGAGTCATTGGCGACCTTTGCGACCAGGTCACCTGGATGGACCACGGAGTCGTCAGAGATAGCGGCGAACCGTCTTCGGTCATCGCGAACTATCTCCGAGAAGTGAACGCAGGCGAAGCTGAGCGACTTCGCATTGAAGCTGAAGCATCAGGGCTTCTCCCTTCACCAGCGAAAGCCACTGAGTCGGAGTTGGTCGATGATTCAGGTAACCCGCTCGAATTCGGAGTCACGGGCCAGCCCATCAATATGCGCGTCGCCCTTCCAGAAGTGCTTGCCTCTGAAGAACACACCTACTCGCTGATGATTCAAACCGATTCCGGTGTGGTCGTGGGCGAAACGGAAATGAGCGCACCTATGGCTCAGCCGGGCCCTTTGGCGAAGGGCTACACAATTCGCTGCCGATTCGATCCGTTGTTGCTTGCTCCCGGGATCTATGAAGGTCGAGTGCGTGTGCACGGCGGCACGACGGTGCGAGCCGAGGCGATGCGTGATTTCGGCTTTTCGTTCCGTGTGCGGGCGGAGTCTTCGCCTCCAAGCGGGCTTCTTCGACTTCCCGCCACTTGGCTGAAAGACAACGGTCGGTGAAAGCCCAATGGCGCAGTTCGCAGGACTAATCCCGAGGTTGGACCCCTACGCTCGATCGTTTAATGCCGAACGAGCAGCACGAGTGTCAATGCCTCGCCGAACCTTGCGAGCCGACGGTCGAACGACTGGACTTTCAGTACTCGTCCTTCATAAAGACCGCCCAGATTTGCTGAAACGACTCTGGTTGGGTTTCGACAAACTTCGGGAAGTTTGTGACCGCTCCGGTATCGAGATCGAACTTCACCTTGGGGACACGGGTTCTACGAATTCTGAGACGCTTACGCTGCTTGATGCACCACCCCAGGGCGTCGATGTAACGCGGGGAATGCGTTATCAGTTCTCTCGCTGCAATAACGATCTCTTCGAACAGGCTCGCTATTCAACTGTGCTTTTCATGAACAACGATGTATTCATCGATGAATGCCCCGAGGGAGTCGTCGAGGTCTTTCAAACATTCACAAAGGATCCGAGCCTTGGCGCTGTGGGCGTCGTTCTCCTTTTTGAAAACGGAACCGTGCAGCACGCTGGTGTCGAATTGCTTCGATCACCCGAGTTGTTTGCCGTTCCGTATCACCCCGGCACGAAGCAGCCTCCAGTGCACGCTCTCGGTGACTCCTTTGCATCCTCGGCAGTAACTGGGGCCTTCCTTATGACGTCCAGCGACCACTACGCCCGGTCAGGCGGATTCGACGAACGTTACGAGGCCGAGTGCCAAGACATCGATTATTGCCTTCGGCTCCGTCGAGCGGGATTCGAAATCCGAACCTTGTCAGTCGGTCCGATCTTCCACGTCGAAAACGGAACCCGCGAGCCAGGCGAGGAAGACTGGAGCGATAGAGCGTTGTTTATCCGTCGTTGGAGTTCATTCGTGGAGTGTCTCTAACAATGAGGAACGTCTTGTTGCTTACATCGGTCATGAAACGCGGTTATGGCGTTTCGGTCGTTGCTCGAGAAGTCGCCGACCGCATTGATGCTGCCGGTTGGAAAATGTCGATTGGATGTCTCGAAGTCGACGAGTTTTATAGCGCCGACGATGTGGTGCAATTGCGCCCCTCTTCGCAGATGATCTTTGAGTACTGCCAAGAAAATTCGATCGAGATCGTGGTTGCGCAAACCAGTCCATATTTCGAGGTACTGCCTGCGCTCGAAATGTGGATTCCCACAGTGGTTTTTGAACATGGCGATCCGACGCCAACGATGTTCGACCATGACGTGTCCGAGCGCGAACAACTAAAGGTCCACAAACTGAAGCGGGTCTACCCCAAGGTCGATGCAGTTCTCACCAGCTCTTATTTTCTTCGAGATGAACTGCTTTGGCCGAAAGCAAAAGTCATCGCACTTGGGTGCGACCATGTCGCCGATTATGGACAGCCTTCGACTCAGCGGACAGCCTCGGACCATGCTCCGCTTCGAGTAGGCACCTTGATGCGTCTGGGGAGTGGCGAGGCCCTCTACAAGGGTCTTGATGAATATCTTGCGATCGTTTCGTATTTCACCGATCGTCCCGATTTTGATTTCTCGATCATGGGTCGTGGGGAGGAATCTGATCGCCTGTGGTGGGAGGAACGCGGCGTTCACTGTCACCTCAATGCCACAGATGAAGAGCGTTCGACGTTTCTTTCTGAGCTCGATGTATTCATCTCGCCGAGCAAGTGGGAAGGGTTCAATCTTCCACTCGTCGAAGCGCATGCGTCGGGAACGGTGGGCTTGGCGTTCGACGTGGGGGCACATCCAGAGACGACCCCGTACGTACTCGCCAATATTGCAGACGCGAACTTTCTCCTAGAGGAGTGGCAGCGAGATCCAGCGCTTCTGCAACTGGCATCAGAGCGTTGCTATACCTACTCCCGCAAGAAGTTTCCATGGGAAGCGACGGCTGTTGAACTTGGCACATACCTTGACGTCGTAGTTGCTTCGGCCAATTGGGGTCCGTGGCGTCGAAGTCGCATCATGAAGATCTGGCGGATGGTTGTTGGGCGCTATCGCATCGACGGACTCGGCGGCATCACAAAGGCTGTCGTTGCGAGAGTTCGAAAACTCGCCGGTCGAGCGCTAGCAAAACTCAGACGGAGTTAGTGCGCACCCTTTTCTAACCATTCGATGCGACCGGATTCGAGATTTGGATTCGAATACGGATCGGAACTGACTTGAGCGCCCCACCGTGAAAAAAGAAGGTGCGCTTCTTCAGTGGTGACCGTTCCGTCACGAGTGACACTTTCGAAGTGGAAAAGCACAGCGTGTGGCGTAACGATGTTGCGTAAACCGCGTTCGCGCAGACGCAGAGAAAAGTCGACATCATTGAAATTATTGGGAAAGTCCAGAGCCATCCCGCCAACTTCGTCAAAAACTTCTGCGCGAATGGCAAGACATGCGGCTGTCACTCCGATGCATTCCCTTGTGACCCGACACATATCTTCGGGCCCGGCGTAGTCCCCGTCGTAACCAGCGAAGAGATGAAAGGTTCCGTCGGCATAACGATGACCGATGTGCTGAAGACGACCGTCCGCCAAAAGGAGTCTCGCTCCTACAGCGCCCACGCCTGGATCGAGGGCGAGACCAACGAGTTCCTCGATGAAATCTTCAGAAATGACTTCCATATCGTCATTGAGTAGCAGCAGCACATCACCACTTGAAGCGGCGCGACCCTGTCCGATCTTGTCGGAGAAATTGAAGGGATAGTCGTAGTCGACCCATACCAGGCGATCGCCGCAGAGTTGGGTGAGAGCGCGGCGCACGATTGGGGGCGTGGCGGTGTCGGCGACAACGACGAACTCCACATTTTTCCAAGTTGATTTGGTGATGATCGATTGCACGAGTTCGATAATGAAAACGCGTTCCTGTCCCCAAACCGTTCCCGAGGATCCGCGGGTTGGGATGATCAGGCTGACCTTCGTTGACGCGTCTGTTTGGCGACGGAGATGCAGTGTGTTCCCCGGTTCGGAAATCTCGACTTCTGCGGCGATTTCCAGTCGGGCACAGTGTGCTTGGACGACCGCAGTGGCCTCGAGCATCATGTCCCCAACCTGACTTGCTGAATCAGAGGTGACGCCAGAAGCCACGCCAGTGGAGCCAAAGAGGAGTTCAGGGATGTGAGCGACTTTGCCGCCACTCTCGGTGAGTCTGAGGACAAGATCCCACCGCAAGGCCTTTCCGTGCAATGAGGGCACGGAGTCGTCGACTGCGGAGTCGACAACTGCGTTGAGAGCCTCACTGCGACGGACTGCGAGAAGATCGCCGATGAAGAACTGAGATCGAAACCGTTCCGGTGACCAATCTGGCTTGTAGATCGAGTGAAGATGGCGTCCACGTTTGTCGACGACCGATTCGTCGGAATAGGCGACTGTCACCTCAGGATCGCTAAAAACAGTTCCCAGTAACGAAAGGGCACGTTGATTGCAGCCCCCTCCCGGGCTAGAGAGTACAACGACATCGGCAAGAGAGGAATTGAGTGCTGCGTTGATTGCGGAGTGATCGGCCTGATCGTCAAGAACGACAATCTCGACCGTCGCCTTTTTCTCTCCCTTCGGTTGGATCTTTGAATTCATTTTCGACGAAGCCCACCAATGACGCGTCCAAAGATTGGGGCCTTCTTTACGACACGATCGCGGAACCAGACGAAATCGCGCCGCCAACGCCGCACTTCGTTTTCCAACTCGACAATTTGCGCACGGAGACGCCCGGTCTCTAGCTCGGCAGTGCGAGCTACATCTCGAGCGGTGAGTGCGTCGCGGGTCAAATCTTCGTAGGACTTCTCCGAAGGTCCGACGAGCGCACGGAGTCGCGAAACTTCAGCGCGAAGTTCAGAGAGTTCGTCGGAGGGGGGAATCGCAGTGGGCAGATCTTCGTGGACATCCATTTGTCTTGAAATCATAGTCGCCCACTATTCAGGGACGCTCTGCTAGTAAGAGGGCCTCTGGGGTGCAACGGCAACTACAGTTACTGCGTGCAAGAAAGACCTAAACAATGAGTATCGGACCAACAGTTCGACGGATGTTGGGGCCGATTGAGGCACCTATTAGTTCCGCGTATCGATCAATGTTCATCAACGTTGGCGAACTCGGTAAAGCAATTGATGCGGTGCCGTTCGGTTCGCGAGTGTTGGAAGTTGGCGTTGGCGATGGCATGATCGCTTCGCAAATCATCGAGCGTCGTCCCGATACATCAGTTCTCGGTATCGACTTGGCTGAGAATCCAGGTTCGTTATTCGGGGGCGACCGCAGTCGGGCGGAGTTCCGGACCATTTCAACCTCGGATCTTCTTGCTGAACAGCCGACTCCGTTCGATGCGATCGTCATCGCTGATGTGCTTCATCACGTCCCGCCGTCTCTGCGAACAGGGCTGCTCGACGATGTCGCGACATTGTTGAGCGACGATGGAGTACTTCTGGTGAAGGAGACCATTGTTGTGAAGTCTCCCGGTTACTGGATGGGTCGGTTCTCTGATCGTTGGATCACGGGCGATCGCAATGTGTCGTTCCTTCGCGAGGCAGATCTCAAACGATTAATTGCAGACAACGTTCCAAATCTTGTTGCATGTGGCCGATCAACGATCCGGCCGTGGAAGACCAATCTTCTACTCGTGTGGAGACGCGAAACTCATTGAGTCGCGGGACGGCTCAAGCTGAGTCAGTAGTTCCGAATGCCTGAAGAAGTTCGAGAGCAGCTTTCGCTGGAGTGACTCGTCCGTCGGAAACTGCTGACTCGATTTCGGGTAGCAAGCCGGCAACGTGACGATCAGCGCGGAAACGCTCAATCAGCGTGTCGCCGATTTCGCTCCAGAGCCACGCTGTGGCCTGTGCTGAGCGAGCTCCGAGCAGTTCGCCATTGGCGGTGACGGTCGAACGGAACAATATCACTGCATCCCAAACTTCGGAGACGCCAACGCCATTGAGGGCAGAACATGCGAGTACTTCAGTCGTCCATGCGTTCCACTTCGGCCGCAGCAAGTGAACGGCGCTTGCGTAATCGCCGCGGGTCCGTGCAGCGGCCGCGGCAAGGTCGCCATCGGCTTTATTGACGATGACGAGGTCGGCCAATTCCATGATGCCGCGCTTGATTCCCTGTAGTTCATCGCCGCCGCCAGGCGAAACGAGGAGAGCGAACAGGTCAACCATGTCTGATACCGCAACTTCTGATTGACCGACACCGATTGTTTCAACAATGACGACATCAAAACCCGCTGCTTCGCACAACAACATTGCTTCGCGTGTGCGCCGTGCAACGCCGCCAAGTTGTCCGCTGCCCGGGGAGGGACGAATGAATGCGTTCGGCTGGTTGGCGAGCTCACCCATTCGTGTCTTGTCGCCGAGAATTGATCCGCCGGTCAAACGGCTGGAAGGGTCAACGGCAAGAACGGCAAGGCGGAGCCCTTGGCTGATGATGTGATTGCCGATCGCTTCAATGAATGTCGATTTCCCGACTCCGGGCGGACCGGAAATCCCAACGCGTACGGCGCTACCCGTAGAAGGCAGCACGGCTTCCAGCACCGCATCTGCAATGTCGCGGTGTTCTGGCCGAGTGGACTCGGCGAACGTGATCGCTCGGGCCAAAGAACGCCGATCGCCAGAGCGAATTCCCTCAATAAGGGAGACGGCGTCCTCGGCGGGGTCGGTCACGCGTTCGGGCTCTTCTCAGCGATGAGGGCGAGCACCTTGCGCGCTGCTGAGGGAATATTCGTGCCTGGTCCGAAGATGGCGGCAACGCCGGCTTCGTTGAGCATGTCGTAGTCCTGAGGAGGAATAACTCCACCACACACCACAAGGATGTTGTTGGCGCCGGCCTTCTTCAACTCATCGATGAGCATGGGCACAAGGGTTTTGTGTCCGGCGGCTTGGCTCGAAACACCAACCACGTGGACATCGTTTTCAATGGCATCGCGAGCTGCTTCAGTAGGGGTCTGGAAGAGCGGACCCATGTCGACGTCGAAACCGAGGTCGGCAAATGCTGTTGCGATGACCTTTGCGCCGCGGTCGTGGCCGTCTTGGCCCATCTTGGCGACGAGCATGCGCGGACGACGGCCTTCGGTCTTTGCGAATGCTTCGATCTCGCCCTGAAGGGCGGTGAAGTCCTCATCGCCTTCGTAGGCCTTTGCGTACACACCAGCAATGGTACGGACTTCGGCCTTATGTCGGCCGAATACCGCTTCCATGGCATCTGAAATCTCACCGAGAGTGGCCCGTGCTCGGGCGGCGTCGATGGCGAGGGCAAGCAGATTGCCATCGTTCTTGGCGCCTTCGGTGAGCGCGGTGAGAGCAGCGGTACAGGCAGCATCGTCACGATTCGCGCGAACAGTGGCCAAGATGGCTAACTGTTCGTTGCGTACCTTGGTGTTGTCGATATCAAGAACGTCGACCATTTCAACGTTCTCGGGTACGTACTTATTGACGCCGACGACAGTGTCTTGGCGGCGGTCGATCCGAGCCTGCTTGCGAGCGGCGGACTCTTCGATGCGCAATTTCGGCATGCCTGATTCCACAGCCTTGGTCATGCCGCCGAGTTCTTCGACCTCGCAAATGAGTTGCCACGCTTCATCAACGAGCGACTGTGTGAGCGACTCGATGTAATAGGAACCACCAAGCGGATCGACGGTACTCGTTACTCCGGATTCTTCGGCGATGATGAGTTGGGTGTTGCGAGCAATGCGAGCGCTGAAGTCGGTCGGGAGGCCGAGAGCTTCATCGAAGGAATTGGTGTGGAGACTCTGGGTGCCGCCGAGCACCGCAGCAAGTGCTTCGATGGTTGTACGGACAACGTTGTTGTACGGATCTTGTTCGGTCAGCGAAACGCCTGAGGTCTGGCAATGGGTGCGCAGCATGAGCGACCCAGCCTTCTTGGGCTCAAACTCACTCATCACTCGGTGCCACAGAACTCGAGCGGCACGAAGTTTGGCGACCTCCATAAAGAAGTTCATTCCAATCGCAAAGAAGAACGAAAGGCGACCAGCAAAGAGATCGACATCGAGTCCCTTCGCCAATGCCGAGCGAACGTATTCCTTGCCATCGGCGATGGTGAACGCGAGTTCTTGAACTGCCGTCGCTCCGGCTTCTTGCATGTGGTAGCCGGAGATAGAGATTGAGTTGAACTTCGGCATTTCGTGCGCCGTGTAATCGATGATGTCGGCGATAATGCGCATGCTTGGGGCAGGCGGGTAGATGTAGGTGTTACGAACCATGAACTCTTTAAGGATGTCGTTCTGAATGGTTCCGGCGAGTAGCGCACGATCTACGCCTTGTTCTTCACCAGCAACGACGAACATGGCGAGGATCGGAATGACCGCGCCGTTCATCGTCATTGAGACGCTCATCTGATCGAGGGGAATGCCATCGAACAGGATTTTCATGTCCTCAACTGAATCGATGGCGACGCCGGCCTTACCGACATCACCAACGACGTTGGGGTGGTCAGAGTCGTAACCGCGATGTGTGGCGAGATCGAAGGCCACCGACAGACCCATCTGGCCGGCAGCGAGGTTGCGGCGATAGAACGCGTTTGATTCTTCAGCAGTTGAGAATCCGGCGTACTGACGGATTGTCCACGGGCGATTCGTGTACATCGTCGCTCGCACGCCACGGGTGTAGGGAGCGAAGCCCGGCAGTGTGTCGACATCGCCGAGCGCCTCGAGATCGGCAGCGGTGTAGATCGGTTTTACGGCGATGCCTTCGGGGGTCTCCCAAACCAGATCGGCGGGATCGGCGCCCTTGAGGTCTTTGGAGGCCGCATCGGCCCAGGCGGTGGGGAACTGTTCTGAGGAAGTCACCCCATCAGACTAAGAGGGAGGGCGCGCGGGTGTCATGCTGGCGATCATGGGTACTGCTGGGGACAGAGGTGACGAGGGGGTTCTGCTGCAGTTCAGCGCGGTCTCGTTCTCGACACCCAGCGGTATCGAACTTCTCCATGGGGTGGATCTGTGCGTGGACCGCGGTGCAGTTACCGTGATGGCTGGCCCATCTGGAGCAGGGAAGTCCACCCTCTTGCGGCTCGGGAACCGGCTCGAGGTTCCCTCAGAAGGCGTGGTGCGTTTCAAGGGGGCTGATCTGACCGCTCTTGACCCACAGCAGGTGAGAAGGAGCGTGGGAATGATCTTTCAACGACCCATTCCGTTCCCGGGCTCTGTGCGTTCCAACCTCGCAGTGGCCGATGGATCGGCCGCCGACTCGGCCTTCGTTGCCGTGCTCCAACGAGTTGGGCTCCACTCATCGATACTTAATCGAGTTGCCGACGATCTCTCAGGCGGCGAGGCCCAGCGCATGTGCATCGCGAGAACATTGCTCACTGAACCTGAAGTGATCTTGATGGATGAACCGACCTCATCGCTTGATCCCGAGAATCGCATCGGCATCGAAGATCTGGCGCGTGAATTAGCCCACGAGGGAATTGGTGTGGTCTGGGTCAGTCACGACCTTTCACAGGTTCAGCGGATCGCTGATCGGATTGAAGTTCTGATTGACGGGCGGAACGCGACGCCGGTGGAATCACTCGAGTACTTGAAGCAGGGGACTGAGGGCGAACAATGAGCGACACGCAGATCGGTTGGATGGGCGTCACCGCATCGCTTGTACTTGTGGCCATTGCTATTGGGCTCTCGCTCTGGCAGCAATTGCATCTCACTCGCTCGATGCTTTGGTCTTCGGCCAGAGCAGCAGTACAGCTTCTGCTTGTTGGTTTTGCGCTTCGCCTCGTTCTGGATTCAAAAGCTTCGGTCTGGTGGGCATGGTTGTGGGTTGTGGTGATGATTATTTTCGCTGGATTCACGATCCGAAGTAGGGCGAAAGAAATCCCCGGGATTTTTCTTCTCGGGACAATTTCCATGCTCACCGTTGTCATTATCAGCTTGTCGGTAATTTTTGGTTTTCACATTTTTCCGATGCAAGGACGCACGATTGTGCCGCTTGCCGGAATGATGATCGGAAATTCGATGACTTCTTGTGTGTTGGTTGGCCGACGCATCATTGGTGAGCTTTCCGACAAACGTGATGAAGTCGAGTCGCGCCTCGCTCTCGGGTTGTCCTGGTCGGATGCGTCTCGGCCCTATGTGCGTTCCGCTTTGCGCACTGCTCTCGTGCCGCAGATCGAGTCAACGAAAGCAGTGGGCCTCGTCTTTCTCCCCGGGGCCATGACTGGCCTTGTTCTTGCCGGAGTCGATGCGGTCGATGCGGTGACGGTGCAACTCGCGATCATGTATTTAATTTTGGGTTCGGTTGCGACCAGCGTCACCGTGATGGGTCTTGGCTTAACGCGACAGATGTTCAGTTCCGACCACCGGATGAAGCCGATCGCTCGTGCTTCACACTGAAACTTGATGAATCTGTTGTGAACTTCGATCGTGATCGGGAATGGGGCGACTTTTCCGTCGAGTGATCCCGGTAGCGTGAGAGGCAATGGCAAAGCATTTCGTGATCATTGGTGGGGGGCCCGCCGGTAACACTGCGGCGACCTATGCGGCTCGATTTGGAGCAAAGGTCACGATGATCGAGCGAGATCTCATTGGCGGAGCAGCGCATCTCCGCGATTGCGTGCCATCGAAAGCCATGATTGCGACGGGCAGCGCGCTTGGAACCATCAACGATGCCCAACGCATGGGTCTCACAGATGTGTCGGCAACGCTCGACTTCGATGCGCTCCGTGGCCGGATTGCGTCGATTGGTGAACGTCTCGAGCGTTCGACCACGACGCTTCTCGAAAGCCAAGGGGTCAAGCTCCTGCTTGGCACGGGACGCATGGTGGGCCCAAACCAGGTCGTCGTCGAAACCGAGGCCGGGCGGATTGAACTTGAGGCTGATGTGGTGCTGCTGGCCACGGGAAGTCGTCCTCGCATTCCGGACTGGGCGCATGTCGATGGCGAGCGCATCCTGACGACTCGCGATGCCTACCCGCCGCGAACATTGCCCGAGCATCTCGTCGTGATCGGTTCTGGAGTTACTGGAGTCGAGTTCGTTCATATGTTCAAGTCGTTTGGGAGCGAAGTCACGCTCATCGTGAGTCGTCAACAAGTTCTGCCGCTGAAAGATCCCGAGGTTGCGGCTGCGCTTGAAGCCGACTTCTTGGCGCGTGGCGTGACGTTATTGAAGGGCGCAAAAGCATGTAGCGGAGTTGCAACGGCAGATGGTGTGACCATTGAGTGCACCGATGGTCGCGTGGTGACCGGTTCGCACGCGTTGTTGGCGATTGGCTCGATCCCAAATACGGACAATCTCGGATTGAGCGATGTAGGCGTCGAATTGATTGATGGCTATGTGAAGATCGATCACAACTGCCAGAGTTCGGTTCCGCACGTGTATGCAGCTGGGGATATTTCTGGGAAACTCCCGCTGTCCTCAGTGGCCTCGCTGCAGGGTCGCAAGATCGCTGAACACGCCATGGGTCTCCATTCAGGCCCCCATCGCCATATCGATTATGAGAAAGCCGCAAGCGCAATCTTCACAGAGCCCGAGATTGCCGATGTTGGGCTGGCGGAAGCCGATGCATTCGCTATGGGGCGCAAGATTCGGGTTACGAAAGTTCCATTTTCTGCGAACGCCAAGGCACTTATCGAAGACGATGCACGCGGGTTCGTGAAGATCATTTCCGATCCAGCAACAGGCGTCGTTCTCGGTGGAGCGATCGTTGGTCGACATGCTGCTGAACTGATCTCAGTTGTTGCGCTTGCTGTTAGCGCCGGATTGCATGTCACCGACTTACACGAGTCACTATTTGTACATCCATCGATGGCCGAGGCGTTAACCGATGCAGCCGAGTGAACAGACAGACCCAATGGGAGCACCCCGCCGAGTCCCGACGGCCAAAGACTTTCCCACCACGGGGCCCTTTAGTCTCGCAGCGCCAGGGCCTCGATTTGGAGCTCGTGCGCTCGATCTTTCAGTTGTTGCGCTTCCTGTCTTGATCGTGATTGCCATCACCGCAAAATCCATCAATGGGCAACTCGAATTCGATGTTCCGAGCTGGTTGCTTCCTGCGGCGCTGGCCTTCGCCGTTGTGTACGAATTTCTTTTTGTTCTTGTGATGCAACGAACGCTCGGAAAATTGCTCTTTGGCTTGCGAGTTGTCCGTTACGTCGATGGTGGCCGTCCTTCGGCAACTCAGTGTGGACTTCGCTCGCTGCTGCCGTGGTCGGCGCTCGCATTTCCAATCGGACCATTTGCGGCTGGTGCTGTAGTTCTTGTCTACGGAACCGGAATCGGCGGAGAGCTGCATCGCGGTTGGCCTGATCGGGTCGGCGGAACTCTTGTGATTTCGACGCGCTGAGTTCCGTCGCGATCTACTCTCACTTCCAAGCGAGATGGTGTGGTCGATTCTGAAGTGGGGGACTGATGTCAGCGAAGGTATATCGAGTCGTGCAGTGGACAACTGGCAATGTTGGTCAACGTTCAGTGATCGCCGCTGTTGCGAATCCTGAACTCGAGATCGTCGGCTGCTACGCGTGGGCTCCCGAAAAGGTGGGCCGCGACGCTGGCGAGCTGTGCGGGATCGATCCCATCGGGATTCTCGCCATAGACGACATCGACTCCCTTCTGAATTTGAAACCCGACTGCGTGATCTACAACCCCAAGTGGCCCGACGTTGACCACATGGTTCGCATCCTCGAGAGTGGGATCAACATCACCGCAACTGCGGGCTTTATAACTGGACATGCACTTGGTGCTGATCGTCAACGAATCCTCGAGGCGTGCGAACGGGGAAAGAGTTCAATCTTTGGATCGGGAATGAACCCCGGCATGGCCAATCTGCTCGGCATCGTCTCTGCCGGGGTTTGCGATCGGATCGACTCGATTCGCATGCTCGAATCCGTTGATTCCACTGGCTATGACTCGGGGGATACCGAAAAATCAGTTGGCTACGGATTACTTCCCGATGACCCGAACTTGTCGGCAATGACCAAACAGGGGACTGCAGTCTTCGGTGATGCGGTCCATCTGATGGGTCAGGCGCTCGGCATCGAGTTCGACGAAGTCCGTTGCGAGACCGAGTACGCCATCACGACTGAAGCACTTGATCTTGGTTCTTGGTCAATTGACGCTGGTTGTGTCGCTGGAGTTTCGGCCAGTTGGCAAGGCTGGATCGGCGAACGCAAAGTGGTGTCGTGTGATGTGCGTTGGCGTAAGGGGCGGACACTTGAACCGGACTGGAAGATTGA
>JASJMB010000044.1:0-4016 GCA_037620085.1 Acidimicrobiales bacterium | reverse complement strand
TTACATCGTGGAAATCGATGGCATGCCATCAGTGCGTACAAAACTCGAAGTGTTTCCGGCGAAAGATTTCAAAGCAAAGTCATTCAGTGACTACATGGTGCTGGGAATGGTTATGACTTCGCTGCCGGCCGTAGATGCCGTTGCGTCGGTGTGCGAGGCCAAGCCAGGCATCGTCACGTACCTCGATCTTCCGCTGCCCTCACCCAGTGGCTGGGTGCGTTAGCGGTCAACTACTCGATAACAACAACGACATCGCCGGAGCCAACCGAGTCGCCAACAGCGACCTTGATCTCTTTGACGGTGCCGGCCTTGTCGGCGGTGATGTTGTTTTCCATTTTCATGGCTTCGAGCACGCACACGGTTGCGCCAGCTTCAACTTCTTGGCCGACTTCGACCATAAGCTTGACGATGGTTCCCTGCATCGGGACGGTGACGGAACCAGATCCTGCGCCAGCTCCTGCGCCCGCTCCTGCTGAACGACGGGGACGGCTTGAGCCGCCGCCAGCACCGCCAGCAACAACGGCACCAGCCTGTGATTCAGGAACGAACACCTTCACCGAGAAGCGCTTGCCGTTGACTTCAACGTCGACATCGCGCTGAACCTTTGCTTCGGTTTCGTCGTCGGCGACGGTGGCAGTGCTTCCAACGCCACTGAGGTCGAGTGTGTCTTCAACCCACTTTGTGGAATGGATGCCATCAACGAAATCCTGATGTTCGAGGATTGCCAGGTCAGCTGGAATCGTGGTGGCGATGCCTTCGATGCGGAACTCGTGAAGAGCACGCAGTGTGCGTCGAATAGCGATTTCTCGATCGGCACCCCAACAGATGAGTTTGCCCACAAGGTTGTCGTAGTACTGGCTAACAGTGTCGCCAGATTCGTAGCCACCATCCCAACGAGTTCCGAAACCTGAAGGCGGAACAAGCGTGGTGATGTGGCCGGGGGAGGGAAGGAACTTGCCCTGCGCCGGGTCTTCGGCGTTAATGCGAATTTCGATCGCGTGGCCTCGAAGTTCGATCGATTCCTGAGTGAACGAAAGCGGAAGACCAGACGCAACACGAATCTGTTCGGCAACGAGGTCGATACCTGAGACCATTTCGGTGACGGGATGTTCAACCTGAAGGCGAGTGTTCATCTCAAGGAAGAAGAACTCGCCATCTTGGAAAAGGAATTCGACGGTCCCGGCATTGACGTAACCACAAGCTTTGGCGACGGTTACTGCGGCATCGCCCATAGCTTGGCGAATTTCGGGTGGGAAGTTCGGTGCCGGGCTCTCTTCAACGAGCTTCTGGTGACGGCGCTGAGCGGAACAATCGCGCTCGGCGATCCAGACGCAGTTGCCATGGGTGTCGGCGATGATCTGCATCTCGATGTGGCGAGGCCACGTGAGATAGCGCTCGACGTAGCACTCGTCGCGACCAAAGCCTTTGAGTGCTTCGCTCTGCGCCGAGTCGAGTGCTTCGGCTGCTTCGTCTTCGCTGCGAACAACGCGCATGCCACGACCACCGCCGCCGTAGGCAGCTTTGATTGCGACTGGCCAACCATGTTCTTTACCGAACGCAACTACTTCAGAAGCATCTTTGAGGAATTCGGTGGTTCCCGGAACGCCTTGCACTCCGACAGCTTGTGCAGCAATACGACTTGAAACTTTGTCGCCCATGATTTCGATCGCGCCGGGGGGTGGACCGATAAACGTGACGCCCCGTTCGGTGATGGCACGAGCGAAGTCGGTGTTTTCGGAGAAGAACCCATAACCAGGATGGACACCATCGGCGCCGCTGCGCTCGATGACATCGAGGATCAGTTCGGTGTTGAGGTAGCTCTCAGCGGCGGTGGTGCCACCGAGTGCATAAGCCTCGTCCGCAAGGCGAACATGGAGGGCGTCACGGTCAAGGTCGGAGTACACCGCCACAGTGGCGATGCCCATTTCCTGACAGGCGCGGATGACACGGACGGCGATTTCGCCGCGGTTGGCGATGAGGATCTTTTTAAGCACGCTCTATGGTGGCACGCGTGAACGGGTCCTTCGCCACATCAGGGGTCCCGGGCACCCGATTCGCCGATGTGCGATGGGTGGCCGAGACCGGTTCTACCAATCGAGACCTTCTCGAGGCTGCCGCCGCGGGCGCCCCCGAGGGTCTGGTTCTCGTTGCTGACTACCAATCCGCAGGCCGGGGACGCCTTGATCGGGCATGGATTGCGCCTGCTGGGGCCTCATTGCTTGTCTCAGCGCTTCTGCGGCCAGATTTGGGCCCAGACGAGCTCTTTCTACTTACGCTGGCCTGCGGGCTCGCGGCGATCGATGCGATGGACGAGGTCGCAGGGGTTCGACCCGGCCTGAAGTGGCCTAACGATCTTGTCGTGGCCGAGGGGCCCCTTGCCGATCGGAAGTTGGCGGGCATCTTGGCGGAGTCCCACATCGTCAAAGGTCAGGTCGAGGCGGTCGTGGTCGGGATGGGCCTCAACCTTGATTGGCCGGCCGATCTACCTGAGGAACTTTCGTTGACCGCAACCTCGGTCAATCATCTGACCGGATGTGAGGTCGATCGCGAGGAAGTCCTTCTTGCGTGGCTTCGACACTTCGACCGCCACCTCATCGCGGTTGGTGATGCTGGAGGTCGCATCAGATTCCTCGAAGAGGTTCGTGCTGCTTCGTCAACGATCGGGCGCAATGTCCGTGTTGAAAGCGCAAGCGAGTCATTCGATGGCCGGGCTGTTGGGATTGCCGACGATGGCCGACTGCTCGTTGACCGAGACGGAAGCATTGTTTCGGTGACAGTGGGCGACATCGTGCACGCGCGCCTGTTGTCATAAACTGTTTCTAAGATGCAGAAAATTTCTCGATGACATCATTCGCAGTGGTTGTTTGCTGCGAGTTGTCTGCGTAACGGAGTTCGTTGACTGCGTGTACGGGAACAACCCCAGATGTCGACGATGTGATGAAAACCTCGGTTGCCTGTTCCAGATCAGCGGGGAAGAGATCGCCTTCGATAGCAATTGCTTCTTCGAGGAGGACTTCTCGAATGATTCCGGGCAAACATCCGCTATCGAGGGTTGGAGTAACGATCTGGTCGTCGATGACTAAAAAGAGATTCGATGTTGTGCATTCGCTCAGTCGACCTTTGCTGTCGCAAAGAATCGCATTGTCGAACCCGTTGGTTCGGGCGAAACGAAGGATGGAAGCGTTCTCGCCCCAGCTGGTGGACTTGAGTCCGGCGAGCGGAGATCGTTCGTTGCGGACCCAATCGACCGTGCACAACGAAACCGATGAAGGCTTGGCGCCGAGAGGAGCTGCCGTCATGACGGTCAATGGTTGAGTTCCGCGCTCGAGTGCCGAGAGCCCTGACCCAGGGGTGACGGTGATGCGCACTCGTGCGTTAGCGAGATCGTTTGCATCGAGAAGCAGCAGTATCCCGTCGGTGAGTTGATCATTAGTCGGGGTGTTGTCGATAAGAAGTCGGTCGATTCCTGTTCGAAGACGTCGAAGATGGCGGTCGATGAAAACAGCATGTCTGTGGCGAACCTTCAACGTCTCGAAGATGCCATCGCCGAGGAGGAATCCGTGGTCGTTGGCCGAAAGCGAAGGTTTCGAACTTTTGACGAGTTCGCCGTTGACCCAGATGACGTGTGTACTCATGCGGGTCCAGAGGAAGCGAGAGCGATGAGACGTTCTGCTTTGAGTTCCGTTTCGGCCCATTCACCATCTGCGGTCGAATCCCACGTAATTGCGCCACCAGTGCCAAAGCACAGTCGATCTTCATTGACCCAGAAGGTGCGGATTGCGACATTGAGTTCGCCGATTGATCGATCGGCGTCGACCCATCCGATTGAACCGCAATAAATATTGCGGTCGACGGGCTCAAGTTCGTGAATTTTTCGGACGGCAGCGATCTTGGGAGCACCAGTCACTGAGCCCGGAGCGAAGGTTGCTTCGATGAGTTCTGGCCAACGAACGTTTGGTCGCAACTCGCCTTCGACGGTGCTGACGAGATGGTCAAGGCCGGGATGATGTTGACGT
>JASJMB010000043.1:0-118431 GCA_037620085.1 Acidimicrobiales bacterium | reverse complement strand
GTTTGCCCTTGGTGGTTGGGTCGCTGGTCAATTTGTAGGAAGCGGCCGAATCATCTTCGTCGGCGTCGGCGGTTCCGTCTTTGCCCTCATTCTGCATTTGCCATGGAGCCTTGGCTTCTCAGACGGATGGGACGCGATCGTTGGGGTGTCTTCGAACGGTGGATTTTCGTTGCGACTCGGCGATGTCTTGCGCTTCGGGACTGGACCATTCGGAGCGGGAGTCGTCGGTTGGTTCCTTCTTGTCACTGCGCTGTTGCCATTGTTGATCGGTCGCCGTTGGCGACTTACGTGGGCAGTTCGCGGATGGGTGCTCGCGATTGTTGGATTCGGACTGGCGTGGGCCTTCGGTCAAGGCTGGTTGACCTCGGTTCTGCCCGCCCCATCGTTGCTGTTAGTCCCATCCGCGATCGGTATTGCTCTCGCTGCCGGTCTCGGGATGGCCGCGTTCGAGATTGACCTTCCCGACTATCACTTCGGCTGGCGACAGATCGTTTCGCTCTTCGCAGCGTTGGCGTTTGTCGGCGCACTCGGGCCCGCATTGCTTTCATCCTTCTCCGGTCGCTGGGATCTCCCACGCGGCGATTTCAATCGCTCTCTTTCATTCCTTGGTGATGGCACGACTGACGGCTCATATCGGGTTCTTTGGCTCGGAGATGCGTCAGCGCTTCCACTCGAAGGCTGGAATCTTGATGCTCCGGCAGTCGACAATCTTGGACTCAACCGAACACTTGCGTTTGCGACAACTATCGCCGGAACGCCGACAATCGCCGAACAATGGTCAGGCTCCGATTCTGGGGCGACAAGAAATCTTGAGCGCGCATTGCAAACGGCCTCGAACGGAGGAACCGCTCGGCTCGGAGCGCTGTTGTCGCCGATGGCTGTCCGCTACGTGGTCGTTGCCGTTGCGCCTGCTCCAGACCCATATGCGCGTTCACGTGCTTCCGTTCCTGCCGACTTACTTTCGGTGCTCGATGCGCAACTAGACCTTGCGTCAATCACGGTGAACCCAGGGGTTCGTGTGTATCGAAACGCAGCCTGGGCTCCTGGAGTTGCGCTTCTATCGAGTGGTTCGAAGCTTCCAGATGGCGGATCTTCTCTTGTTGATCGAACTGATCCTGCACTCCAAAAATCGACGGCGGTCCTGACCGACTCGGCTTCCTACGCCGAAGCAAAGGGTGATCTTCCAGGACCGGGTGAGGTCTACGTCGCTTCCGCGGGTGACAACTGGTCGCTCAAGGTGGACGGGAAATCACTCGAGCGCTCGTCAGCGTTTGGATGGTCGAACTCATTCGCTGCCGATAGCGGGGGAGCCGCCACGCTTTCTTTCCAGACGCCAACAACTCGCTGGCTGCTGCTTGGTGGACAGGCATTTTTGTGGATCCTTGTCATCGTCTATCTGCTACGGGTCCGCGTTCGAGAAGATGAGCGCACAGATCTTCTGATGCTTGAAGATATTCAGGCGACTGATGAGGTGCCCGAGCAATTCGTCAAGGAACCCAGGGGGCCCGAAGGTCCAGATGCGCTCGACCGAATTCTCATCGATACCGGCATCATTGATGTTCTCGAGGTTGTTGCTGTGCAGGATCCTTCGAATTTTGAGGGAACCAGAGCGACCCAACCATTGGAAACGTCTGCTGCCACAGAAGACGATCAGGAAGTTTTGAATCGACGTCGCGGACGCCGGAGGCGATCGAAGTGAAGCGCGCGTGGCGACTACCGATTCTTCTACTTCTGGCTGCGCTTTTGGCAACCGCGATTGTGGCGCAAAACAGGACCAGCACCGGAAACCGATCCAATGTGCGTCTCAACGAGATGGTTCCCACTGCGTCTGCTGACGATGCACTCAGTTCCACTTGGTACTGCGCAGCGGGAACAGCCACCGGTGTCGTAACGGGCGATGCTGGTGGTTTTGCAGAACAGACGTTGACGATCTCAAATGCATCATCGAACAATGCGAGCGGTTCGGTGACCGCGTATACCGAAAGCGGAGTTACTGCGGTCAAGTCGGTGACAGTCGGAGCTCATGATCAAACGACTCTCCGGGTCAGTGACATCTTGAAGGCAGATTGGGCGTCTGCGCTTGTTGAAGTTTCTGGCGGTGGAATAACCGTCACCCACGAACTTCGTGGGCCTGCCGGTAGATCAATCAGTGCATGTGCGTCGAGTCCTGGTGACAACTGGTACTTCCCTTCGGGAACGACTCGAGCCGGGACTCGCAATTTGCTGACACTTTTCAATCCTTTCCCAGGCGAAGCGACCATTGACATTTCCTTCGATACAGAAGACGGCGCACGTACCCCGCAACAACTTCAGGGGATGGTCGTTCCTGGCGGGCGGGTCGTGAAGGTTGATGTCGGCGCAATCGTGACCCTTCGAGAACGAGTTTCCACCACGGTGCGCGCCCGGATCGGTCGTGTTATCGCTGAACAAATCCAAACCGGCGATGGCCGCTCGAATACCGAGCAAGGCCTCACCGCGGTTCTCGGAGCGACAGCAGCTGCCCCGATCTGGACGTTCCCAGTGGCGACTGCCGCATCGACGTCTGCTCGCGAGGTTGTGTCGTTGATGAATCTGGGAGACGCCGACACCGAGGTGCAGGTTGAGGTCCAACTCGACGATCCGAAAACAAATGGCACCGTCGAACCGTTCGTCGTCCAAGTCGCTTCGCGCCGTTCGGCACAAATCGATCTTGGTTCCGATCCTCGGATCCCGAAAACAGTTGGCCGTTGGCTGATCGTTCGGTCCTCCAGTGGAACGCCGATCGTTGCGGAGCGATCAGTCGGCGCAACACGAGGCGCATCTGCCGGAGGATTTGCATTCACGATGGGTGTACCGGTTGTTGCGACTTCATGGCTTGGCACAGTTGCAGCAACGACTGATGTTTCTACGACGCTGATTGCCGTGGCGAACCCTTCTGCGACTCAAGCTGCGCTAGTGACTATCTCGGTACACTCAAAAGGTTCTGCCGTTGCTGTCACCGCAGCCAAATCGGTTCGCATCGCTCCCGGGCAGCGACTTGTCCTGAATTTCGCATCGGCGGCTGTTGGTGCGGCAGACGCCTCGGTTCAGGTGGAAGCCGATCATCCTGTCGTTGTGGGTCAGTGGATGACCACAACGACGCCGATGGAGATACAAACAATTTCTAATTTCCCACTCTTAGGGACAGAGTCTTTACCCGTTGATGTCTTTACCTCTGATCAAGCGGTAGCTGAATCTGTGTCCGTTCGTTCAGACGACACGGTTGTGCCTGAATCAACGACCACGACCGCAGCAGTGACAACCACCACGATCGCCGGGGCAACGACCACAGTTGTGGCTGGCGCTACAACCACCACACTCCGCTAACGATGGAACGGTTACTCATCGCCGCAATTCTTGTTGGTCTTGCTGTGGTGGTAGCGGGCTTCCTGCAACGTAGAAAGCCCGCGCCACCAGCCGATAGCGAGTGGAATATTCCGGTGCAGCTCGATCGTCGTGACTTTCTGCGTCCTCATGCACCTTGGCTCGTCGCAGTTTTTACCTCATCAAGTTGCGATGCATGTGCTGGGGTGTGGTCGAAGGCAGTGCACCTTGACGCTGGACCTGATGGACCGGTATGCGCCCAGGAACTTGAGGCCATTGCCGATGCCGAGATTCATCGGCGCTACGGGATCGATGCTGTTCCACTCATTCTGATCGCCGATGCCGATGGAGTCGTACAGCGTCATTTTCTTGGACCAGTAACTGCCACAGATTTATGGGCTGCGGTTGCTGAGGCTCGAGAACCGGGTTCAACCCCGGGGTCATGCGAAACCCACGACTGAGTTAGTTCTCGGCCTCTGCGTCAGCCTCGATGGCGATGTCAGCGGGAGCAGAGTCCTCGATGCCTTTTGGCGAACTTGGTACCGAGGTTCCGTTGTGTGGATTGGCTGAGGTTGAGCCCGCACGAGCCAACTCAAGTAGCCGTGAAACTTCAGTACCGTCGATGGTTTCATGTTCGAGGAGTGCACGCGCAACAAGATCCAGTCCGTTGCGATTTTTGGTCAGTACCGTGCGGCAACTTTCCTGAGCCTCACGCAAGATTCGCCCAACTTCTTCGTCGATGACTCTTGCGGTGTCATCGGAGTATTCACGCGTGTGCATGAGGTCCTCGCCGAGGAAGACCTGACCTTGCGAGCCCCAGGCCATGGGGCCAACACGAATGCTCATGCCCCATTCTCGAACCATCTTGCGAGCGAGTTCGGTCGCGCCGACAAGATCGTTATTCGCTCCGGTAGACACGACATCGAAGACGAGTTGTTCTGCCATACGTCCGCCCATGCGCACGATCAGCATGTCTTGGATGTAGTCCTCTCGATAGATGTGGCGCTCCTCGATCGGCAACTGCATTGTGACCCCGAGGGCCATACCCGACGGGATGATCGTGACTTTGTGCAGTGGATCGGCAGTGGGTAGGACCGCAGCACAAACGGCATGACCGGCCTCGTGGTACGCGATGGCTTCTTTCTCAAGGTCTGAAAGCGCCATGGAATCTCGACGCTGGCCCATGAGGATTCGATCGCGTGCTTCTTCGAAGTTGCTCCGATGAATCTCTGTCGCTCCTTCACGCACGGCGAAGAGTGCAGCTTCGTTCACGAGGTTGGCAAGGTCGGCGCCACTCATTCCGGGTGTTCCACGAGCGACGAGATCAAGATCGACATCGGCGTCGACGCGCTTATGGCGGATATGCACATCGAGAATTTGGCGACGGTCTTCAAGTTCGGGTAGCGGAACAACAACTTGGCGGTCGAATCGACCCGGACGAAGCAGCGCGGGATCGAGAATGTCGGGGCGGTTCGTTGCCGCAATCATGACAATCCCCGTTGTGACTTCGAAGCCGTCCATTTCGGAAAGCATTTGGTTAAGCGTTTGTTCGCGTTCGTCGTGACCGCCACCTAAGCCGGCACCGCGCTTACGTCCAATCGAATCGATTTCGTCCACGAAGATGATGGCTCGGCCCATCTTTCGGGCGCTGTTGAACAAATCGCGAACGCGACTCGCGCCTACGCCGACGAACATCTCCATGAAATCAGAACCCGTGACAGACAGAAATGGCACCCCTGCCTCGCCAGCGACTGCGCGAGCGATGAGGGTCTTCCCTGTGCCTGGAGGCCCAACGAGCAGAATTCCCTTTGGGATACGCGCTCCGATTTCCGCGAATCGTTCGGGATGTTTGAGGAAATCGATGACTTCGGTGACGTCCTGCTTGACGCCTTCGTAACCAGCGACATCAGCGAATGTCGTTGCTGGGCGCTCTGAGGAGTAGGTCTTTGCCTTGCTCTTCCCGATGGACATGATTCCGCCCATTTGGCCCGAAGCCCGGCGTTGCATCCAAACGAAGAATCCGATGAGCAGTGCAACGGGCAGGAGCAATGGAATGAGAGTGCTCCAGACGCTTTCAGTCGGCGAGGCGTATTCGACACCCTTTTGTGTAAAGAGCGCTTGGTCGGCATCGGTTGGCTTGATTGGTCCAGTTGTCGAGAACTGCGATCCGTCGTTGAGTGTTCCGGAGATATGCCCGTTTCTATTGTCGAACGTTGCCTTCTTGACCTCATTGCTGTTGAGGTCATCGATGAACTGTCCGTAGGAAATCTGAGTGCTGGGGGTCGACGAGGCAAGGAATTGCAGTCCGATGGCCCCAGCGATGACCGCCAGCAACACGAAGATTGTCCAGCGTGGCCATCCGTGGTCACCCCCGAATCGGCTGCCTTTTCCGTTTTCGCTAGGACCGGACGCGGGAGGGGGAGTGTCGGGACTCATGGCTGGCAGCCTAGAGGCCGGCTAGGGAAATTCCGATCGCGCCCAGCGTCGGCTGAATTACGGGGCGGTGAGATGACCAGCAAGCGATGCAGGCCCGCGGCGACGATCAACGAGGGTCCAGCCATTGGGCACCGTCATTGAATCGGCATGCCGACGACAGACGTCATAGTTCGCCGGGTGTGCTTCGTCGGCGAGGACATCGAGGAACACGGTCTGATCGCCGTAGTTGTATTCAAATGTGGCCGTTGCCGGAGAGCCGCACCCCGGTCGGGCGCACGAACGAGACATATCCGAACGTTATCGCCGGCAACCGTTCAACTTGTGGACCTCTGGCCGGTAACCTCGCCGCCGTGGCCAAGCCTCGGAACGGTGCAGACAATTCTTCGGAACCGAAACGGCCAGCGCCGTCGTCGCGCACGAACGGACCAAACGGAGCAACGCGAACTCCCAAAGGTAAAATACCCGTCGCTGCCGAGTCTCCGAAACGATCGCGACGAATTTTGGGTGGTGGCTCACCGGCAGGGAAGAGTCCTGAATCGACGACGAATTCGAATGATGGTGCTGACGACGCAGCGGCCGATGCCCTCAGAAAAAAGAAGTTTGCCTATGGGGCGGGCGCGCTGATCATCATTTTCCTCGGGGCGCAACTCGCTTCTTCATTGGTGTACGCGCTCGTGCAGTCACGGACCACATACGACTTCACAACTCCGGTCGGTGTCGGAGCAGCGGCAGGGCAGGCCAGTAGTCAGTTAGCTGCCGGGCAAATGTTCTCAATTTCTGTTCCACCTCCGCTCTGGCTGACGGCGCTGATGCAGATTCCTTTGTGGCTAGGCCTTGGTGGGGCTCCAATTTGGTTTGCCATCAAGAAGGGCAAGGGTGTGGTTGCTGACCTTGGTCTTCGGATGAAACTGATTGACGCTCCGATCGGGTTGGCAGTTGGCGTTGCCAGTCAGTTGGTCCTTGTGCCACTCGTGTACCTGGCATTGCGACCGATCTTGGGTGTCAAAGATGTCTCGGCCGCGGCGCGTGAACTCACCGATCGAGCAACTGATCCGCTGTCTATTGTTCTCGTGTTCCTCATTGTCGGAATCGCAGCACCAATCGCTGAGGAGATTTACTTCCGCGGCATGGCTCAGCGTATTTTCAGACGCCGTCTCGGGCCATGGGCTGCGATATTTGCTGCGGCAGCATTCTTTGCCGCGACGCATTTGCAGCCGCTGCAGTTCCCCGCTCTGTTGTTGTTCGGCGTGGTGCTCGGATTTATGGCGTGGCGGAGTGGTCGAATCGGACCTTCAATCTGGGCGCACGTTGGATTCAACGTGGTTGCCGCCGCCGGTCTTCTGTTTGATATCGGCCCATCGTGAGTCAGGTGACGGGCGAGTGCTTCGCCCGAGTGACACCATGGTCTGGTCATGACTGAGGACGATCTCTTTAAACGGCCGGTACAACCGTTAGCGGAAGTTGATCGAGACGACCCGATCGTCGCTGGCCTCGGCCGAGCGATTGATCCGCCAAGCCGTCCGATGCAGGCGTTGCACGCAATTGGTCGTTCATTCCGATCCTTAGGTCGTTGGGGGCCGGAAACCTGGATCACGCTGGCCATCGTCGCCGGTTGCGTTCTGTTCACGTTCATGCAATTGAGTCCGAGCGATGTCTTTTCTTCATCGACGCCCGCCGGTGGCGACATGGGAGCGCATGTTTGGGGTCCTGCCTACATGCGCGACCACCTTCTTCCGTCATTTCGACTCACTGGATGGACACCCGATTGGTACGCGGGTTTCCCTGCGTACCAGTTCTATATGGTGCTGCCATCGCTTGCGATCGCCTTATTGAGCTTCATTCTTCCGTACGGACTTGCGTTCAAACTCGTTGCCATCAGTGGCCTGTTGACTCTGCCGATCGCCTGCTGGGCGTTTGCTCGATTGACAAGACTTCCGTTTCCAGCGCCGCCGCTATTCGCGGTTGCCGCTACGGCCTTCCTTTTCGATCGATCGTTTTCGATTTACGGAGGAAACATTGCGTCAACTCTTGCCGGTGAATTCGCGTTCTCTATTTCTCTAAGTTTCGCGATTTTGTTTCTCGGCGTTGTCGGGCGGGGGCTAGAGACTGGCCGTCAGCGAGTCATTGCGCCCATTCTCTTTGCCCTCACTGGCCTGTGTCACCTGATTCCCTTCTTGTTTGCTATTGGCGGCGCAATTGTTTGGCTGCTTATTTCGCTCGCTCGTAAGCCTGGGTTCTTGAAGCGAGTGTGGTGGCTCGCATGCACTGGGGTCGTCGGTAGCGCTCTTGTGGCGTGGTGGCTGGTGCCGTTTTATTTGCAGTCCGGATACATGAACGACATGGGTTGGGAGAAGAAGACCAATTACGTCGACCTTCTTTTCCAGCGCAAAATTCTCGATCCTCAATTAGTTAACTCTCCGCCGATCCAATGGGTTCTGGTCTTGGCATTGTTGGGTGTCGTGATGTCGTTTGCGTGGAACCGTCGCGGCGGATTATTCCTTGCCTTGCTCGGTTCGCTTACCGCGATCGCTGTTGTCGTTTTGCCACAGGGGAAATTGTGGAACGCGCGGGTGTTGCCGTTCTGGTTCTTGGTCCTCTATCTCCTTGCTGCACTAGGTGTTGCCGAGCTCGGTCGAACGATCGCAGCTCTCACTTCGCGTGATCCCGACACTCCAAGGCGTTCCGTCACCATCGCGACAGCAGTAATCGCTGCATTGATCGGAATCACCGTTCTTGCCATGCCGCTGCGAGCGATGCCCGACACGATCGCGTTGGGGCCCGTCAAGATTGATGTTGGGGGAGTACGAGCCGACGGTCGCTACCACTGGCTGTTCTTGTCCACCAAAGAGTCGAGTTTTGTGCCGTCATGGGCCCGATGGAACTTCAGTGGTTATGAAGGAAAGCCTGCATACCCGGAATATCACGACATCGTTCAGACGATGGATGAACTTGGTCAAAGCAATGGTTGCGGTCGAGCAATGTGGGAACACGAAGAACAGCACGACCGATATGGCACGCCAATGGCGCTCATGTTGTTGCCCTTTTGGACTGAAGGCTGCATCGGCTCGATGGAAGGTCTGTTCTTTGAGGCATCAGCAACAACGCCGTTCCACTTTCTGAATCAGGATGAGTTGTCGTTTGGAGCTTCCAATCCACAACGAGACCTTCCTTACGTTCCCGGTGCGCCCGACCAGACACAGTTTGATCTAGGCGTTCAGCATCTTCAGATGCTTGGCGTGAAGTACTACATGGCCATCACCGATCAAATGATTTCTTACGGTCAGAAGAACTCATCGTTGAAGCAGGTCGCGGCCTCTGGTCCATGGGTTGTCTTCGAAGTCGCCGACTCCCCGTTAATCGAACCGTTTGATAACAATCCTGCGGTACTCACCGGAGTCGCCCCGAAGAAGTGGCTCGGGGCAGTTGCGCCTTGGTATCTCGATCCGACGGCGTGGAATATTTGGCCGGCGGCGGGTGGCCCGGATTCTTGGCAAAGGATCGTTCAGGGCGAGACGCCAACCGCAACGCCGACGACTCCGATGGCAGTTACCAATATCGCGACTGGTACGGACTCGATCTCGTTCGATGTCACGCGACCGGGTACGCCAATTCTTGTGAAGGTCTCTTACTTCCCCAATTGGGAAGTGTCAGGTGCACAGGGGCCATGGCGAGTTGGACCAAACCTGATGGTGGTGGTGCCGACATCGAACCATGTGTCGATGCACTTCGGAATGACAACAATCGATTGGTCAGGCTGGCTCATCACGATTCTTGGGTTGGTGGGCATCGTGTTGCTGTGGCGGGCCGGCCCAATTGCGATGCCTGAGGTCATGCCATGGCGACGGCCTCGTGCGGAAGTAACTGATGAGTCCGACGCAGAGCAAGGTGAACAACTCGAGACTCCGATTTCACTGTTAGAGGACACTCCCAACGCGAGTGAACCGCAATCGTCGGAACCTCCATGGGAGTGAACTCTCGACGAGTCGAAATTATTGCGGCGGTTCTGCTTGGGGGCGCTGTCGCGACCATCGCAGGTTCGCGATGGCAGCGGGGGCTTTCGTCTGTTCGCTCTGACCTTCGTCGGAGACGAGGACTTCCTTCTGCACCAGGAATCGTTCGACTAAGCGTCATTGTTCCCGCATACAACGAAGAAGCGCAGATTCCTTCAACAATCGCGTCGTTACGCAAAGGCTTGGCTTCGTTCGTTTCGCATTCGGATCTCGAAATCGTTGTCGTCGATGACGGGTCGTTTGACGGGACGGCAACTGCGGCGCGCTCGGCTGGGGCCGACCTCGTTGTGCGGCATGACGTCAATTTGGGAAAGGGAGCAGCGGTGCGGACCGGTGTGCTCGCCGCAAATGGTCGGTCAATCGTTTTCACCGATGCCGATCTGTCCTATTCACCGGAACAGATTCCAGCGTTGGTCGAGTTGCTCGAAGAAGGCTGGGACGTCGTTGTCGGAAGTCGTCGGCATACTGACACCACGACATTGGTCAAGGCCCGAAGATTGCGCGAAGTCGGCGGTCGCGTCATCAATCTTCTGACTCGAGCAGTCCTGTTGGGGCGCTATCGAGACACACAATGTGGACTCAAGGGTTTCCGGTCCGATGTCGCACGACTCATTTTTTCTCACACGATGGTCGATGGGTTCGCGTTCGATGTTGAGGTCTTTCATTTGATCGAGCGATACCACCTTTCCTTGACCGAAATTCCGGTGACGATTGAAAACTCCTCACGATCATCGGTGCGGGTCGCTCGTGATGGGCTTTGGCTTCTTCGTGACCTCCTACTTGTGCGGCGATGGTCGGTCGAGGGTCGCTACGACCTCACGGCGAACGATCTTCTTGTGACCGGGACTGTGAAGGACGTCACCGCCTCCGAAGCGGTCGACCCTCTCAACTAAGGTCGCAACCTATGGCCCCCCACGATGCTGTCGCCATGGATGCCATTTTCAAGGCGTACGACATTCGCGGCACTGTTCCCGATCAACTCGATGCTGCGCTCATGGAACGCATTGGTGCAGCGTTTGCTCGTTTCGCAGCCGACACAACGGGTGCGAGTTCTATCCTGATTGCCCACGACATGCGCCCAACAGGACCTGAGTTTGCTGAGTCATTTGCGCGTGGAGCGATCGGCCAAGGTGTTGATGTTGTTCATCTCGGTTTGGCTTCGACCGACTTACTCTTTTTTGCTGCTGGTCGCTTTGACATGCCCGGAGCCATGCTCACCGCCTCACATAATCCGGCCCAGTACAACGGTGTGAAGTTGTGTCTTGCTGGGGCCAAGCCCATTGGGGCCGAGACGGGCCTTTTCGATATTCGCGACATGACTGTGAATGGACTCAACCCTGTCGAGAAGCAGGGGATCGTGTCTTCTCGCAACGACGCGCTGAGCATCTTCGTGACACATGTCCACTCATTCATCGATCCGAACGTCTTGCGTCCGCTGAGCGTCGTTGCTGACACCGCAAACGGTATGGGTGGGCTCACTGCTCCTGCAGTGTTTGCTGACCTCCCATTCACACTCGATGTTCTTTATGGCGAACTCGACGGAACATTCCCGAATCATCCCGCTGATCCGATTCAGCCCGAGAATCTGCGCGATTTGCAAGATCGTGTCCTCTCGGTTGGAGCCGATGTGGGCTTGGCGTTCGATGGTGACGCCGATCGCGTCTTCCTGGTCGATGATGCTGGGGAGCTCGTCTCCGGTTCACTCACCACTGCGATCGTGGCCGACTCGATGCTTACAAAACATCCAGGTGAAATTGTTCTTCATAATCTGATCTGTTCAAAAGCTGTTCCCGAAGTGATTGTCGAACGCGGCGGCACTCCGGTGCGCACGCGAGTCGGCCATTCGTACATCAAGCAGGTCATGGCCGAGACGGGGGCGTGTTTTGGTGGAGAACACTCGGGGCACTACTACTTCCGTGACAACTATCGGGCTGATTCAGGCATCATTGCCGCTATGGCAGTACTTGAAGTCATGTGCGCTTCTGGTCAGAAGCTTTCTGAACTTCGCAAGCCCTTCGAGCGTTACGCCTCATCGGGTGAGCTCAATACTGAAGTGCCCGATCCGCTTGCAGTCATTGAATTCGTGGCCGAGCGTTTTGCTTCTGCCGAACAAGACCGTCTTGATGGATTAACAATTGATCTAACGGCGGGAGCGGCTGCGGATCCTGACGATCCGTGGTGGTTCAATCTGCGCCCTTCGAACACCGAACCACTTCTTCGCCTCAATCTTGAGGCGTCCGACGAGGCAGCTTGTGCTCGCCACGTTGCCGAGATCCGTGCCCTCATCGCTGAAGCGGCCGGCTGAAAGAGCCAAGGAGCTCCTATGTCACTTGATCCTCAACTCCTCGAAATTCTGGCCTGTCCAAAGGACAAGGGTCCGTTGCTGTATTTCGCCGACGACAATCTTCTTTACAACCCTCGTCTACAGCGCGGGTATGAAGTCCGAAACGACATTCCGATCATGCTCATCGACGAAGCGCGTGTCGTTGAGGACGCTGAACATGAGCAATTGATGGCGAAAGCATCAGCGAATTCCATCAAACCAACCTTTGAGGTCTGAGGGGTGATCCTCGACACTCTCGGGATGTTCGACGCAGCCGCTGCATTTCCCGAACAGCTTGCGCGGGCGCTTGAGGTGTCTCGAGTCGCCCTGGAAAACGCCCCACTTCCCGCACACGACGACATCGCAAATATCGTGTTGTTGGGAGCCGGAGCTGCTGGGCAGGCCGGCGCGATCGTGCTTGAAGCCGTTGGTCCAACGATTTCGGTACCCATCGTTGTGCATCGTGGTTACGGGGTTCCTAACTTTGTCGATGCATCGACTCTTGTGGTTGCACTTTCGTTCGATGGCGACACCACCGAAACCTTTGAAGCTGCGCAGAATGCACGTGCTGATGGGGCATCGGTTGTTTGTGTAAGTGGCGGAGGAGCCCTTCATGGGTGGGCGAAGTCAAACGGACTTATTCACTTGCCGGTCACGCTCGACGTTCCGGTCGAACGGGCAGCGCTTGGCGCCATCTCCGTTCCAGTTCTGTTACTCCTCGAGCGACTCGGCTTCTATCTGGGCGCCGAGGCATGGATTGAGCTTGCGATTGCCCAGAGCACGGTGCGCCGAAATGAACTCATCGCTGAGGACAACATTGCGCGGCGTCTCGCTCGTCGCTTAGGCCGAACGTTTCCGATTATCTACGGCGGCAATGGTCCGGGTGGAGTCGCGGCTGATTGCTGGAAGTCGCAGTTCAATCTGAATGCGAAAGTCGCGGCATTCTCGAATCAGGTTCCTGAACTCACCCACGACGAGATCGCCGGGTGGGGTCAAGACGGCGATGTCACCCGCCAGGTCTTTCAAGTCTTTATGCTCCGTCACGATTTCGAACACCCGCAAGTTGCCAGCCACCTCGTCGAGGTTGAAGAAGTACTCGTTGAGGTCGTCGGAGCAGTACATGTTGTGAACGCCGCAGGCGATGGACTCTTGGCGCAGATCTTCGACCTTGAACTCCTCGGCCAATTCGTTTCGCTCCACGCTGCGGTTGAACAAGGCGTTGACCCTGGCCCAGTTCCGGTCGTGGCAGAGATTGCGTCACGCGTTGGAGACGCCTGAGCCGTCTAGACTCGGAACAGGCTGAACGCAGGGTCAGAGGGCCACAGCCTCACAACCGGTTGTCACTGTGCTGATCTCCATTCGGAGGTTCGGTTTCGACGACTGACGTTTCCCTCTTGAATGACCTCCTAACCGGATCCTCCGGACCGCACAGAAAGTGCTGCATATGACTCTGACCGTTGACCGTTCTGATTCCGGCATTGATTACAAAGTTGCCGATCTCACCCTTGCGGGCTTTGGCCGAAAGGAGATGCAACTCGCCGAGCATGAAATGCCTGGTCTCATGTCTCTGCGCGCTGAGTTCGCCGATAGCCAGCCCCTCGCTGGTGCGCGCATTGCTGGCTCGCTGCACATGACGATCCAGACCGCAGTGCTTATCGAAACGCTCACATGTCTTGGGGCTGACGTTCGTTGGGTGAGCTGCAATATCTTCTCGACGCAAGACCATGCCGCTGCTGCGACTGTTGTTGGACCGAATGGGACCCTTGAACGACCGACCGGCGTCCCGGTTTTCGCTTGGAAGGGTGAAACGCTCGAGGAGTACTGGTGGTGCACCGAGCAGATCCTTCGCTGGCCCGATGGCGGCGGCCCGAACATGATTCTCGACGATGGTGGCGACGCCACACTTCTCGTGCACAAGGGCGTGGAATACGAGCGCACCGGAATCGTCCCTGACACCACCGAGGAAGATTCCGAAGAGTGGGCGATTATTCTCGACGTACTCCGTCGTACCGTGGCCAACGAGCCCGAGCTTTGGCACGGAGTTGCCGCAGGCATCAAGGGTGTTACTGAAGAAACCACCACAGGCGTGCATCGGCTCTACCAAATGCAAGAAGCAGGAGAACTCCTGTTTCCGGCCATCAACGTGAACGACTCAGTCACAAAATCGAAGTTCGACAATCTTTACGGGTGTCGTCACAGTTTGATCGACGGCCTGAACCGTGCGACCGACGTCATGATCGGCGGCAAGGTTGCTCTCGTTTGTGGCTACGGCGATGTCGGAAAGGGTTGTGCAGCTTCACTGCGTGGCCAAGGTGCTCGCGTCATCATCACCGAAATTGACCCGATCTGTGCGCTGCAAGCAGCCATGGAGGGCTACCAAGTAGCGCGACTCGAAGATGTTCTCGACACGGTCGACATCTACGTAACCGCTACCGGCAACTTCAACATCATCACCGCCGAGCACATGGCCAAGATGAAGCATCAAGCCATCGTGAGCAACATTGGCCATTTCGATAACGAAATCGACATGGCTGGCCTCAAGAAGATGAGCGATGTGCAACGAGTCAACATCAAGCCCCAGGTCGACGAATATGTCTTCCCCGATGGTCACTCAGTGATCGTGCTTGCCGAGGGTCGTCTGATGAACCTTGGATGTGCAACTGGCCACCCGAGCTTCGTGATGTCGAACAGTTTCTCGAATCAGGTCATCGCACAGATCGAACTCTTCGGACACACCGATGTCTACGAAAAGAAGGTGTACACGCTTCCCAAACATCTTGACGAGAAGGTGGCAATGCTTCACCTTGATGCGCTGGGTGTGAGGCTCACCAAGCTCACTGAGGAGCAGGCGTCGTACCTCGGCCTTCCGGTCACGGGCCCGTTCAAGTCTGATCACTATCGGTACTGATACCGTCCGACCCGTCTGAGGCCGTCTTGGTCTCGGACGGGTCAGGGTTATTGGCCTAATGGTTCTTGGGGGTTGTCATGAAGCAGTTGTCGGGCAAGGTCGTAGTCGTCACCGGAGCAGCGAGCGGAATTGGGCTCGCACTCGTAAAGCGATTCGGTGCCGAGGGCATGAAGGTCGTCATGGCCGATATCGAGGTGCCCGCGTTAGAGGCAGCCTCAGCGTCACTCCCGGCATCGATTGAACGCGTCACTGTCGCCTGCGACGTTTCCGATGGTGATCAGATCGAGGCGCTTCGTCGAACTGCGATTGATACCTTTGGTGCCGTGCACGTTGTTTGCAATAACGCTGGCGTTGGTGGCGGCGGATCGATGGCCGACATCAATATCGCAGACTGGAAGTGGGTCATCGATGTTGACCTGTGGAGCGTGATCCATGGGGTTCGCGTCTTCCTTCCTGGTTTGCTTGAACAGGGCGAAGGCCACATCGTGAATACGGCTTCGGTTGCTGGTTTGTTCTCGGCACCGTTCATGGGGCCCTACAACATCGCGAAATACGGCGTGGTCGCGTTGTCGGAGACGTTGTGTAGCGAATTGGCGATGCAGCAATCAAGAGTTGGTGTCTCGGTGCTGTGCCCCTCATGGGTGAAGACAAAGATCGCCAGTTCGGCTCGTAACAAGCCTGGAGTCAGCGCCGAAGAAGTCGACATGATCTCGGAACTCGCTGGACCAATGATCGACGCTGGCATGAGCCCCGACCTTGTTGCCGACGCTGTGATCGACGCGGTGAAGTCAAAGAAGTTCTGGATCACAACTCATGACGACACGCCGGCGGCTGTCACCTTGCGGACACGTTCCATCATCGACGGAACAAATCCTCCGCAACTCATGCACTGATTGGCGACTATTCAGACTGTCGCTTCCGTTACCGAAAGTCCGGGGGACCCATGTCGTCTTGTGGAGTGCTCGGTAGTTTTCCGCGGTGCTCCAATGGTGGCGTGGTCACGTCGACGGCTTTCTCGAACAGTGGTTCCCGACGTCATGCACGCGTTGCGGTTCCCTCGGGGGTTCACCGTGTTCGATCTGTATCGATCAGTTCGTTGGCGCTGCACCGATCCCTGAAATCCCGCCGCTCAAACGCGTCGCTGCGCTCCTCCGGTACGATGAAACCTCTCGCCCATTTATTGCTGATCTGAAATATCACGGCGGATGGAGTGTGGTCCGGGGGCTCGCTCCGGCTCTGTCGTTCTTGCTCGAGGACACCGTTGGTGCCCAACATCGTGACGTGGTCCTGACATGGGCCCCCACGACTCCCGAGCGAGCTCGAGATCGTGGCTTCGATCAGGCCGAGGTGCTGGCCAGGGAACTGGCCCATCGGTCCGGTCTACCTGTCCGTCGGCTGCTCCGTCGGCTGCCTGGCGAGCATCAGACGGGCCGAAACCGCTTTGAGAGGTCTCAGGGGGTCCATTTCGCTGCTATGGGCCCTATTCCAGAGATCATTGTGGTTCTCGACGACGTCGTGACGACCGGATCCACACTGGCGGCAGCGGCCACGGTTCTGTGCGAAGCGGGCGCGCTCTCAGTTTTTGGACTGGCGTTGGCGGCAACCCCTGACCGATCACAGAGGTGAGTCTGCGTCGCGAGCGGGGTTCTCACCCGCTTCTCACCCTCCTCTGACCGTGACCTAAGGAAGGCATCGGTAGACTCGTCGTTCTCATGGGCATCCTCGACAAAATTCTGCGCGCCGGCGAAGGCAAGAAGGTACGGGCTATCGAAGGCCTCGTACCTGAGATCAATGCTCTCGAACCCGAAATGGAACGACTGTCCGATGAAGCACTCGCTCACCGGACCATTGAGTTTCGAGAGCAACTGGCCAATGGTGCTGATCTCGAAGACATCCTCGTCGAGGCGTTTGCCGTCGTTCGCGAGGCCGCTCGTCGCGAGATTGGTCAGCGTCACTATGACGTCCAGATGATGGGCGGTGCGGCGCTGCATTTCGGTTGGGTCGCAGAAATGAAGACGGGTGAAGGCAAGACTCTCGTCTCAACTCTTCCGGTGTATCTGAATGCGCTCGCCGGCAACGGTGTCCATATCGTCACAGTGAACGATTACTTGGCTACCCGAGATTCCGACTGGATGGGGCGCGTTCATCGTCGCCTTGGAATGTCGGTCGGACTAGTTATCCCTGGCATGAACGACTCAGCAGTGAAGCGTGCTCAGTATGCGTGCGATATCACCTACGGAACAAACAACGAGTTTGGATTCGATTATCTGCGCGACAACATGGCGATGAGCCGTGCTGAACAAGTACAACGTGGTCGTTCCTATTGCATCGTCGACGAAATCGACTCGATCCTCATCGACGAAGCGCGTACTCCGTTGATCATCTCGGGCCGGATCGCCGATGCAGCAAAGATCTACTACCAATTCGCCTCAATCGTTCGAGGCCTGAAGCGTGACGTTCATTACGACGTCGATGAAGAGAAGCGAACTGTTGCGCCCACCGATGACGGTGTCGAGGCTGTTGAGCGTGCCCTCGGGGTCGACAACATGTATGACGAAGTTTCACAGAATCTTGTGCATCAGTTGCAGGCTGCACTTCGCGCCAAAGAATTATTTAAGCGCGACAAGGACTACGTGGTTCAGCATGGCCAAGTAAAAATTGTTGACGAGTTCACCGGCCGTATTCTCGATGGTCGTCGTTGGTCGGAAGGTCTGCACCAGGCCGTCGAGGCCAAGGAAGGCGTGAAGATCGAGGAGGAGAATCAAACTCTCGCCACGATCACCTTGCAGAACTATTTCCGCATGTACGAAAAACTTGCCGGAATGACCGGTACGGCAGAAACCGAGGCTGCTGAGTTTCTGTCCACCTACAACCTTCACGTCGTTCCGATCCCAACGCATCGGCCGATGGTGCGGCTCGACAAGGGTGACCTCATCTACAAGAGCGAGGACGCCAAGTTCAATGCGGTGGTTGATGACATCGCTGAACGCAGCGAAGCTGGCCAGCCTGTGCTCGTCGGAACAATCTCGGTTGAGAAGTCAGAAACTCTTTCTCGTTACCTCAATAAGCGTGGGGTCGCCCACGAAATTCTGAACGCCAAGCTGCATTTCCGTGAGGCCGATATCGTCGCGCAGGCGGGTCGCCTCGGAGCAGTGACCGTGGCTACCAACATGGCCGGTCGTGGCGTCGACATCCTCCTCGGAGGAAACGCCGAAGGTCTTGCCGCTCGGGATCTCGCGGCCGAAGGTCTCGATCCTGAAACTGAAGAGGGTCAAACTCGCCTTGCCGAACTATTCGCGCTCCATGAGCCGGAATGTCGCGAAGGTGGCGACAAGGTTCGTGAACTAGGCGGTCTTTACGTTCTTGGTACTGAGCGTCACGAAAGCCGACGAATCGATAATCAGCTTCGGGGTCGTTCTGGCCGCCAGGGCGATCCTGGCGAAAGCCGTTTTTATCTTTCGCTTGAAGACGACCTCATGCGCTTGTTCGCTACCGGTGCCATGAACTGGGTCATGGGTAAGACCCTCGACGACGACGTACCGATCGAAGCCAAGATGGTGAGTAAGGCCATCGAGCGGGCACAGAACACCGTTGAACAACGAAACGCTGAAATACGTAAGGACGTCCTGAAGTACGACGAGGTCATGAACGAGCAGCGCAAAGTGATCTACAGGCGCCGCGATCAGATCCTCGATAACGCCGACCTTCGGGACGAAGCGATGGGCTATCTCGCCGAGGCGATCGATACAACTATTTCTACGTTCTGCCTAAGCGATGAAGTAGGCGAGTGGGACCTTCACGGCTTGCACTCCGAGGTTGCAGCGATGTGGCCGACCGAACTCAGCGAGGAACACCTTCACGAGGCGCCGACGACTGATGATCTCTACGAACTGATCATGGGCGAAGCGACTGCGTATTACGAGCGTCGCGAAGCCGAATTCGGTGATGACACCATGCGTGAAGTTGAACGCCAGGTAATGCTGCGAATCATCGATCAGAAGTGGCGTGAGCACCTTTACGAGATGGACTATCTGCAAGAGGGCATCAACCTTCGTGCGATGGGTCAGAAAGATCCGCTCGTTGAATGGCAGCGCGAGGGTTACGAGATGTTCGGCTCGATGATGGCGGCCGTTGCGACCGACTTCGTCACCTATGTGATGCATGCTCAGGTGACCGTGACCGAGCAGATCTCCGAGCCGCAGGTGTCGAATCTGCAGTACACGGCACCTGTCGACCCCAGCGAGGCCCCGAGCGGAATGCAAGCCGCAGCCCGAGCTCAGGCGGCCGCTGAAGGTCTCGACGTCCCTGCTGAGGCAATTGAAGAGTTCAGCAACGAACCAGTCGTGAAAAGTGAATGGGACAAGACCCCCCGGAATTCCCCATGCCCCTGCGGATCGGGCAAGAAGTTCAAACTCTGCCACGGCGCATGAGGGATTTTTCCGACGATCTCGCCGACCTACGTCGTCGGATTGACGAGGCACGGGTCTATTTGCGTATCGAAGAATTACTTCTCTCGCGACCTCAATTGGAGACCGAAGCCAGTCGTCCAGACCTCTGGGATGATCCAGATTTGGCTCGAAAGATCAACGGTGAACTTTCGGCCTGTACGGAAGATCTCGAACTCTATGAACAGTTGACCTCCCGTCTTGAAGACTCCGAGACATTGCACGAACTCAGCCGTGAAGAAGGCGACGAATCAGTTGAAGCCGAGGTCGAAGACGCTATGGCGACGCTCGCATCTGATCTTGGTGAACTCGAACTACGCGCACTTTTCACTGGCGAATACGATGACGCAAATGCGATCTGCGAAATTCAGTCAGGTGAGGGTGGAGCCGATGCGCAGGACTGGGCGAACATGCTTCTACGCATGTTCCTCCGTTGGGCCGAAAAACGCGGCTTCGATGTCGAACTCGATGAAGTCTCTGCCGGCAATGAAGCAGGAATCTCGTCCGCGACTTTTCTGGTGAACGGTCGCCATGCTTACGGTCGATTGCGTTCGGAGCATGGCGTGCACCGATTGGTTCGCATCTCGCCATTCAACGCACAGGGCAAACGTCAAACTGCTTTTGCTGCATTAAAGGTCACTCCGTTCCTCGAAGATGTCCCCGACATTGAGGTGGACGAAAAAGAGCTTCGCATCGATACGTACCGTTCCTCGGGAGCCGGCGGTCAGCACGTCAACGTCACAGATTCAGCGGTACGCATTACCCATTTACCGACCGGAATCGTGACGTCCTGTCAGAACGAACGCAGTCAGCATCAGAACAAGGACCGCGCAATGCAGATCCTTCTTGCGAAATTGGCAGAACGTCAGCGCGAGGAACGGCTTGCGGAACTTTCGAATATTCGTGGTGAACAGCGATCTGTGGGCTTTGGCAGTCAGATCCGCTCCTACGTGATTCAGCCCTATCAAATGGTCAAGGACCTTCGCTCGGGCTACGAAGTCGGCAATGTCGATGCAGTGTTCGACGGTGATCTCGACGGCTTCATGGAGGCGTACCTGCAGTGGGAACGCACTGGCGCCGATACCGCCGGCGAATAACGTCTAAGCGAGGGCCACGAGTTCAAGCGACTCGGCCGAGAAGTAATCAAGTTGGCCGTCGGGCATGAGCAAGATCCGATCGGGCGCAAGTGCTTCCACGAATTCAACGTCGTGACTCACAATGACCATTGTTCCTGGCCACGCTGCGAGCGCTGCTCCAGTCGCGGATCGCGACATGGGGTCAAGGTTGTTCGTTGGTTCATCGAGTAGCAAAAGATTGTGATTTCCGGCTACGAGCTGAGCGAGTGCGAGTTTGGTTTTCTCTCCGCCGGAGAGCGTTCCTGCATCCTGAAAAACTTTCCCTCCGCTGAGACCAAACATGCCGAGCAATGAGCGGACTCCTTCATCGCCGAGTTCGGAGTCTCTGCGCATGTGGTCGATCATGGAGACGCCGGAATCGATGCCCTCGTGTTCCTGCGCGTAGTAGCCGGCAGAGACGTTGAGACCGAATTCGAACTCGCCGAGGTCGGGCTCTGACTTTTCCGCCAGGATTTTCAACAGACTGGTCTTGCCGGCGCCGTTGAGGCCCATCACCAGTAGTCGTTCGCCTCGGCCAACGTCGAAGGAGACATCGGCGAAGACATCGTTCGATCCGTAACTCTTCCAGAGACCGGTTGCCGTGAGGACCGTTCTTCCGCAACTCGCGGGTGGAGGGAAGCGAAGTTCGATTGTTCGACGCGCCGCTGGCCCTTCGACTTTGTTCGAACGAATTCGTTCGGCACGGTTATCGAGGTTCTTTGCGACACGAGCGCGTTTTGCGGTCTGTCCACGCATTGAGTCAGCAAGAGTTGAAAGGCGTTTGATCTCATTTTGCTGGCGTTCGGCCATCTTGCTGAGTCGCTCTTCGTCAAGTTCTCGCGAGACGAGGTATTGGCTGTAGGTGCCGCGGTATTCAACAATTTCGCCAGTTGCTTCTTCTGCTTCGCGGTCGAGGTGGATGACGCGCGTGATCGCTTCGTCGAGAAGATCGAGATCATGGCTGATGACGAGAAGGGCGCCTCGGTATGAACGAAGAAATGTGAGGAGCCAATCGCGGGCATCGGCGTCGAGATGGTTCGTTGGTTCATCGAGAAGGAGAAGGTCGCTGCCCGCGAAAAGGATGCGCGAGAGTTCAAGGCGACGACGTTCGCCGCCGGAGAGCGCTCCGATTGGGAGTTCCAAGCGGTCGGAGCGAAGACCGAGTCCATCGACGAGTTTCCGGGCCTCGGACTCTGCGGCGTAGCCGCCATCAAGCTCGAACCTCTCCTGAGCATTCGTGAATCGAGTGATGTTCTGCTCAGAAGGGTCATCTTCCATTGCCTGGCGAAGGGTCTCAAGCCGCTTGGCGGCGGCATCGAGACCCCGTCCTGAGAGCACGTGGGTGATGGCGAGTTTTTCTGGATCAACGGCGTCCTGACGAGGATCCTGAGAGAGATAGCCCGTTCCTCCCGATCGCTCGACGGTTCCACGTTTTGGCTCGTTATCGCCACCGAGAACTCGGAAAAGCGTGGTCTTGCCGGCCCCATTTCGCCCTACCAAGCCGACCTTGTCCCCGGCCTGAACCTGGAAGGTGGTCCCATCAACGATGGTCTTCCCCCCGATCTCAACTACGAGGTTCCGGACGTTAAGCACCGATCAAGTCAAGCACTCCTGCGAGGGTCTCCCGACATCGGTGTCTTTGCGAGCATGGTCGGATGTCTGACTTACCGCCGAGGTGACGGCCAAGTGCTGCGGAAAATGGCTACAGGGTCACCCTTACGGCGGAGAGATTCAACGTGATTGAGTAGGTCTTGATCAACGCCTTCGAGTCCCGATGCCTCGGTGTCGACGCCACCGCCACCGTTGGTGAGTGCTTGTGCCAGATCAGCGCGACCGGCGGCCATGAGTTGTTTTTTCAGTTCGAGTTCATCGACGAAGAACTGCGCTCGCTCACTAGGCGAAAGCGGATCCCAACCTGCGATGTAGGTCATGTTTGGATCGGTGCGGAACCACCTGATTTCGTCGGCGCTCACGATCCAGAGAATGCCGGCTGGTTTGCGGCTTGAGAGCGAGCGTTCGGGGCCGAGATGATTGACCATGTCGTCTTCGGCGACAACCTCGATACCGGCGCGCTCAAGTTGCAGGCGGAGAGCATCGCCGTAGTCGCCGCGTACCGAACCCGTGGTGACCACGAGTAGGGGGCCGGAACCTTCGAGTGCCTGAAGCGTTGGCTCTAAAAATCCATTGAGGACAGTTCCGGTCGACGGACTCGGGGGCTCGGCAGATGCGCTTGCGTCAAGTACGGGGCGCGTCGCCATGAGGGTGACGATCGTTGCTAGTGCAGCAAGCAAACCTATGGCGAAGCGACGGACACCTCGCAACTGGATGACCTGCATGAGCGATGACCAAAGCGACCAGACGATCGAGAGCCACCAAAGAAGCGCAAGTACCCACCACCAGCGCACGACCCAGTCGAAGACCGGTCCGATGACTCGTGATGTAGCTATAACACCGCCGAGACTTGCGGCGACCACGATGACCTGAAGTCGAAGCGCTGCAAAAGATCGAGTTCGGCGCGCAATCCATGCAGAGCCGGCCATCGCAACGAGGGGAAGGAGAATTGCGATGACTTCGGAACCAAGGAGCGCGCCGTCAGTTCCTGTCAGTTCGGTGCGTCCGAGCCACGGGGCCGCCGGGAACCGGAGTTGGTCGGCAGCAATATGAAGTCCGGTACTCATTCCCGCTGGGCGATCTCCGGGGGAGAGGAAATAGTGCGTGAGCGCACCAAGGTTTCCTGTTCCAGCGACCTGGTCGATGACGACGGGAAGCCAACATCCGAAGAGAACAGCGAACGAGATGCCGAGAATGAAGCGTTGTTGGGTGCGATCCGAGGGAAGGAGGAAGCGAAAGGAGTGACGTCTCCAAGCGAGAAGCACGATGGCTAGGGCAATCATTGTGAGTATCGGGAGATAACCAATATGACTCTGCAGCTCGTAGGACGCGACGAAGATGAGAGGTGGCCACATCCATGCGTCGCCTTCAGCGACAGACCAGGCCAAGAAGGCAATGAGGGCAAGCGGAAGCAGTGTGATGAATGGATTCCATGGGTCGCGCATCATCGCTGGCCCCATTGCATGCAGGAGCACCGCGATTGCGGCCATGGTGCACGAGACGAGAGCGAGCCGACCTCTGCGCCAGGCCACCAAACTCATCGCAGCGATCGTGAGGGCATTCAGCGTTGCTGCCGCAGTGAGTAGCGCTTCGGGTTTATCTCCGAAGAGGTGATAGGGGATGGCGAGAAGCCAGTAAAGAAGCGGACCGGGGTGGTTCCAGCCAAATCGCGAATACGGACCAACGAGCGGTGTTTGGCGTCCAACGTCTTCGACGCGAAGGTTGAGAACCGCCCAATCGCCGCTTGGCCGCCACACGAGGTCGAGTGCAGTGCGACCTGCATCGATAAGCGGCCACATCACCAACGCAGTGAGCAAGATCGCTACGACGATGCAAGCGACATTCCAAGGGTCTCGCCACCATCGCTCGATCCTGCGGGTATCAGGACCGATGGTCGTCGAGTCAGGCGATTGCAACGTCAGGTTCAGACGTCGTCGGGGTCGTACTCGCCACGTTCGTAACGGCGGCGTCGGCTGATCTGGTTGGCAAAGGCAACGATGCAGATCACGGCAAGGATGGCAAAGATCGCGACAAGGATCATGCGGTCAGCCTAGGCGGATTCGAGGTTCGGTAAGGATCATGGGCGTAGCGATCGCCCGATGATCTCTTTCATGATTTCGGTTGTGCCGCCGTAAATGGTTTGAATGCGGGCATCGATATATGCCCGAGCGATCGGGTACTCAAGCATGTAGCCGTAGCCGCCATGAAGCTGAACACATGAGTCGACGACGCGTTTTTGCAGCTCTGTCGTCCACCACTTGGCCATTGCCGCCTCTTCGACGGTGAGCTCGTTGGCGTTGAGTGCTTCGATGCATCGATCAAGAAAGACTTCCGCGATTTCGACCTCTGTGGCGATCTCTGCGAGTACAAAGCGTGAATTCTGGAAGGTGGCAATTGGTTGTCCAAAAGCAGTGCGGTCATGTGTGTACTCAAGTGTCCAGCGCAGAGCCTGACGCGCTGCCGCGACGGCACTGACGCCAATAGAAAGTCGCTCCTGCGGAAGGTTGTCGACAAGGTGGGCAAAGCCCATTCCCTCGCTGCCGAGAAGATTGGCGGCAGGTACCCGAGCATCAGTGAAAAACAGTTCGGCTGTGTCTTGTGCATGCAATCCGACTTTTTCGAGATTGCGACCGCGTTCGAATCCGGGAGTGTCGCGCTCGATGACGATCAAGCTCATTCCCTTGTGTCGCTCTTTGGGGTCTGTCTTGACTGCGACGATTACGAGATCGGCATTAATGCCATTGGTGATGAACGTCTTCGCTCCATTGACGACATAGTGATCACCGTCCCGTATTGCCGATGTAGTCATTGAGGCAAGGTCAGAACCAATTCCCGGTTCGGTCATTGCAATTGCGGTGATGAGTTCGCCCGAACAGATCCCGGGAAGCCAGCGCTGTTTTTGATCCTCTGTCGTGAGTGAAAGGAAGTACGGAAGACAGACATCGTTATGAAGGGTGATTCCAAGACCCGATGGAGCGAAACCGGAATACGCGAATTCTTCATTGATTATGGTGTTGTAGCGAAAGTCTTCGACGCCTCCTCCACCAAATTGTTCGGGCGCGTCGATTCCAAGAAAGCCTGCGCTGCCCGCAGCGGTGAAGAGTGTCCGATCGACGATGCCATCGTGATCCCAACGTTCAAAATTGGGGGCGACTTCTCGTTCGATGAAGGTACGAACCGATTGGCGAAACAGATCGTGTTCTTCGGTGAAAATGGTTCTGCGCATGCACCGATCGTAGGGGACCAGTGCCACTTCGTAAGGCTTGGATCCGAGGAACTGAACTGCGGCGCAGGTAAGGTCCTAAATGAACACGGGAGTCCGGGAGGCCGGGCTGAGAGGGAAGAGCCGATCTCTTCCGACCGTTGCACCTGATCCGGGTCATGCCGGCGAAGGAAGTTTTCGGTTCACACTGGTTTGTGCTCGTTCGTGTCGTCCTGCCTTAGGTGTTCGACATGTCGAATCAGAATGAAGTCTCGTTACGTGCGGCGATCATCGTGATGGGTGGAGTGGCGCCTGATCTCGGTTTGGCCGCAGCGCTGGATAGTAACGACGTCATTGTGATTGCCGCAGACTCTGGCGCCGTTCATGCCCGCACTGCAGGTCTTTCAATCGATATCGCTGTTGGTGATTTCGATTCGATCCCTCCCTTGCTTCTCAAGGAACTTGAAGGCACTGGTGTACGGGTCGAACGCCACCCTGTAGCGAAGGATGCCACTGATCTCGAACTCGCAATAGAGGTTGCGATTCGGGAAGGGGCTGACGTGATCACGGTGGTGGGTGGACACGGTGGGCGTGTTGATCAGTCGTTTGCGAATGCTTTCGTCATCGCTTCGCCCACGTACGCGCATATTTCGATGCACGCCATCCTTGACTCTGCTCTGGTCTCGGTCGTGCACGGTGGGGGAGGTGTGACCTTTGCCGGGGCACCTGGCGATGTCGTCACAATCCTTCCTCTGCACGGTGACGCACTAGGCGTTCGATCGGAAGGGCTTGAGTACCCACTCCGAGGCGAAACGTTGACTGCGGGCACCACGCGCGGTGTCAGCAACGTCCTGCTCGAGCGTGAGGCAACTGTTTCTCTCGAATCAGGCACCGTGCTTGTGGTGCGTCCCGGGCCCGAAGTTCTTATCAATGAAAATGGAGAATTTAAATGAAGCGGTTGTGCGTTGTTGCTCTTGCATTTGCTGTACTTGCTGGGGCCTGTGGATCTTCGGGTTCATCGACAAAATCCGACGCGAAAGTTGGGCCCGTTCTCGTGAACGATGCCCTCCCTCATTTCGACAATCCTGTGACATTGCGGGTTCTGACCCACGATTCTTTCGCGGTTACTCAATCAGTACTTGATGAGTTCGAAGCTGCCACGAATGTAAGAGTCGAGTTGATGCCATCGGGCGACGCTGTGGCAATGACGAATGCTGCGATTCTTACGGCCGGCAACCCGGTGGCTGATCTGATTTTCGGATTCGACGAAAATCTTTTGGGATCAGTTCTTGAGAACAACCTTCTTCAGGAGTACACGCCACAGCGCTTGAGCACCGTCGACCCCTCCTATGTGCTGGATTCCTCTGGCATGGCAACCCCTATCGATCATGGCGATGTCTGCGTGAACTTTGATCGCGTTGCTTTCACGAAATCTGCAACCCAGATTCCGACAACGTTTGATGGTCTCACCGAGTCATCCATGATGAAAAAGTTTGTCGTCGAGGATCCTTCGACCTCGACCCCAGGCCTTGCATTCATGCTCGCAACGATCGCCAAACTTGGGGGTGGAGACGACACTTCAGCGAATGCCAAGTGGCTTTCTTACTGGAAGCAACTGAAAGGTAATGGTGTGAGCGTTGTCGATAGTTGGGAAACTGCATACTACGGAAGTTTCTCGGGCGGCAGCGGCAAGGGTGATCGCCCACTCGTGGTGAGCTATGCCTCAAGTCCTCCAGCGGAAGTACAGGACATATCGCTTGCAGTGGAGAGTTCTCCGACAGGGGTAATCACTGACACGTGCTATCGCCAAACTGAGTTCGCGGGAATACTCCGAGGAGCTGCAAATCCGCGAGCGGCGGCAGCGTTTCTCGAGTTCATGCTTGGTAGCTCGTTTCAAGCAGATGTTCCCGGACAGATGTACGTGTACCCCGTTGTGACGGGCACGCAACTTCCTGACACATTCGCCAAGTACACCGCAGCGGTTTCAAACCCGCTGTCGCTCCCGTTCGCCGATGTTGCGGCCAATCGTGACCGCTGGATCGCACAATGGTCGGCGCTCTTCCGCTGATGGACGCTGCCTTCGAGTCCCGAGGTGGCACACACCGAAGCTCGGTGTGGCGGCTTCTTGCGGCAACTCCTCCTCTTGCTTTCCTCGGGGTGTTCTTCGTGTGGCCCGTGTTTGCAATCTTGTTGCGTGGACTCCGACCCAATGGAGTGTGGAACCTCGCCGCATTTAGCGATGTTTTCTCGGACCCGGCGATGCGGCGAGTGCTGTGGTTCACGCTCTGGGAGTCGATTGCTTCGACAGTCCTCTGTGTCATCGTGGCTCTTCCCGCGGCAGCCATGTTTGCTCGCCTTCGGTTTCGAGGGAAACGATTGCTGTGGTCCGCACTCCTTGTGCCCTTTGTGCTCCCAACCGTCGTTGTCGCAGTTTCGATGCTCGGCGTCATTGGCGGGGGAGGACTCACAGGGGTAAATCTCAACGGAACGGTTTGGGCGATTCTGATCGCTCACGTCTTTTTCAACTACGCCGTCGTAGTACGCACCGTTGGTGCCACGTGGTCGACGATTGATCCTCGTCTCGAAGAGTCGGCCCGAATCCTGGGAGCTGCTCCTTGGAGAGTGTTCGCTGACATTACGTGGCCGCTGATCCGGTCGTCGGTTGCCGCTGCCGCGTCGATCGTCTTCCTCTTCAGTTTCACCTCTTTTGGGATTGTTCTTATCCTTGGTGGTCTCAGTCATCGAACGCTCGAGGTTGAGATTTACGACCAAACAGCAAAGTTTCTTCATCTCGACATTGCCGCAGTGCTCGCCATCGTTCAGCTCGTTGTCGTGGTTGCCATTTTGATCTGGTTCGGACGCTCCCAGCGGCGAAGGTCGGTGCTTGTAAATCAGCGATCAGCATCTGAAACCGAGCAGTCAGCGGTTACCTCGTCACAGCGTTGGCTGATTCGTTCAAACCTTCTGTTTATGACGGTGCTTTTTGGTATTCCGTTGGGTTTGCTTGTTGTCCGTTCATTTTCGACACCTAGCGGGTGGGGGTTTGGCTTCTACCAAGCCCTCACCGATAGCCGAGGAGGGTCTACGTCGTTCGTTCCCCCAATCGACGCCGTAGGGAATTCGTTGCTGTTCGCACTTATGGCAACGGTGGTAGCTCTAGCGCTTGGCCTGTGCGCTGCGTGGGCCATCGTTGGAAATGGCTCCGATGTTTCCAATTCGCGCTTCAGTCGCTGGACCGACACTGCGCTCATGATTCCGCTCGGGACCTCTGCAGTGACCGTTGGCTTTGGATTTCTCATCGTGTTCGATGAACCCCCGTTGAACCTCCGATCGTCGTTGTGGCTGATTCCCATCGCCCATGCGATCGTGGCGTTGCCGTTTGTTGTCCGATTGTTGGTGCCGGGGTTGCGGTCGATTGACCCACGCCTGAGGGAAGCCGCATCGATACTCGGAGCATCGCCTCGTCGGGTCTGGTGGACCATCGATGTTCCAATTGTCGGTCGGGCGCTTGCCGCCGCAGCCGGTTTCGCCTTCGCCGTTTCGCTGGGTGAGTTCGGAGCGACGGCATTTCTGGCTCGTCCCGATCGTCCAACCATGCCTATTGCGATTTACCGTGCCCTTGGTCGTCCAGGCGACTACAACTTCGGTCAAGCAATGGCCATGTCGACAATTCTCATGGTGCTGACAATTGTTGTCATAACAGTCATCGATCGTTTCCGCCCCGCCGGCGTTTCGGAGTTCTGAAATGGATAGCGCATTCCTCTCGATCGATCATGTGTCTGTTCGTCACTCGAATTCGACGGTCGAATCATTATGCGATGTCTCGTTCGACGTGGCTGCTGGTGAAGTGATTGGGGTTCTCGGATCTTCCGGCTCGGGGAAGACCACGTTGCTGCGTGCGATTTCTGGTCTTCAATCCGTGAGCACCGGCAACGTTGTTCTCGACGGGGTCGACATCACAAAAACCCCAACGCATTTGCGCGGTATCGGATTGATGTTTCAAGAGCACGCGCTGTTTCCGCACCTCGATGTTGCCGACAACGTGTCATTCGGATTGCGAATGGCCAAGATGCCCAAGCCCGATCGCAGTGAAAGGGTTGCCGAGGTGCTTGAACTCGTGGGTTTGGCGGGTTTTGGTTCTCGAGATATCGCTTCGCTGTCTGGTGGAGAACGGCAACGAGTTGCCCTGGCTCGCACGATTGCGCCTTCGCCTCTGCTCCTGCTTCTCGATGAGCCGATGGGTTCGCTGGATCGTGTGTTGCGAGACCGACTCGTTTCTGAACTCGGAGATCTCATCAATCGTCTTGTACTCACAGTTGTCTATGTCACCCATGACCGATCGGAGGCCTTCGAACTGGCCGATCGCATCGCCGTGCTCGACCGCGGGAAACTGGTGCAGTTGGATACCCCCGAGATTCTCGATGCGCAGCCCGCGACTGCACACGTTGCCCAATTGCTCGGTCACCGCTAGCTGCAGCAGTTGCGACACAATGGTGGAATGGATCTGATCGCAACCCTCGATGCAGCCTGCACGATCGAAGACTTGCGGGTATGGGTCGGTGACCTCGGCCGCTATCCGGAATGGCTCACGATCGTTCCGCGCGCCGAAAGCGAGCAGGGGAGCGACCCGAGCGCGTGGGCAGTTGAACTTCGGGCCAAGGTTGGGCCCATCGCTCGATCAAAACGTCTGCGTATGGTCCGCACGGTCGATGAGCCTGGCCATATCCGGTTCGAGCGGGAGGAAACCGACGGACGCAGCCATTCGCCGTGGGTGCTCGATGCGGTGCTCGAGCCACGCGACGCGGGAGCTCGGCTCACGATGGGCCTTCACTACGGCGGCTCCCTCGGCGCAGGCCTTTTTGAGCGGCTTTTGTCTGACGAGATCGATGCCTCGAAGGAAACTCTTCGCTCGCTAGTGGAATGAGGTCTTGCGCTTCCGTAGCGTGTGCCTATGACCGTGTACGAAGATACTGATCTCACCGCTGCCGATATTGCCTGGGACCTCGATCCGTTAGTCGATGGCAACGGCCAAGAGGGTGTCCACCAACTTCTTGAGCAGGCCGAAGCGCTCACCGGTGATCTCGAGCAATGGCGGGGCCGGATCGGCGAACTCGAAGTGCCGGATTTGGTAAGCGCTATGTCGACTCTTGCCGAGATTCAGGATCGGCTCGGTCGCGCAGGTTCGTGGGTGTCGCTGCGCTTCGCAGTCGATACGTCCGACCCAGCACGTGGCGCAGCAATGCAGAAGTTTCAAGAGCAAGCAACGGAACTGTCGACTCGTTTGATTTTTCTTGAATTGGAATGGGCTGAAGTCCCCGAGCAACGCGCTTCAGTGCTGCTTGAGTCTGAAGAACTTGCGTTTTGTCGTTACTACCTTGAGTCGGCTCGTCGCTATCGGCCGCATTTGCTGACCGAGCCGGAAGAAAAGATTCTGGCCGAGAAGGATGTCACGAGTTCATCGGCATGGAGCCGGCTATTTGATGAATTGAGTTCGGCCATCGTCGTCGAACTTCCTGAAGGGCCCACAAGTCTTGAACAAGGGCTTTCGCGTTTGGGTTCGCCGGATCGTGACGATCGCCGTATCGCTGCTGACGCAATCACCGTCGCCCTCGAACCCGGTTTACGAACGCGTGCCTATGTGTTCAACACGCTGATGGCCGACAAGACCACAGACGATCGACTCCGTTCGTACTCGTCGTGGGTCGCGAGCCGAAACCTTGCCAATCAGGCGAGCGATTCTTCGGTGCAGGCATTGGTCGACGCAGTCGTCGATCGGTACGACATCCCTCAGCGTTGGTACCGGTTGAAGGCGCAACTTCTTGGCGTTGATCGCATTGCCGACTATGACCGCAACGCTTCGATCGCGTCGGTCGAAGAGGAGTTCTCGTGGTCAGAGGCCACCGAAATAGTCCTCGACTCCTACGGTTCGTTCTCAAGCGAGTTGGCCGGCGTAGTGAACACCTTCATCAATGACAACTGGATCGATGCGCCGGTGCGACCTGGCAAGCGGCCGGGGGCGTTCTGTGCCTACACCGTTCCGAGTGCACATCCATTCCTGTTGCTGAACTGGACCAGTCGACGACGCGACGTTCTCACCCTTGCCCATGAACTCGGGCATGGTCTTCACGCCTATCTCGCTCGTGAACAAGGGGTCTTTCACCAATCGACACCGCTCACCTTGGCCGAAACCGCATCGGTCTTTGGCGAAACGGTCACCTTTGGTCGGCTTCTCGCCGACACCACCGATCCGAACGCCCGACTCGCTCTCTTGGCCGAGAGTCTCGAAGGTCAGATCGCCACCGTCTTCCGCCAAATCGCCATGAACCGTTTTGAGAATGCCGTGCATACGCATCGTCGCGAAATCGGAGAGTTATCGACCGAAGACTTCGCCGACGCGTGGGAGAGTACTCAACGCGCCATGCTTGGCGACGCAGTCGAACTCACTCCGGGTTATCGCTCGTGGTGGAGTTACATTCCTCACTTCATCGGCTCACCCGGGTATGTGTATGCCTATGCCTACGGACAATTGCTCGCGCTCGCTGTCTACGCCCGTTACGAAGTTGAAGGCGATGCATTCGTTCCGGCCTACCTCGATATGTTGCGCGCCGGTGGTTCGAAATCGCCCGAAGACCTTGGTCGCATCGTCGGTGTCGATCTTGCCGATCCGCGTTTCTGGGATGGCGGGCTCGCCATCATCGATGCGCAACTTTCAGCAGCCGAACAAGCAGCGAAGGACGCCGGACGACTCTAAGTGTGTCGAATAGGCGGAGTTACTTGCGCCCGGTTTCGTATGGAGTGAGGTCGGGGTTCGCTACAGCATCGCGGTAGTGATACATCGAGTACGGATACTGCGTAACGATTTTCCCTGAGGGACTCTCGTAGTAGTGCCCGCAACCCGCGTGCCACACGTCAACTCCGGCGATGGCCTGTTGCAGTTCAGCGTTATAGGCGTCCATTGCTTCGCGTTGCGGATCGATCCAGTCGATTCCGCCGCTATCCATTTGCGAAAGAAGTTCGAGGACGTAACCCACCTCGTATTCAGCCATTTGAATGAGCGAACCAGCGTTGTTGTTGGGTCCGTACAACATGAACAGATTCGGGAAGCCCGTGGTGGTCACGCCCAAGTAGGCCTCGGGACCGTCGACCCATTCGTCATCAAGACTTCGACCATTACGCCCGGTGAAAGGAATACGTGAGGCGAACTTATCGACCACGTATCCGGTTGCGCAGACAATGACGTCGACCTCGCGTTCAACGCCATCGGCAGTCACGATGCCGTTGGGCGTGATGCGCTCGATTGCATCGGTAATGAGTTCGACGTTTGGCCGATTAAACGCAGGGTAGTAGTCGTTCGAAAACAATGGTCGGAAGCAACCCCATGGAACATGAGGTGTGAGACCCTCACGGGTCTTTTCATCGTCGATGACAGATATGGCGACAGCACCGGCCCATTCGGCTCCACCAAGAATCTCTTTGTTGCTAAACGGCGCATTTGGGCCGATGTAGTTCATGATCGCGTCGCGATAGCCCTGAAGCGCTTCTGGATTCGATCGAAACTCTTCGATCTGTTCGGCGGGAATCGGAAACTCTTCTTTGGGAAGAACCCATTGCGGCGACCGCTGGAAGGAATGCAGGGTGTCGGCGAGCTTGGCGATTTCCGGAATGCTTTGCACCGCACTTGCAGCACTGCCAATGACGGCCACGCGCTTGCCCGTTATGTCGAGATCGTGAGGCCATTCGCCGGTGTGAATCAGCTCTCCGGAGAATGAATCGCGTCCAGCGATGTCGGGCCATTTTATTTCGCCGAACATTCCTTGCGCGCTGATGACGATGTCGGCGATGAGCGTCTGGCCAGTCGATGTCGTGACGACCCACTCGGCGGTGTCGTCGTTCCAGGTCGCACTGGACACGCCAGTGTTCAAGTGGATCATCGGCCAAAGGTCGAGAGCGTCGACGGAGTCGCGCATGTACTCGAGGATCTCGGGCTGTGACGCGTACGACCGAGGCCACGATGGATTGAGATTGAACGAAAACGAATAGGCATGGATCATGACGTCGCAGGAAAGGCCGGGGTAGCGACTGCGCTGCCATGTGCCACCGACGTCACCGTCCCGTTCAAGTACCTTGACGTCGGTGTAACCCGCTTCACGGAATTGATAGGCGGAGATGATGCCGCCCGGGCCTGCGCCGATGACGAGAATGCGGCGGTCTTTTCCGATCATTGAAGGAACTCCTGCGGACGGCGTGATGAACGAGGTCATCATCCTGCCTTGTCCGGCGCATCAGCGTGACCGATACCCGACCTGACCAGCCGGTTGGCGAGGCAGGGGGTTCGCTGGGCTAGATTGATCACTCGCAAACCGGTCGCTTCGGCGCATCCGGGGGGCCACGTCGGAGTGGCGGAATTGGCATACGCGCTAGACTAAGGATCTAGTGCCCGCAAGGGCGTGGGGGTTCAAGTCCCCCCTCCGACACCAGAAGCGCCGTCCCAGTTGGGGCGGCGTTGTTGCGTTTGGACAAATGCCAGAAAACTCGTGCGGTAGGCCTAGGGGGAATCATGTCGACATCAGATCTGTACGCAGGCAATCCGCACGTGGGGCTTCCCATCACCGATGACGACGCCACGATCGAGGCGATGCTCGCAGACGTGAGCATCCCGACGCTTGTGCTGTCGATGGTGCACATGACTGGCGACGCGTCGTGGATTCGGGGACCGATTCGACCGTTAGGTCTGTTCCTCAACGAAATCCAGGGCTATCTGCCTGAGGACCAAAAGGCCGAGATTCGAGTACGCGCGCTCGATGTCATTCGTTCCTATCGCGACAGCGGTTGTGCGCTTCCGGCCCCGCCCGATGAGGCACTGCTGCGCGAAATGATGGCATGGCTTGTGTGCGAGGAAGTCCCTGCTGAGTACGTGCCGATGATGCTCGAAGACATGGAACTCGACGGAACCGACCAACGCAGTGTCGTGAGTCATTCATCGGCGCAAGCTCGAGCGGCATTGCCGGTCGTGGTGATCGGAGCGGGAGAGTCCGGCGTTCTTGCCGGCATTCGGCTTAAGCAGGCCGGCATCCCCTTCACCGTGATCGAAAAGAACGCCGGTGTCGGCGGCACTTGGTACGAAAACTCCTATCCGGGTTGTCGTGTCGATGTGGGCAATCACTTCTATTGCTATTCATTCGAACCGTCCGATCATTGGACCGAATACTTCGCCAAGCAACCTGAGATTCGTGCCTATTTCGAGGAAGTCACGAACCGCCACGATCTATGGTCGCAAATTCGTTTTTCGACTGAGGTCGTCCGTGCAAGTTGGGATGACGCTGCCGGTCTTTGGCATGTCGTGGTGCGTACAAGTGACGGTCTTGAGGAAGTTCTTGATGCTCGCGCTGTCGTCACTGCGGTTGGACAGCTGAATCGCCCAAAGATTCCCGATATCCCGGGCATCGAAACATTCGCCGGACCGTCATTCCATTCCGCGCGCTGGGATCACTCCATCGACTACGCCGGGAAACGCGTGATCATGATCGGAGCCGGAGCGAGCGGCTTCCAGATCGCGCCAACGATCGCTCCCGATGTTGCCTCGCTTGTCGTGTTCCAGCGCACCGCTCAGTGGATGTTCCCAAATCCGAACTACCACGAGAAGGTTCCGGCCGGACTGACGTGGGCCATCCAACACCTTCCGTTCTTCGGACGCTGGTATCGGTTCTTGTTGTTCTGGCCTGGTTGCGATGGTTCATTGGCCAATGCCAAGATCGATCCCGATTGGCCGCATCAAGACCGTTCGATTAACGCCGCCAATGACATGGCGCGACAGATGTTCACCGATTGGATCACCGGTCAAGTGGGTGACGACCCAGAACTCTTGGCGAAAGTCATCCCGGATTACCCGGCAACCGGCAAGCGCACGTTGCAGGACAATGGCTCGTGGTTGAACGCGCTAAAGCGCGACAACGTTGAACTGGTGCGCACGGCAATCGACCACATCGATGCGACAGGTGTCGTGACGGAAGATGGCCAGCGTTACGAGGCCGACATCATTGTGTTCGCGACAGGGTTCCAGATGAGCAAGGTGCTGTTCCCAATGGAGTTCATTGGTCGCGACGGTGTCTCGCTGAACGAGTTCTGGAGCGATCGCCCCTCGGCCTACCTCGGCATCACCGTTCCGGGATTCCCGAACCTCTTTATGACCTACGGGCCAAGTACGCACTTGAATCATGGCGGAAGTTTGATCTTCCATTCCGAATGTCAGATGCGTTACATCAGTAAGTGTCTTGACGAAATCGCGCTCACCGGTGCGAAGTCGATGGAGCCAAAGCCTGAACTTTATGAGGCCTACCACGCCAAGCAGCAAGAACTCATTAAGCAAATGGTGTGGTCGCATCCTGGGATCACGCATACGCATTTCCGAAATGAGGCTGGAGAAATCCATACGGTGAGCCCGTTCCGACTCGTTGACTATTGGTCGTGGACGCGAGAGATCAACGTTGATGACTACGTGTTGTCGTAATGGACTGTTGGTTCGACTCTCGTAGAGCCGAACCAACAGGGTCACTGGTAGACGATGGCCTCGGGGTCGGGGTAGGAGGTCATGCGGTAGTAGTCGCAGGTTTCCCATGGAGCGTTGACCTGCATGCGACCGTTCTGGACGTAGTAGTTCTTCTTGGCCGATGCCTCTTCGGTCACCATGATGAGCTTCTGTGATTCCTCAACGAGTTTCTCGTTGTAATCACGGAACGCTTCGTCGGTAACTTCGACGGTCTGCTTGCCTTGTTCGACGATTCCAATGAGGCAACGAGCAACAAAGCCCGCCCACATTTGATACCAAGCGGGAAGCGCCACGCCGCCCGAGACGGGCTGAGAGTTGGGGCCATAAAGCGTGAACAAATTCGGAAATCCCGGAACCATCATGCCCACATAGGCCATGGGAGATTCTTCTTCCCACTTTTCGTGAAGGTTTACGCCGTTGCGGCCGAAGTACTCGGCGGGCCAGAGATACTTCACGATGTCGTAGCCGGTAGCGGAGATGACGACATCTAGATCGTGGTGCACGCCATCGGCCGTTTCCATGCCGGTATCGGTGAAGCGGACGATGTCTTCGGTGACAAGTTCGACGTTGTCGCGTGTGAGGGCTCGATACCAGCCATTGTCAACGATTGGTCGACGGACCATCGGGGCATAGTCGGGAATCAACTTGTCGATGAGGTCCTGACGGCCACCGGTTTCGGTCTTGATGTACTCCAGAAGCATGTTGCGGACGAAGTCGCTCTTGGCGGTGATTTGCCCGCCAGTCTTTTCGTACTCCGCATCGCGAATAAGGAAGTCCTTGTCGAAATCAAACAAGTGCATGATCGAGGTGATGCGGCACCAGTTCCAGTAGCCGGGCATGGTGTTGATGAGCCAACGAGATTCGGGTTCAACATGCTTCCCATATTTGTCGCGCGGGCTGATCCACTGCGGGGTGCGCTGGAACATGGTGACGTGCTTTGACATCTCGGTAACTTGGGCAAGCAACTGCACGCCGGTTGAACCGTTGCCAATAACGGCAACGCGCTTGTCGCTCAGGTCGATACCTTCAGGCCACTGGGTCGGATGAATGACGAGGCCACCGAAGTTCTCGATGCCCGGGAAATTTGGAAGACTCGGGTTAGCAAAGAGGCCAGCAGCACTCACGATTGCGTTCACATCACGTGAATCGGTCGAACCATCGGTGAGACGGAACGTGACGCGCCACAACTTGGTGTCGTCATTGAAACGAGCTTCGATCAGATCGTGGCCGTGCTTCACATGATCCATGACGCCGAACTTGTTGGCGATATGAGTCAGGTATGCACGCACCTCGGGGCCGCGAGCGAAGTACTCGTCCCATTGGTAGTCCTTCTCGAAACTGAATTCGTACGATGAGCTGAGCGTGTCGACGCGAATGTCGGGATAGCGGTTGATGGCCCACGTGCCGCCGAGTTCCTCGCGGCGCTCGTAGACCGTGAAGTCGATTCCAAGTTGTTCAAGCTGCACGCCGGTAGCGATGCCGTTAAAGCCGCCACCGATAATCGCGACATGGAACCCTTCGGGAGCTTTGACCTGGGGTGTCGGCCATTCGGCGAAGCCGGGGAAGTCTTCGAACGAAAGAACCATCTTGCGCAACTCAAAGTCGCCCAGTTCCGTTGGCTTACCAAGAACCATGTCGAGCATGGAGTAGATCTCGGCATCGGATGGGGTGCGAAGCGACCAAGACGAGAGATCGGTGGAGAGCAACTCGATGCATCGCTCGACGAGACGTGAGCGATCCTCGGGGCTGAGTTGGGCAACAGGGCCGAGAGCGGCAATTTCGGCGTCGCCACACGCCTGGAAGATGGCGACACGGAGCGCTGCGAGATCGGAATACTCGACTGCTTGACGGATGTAATCGGTATCAATGGTGTCGGCCATGGAAGTTCCCCCTGCGAGATGCTGCGGCGACGAACTGTCGCGAGCAGTCAGATTGTCAGAAAAAGTGGGCCCCTGTCACACACGCCATCCCTCTCGGTTCCCCCGACAGTGAATTTTCGCAATAGCGATGACCGCTTCATTGATTTGGCATTGCCGATAGGGTTCGCCAACTGTTCGGGGATGAGGGGAATCCAAATGACGACATATCCGCGTGAAGAGATCGAAGCGGCGTTTGCCGAGTTTCGCCGTCGTGGGGTCGAGACCCACGACTGGGCCGGGTGGGCGCAGTTGTTCACTGAAGATGCGCTCTACGAGGAGCACAACCTTGGGGTTTTCAATGGTCGTGCTGCGATCGAGAAGTGGATCGTCGAATGTATGGCGGACTACCCGACGATGACTCTTTGGATCGATTGGTACATGATCGAGGGAAATCGGATCAGCTTCTACATCTGGAACAACCTTCCCGACCCCACGGGTGCGGGGCAGCGGTTCGGCTTTCCCAACACAACCATTCTTGAATACGCCGGCGACGGAAAGTTCAGTTTCGAAGGCGACTATTACAACCCTGAAGATGCTGGCCGGGTGTTCGTCGATTGGATCCGGGCCGGAGGAACTCGAGAGACCCCTCAGGATCGGTCGCTTGAGGGTATCGACGGTTGGGCGCCGATGCCTGTTGAGCCAGCATTCCCGCGTGAGGAAATCGAAGAAGAGTTCGAGAACTACCGCAAGCGTGGCGAAGTTGCCGTGGCAACTGGCAACTGGAATCAGTGGGCTGACCAGTTCACCGATGATGCGCATTATCGCGAACATCATTACGGCTATTTCAAGGGTCAGAAAGAAATCCGTGACTGGATCAATGGTGTGATGCAGCCATTCCCATCAATGGAATTCCCGGTTTCCTACAAGTTCATTGAAGGAAACCGAGTGAGCGCGCTCATTCCAAACATCCTGCCTGCGCCCGAAGGCGACGATGGCTACTACGGTTTCGACGTCAACACGATTCTCCATTATGCCGGTAACGGAAAATGGAGCTACGAAGAAGACGTGTATTCACCTGCTGAGGCTGGCGAAGTGATCTCACGTTGGATCGCTGCAGGCGGAGTGATTCCGAAGTCGTAGCGATACTCAGTTAGATATCGCGTGCCGGGCGGGATCCAGCATGGATCCCGGCTCGGTAACCAAACACGGTGCCATTGCCGATGGTGCCGCCACCGCTCGGGTAGGCCCAACCAAAAACATTCGCCGCAGTATTTCCCGCGGCGTAAAGACCTTCGATCACTCCGCCACCTTGGCGACGAACTTCAGCGTCTTTGCTGATCATCGGTCCGCCGTTTGTTCCGAGCATTCCTGGATAGATGCGTACGGCATAGAACGGGCCCTCGAGAAGCGGCTTCGTTGCGCCTGGCCCCATTAGGCCTTTGCTGGTGCGATCGAAGTCTGGGTCAACGCCGTTAGCGGCGTTCTCGTTGAATTGATCGACAGTCGCAACAAGTGCGGCGGGATCGATATTGATCATTGATGCCAATTCAGCAATGGAATCGGCTTTGATGGCCCAATCGGGGTCGGGCTCGCCGGGAAGCATCGAAAGTACGCGCACATTGGAGCGCACGACGTTGTCAAAAATCTGCCAACACGGTCCGGCATTCGGGAACTCGTGATTGGTGGAATCAAAGACGCCGAATGCTTTGGGGAAATCGTTGTACGGCAATGCTTCGTTGGCGAATCGTTTTCCCTTCTGATTCACAACCATTGACGAAGGTTCGCCGCGGCCCCATTCGAACTGGGGAACCATTTCGCCGTTGCGGGTGATCTCGGGGTCGAACATCACGGGCGTTCCCCAATAGGAAGTGGTGTTGCCTAACTGGGCTCCGGCCTTCATGGCCATCGAAAGTCCGTCGCCAGTGTTCCCGCCAGGGCTCAGAGGCTTCACGTCGTAACCAAGGTGCGTCATGACCATTTCTCGGTTCCATTCGAAACCGCCGCAGGCAAGAACGATGCCCTTCCGCGCGCCAATGCGAGTGCGATTGCCATCGTGTTCAACAACTGCGCCCACCACAGCGCCAGATTCGTTGACGACGAGATCCTTTGCCGGCGAGGACAACCAAATGTCGACACCGCGGTCGAGTAGTCCTTCAAGAAGGGCGGCGATAAGCGCGGCACCCTTTGGTCGAACGTCCTCGGCTTCGCGACGAGCAAGTTCCGCTTCTATCTCTGGAGTTCGTGGCATGAAATCTTCGGTGAGCGTGGTCGCTGCACCGAGTGACATAAGCGTGCCGCGCTTGACGATCTTGTCTTTCCACTCCGGCAAGCGTTCGCCGACGGGATAGGGGTTGGCTTCCACGGTGCGACCCGGACGGGGAAGATGGCCTTCCCATCCCCACGGTGTGTAGTAGTCGGGGAGAGGTTGAATGTGAAACGTGGCCGGGGTGTGCTCCACGAGGTACTTGAGCATCTCGGGTGCGGTATCGACGAACACCTCAAGCAGTTCGGGATCAGGGGCTCGGCCATCGACAACACGTTTGATATAGGCGAGTGCTGCTTCCTTGGAATCGGGAATGCCGGCCTCGGCCATGACATGGTTGTTGGGCAACCAGATGCCGCCGCCTGAAACAGCAGTTGTTCCGCCGAGGAGTTCGTCCTTTTCGACAACCAGAACCTGAGCGCCTTCGTCGGCAGCCATGGTTGCTGCAACAAGGGCAGCGCCACCCGATCCGACGATGATGACGTCGACAATCTGATCCCATTCGGTGGTTGTGGTCATCAGGTTCCCCCAGAGAGAACGGAACGCGGTTTCCGTTGGTGCTGAGGGTAGTTCCGGACAGGAAGTCCTGCGTCAGGTGGGGGTCGGGGCCTAGGGTCAGAGCATGTTCGATCTAAAAATCATCAACGGAACCATTATCGACGGAACCGGTGCCGCGAGTTTTATCGGAGATGTTGCGATCACCGACGGGATCGTTGTCGAGGTTGGCCCCGCCATTCCCGGAGACGCGACCGAAGTCATCGATGCAACTGGTCTTGTCGTGGCGCCGGGCTTTGTCGATATCCACACCCATTACGACGGTCAGGCCACATGGGATCCGGTCCTCGATCCGTCAGCGAGTCATGGTGTCACCACTGTGGTCGTGGGCAACTGCGGCGTCGGGTTTGCGCCAGTGCGTCCTGGTAAAGAGGGATGGCTCGTAGAACTTATGGAAGGTGTCGAAGACATTCCCGGCACCGCGCTACACGAGGGCATCCAATGGTCATGGGAAACGTTTCCGGAGTATCTCGATGCGCTTGCCAGCCGTGAGTACTCGATGGATATCGCTGCGTTTGTCCCGCATGCTCCGCTTCGTGTGTATGTCATGGGTGATCGTGGTGCTCTCGATGTGGAACCAACCAGTGACGAGTTGTCGCAGATGGCCGATCATGTACGCGCGTCGATCGAAGCTGGCGCAATTGGTGTTTCGACTTCACGTTCGCTGAACCATCGCACGCTCGACGGCGAACTCGTACCGGGAACATTCGCCAATTCGACGGAACTGGTTGCGCTTGCGCAGGCAATGGTCGATGCCGGGGGAGGCCTCTTTGAAGCTGTTCCCACCGGCGAGACAGGCGACGATCGCGACACTGTCCTTGGTGAGATCGCCTTGCTCTCCGAAGTCTCGAAGCGCACCGGCGCACCTGTGTCGTTCCTCATGATCCAGTCGATGGGTGCACCTGATTTGTGGGCGGAGCAACTTGAAGCCGTTCGCAAGGCGAACATCGAAGGAGCGCAACTCGTGCCGCAGGTCGCCGGTCGACCCGGTGGCATGTTGATTGGCGTCGCCACCTATCACGGCCTCATGCGCCGACCAACGTTCCGTCGACTTGAGTCGGAACTTTCCTATGACGATTTATTGGTTGCATTGCAAACGTCAGAGGTGAAAGCGCAGATCCTTTCTGAAGAAAATCTCCCGGAAGATCCGAACCGTCAGTACGAATCGATCGCCGACAACATGGCGTTTATGTTCGAACGCCTCTTTGTCCTTGGTGACCCACCTGACTACGAGCCCACTCGCGATCGTTCGATTGCAGGTATGGCCGAGGCCGCCGGTAAAGATCCGTGGGAGGTCCTCTACGACTCCATTGCTGGTGGGGCACTTCTTCTAGGTGCCTTCACGAACTACGCCAATACGTCTCAGGATCACCTCGCCGTGATGCTGGAACACCCAGACACCGTCGTTGGTCTCTCCGATGGCGGGGCACATGTCCGGTTCATTTGTGATGCCTCGATGCCGACCTACCTGCTCACGCACTGGACTCGAGATCGCACTCGTGGTCACCGCATTCCGATTGAAGCAATCGTCCGTAAACAGTCAGCGCTCACCGCAGAAGTTGTGGGGCTCAACGATCGAGGCGTCCTACTTGCGGGTAAGCGGGCCGACATCAATGTGATTGATATCGAGAAACTCACATTGCATCCACCGCATCCGTGCGACGATCTTCCCGCTGGCGGACGTCGGATCCTTCAGGAAGCCACCGGCTATGTGGCCACCATCGTGAATGGCGTGGTGACTCGTCGTTCCGACGCTGACACCGGAGCGCGTCCTGGGCGACTCGTCCGGGCCTCCCACTAGAGCCCGCTTCTCATGGACCTAGGACTACAAGGTCGAATCGCGCTCGTTACGGGTTCGTGGCGCGGTACTGGCGCCGGAATCGCCGCAGTACTGGCGACAGAGGGTGCAACGGTCTTGGTGCACGGCCTTGAAGCGGGTCAATGCGAAAGCACGCTGACATCGATTCGATCCGCAGGCGGAACCTGTTTCGAAGTAATTGGCGACATTCGAACCGATAACGGTGCGGCGAATCTGCGCGCGGCGGTCGATGGTGTTGTCGATCGCGTCGACATCGTCATCAATAACTACGGAGTGGCCGAAGGTAGTGATTGGTCGAAGAGCGATGCTGAGTCATGGCACTCGAGTTACGACACCAACGTTGTTTCCGGTATCCGAGTAACGAATGCGTTCGTTGAGTCGATGCGATCGAATGGCTGGGGGCGCATCGTCTTTGTTTCCACCGTTGGAGCGACACGACCAGGCGATCGGATTCCGGAGTACTACGCAGCGAAGGGCGCTCTTCCATCGGTAACCGTAAGTTTGGCGAAGCATCTCTCTGGAACGGGCATCACGGTGAACTGTGTGAGCCCCGGCCTTATTGCCACGCCCGAGATGGTCGATCTCTTCACTGAACGAGCGCGACGCAAAGGTCTTGCAACCGACTGGCCGACCGTGGAACAAATGGTCCTCGAGACGGCAATGGCGAACCCTTCGGGGCGGGTTGCAAGTCCAGAGGATGTCGGAAGATTTATTGCTTTCGTTGTGAGCGAACCGGGATGGCATCTCAACGGAGCGCACCTTCGCTTCGACGGTGGAGGCGCCGATACTGTGACCTGAGCCCGCACTACCGGCTTCGCCGAAGCACTCTCCAAATAGCGAGATAGTGCGACAGCATGCCGACAACGACAGCGGCGTGGAAGATCTCGTGGAAGCCGAACTTCTTTGGCCATGGGTTCGGGCGTTGAGCGGCGAAGACTGCGGCGCCACCGAGATACGAAGCGCCACCGACGGCCAATGCAGCAAGAGCAGGCTTGCCCCCGACTCGAACCACAGCTGGAGCTAGAGCAACTCCTGAGACGCCGAGGACGGGATAAAACCATGAGCCGGCTCGCTGTTTTCCGTCGAGACGTATGACTTTGGCTCCTGCGGCGAGACCAGCTGCTGACCACACCGCAGCCAGAACCGCTTTGGCCTGTTTCGGAGGGAGTGTCGCGACGGCGATTGGAGTCCATGTGCCCGCGATCATGACGTAGATCATTGAATGGTCGACTCGGCGCAGGATGTTGGCCATCTTCCGGCTCTTCGTGAGCCGGTGATACGCGCCAGAAGCGCCAAACATCGCGCAGATGCCAATTCCGTACACCGACGCTGCGACTCGATTTCGGCCCGGTTTCGCGTTCATGACCATGGCGATTGCTGCCGGAGGGGCGAGAAATGCAGAGACTGCGTGGAGGCGTCCTCGATAAGCGGGGCGTGCATCCCAACTGACTTTCCAAATCAATTCATCGAGAGTGGCAAAGGGGTGCGAGGTGAAATTAAGTGATGCACCTCGCTCGGCCTCCATGTGGCAAGCGTACCTTCGCCACGCGAATTCGGATCGACTCCGGTAGCGTTCGCGCCATGCGAGCTTGGCAGATCACCGGTGTCGGAGCGCCCGTTGATGTGCTGAGCATGGTCAATATTCCCGAGCCCGTTCCTGGCCCGGGCGAAGTGTTGCTGCAGGTGCACGCCGCTGGTATCGGGATGCCCGATGCATTCATGTGTCGTTCGACGTACGCGTTTTCTCCACCGATGCCGTTTGTTCCCGGGCAGGAAATGTGCGGAACTGTTGTGGCTGTCGGCGAGGGTTCTCGAGCGACCATCGGCGATCGACTCATGGGCGTGACGAGCTTCTACGATGGCCGTGGGGGCTTGGCGGACTACACAATTGCGACCGATGCAACCCTGTTCCGAGTGCCCGATGACATGAGTTCTTCCGATGCCGCATCATTTCGCATCGGTTATTCAACTGCTTTGATTGGTTTGCAGCGCCGGGGCCAGATCCAGTCTGGAGAGACCGTCATAGTTCTAGGTGCGAGCGGCGGATCTGGCAGCACCGCGGTGCAGATCGCGGCGGCGCTCGGGGCACGAGTTCTTGCAGTGGTCTCAACTCCTGAAAAGGCGGCCCTAAGTTTGGCGCTCGGTGCGAGCGCTGTCATCGATCGAAGTGAAGTCGATGTGGTGACGGCGGTGAACGAAATGACTGATGGTCGCGGCGCTGACCTTGTCTACGACCCTGTGGGCGGCGATTTAGCGAACGCCTCGCTGAAGTGCCTTGCCCCCGGCGGTCGTCTTCTCGCTGTGGGTTTCGCAAGCGGAGAGTGGGCAAATCCTCCGATTGCCGAATTGGTACGGCGCAATGTTTCGCTCGTAGGCGTGTATGCCGGCGGAATTGGGCGAACCGAGAATGAATCCGATCATGAACTGCTCCTTGCGCTGCACAGCGAAGGAAAACTGCAGTCGTTTGTTCAGGAAGTGTCGTTTGATCATGGTGTCGACGCTGTAGTAGCAGTCGAAGAAGGAACCGTGGTCGGTAAATCTGCTGTCATCGTTTCAACTGAATAAGGGGGACGAGTGGCTCGTCTGGAATCTGAAGTAGCAATCGTCACTGGTGGGGCTCGGGGGCTTGGGCGCGCTATCGCTGAGGTCTACGTCGCTGAAGGAGCACGAGTGTGCATCGCTGATGTACGCATCGAACTGGCGCAACGGGTGGCTGAAGCACTCGGAGACTCTGCGATTGCCCTTGAACTCGATGTGACCGATGAACAGTCGTGGAACCTCGCCATCGGTGCTTGTGAACAGGCGTTTGGTTCGGTGAGCGTTCTCGTGAACAACGCTGGTCTCGCAGAAGGTGCTGCAATCGACGACACGACGCTTGAGAGCTATCGCCGAGTTACTGAGGTAAATCAAACTGGAGTCTTCCTCGGAATGAAATCGGTGATCCCGGCAATGAAACGCGTCGGGCACGGTTCGATCATCAACATGTCCTCGATCGATGGTCTGGTGGGTTCTCCGCGCATCATTTCCTATATCGCCAGCAAGTGGGCCGTGCGGGGAATGACGAAAGCGGTCGCAATGGAGATGGGTCCGTATTCGATTCGCGTGAATTCAATCCATCCCGGGCACGTCGTCACCGAGCTTGGTCTTCGCGACGGGGTCGACCCCAGCATCATCACGGCGATGGTGGAGGAGCACACGGCGAGACACGCCCCGATGCAGCGCACTGGAACCCCTCAGGAGATAGCGGCCATGGCCGTGTTTCTTGCCTCGAACGAGAGTTCCTATTGCACGGGTGCGGAATTCGTGGTCGATGGCGGATTTACGGCTGGTTATCCCGCTCCGGGTTCTCCAAACCCGTTTTGAAAAAGCTCGTGATCGCAGCGTTTACCTGATCGGGTACTTCGAGTTGCACAAAGTGTCCTGAATCGGACACCTGATGGAACCGGACATCACGAACTATCGAACTGAGAAGCACTTCGTCTACTGGTTCGGCGGTGAGCCAGAGCACGGGACAGTGAACAGATTTCGCGAGAGAAACGGTATCGATAGCGATTGAAGCGAGATCGGCTTGGGCAACGCGCCGAGGTACTCGCAGCGCCGCAGAGACCACGCTATCTGCGAGTTCGGGGCGTCGATCTGAAATGAACCCTCGGTAAATCTGCTCGAAGGCTTCGTCGTCGGCGATCGAGGACACCATGGCTGCGAGGGGAGAGTCGCTGTCAGATCCGCGAAGGTCCGCCTTGGCACTGATCCTTGTGTCGAGAAGCACGAGCGCCTCGCAGCGGTCAGGAGCATCGTTAGCGAACTGCAGGACCGATGGGCATCCGCCGGCGTGACCAACAATTACTGCCGAAGCAATCTTTTCATGATCGAGGACGGCAGCGAGGTCGTTGGCGTGTTGTTGGGCGTTGTATCCATGCTCCGGAGCCTCAGATTTTCCGTGTCCGCGTCGGTCGACGGCCAGTACTCGGTGAGTTTCAGAAAATGCAGTCAGTTGAGCTTCGAAGTGAGTGGCGTTCGAACACCATCCGTGAACAAAAACGATGGTTTGTTCGCCTTCACCACCGGTCAGGTAGTGAAGTTTTGTACCGTCGCTGACATTTACGAATCGATCTTCCATCGCTCAGGGATTGATCGTCAGGACTGCACGCCCGAGGTAGGCACTGGCTTCGAGTTCGTCGAAGATTGCCGGCAGGTCTTCAAGGCCGCCGACTCGAGAAATATGGCTCTTGACGACTCCACGAGCAGCGAGTTCAACGAGTTCACGCATGTCTTGAACAGTGCCCACCGCGGAAAAGATGATGGTCGGATCTTTGAAGAACATCATGAACGGATCGATTTCGAAAGAGCCTTGGCTCGTGGCCGGAAGTCCGACAGCAACGAAGAGCCCCTTCTTCCCTAAGATGTCGAATCCCAGTTGATAGCCCGCGATATTCGCCGTGAAAACAATCGCGGCATCGACGCCGCCGAAATCGCGAGCGATGACTTCGCGGGCTTCAATGGCATCGATAGCAACTTCAGCGCCCATATCTTCTGCGAACTTGAGGCGGTCGGCGCCGACATCAATGGCGATCACTCGGTAACCGAACACTGCAGCTAGTTGCACGGCGTAGTGGCCAAGCCCTCCAGCGGCGCCGACGATTGCAACAGTTCGACCAGGCGTGACGCGGTGAGCGATGAGTTTCTTCACTGCCCCGTAGGCGGTGAGCCCACCACAGGCCAGCGGCGCTTCCATATCGCTCACCGAATCAGGGAGAACAACGAGTGATGGTGCCCACACGGCGAAGTGTTCGGCGAACGTGCCGATGATGCCAGTGGAATTCGCACAATGGCGAGGCTCGCCCTCGATGCAATAGCGGCATTTGCCGCACCAGTATTCGCCGCCGGTTCCTCCGAGCCCAAGGATGACTCTGTCGCCGACAGACACCGATGCTTCGGCGCCTGGGCCTAGAGCTTCAACGATGCCGATTCCCTCGTGACCAAGTGGCCCGTCACCAGTGGCGAATTTCCAGTCACCGCGTGCGAGATGAAGATCAGAGTGGCAAACCCCGCATGACGACATGCGGATGAGCGCCTGATCGGGCCCGGGAATCGGGAGTTCACTTTCGCGGACCTCAATGGCTCCTGCTACGCGCTGCACGGACTTCATCGTTCCCCCTACAAGAGATGACCTGTGATGGAACATTAGAGCGACAGGTGCCTGCGAGGTCGGGGATCTCGGCCAGAATGCACAAATGGAACCTTCTGGAATCATCTTTGCCGCTCTCGACTGTGACGCAGCCGTCATCGAGGACTGGAACCGTTGGTACGACCTCGAACACACGCCTCCCAATGTGATGCTTGAAGGTGTGATGTTGAGCAACCGTTACGTCGCCACTCCAGAACTGCATGCTGCTCGCCAAACCGCTGATGGTTCGCCCTTCGGCGGTGGTCGAGCATCGTTCATCACGGTGTATACGCTCACTGGCGATCCCCAAATTGCGTTCGACGATATGAGCACGCTTCGTGAGCGGTTGATTGACTCCGGACGCATGGCGTTTCCCGAGGATCAGAAAGCCGTCCGAGAGGGCGACTGCTTTCAATCGGTTGATGCTTTCGTTTCGTCTCCGACGAAGTTGGTTCCGATGGATGTTCCATTTGTCGGACACAGCGGTGTTGTCATCCGCCATCGTCGCGGCGGTCTGACGCAATCGCTTGAGCGTGCCGCTCGACTTGTTGATCTGGATTTCGTGCACGGAGTATGGAGCCTTACGTCACGGCTGCGAGACGGTCTCGATATGGACATGGTGTTCGTCGAAGGCGACGCTGCGCAAGCAGCGCGAACAATGCGGACCGCCGAACCAGCCGATAGTGCGACTGAAGTCCTTGTTGATGCTCCCTATGACCGGATCAACCCGATGAACTACCCATGGGCTGAGTCGATTCGTAACTCTGATTTACCGAAAACCGTCGCGCTGTAGTTCGGCGAGAGGGCTAGCTGGTCATTCCGCCGAGGCCGACAAGGCCGCGTGCGAGTTCGATCTCGCCCATGTGGCGAAGTCCATGTTGGTAAAGCCAGCACTCGAATCCGTCGAGCACGGTGATTCCTTCTGGTCCGGCGACTCGAGCGCTGTAGGTGGAGGCAACCTGAGGTGGGAACGGGCGCCCAATGATCAGCCGAGCGAAATCAGCGGGGTCCATCGTGGCGAGGTAGGCCTCGGTGCGATCAAAGACCGCACGTTGGTAGTCCTTGAAGGCCTCGAAATCGCCGATGCGCTGATGGACCATTTCGTCGACAGTTCGTTCTTTGCCGTGGTCATTGATCGCCATCTGCACTCGTGACTGCCACTCATCGCTCCAGATCGGCATCTGTCCAGTGATGAACATGAAGTTCGCGTCTTCTTGATTTGTGTAGTGGAAGAGCGAGAACGCGATGGGGAGAACCTTGTCGCGCTCGAAATGATTCACATGCTCGGGCCCCATGGTGCTGACCGCTTGGTAGTAAAGCGAATGCATCGCGGCCATGCGCCGTTGGAGCGAATCGAGGATGAGTGCAGTCACGAAATCACCTTGGGTAGAGCGGTGCGGCGCGGTTCAAGATGATTTGCGTGCGCTCGTTGACCGCTTCTTCGAAGCGTCCTTCTTCGACCATCCAGAACCGGTTGGCGTACAGGCCTTCAATGACCTGTTCGGCAACCTCAGACAGAGGCGTGACGGCGACCGGCGTTCCGGCGGCTTCCATCGACTCGATCCACCCAGCCATCTTGTGGGTGTGGTCGATCGCAACTTCTGCTTCGTAGCCAGGAGGACGCTCAGCGGCTGCCCAGATGCCGGTGTTCAACACTCCCTTGGTTTTGCCCGTGGGGAAGAGAACAGAAACGCCAATCTTTTGGTTGACCTCATTGAGTTGTCCGTAGAGACATTCGCTCAACGTGACGACAGCAGCCTTACACGTTGCGTACGTCGGAGACATGGCGATGGGCGAGAAGCCTCCGTTGTTTGAAGACGTGTTGACGATGTGGGACTCTTCGTCTTGGGCCAGCAACGTCGGCACGAAAGCGTTAATGCCGTTAATGACTCCGTAAAGGTGAACGCTGAGAGCGAAACGCCAGTCGTTGATCTCATGTTCCCAAAGCCGACCATGAGCGCCCGAGGCAACGCCAGCGTTATTGCAGACGACATGAACCTTGCCGAATTCGGCGAGAGTCGCGTCGCGCAGCGCTTGGACGGATTCGAGGCTGGAAACGTCAGCGGTTACGCCGATGACCTCTCCGCCGTTACCGCGTAGTTCGTTGACAACGCCGTCGAGCTGTTCGGCACGAAGGTCCGACAGGACGACCTTCATTCCCTCGGCCAGGAAGCGCTCGCCCATGGCCTTTCCGATACCACCAGCACCGCCGGTGATGACCGCGACTTTGCCCTTAAGTTCTTTCATGGTTCCCCCTCTGATCGAAGCCGAACTCTAGTTCTGGCCTAGAGGGCGGTGACGAGTTTCTGCTTAGCGACGTTCGAACGCGCTGGCGGCAGAGAGACGAGTCGGAATCTGATGGGGTGTTGCTGGTGATTCTTGGGTTGGGTCGACGTAGGTGCCGAGCACTGTCACTCGATGCATCACCCTGTCGTCCTTGTAATCGCCCACGGCGTAGTGGCGGGTACAACGGTTGTCCCAAATTGCGACGTCGCCCGCGGACCACTTCCATCTGCAGGTCAGTTCCGGACGTTCTCCCCACGCGAAGAGGAGGGCGAGAACGGCGTCGCTTTCGGTTTGCTCGAGTTGCGGAATTCGGGTCGTGAAGAGCCTATTGACGGCGAGCGCCTCTCGCCCAGTAGCAGGGTGCCTGAGAACAAGTGGACGCTCGGCTTTCATCTCCGGATGACCTTGGGGCCAAGCGGTGTGGATGGCGGTGAGTCCGCGCACAAAGGTCTGCATCGAGGACGACATCGATTCGAAGGCTGCGTACTGATTTGCCCACATGGTGTCGCCACCGGCGACGGGGCCACTGATCTGCTGCAGCACTGCGGCTATCGGCGGGGTGTCGTTGAACGTGACATCGGTATGCCAAACATCGGCACGACCGCCGCGCTCGCTATGGAGGAGGGTCACTTCGGGGGTGTCATCGAGTTTTTCGGTCAGGGGATGGATCTCAAGTTCACCGAACCACGACGCGAAGTCTCGCTGTTCGGTGGGGGACAAATGCTGGTCGGGGAAGATTAGAACGAGATGTAGGAGCCAAGCGGTATGAAGTTCTTGGAACGTTTGATCGTCAAGAGAGCGAAGATCAATGCCACTCACTAATGCTCCGATTGCACCACCGAGTTGTGTGATCTCAATAGACATACGTTTGTAATTCTCCTTCGGAAGACGTCACAGCCGTGTGACGCTATGAAACGACTGACGAGTTGCGGTTGTGACGGGCAGATCCTCACCCAACTCACCGGCAAGGTTGAGGGCTTGGTCAAGATCCTTCTCTCCGAGCGACTGCAGATGAAGCAACAGATCGCGCAGAGACTGTGGGTCGTTGTCCGTGAGTGGTGACGGGCCCCCGAGCATGAACGGCGAGAGCGCCTGATCGAAGACCCCTGTTTCGGCGATCGTGTGTTGGAGAACGCTGAGGGCGACTCCGGCGCCAGTAGCGATCTGCATGGCTTCATGCACGGCGGCCATACAGATGTACCCGGTGGCATTTCGTGCCAGCTTCAGGGCAAGACCAGCACCAAGCTCGCCCGCGTGGATGATTTCTTTTGAAAATGCCATGAGTGCCGGTGATGCGAGGGCGACCGCATCTTCTGAACCGCCGATCATGGTCAGAAGTGTTCCGGCATTGGAACCAGTTTCACCGCCACTGATGCCTGCATCAATCACTGCAACTCCTACTTTCGTGCCAGCGTCAGCAAGGAGTCGAAGAGTCTCGGGCGAAATCGTTGAGTGAATAGTCACGACCGAACCCGGTTGCATTGTTGTGAGCACGCCAGTGCTTCCGCAAACAACCTCGATGGTCTGTGCGTCATCAAAGACCACGATGCAGGCGAGGTCTGCTGCTCGGGCGGCATCGGCCGGCGACAACGCGACGGTCGCAACCGACTCTGAAAACTGCTCAAGCGATGCGGCACTTATGTCGAAAAGTGAAACCTCGAAACCGGCTTCGATGACATGTCTTGCCATCGGCCCGCCCATGCGACCGAGGCCGATCATCGCGACCTTTGTCATTTCGTAGCTCCATGGTTGGCGATTGATGTTTCGGAAACTCGAAACAACGACCCACTGCTGGGATACCCGACGTAGGGGATGAGTTGAATGACAACTTCGCGAACCTGCTCAGCCGTTAACTCGCCGGTGCGGAGCGCGTTGGAGAATTGGATGCCAAGCGTGTCGAATTCATGTTGGGCTGCGAGAACTCCCATGACGAGGAGGCGCCTCGTCGCTACGGACAGGGCTTCGCCCGTCCAGACCTCGCCAAAGAGGTGGCCAATCATGAGGTCGAAGAAGTCAGAGGAACCGTGTTCTGCTAGCGGCAAATCTGGTCCGTAGATTTCTCGATACTTCGCGACACCTTCTGCATAACGATCAGCGTCGACTCTTGGGAGATCTGGCATTTGGTCCTCATGTCCTTCGTGGCGAGCGATCTGTACCGGGGCAAGATTGACACAACTATTTGAGATCTCGCTGAGCCGGCATGCGCGCGAATCTCATGTTGTGAGGCATGACCCTCGCCATTTCCGCTACCTTGCCCCCAACAGTTCATTACTTAAGGGGGAATGATGGGTTCAACAGTTGGTCAGTTCTGTATCGCAGTGAACGATCTCGAAGAATCGGTTCGGTTCTACACAGAGATCATGGGTCTCGTCGAACACGGTCGGACCGAAATCCCGAACGTGAATGAGGTGCACCTTGCTGGCGCTGAAGGCGAACATGGTGGCCGGCTCCAGTTGGCCAAGTTCAATCCCACGCAAACTCCGCAGCCAATCGACCATGGCCGAGCGCTCTGGAAGGTCTACATCTATGTCGATGATGCGGTTGCGACATGGGAGAAGGCCGTTGCGGCGGGCTATGAATCCCACATGAAGCCTGAGCGTCTTGAGCGCTGGCCAGTCATTGTTGGGTTCGTTTCTGATCCCGACGGATACCTCATCGAAATCATCCAGTCTGAAGGACCGCGTCCGGGGCACTGAAGCCTGATTGGCAGCACTCAAGCACGACGAGAGGGCCAGAGGATTCCCATGTGGGCCTCTGGCCCTTCATCGTTGTGGCACTAGGCATAGGCTGAAGAAACTAAGCCGTAAGCCTTGGTCAATCGAAGGGGAATTTGATGAATGCCGACGATCTCATTCTGGTCAGTGTTGACGATCACATCGCCGAACCGGCCAACATGTTCGATGCTCACGTTCCTACGAAGTACAAAGAGTTCGCGCCGCGAGTGGTCACCGATGAAAACGGCATTGAGCAGTGGTGGTACGGCGACATCAAAGGACGCAACCTCGGTCTGAACGCGGTGGCCGGCAAGCCGCGTGAGTACTACAACATCGACGCCTCTCGTTACGACCAGATGCGACCAGGTTGTTGGGACGTTCACGAACGAGTTCGCGACATGAATGCCGGCGGGCAACTCGCAGGTCTCAATTTCCCTAACTGGACCGGCTTCTCGGGTCAGGTGCTTAACCAGGGGCCAGATCTAGCGATCAACGAGATCATGATCAAGGCCTACAACGACTGGCACATCGATGAATGGTGTGGCGCGTACCCCGGGCGATTCATTCCGTGCGGAATCCTTCCACTGTGGGACGTCGAGCAAGCAGCCGCTGAAGTACGACGTCTTGCGGCGAAGGGATGCCACGCCGTCACCTTCTCCGAGAACCCTGCCGCCTTGAACATGCCTTCGATTCATTCAGGAGCATGGGATCCGCTGTTCGCAGCTTGTGTGGAGACTGAAACGGTCATCGCCTGTCACCTTGGTTCATCGTCGAAGAGCGCGGCGACCTCAGCTGACGCCCCCGCTGGCGTCGCGATGACGTTGTCCTCGGCTGGAACCGTGTACACACTTGTCGACCTCATTTGGGCGACGTTCTGGGAGCGCTTCCCGACCCTTAAGTTTTCGCTGACCGAGGGCGATATCGGCTGGATTCCGTATTTCCTCTGGCGCGCCGAGCATGTGAACGATCGACATGGCGGCTGGATCGATCATGATTTCTCAAAGACCGGTGGACCAACCCAGATTTTTAATGATCACATCCTGGTCTGCTTCATTAAAGAAACTGTTGGTCCGCAGCTTTTCAATCACTTCAATCTCGACAACGTGTGCTGGGAATCTGACTATCCCCATTCCGATGGCACTTGGCCGAATGCACCCGAAGAACTCCTGAAGACTCTCGCTGGATATGACGACGCGACGATTAACAAGGTTTCGTACGAGAATGCGATGAAGCATTACAACTTCGATCCGTTCGCGTACATCCCGAAGGAAAAGGCCACGGCTGGAGCACTGCGGGCGATGTCGCCAGACGTCGATGTCGTTACCCGTACTGGCCGCCTTGCCGATGAGCGCGATCTCGCCCAGTGGAAAGCCATTATCAGTGGTGGCATGGCGGCAGCGAAGCCGTGACTCTCAGTCAGCAGCTCGGAGTTCCACTTCGAGCCCCGACTGCAGGACCATTCCAGTAAGCGAGTCGATGCCAGTAGTGGCGCTCGTCAATGTGCAGACGTTTGCGTCGCCCCATCCATGGGTCAGAACAACAGAATCGTCACGCAATGTTTGATCAGGGAGCAGTGTTGCTGTCACCGAACCAAACGAGGAAGTGACGGTTCCGAGTTCCGGGTTTCCTAACGCAGCTATAGCCGAAGGCGACGCGTAGATAGCCGGTTGTTCGAGCGTTCCACCCGGCGGCGCAATATCGCGAAACTGTGAGTTCATGCGTTTGAGTCGGCGGCTGGGAAGTAGGACCGAGGTGAGTCGTTGCGGTGGGTTCTCTAACCGGTCCACAACATCCTCTTGAAGTGCGAGAGCGTCAAGGCGCCATTTGCCGGAAGGCAAGACATTGGCTGTGACCCACCCGTAAACGGCACCTGAAGCGATGACGAGTGATGGCGAACTCATCAGCAATTGCGGGTCGATGCTTCGATCGACGACCTGCATGAGTAATTGGATCTCGGCGTCATCATCGACCTCAATGTCTGGCGGGAGTAACTCGATTCCAAGCCTGTTTGCGAGTTGCCCAAACATCCACCACATCGGGCGTCGTTCATGGAGCGGCTGAACGACAGCTTCGGTGAATTGCGCCGCAACGGCGAGTTGGAATGAATCAAGCAACCAAGTCAGATCAGCGCGTTCGAGTTGATCAACCGAGGGGAGAACGTGGGTCGCAAGATCAGTTGTTTCGGTGGGAAGAATGTCGATAACCACGAGAGTGGAGAGCGAAGACAACGCGGCAATCGTTCTGTCTCTATCGGGTAAGGCCGTAACAGGATTACCGCCGACGACGATGAGCGTTGTGATGTTGCCGGCTTCGATCTCGGGGACAAGTGCCGAACACGGGTACTCGCCAAATCGACGGGGGAGTTCTGGACAACTCTTGGGGCCAGGATCTGGAGTTCCATCTGAGAGTGGAAGATCGCGCTGGTCGAGCCTCAAGAGGTACCCAGGGTTAAACCACATTCCTCCTGGAGCGTCATAAGAGTCGGTGACGATGTGCAGTGCCCATAAGAGGTATTCGGTGACATTTGCGGTTGCCGACATGGAAACACCAGTGCCGGTGAGTGCACTGACGCGACCGGCCGACAACACCGCACCAAGAAGGGCTTCGAGAGATTCGATCGCAACGTCGCAGGATGTGGTGACGATCTGATCGTTGAAGAGAGCGACGGTATTCGCGAGCGACTCGGATCCTGTTGCGCGCTGATTGAGTGTGGCTGCTGACGGATGCTCCTCTAACAGTCGACGCACGAGCCACCCAAGAACAAGCCAATCTGATCCAGGTCGTATCTGGAGATGGTGCTCAGCAAGTGCCGCAGTCTCTGTTCGTCGTGGGTCAATCACCCAAAGTGAGCCGCCGCCGTCTTGAAATTCACGAAATCGTCGAACGGGATCAGGCATTGCATTCGAATGGCCATGAGAAACCAGAGGGTTGCTGCCGAAGAGCAATAGCAGTTTCGATGATTCATGATCCCAAAGAGGGGTGAGGCCCGACCATCCTCCGATGAGTTCGGCAATCAGAGGTTTGCTCGGTGTGTCGATTGTCGTAGCGGTGTATTTCTGTTTGGATCCAAGAATTGTCAGGAAACGTTCTGCGGCGCGACGCCCTGCGGTGTCAAAGGCGGAACCGCTCGCCAAATACATGGCAATCGAATCCGGTCCGTGTTCCGTTAATGATGCAGAAACTCGATCGGCGACGTCATCAAGCGCATCGTCCCAATCCGAGAGTGTCCGTGAGTCACCTCGTCCAACAGAAGGTTGATTAAGCCGGTGATCGTCGTGATGGAGAACGCCGAGTGAACGTCCCTTCGCACACGTGTACCCGCGTGAGAGGGCATGTGACTCATCGCCTCTGATTTTGGTAACGACTTCGTCCTCGACAGTTACGACGAGTCCGCACATGGCATTACACACTCGACAAAAGGTCCGGACGTCCACTTGAAGATCCTGTCACGGGCGCAGCCGATCGTTGCGCTGAACTTATTGCTCAAGACGCGACGGGTCTGGGTCCCGCCACATCAGCCACACCGGAGGACTGCCAGGAACACTTATTTCATCCAATACTTTGAAACCGAATCGTTCGTAGAAGGGAAGATTCTCCGGCTTCTGGGTTTCAAGGTAAGCCGCCTCAATCTCGCGATCACACCGGGTCAATACCGGCATGAGAAGTTCACGCCCAAGTCCTTGGCCTTGTCGTGTGGGGTCTACGCCCAGAAGTGCGAGATACCAATGCGGTTGCTCCGGATGAGCGTTCTCGACTGCAGCAAGAAGTTTGATCCCCGTTCGTCGATTACGTCCTGTAAGTAGTGCTCGAGCGCAGGCTGCGAAGACGCGGAGTTCACGCCCTTTGGAGCGGGGGGTTCCACCAGGGGGAAGCCACGATGCCGAACCGACCACGCGTGGGCCATCGAGAGCGCCCCAGACCTGGCCGTGGTCCATGCAATCTCGTAGCAGGGCACCGAGGAAGATCGGAAGGATCCGATGTTCTTGGCCGGGGTCTTTGGCGAAGAAGCCAAAGAGTGGATCGGGCCAGAAGGCGCGGCTCGTCGTGGCAATCGCTTCGCCTCGTTGAGAGCGACCGATCTGCTCGATCTGCGCCACTAGTCCTGCAATGAAGACTGAGCGCCGCGAATGAGGCGGCCGGGTAGTTCGCCGGTGGGAACACCATCGTTCATTACGACTGATCCCGCAACGATCGTGGATCGGTAGCCCGCCGCCCGTTGAACCAGGCGTTTCCCGTTTGCCGGAAGGTCGTGCAACATCTCGGGGACACCGACGGAGAGCATGTCGAAATCGATCAGGTTGATGTCGGCGCGTTTGCCTTCTTGGAGAGATCCTCGATCGTCAAGCCCGACAGCGTGAGCAGTGTCATGGGCTTGTTGTTTCACGAGCCACTCGATCTCGAACTTCTCCGACGATGCAACGTCGCGTCCCCAGTACTGCAACATCCAGGTTGGAAAGCTGGCGTCGCAGATCATCGTGCAATGAGCGCCAGCATCACCAAGCCCGGGGACGGTGTTGGGATGAGCGATCATTTCGCGAGTTGCCTTCAGGTTCCCTTCGACGAAGTTCATCACTGGAACATAAATACGTCCGTTGCCATTATCTAACATCAGCGTGTCGTAAGCGCCAGCGATATCGAGGCTTTCGTCAAGGGATTGGTCATAGCGAATGGGATCGCTCAGCGCGAACATCGTGCTGGCCAGACCGTTCATGTCGCCACCCATCGCTTCGACTTCACTGATGATCGTTGCTCGGGTCGACGGATCGGCAAGAGCAGCAACGCGATCAACGTGATCGAGGTTCATAAGCGACTGATAGGTCGGAGATGGCAGTAGTGGGTTGACGCGACCTTCGAGCGACATGATGAGCCCAACTGGCCGAGCTGCAACTTGCCCGGTAACGCGTAAGCCATCGTCGTTGGCGGACTTTATGAGGTCAAGAATTTTCCGGTATTCGTCAGGAGCAAACTCGGGTCGCTGGAGAAGCGAAACCGAAATGGGACGACCGCTTACTTCAGCCATTTCACGAATCAGCGCAAATTCAGCATCAAGGTCGAAGAGGTCCGCAACGATTTCGAGAACGCCTTTTCCTGTGGCCCCGATGGCGCGCGCAATTCCGACAAGTTCTTCGCGTGAGGCGGTGAGGCTCGGAGTGTGTCGACCATCAGCGGATTTGTGGGCAACGGTGCGCGAAGTTGTGAAGCCAAGTGCACCGGCACGGATTGCATCTGCTGCGATCGCACCCATTTGTGCAATCTCATCTGGTGTCGCTCGCTCGGCATGATCGGCGCCGCGATCTCCCATGACATAGCCACGAACCGCAGCGTGGCCAATCTGGGCGGCAAAGTCGATGGCATGCGGAGTGCTGTCGATGCTGTCGAGGTACTCGGGGAACGATTCCCAATCCCACGTGATTCCCTCATGAAGGGCAGTGCCAGGAATGTCTTCGATTCCTTCCATCACCTCGATAAGCCAGTCATGTCGATCAGGGGCGACCGGCGCGAAACCCACGCCGCAATTTCCCATGACCGCAGTGGTGACTCCGTGCCACGAAGATGGCGTGAGGTAGGGATCCCAACTCACCTGACCGTCATAGTGGGTATGGATGTCGACCCATCCAGGAGTAACGAGAAGTCCTGTGGCATCGAGCTCCGTGATGCCTTTCTCGTTGATTTCGCCGATCGCGGTAATAACGCCGTCATCGATGGCGAGATCGCCGAGAAATCGCGGACGGCCAGTGCCGTCGACGATGGTCCCATTGCGGATGACGAGATTGTGCTTAGCCATGTGATGAGGGTAGTCATCGTCCCGGTGGCGTGCGCTTGATGTAACGAGGCGTGGCCTATAAGTACACTTTGGCCGGGGTGGATATGGGGACTGCGCCAATGCAGGTCTCGCTCCCCGGTTCTGGGGGAGTGTCATGGGGTCAGAAAAGGTCGCAGTCGTCACCGGCGCAAGTCGCGGAATCGGCAAGGGAATTGCCCTCGAGTTGGGAGTCGCTGGTTTCACGGTGTACGTGACGGGAAGATCTGTGGATGCGGGAATGATCCCGGGCACGGTGGGGGAAACAGCGGCACAGATCGATGACCTAGGCGGACACGGAATTGCCATCGCTTGCGATCATCACGATGACGCTCAGGTGAAGGCAGTATTCGAGCGCGTTGAAAAAGAACACGGGCGCCTCGATGTTCTCGTCAACAACGTGTATTCAGCACCAGACCTTGTTCCGTGGCTAGGAAAAAAGTTCTGGGAACTTCCGATTGAGGCGTGGGATCAAGTCATCGACATCGGCACTCGCTCGCACTATGTCGCGAGTGTTTTTGGAGCACCGTTGATGCTCGCGAATCGAAGCGGACTCATCGTCAACGTGTCGTCTTCGGGCGCGGTGAGTTACGGACACAATGTCGTTTACGGCGTTGGTAAGGCGGCTGTCGACAGGATGACCGCCGATATGGCAATTGAACTTCACGGAACTGGCGTCTCGGTCGTGTCGTTGTGGCCTGGGCTTGTGCGTACCGAACTACTTGATTTGGGAGCGCAGACCGAGGGCGACGAAATCTTCATCGAACTTCCTGGTGAAGGCCGCTTCGATCTTTCCGGCGCCGAGTCGCCGCGATTCTTAGGAAGAGCAGTTGTTGCTCTCTACGGATGTGCGGACATTGCCGAGCGTTCGGGTAAGCCATTTTCTTCGGCGGCCCTCGCCCGTGAACTTGGCTTCACTGATCTCGATGGAACAATCCACGAGGTGCTGCTTCGTCCAGACGCATAATCACTCAAGCAACGGTTTCAGGTTGCCTGCTGCACTCGGGATCTGTTCGCAGCAGCCATAGGTGGCGGGGAGTACGGTCGTGAACGGAAGTGGGGGCCTGTGAAGTTCGATCTTGTGATTCGCAACGGAAGTGTTATCGACGGCAGCGGGTCGTTAGCTGTCGCCGCCGATGTTGCAGTTTCCGACGGCCGAATCGCGCACATCGGGGAGGTTCCCGAACGCGGACAAATCGAGATCGATGCTGCCGGTTACGTGGTCACTCCTGGCTTCATCGACGGTCATACACATATGGATGCCCAGGTGTTCTGGGATTCCGCCGGAACCAATTCGTGTTGGCATGGCGTGACGACAGTGGTTATGGGCAATTGCGGTTTCACCATTGCTCCCGTTCGTGCCGATAGTCATCATCTAGCAGTTCGATCTATCGAACGTTCCGAAGATATTTCTGCTGCGGCGATGGCGGCAGGCGTGCCATGGGACTGGACGACATTTGCCGAGTATCTCGACTCGATCGAACGCGTGCCGAAGGCAATTAACTATGCCTCGAATATCGGTCACAGCGCGCTTCGCAGTTGGGCCATGGGTGAGCGAGCGTTTCATGAGCAAGCAGATGAGGTTGATCTTGACTGCATGAAGTCTGAACTTGCTGATGCATTGCGTGCAGGAGCGTGGGGATTTACGACCTCGCGAACTGTGCACCACATGACACCCGATGGTGATCCAGTTGCATCGCGACTTGCTGAATGGTCTGAGGTGGAAGAACTCATCGATCTGATGGGCGATCTGAATGCAGGTGTCTTCCAGTTCGTAGAAGATCCGCCTTCCGATGCCGACCGCGCCGCCCGTGATCAGCAACTTGCCGAACTTGCCGCAAGGTCAGGAGTGCCGTTCATTATCGGAGCGACTTCGGGGTCAAATCGACCCCTCGAACTGATTGCTGCAACAACATCGCTGGGCGGAAGGATGACGGGGATGACCCATCCGCGCGGGATCGGCACAATGTCTTCGTTCAAGAGCCAATTGCCATTCGACACGCTGTCCGAATGGGCGCTAGCTCGAGCCGACGGCCAGGAAGCATTTTTTCAACGCCTTCGTGACCCTAAAACGCGTCTGGCGCTGATTGATGTCGCGCGAAACGCGCAGTACAGCGCAACCTATGGGGGAGAGGCACGACCTCCGGTGTTCGAACGGATGCACGTTCTCGAATCGCCGGTGCCACCTCATCGAACGGTCGCTGAAGTTGCCGCCGAACGAGGGATCGATCCGGTCGAAGCAATGGTCGACCTCGGCCTCGAAAGCGATTTCGAAGTGTTCTTTGTTCAGACGATGTCTCCATTCGACGAAGTAGCGGTAGTTCGATCAATGAAGTCGCCAGGAACAGTCATGACCTTCTCAGACTCGGGCGCTCACGTAAGTCAGATGTCCGACGCTTCGATTTTCACGCACCTCCTTGCCTACTGGGTCCGGGAGCGGGGCGAGTTCGCCCTTGAAGAAGCGGTTCAGATGATGACAAGCGCGCCCGCGCAAGCATGGGGCTTCACCGATCGCGGTGTTCTGCGAGAGGGATTGGCCGCGGACATCAACATTTTCGATCCAGGTACGGTCGCCCCGGCGCTCCCGACTCTTGCGCACGACTTGCCGTCAGGGGCTCGGCGGATTGTGCAGAAGTCAACAGGCTTTCTCGCCACCATCGTTGCGGGTGAGGTCACGGTTCGAGATGGTCAAAGCACGGGCGCAACACCGGGACGTCTCTTGCGTGGTCAATCGCGCAACGAAAATCGAAAGGTCAGTAAATGAGCGATCTCCCTTGGGTCATTTCCGTCGACGATCATGTCGTCGAACCTAAAGATGTCTGGACCTCAAGATTGCCGAGTGCACTTCGTGATCGTGGACCGCATGTCGTCGAGGACACCTGTGAGATGACCTTTAATCCCGCAACGGGAGCTCATAGCTTCGTCAAGGGTGGCAACGGTCCGATTGCTGATTGGTGGGTGTATGGCGATGCTCTGCGCCCAATCCCGCAAGTGATGGCGTGTGCCGGCAGTAAGCCAGAGGATTTCACTCTGCAACCAATTCCATTTTCAGAGATGCGCCCGGGTTGTTATGACCGAGAGGCGCGAATCGCAGACATGGATATCAACCATGTCGAGCGATCACTTTGCTTCCCCACCTTTCCTCGGTTCGCTGGTCAGATGTTCTATGAGTCACCTGACAAGGAAGTCGCACTTCTGTCGGTTCGGGCGTTTAACGATTGGATGATCGACGAGTGGTGTGGTCCGAGTGGGGGTCGACTCATTCCGCTATGCATCGTTCCGTTATGGGACGCACAATTTGCGGCGACCGAAGTGCGTCGCATTGCAGCGGCTGGCTGTCGCGCTATCACTTTCCCTGAATTGCCAACCTTTCTGGGACTCCCATCAATCCATGATCGAGATCACTTTTGGGAGCCTCTGTGGCAGGCCTGCAATGACACTGGCGTGACGATCCATATGCATATTGGTTCCGGTTCGAAAATGCCTCAGACGAGCATCGACGCGCCCTCTGGCGTCGGTGTAGCAGTCACGTCGATCAATGCATTCATGGCGTTGGCTGATTGGCTGCTGTCGGGAGTGCTAGCTCGATATCCGAATCTGAAGATCGCATTCTCCGAAAGCCAAGTTGGTTGGATGCCGTATGTCTTCGAACGTTGCGATCGCGTCTTTCTGCAGAGTTCCGGTTGGTGCGAAATCAATCCATCGGTAACCGAATTGCCGTCTTCCTATGTCCCGGGTCGCGTCTATGGGTGCTTCTTCGACGACATGGTTGGAATCGAAACTCGCCATCTCATCGGCGTCACCCAAATGCTGTTTGAGACTGACTATCCACATCAAGATTCCACCTGGCCTAATACGCCTGATGTGGTCGCTCGGATCGCCGAGCGTGTGAGTGCTCGTGAACTCGAGATGATGGTGCGCACGAACGCCATCGACCTGTTGGGTCTCGATCCAGTCAGTTTGGTTCCTGCCGGATTGGGCTAGGCGTAACCGATGGAAGAGATGGTCGAGTAGGCCTTCTTCAGATATTGGAGCGAGCTCTGATATCTGACCCGTAGTTCACGGCCGTCCCACTCCAGGAATCTCGACGTCAATCGCAGCGATGATTCCCGAAGGCGACTTTCGAACTTCGTCACGCCTCCAATCGGCAGCGGCGCAGATGAGCAATGTCCGTCGATCGCGTCCACCGAGAACGCATGCGACAGGAATCAGTCCGTCGATTCGATACTCGTGGGTTGTCTCGCCGCCAGGAAGTGCACGAAAGACACGCGCTCCAATTGGGTCGGCTATCCAGACTGCGCCTTCGGCATCGAGGCAAATGCCGTCGGGTGGCGCAAACGGTGGACCCTCACTCGATGGTTGTAACGACGCGTAGATGCGTCTGTTGGAAAGTGTTCCGTCGTCGGCCCGGTCGAATGCGGTGATGCGAGCGGCGGCACTTTCCGCAATAAGGAGCGTGTGTTCATCGGGGGTGAGGATGTGTCCGTTCGGGGATTCCAACGCATCGGCAGCGACAAACCAGGAACCATCAGCGCGCACGGCAATGGTTTGGCCAGTGCGCCGCTCGCCTCCTTCTTGAATACGGTGGCCCATGTCGCCGACATACGCCGTGCCATCGGTGGCCACGATCATGTCGTTGAGCGAACCCCGGGCGACAGAGGACAGATCTGCATGAACAGCCATGACTCCGTCACTGGTAATTGTTCGGAGTTGCTGTGTCTCCATCGCAACGATCAGCAGGCTGCCATCGGGAAGCCAACCCAATCCCGACGGTTCATCGTCGTTCATCTCTACTTCGGTTCGAAGGTCGCCCTCGAGGTCGGTAGAGATCACTCGGTGGCCGTGCATATCGCTGAACCACAGTCGTTGGTTCTTCCAGCGCGGACCTTCTCCGAACCAAAGGCCATCAAGAACTATTCGATGTGCGACATCCCCCATGGTCTGATCGTAATGAGCCCTCCGGCTGAGATAGCGAGCAAAGACGCCCAGTGGTCAATGCGGGAGAGTTGTCGTAACGGGAATTGAGAGGTTCCGAGCGCCCATATCGCTGTTGGGCAGAGGAACTGGTCGCTGAGATCGCCTCGCGCGTGGCGATCGCGAGCCCACCAGCTAAATCATGGGACCAAGTGTCCGCTTGCGTTGCGGCAGATTGGTGGTTCTGTAAAGATTCTGCAACATGGATTCAGAAGCATCGCCCCAGCGTCGGGGCCCGATCCTTGCCGAAAAATTCGGTAATTCTGGCCCTCTTGGGTGCGCGCAAGGCACGGCAAAAGGTGGCAAGGTGTCAGACGTGAAACGATCCAAGTTCTCGGTGCGTTCGGTTCTCGTCACGCTCGCAGCAGTTTTCGCGGTACTCGCCGGTGCGATCGTTGTGGCTCCTGCTGGAGCAGACCCCATCGCTGACAAAAAAGCCGAGGCTGCGCAGATCGGAACTCAGCTCGCGCAGCTTCAGGACCGCCAGCAAGAACTTAATGGTCAGTTTGAACAGGCCCACTATGAGTTGAGCTTGGCTCAAGAAAAAGTAGCGGCAGCCAAAACTCTCGCTGCCCAAACCGCGATTGAAGCCGACAAGCGCCGTGCAGACCTTCGTAACTATGCCGTTGCCGCCTATCAAACTGGCAACGACAGCCCCGAGTTCGATGCGCTCATCACCAACGATGCCGGCACGGGTGTGCAGAAGCGTTCCTATCTGCAGTCGATTTCAGGCAGTCGACAAGATCTCGTTGATGCTCTTAATGCCGCTCGCCAAAAGGCTGAGGAAGACGGCGATCGACTGAAAGCCGCCGAAGATGTTTCGTCAGCGAAAGCTGCCGAGATTGAACAACTCAAGAAGGCTGCTGATGATGCAACGAAGCAGCAAGCGGCGATCAATGCGAAGGTGCAGGGTGAACTAAAGGTTCTTGTTGACACCGAGAACGCTCGTATTGCTGCAGCCGCAGCAGCAGCTAGGGCCGCAGCAAAGCCGTCGGTCGGGCGCCCGTCAGCAGCACCGAACCCCAACCCCGGACAAGTTCGGCCAGAGGTCTCCCGGGCGATTGCTGCGGGGCGCACAAAGTTGGGTGCAGGGTATGTTTGGGCGGCTGAAGGACCAGATGTCTTCGACTGCTCTGGATTCGTTCGGTGGTCATTCCTGCAGGTAGGTATCTCCCTGCAGCACTACAGCGGAGCGATGTATCAGTCGACGATCCGTATCTCGGAATCACAGTTGCAACCAGGCGATCTCGTATTCTGGGGTCCTGGTGGTTCGGCTCATGTCGCCATCTACATCGGTGGTAACCAGATTCTGCACACCGCTCGTGGCGTTGCGATCACCTCCATGAATGGCTGGTGGACTTACGGCCCGGTTATGACGTTTGGTCGCATCCCCTAAAGCAACAACTCAGAGTAAAATCTGATGCTGACTAGTCGTGGAATGTGAATCCCCGGTAGTTGTCGCTCGCCACCTCATCGCAGATATTGCGGTAGGGGCCAACGCCAGCGATGTAGGGCATGAATACTCGGGGTTTGCCGGGCACATTGGCACCTAGATACCAAGAGTTGCCTTGTGGGTAGAGCGTGAAATTTGCGATCTCATTGACATGAGCCACCCAAGCCTCCTGTGAAGCATGGTCGGCATTGATTTCCCGATAATTATGATCGGCCATCCAGGCCATCGCACCGGTGGCCCATTCAACATGCTGCTCGATGCTCACAATCATGTTTGTCATAACCGACGGGCTACCCGGCGCAGTGATCATGAACAGATTTGGAAAGCCGTGGGACGCAATGCCGAGGTAGGTGCGAGGACCAGCAGCCCACTCTTCTCGCAGCGTGCGATCCCCTTCGCCGACGATCAACGGATTCAGCAGTGGTCCAGTCATTGCGTCAAAGCCGGTTGCAAACACGATCGCATCGAATTCATGAAGTGTGTCAGTCGTCTCGATGCCGCCGCCGACGATCTGCGTGATCGGCGTTGACTGCAGGTCGACGAGAGTGACGTTGGAGCGGTTAAAGGTGTCGAAGTAGCCAGTATCGAGACAAAGTCGCTTCGCACCCACTGGGTAGGTCTTGGGACACAACAGTTCGGCAGTGACGGGGTCAGTCACGATCGACCGAATTCGATCTCGTAGATAATCGGCGACGACTGCATTGGCGTCCGGATCGATCATGACGTCGTTGAATGATCCGAGGAATCCAAACAAGAAGCCTTCGTCCCAACTTGCAATGAATCGGAGATTTCGCTCGTCAGCATCGACTTCGTGGACGGACTGCTCGGGTTGCGGGGCAACGACTCCACCGTAGGAACTTCGCTGTTCGGCTCTGTGCTCGCGGTAGCGACGCTTCAGTGTCGCAACTTCTTCGGCGTCGAGTGGCGAGTTCTGAGCGGGGACGGCGAAATTTGGTGTTCGTTGGAAGACAGTGAGTTGGGCCGCCTGTTCGGCGATAAGCGGGATGCTCTGAACGCCTGAAGATCCTGTGCCGATGACAGCGACGCGTTTGTCGGTGAGGTCGACACCTTCATGAGGCCACTGAGAGGTGTGCAGTATCTGTCCTGCGAATGAATCAATGCCTGCGATCTCGGGGTCTTTCGCGGCAGACAGCGCACCGACTGCCATCACGAGAAATTGTGATGTCCAGCGGTCGCCGTGGTCGGTCTCGACTGTCCAATTCTGATCTGTCGAGTCCCAGGTTGCACCGGTCATGCGAGTGTTGAATCGAATAGTGCTTCGCAGGTGGAACCGATCAGCAACGTGGTTTACGTAAGAAAGAATTTCGGGTTGTGTTGCGTATTTTTCAGACCAGTCCCAGTCCTGCTCGAGATCAGGATCAAAGGAGAAGGAGTAATCGAGCGAGCGGATGTCGCAACGGGCGCCGGGGTAGCGATTCCACCACCAAGTGCCGCCGACGTCTCCTGCCGCTTCGATACCCACAGACTGCAGTCCCATGGCCCGTAAGCGATGATGCATGTAGAGACCGGCAAACCCAGCCCCGATGACAAGAACATCAGTGGATCCTGATTCGGCTGGTCTTGACGGTGACATGCGTCCCCCTGACTCCGTGTCCAACGTGAACCACGTGATCATCAGTTAAGTGTCGATGCGGCTTGCAAGCAAGTAACCACGGCCATTCCCGGAAGGTGATTCCTGAGACACGGTTCTAGGTAAGACTCAGCAACGGCATTGAAAGTCTTTTTAGGAGGGGCGATGACCGCAACAGAAACTCCCTATGTGAACCTGCTTGATCCGCAGTTCTACGTCGATCCGTGGGCTGCGTATCGATGGCTGCGCGCGAATGATCCGGTGTTCTGGGACCCCATTCACCGCATCTGGGGAATTTCTCGGTACGAGGACATCGTCGAAGTCGAGAAGAACTGGAAGTTGTACACCTCGGTTGATGGTTCACGTCCGGCGACCGACCAACGCGATGACACGTCGATGATTAATCGCGATGATCCGGAGCACCAGCAGCAGCGAATGTTGGTGGCCCGTCAGTTCACGCCACGTGCGGTCAAGCAGATCGAAGGGAAAATTCGCAGCATTGTGAATGAACTCATCGACGATGTTGCGAGCGCCGGAAGATGCGAAGCAATTGAATCGCTGGCTTCGCCACTCCCGGCGATTTTGATCGGAGACAAGCTTGGGTTCCCGAGCGAACTCTGGCCAAAGTTGCGCGAGTGGTCAGAAGTGACGATGTACGAATCAGGGCAGAATCCTCCCGACGGGACTCCGGCGGCGTTTTCAGAACTCTCGACGAACGCCATCATGGAGTTCGCTGCGGCGACGATCGAACTCATTGCAGAGCGTCGGATGGAACCGAAAGACGACCTCATCACCATTTGGGCGACTACTGAAGTTGACGGACATCGCTGGTCCGATGGGGAGATTATCTCTGAATGTTTGTTGCTTCTTGATGGGGGCGCAGAGACGACCCGAACGGTGATTGGTTCGATTATCCGTGAGCTGGCGCTGAACCCGAGTCAACGTCAACTCTTGATCGAGAACCCGGAACTCCTGGGCGAAACAGGAGTTGAGGAATTCATCAGATGGGTAACGCCAATTCTCAATATGCGTCGCACTGCAACCGAGGACCATGTCTTCCGCGGAAAGAACATCAAAAAGGGTGATCAATTGCTTCTGATGTACGCCTCGGCGAATCGTGACGAGTCAGTGTTCGAGCAAGCAGAAGTTTTCGATGTGACGAGAGCCCATAACCACCATGTCGCGTTTGGATTTGGCACGCACTTCTGTTTGGGGTCTTCATTAGCTCGAATTGAGATCAGGGTCATGTTCGAAGAGCTTCTGCGCCGTATTCCCGATTGGAACATCGCTCCGGGCTCAGAATCGAAGATCCTCGGAGCCACCTTTACCCGTGCCTACGACCGGGTTGAGATTGAGTTCACCCCTGAAACGAGCTGATGACGGCTTCGGGAATCCCCGAAAACGAACCTTCTTCAGGGCAGACTCTGTGTCATGACTTCGACGACACCTGATTCAGGAACTGGCGAAACAGTTTCTCCAACGGTCCGTTCGGGACGGCGCCGGCGTATCGGGATCTCCATGCTGATCCTGCTGGCATCGGTCCTGCTCTTTGGTACTGCCGCTGACGTTTGGGTCAAGCGTCAGGTCTTAAGCACGCCGAAATGGGTGGCTGCGAGCGACAAGATCCTTGCTGATCCCAAGGTGCAGGAGGTGTTATCTACCTACATCGTCGATCAGATCTATTCGAACGTCGACGTCCAGCAAGAATTGTCGGACAAACTCCCTGAAGGTTGGAAGGGCGTCGCCGGTCCATTGGCCGCTGGAATCCGTACGCCGGCTGCAACTGCTGTCGAGAAGATTTTGTCCTCCGACCGCGTGCTGAAGATCTGGCACACAGTCAACGAAAAGGCCCACCAGGCTCTCGTCAACGTTCTTGAGGACAAAACGAGAGTGGGATCCACCAAGGACGGCCAGGTCACACTCGATATAGGCGAAATCGTTCGCATCGTCGGAACCGATCTAGGAATCCCCACATCGGTGATGGACCAGCTTCCGGCTGATATCGGTCAAATCACAATTTTTGAATCGAGCTCGCTCGCTGCGATTCAGAACGCGGTCAAGATCGTCAACATTTTGGGCCCAATCCTGTTCGTCCTCATTGTGGCGTTGTACGCATTGGCTGTATGGCTTGCCCGTGGTCGCCGCCGTCTCACGTTGCGCAATGTTGGGTGGGCAATCATCGTCGTTGGTCTACTACTCACCACCATGCGAAGGCTTACCGGCAACTACATCAATTCGATCATTACTGATCCCCAGTACAGCGTTGCTGGAAAGATCATCTTTGGAATCTTGTCGGAGTTGCTCTTTGATACAGCGTGGTTCTTGATTAGCTGGGGTGCGATCATCGTGGCGGGAATGCTCGCCATCGGCCCAAATCGCATCGCCACGTGGGCTCGTCGAACTGCCGCCCCAGTTCTCAACGCGGATCGCATGGTGTTCTGGGTGGGTGCGGCTGTTCTGTACCTACTCGTTCTGCTCATCGCGCCGTCGCCAGCGCTCCGGCTTTGGTGGTCAGTGATCATCATCGGAGCGGTCGTTGCGCTTGGGCTTGAGTACCTTCGCGGTCGGTCACTCGCTGAGTTCCCAGGCGTGCAGCTCGATGTCGATGTTGACGGCGTGAAGAATTCCGTAGAAAAGACGTGGACCACAATCGCGTCTCGGTTCAGCAATAACGATGCAGGTGATCATGTTGCCCAACTTCAGAAGCTGAGCGAGATGCACGCATCTGGTGCACTCTCAGACGAGGAGTACACGGCAGCGAAAGCCAAATTGCTGAACACAGGAACTGCTCAGACAGGGTCAGGCGGGGTCGGCGAACTCAAAAATGCGGTGCAGCCTGGTCAGCTTGAGTGAGCTGATCTTCCAACCGGAAGTCGTTCGCACATAGGTCTCGTGATAGTGGCCGTATCCGTGCAGGTATTTGATCGGATTTCCTTCTGGCCACCACAGTTCGTCTTCCATGGCCCAGATTCCGGTCGCAGTATTTTCATCGACAACGTTGATTTCCGGCATATGGCCATGATGAGCCGTGGTCACGTCGCCGATCTGGGAAATTAAGAAGGGTAGGTAGGTGTCGACACCATCAATGACGGTACCGCTGTCCACTGTCGTATCGATACACACGTCCGGTGTGAAGACCTCGCGTAGCCCGTCCCAATCCTTCGTGTCCATCAGGCGGAAGTAACGGGCCTTCAACTGATGGATCTGGTCGATGTCGTTCGAGTGATCCATTACCAAAGTGTTCCGTTGTCGACGACGAGCGATGCGCCGGTTGTTGTGCTCGCCGCGTCGGAAGCGAGATGGGCGAGTGCTTCGGCGATCTTGATTGGAGCCATCATCCCCGGGAGTACACCCATCATCTTTGGGAAATGGGAGAAGTCGATGTCACCTTTGACGTTGGACAGCGCATTGGTGCTCATGGCGGTGTCCACGCCGCCAGGACAGACGAGATTGACACGAATGCCGTCGACGGCAAGTTCAACGGCGAGTGCCTTCATGAACATGATGAGGCCTGCCTTTGAGGCGCAGTACGAAGAGTTGTAGGGCTGGCCCTGGAGACCGGAAATTGATCCGACAGTGACAATGTTTCCTTTTGAAGCTCGCAAGTGGGGGAGAGCTGCCTGAGTGACGAGCATGGGGCCAGTGAGGTTGACCGCGAGATGGCGGTTCCAAAGCTCAAGCGTGATGTCGTCAATCTTTGAAAACCAGTTGACGCCAGCGACATTGGCGAGGATGTCCAGTCCGCCGAGTTCTTCGATAGCGGCCTCCATAGCTGCGGTCACCGAAGATGGATCAGACACATCGCAATGTCCGATCCCGGGAGCCTCGGCGATGTCGACACCAACTACGTTTGCACCCTCCTCGCGGAAGAGTTGGACGGTGGCCTCGCCGATTCCTGCGGCTGCACCAGTGACAAAGACTCGTTTCCCTGTAAATCGCATGGGCGGACTCTAGTGTCGGGGGAATACGGATGTGAGGGGCCGAAAATTCCGACGCAGGACCCACTCACCAACATGGGGGAATGAAATGAATTTCACGCCGACACCAGAGCAGTTGCTGCCAGAACTCACACTGCGCCAAGAGTTTGTTCTGCTCGCCCGAGCGCTCTGGCGCGAGGGATACGCCGATCATCTTGCCGGGCACATCACCGTGAACATGGGCGACGGAACGTTGCTCTGTAATCCGTGGTTCATCACGTGGGATGAATTGCGTCCTTCGCAGTTGATTCGTATTGATCTCGATGGAAATGTGATTGAGGGGGACTGGCCAGCGCCTCTCGGTATTCCCTTACATCTTGAACTCCACAAACTTCGTGAAGATGTTGGCGTCGCTATGCATAGCCATCCACTGTACGGAACGGTGTGGGCCGATATGGGAGAGGTTCCACCGGTCTATGACCAAAGCTCGGGTCTCGGCGGTGGCGGAGAACTGATCCTGATTGATGAGTACGGCGGCGGTGTAGACAATTCGTCTGCCGCTCGTGATGCTGTGGTCGCAATGGGTGATGCAAACCTTGCGTTGCTTGGCGGGCATGGAGTTTTCGTACTCGGCTCAACAATTCGCGCCGTCCATCAACGGGCGGTTGCGCTAGAGCAGCGCTGCCAACGGGCATGGCATATCCGTGCAGCAGGTGGACGTAAGGAATCGGTAGTTCCTGATTGGTGGCTTGAACGAGGCCGCACCAACGATGGGAACGGATTCATCGGATTCTGGGAAGCAATGGCGCGAATGGAACTACGTGCAGACCCTTCACTCCTTGACGAGCGCTGAGTTCACTTGGTGACAGAGCAACGTTCGTATTGTCGAATCTGTGCCGCTGCCTGCGGAATAGTCGTCACGGTCGAGCGTGACTTGGTAGTGAAGGTCCGTGGCGACATCGATCACCCGATCTCACGCGGATATACCTGCGAAAAAGGACGCGCTCTTCCGCAATGGCATCACGGTTCTACGCGTCTTGCTACTCCTCGAGTGCGGGGAGTAGCGGTCGAATGGGAGGAAGCACTCGACGATCTCGCTGGAATTCTTTCGGTTGTTTCGTCAACCGATGGCGCTGATGCGATTGCGCTCTACCTCGCAACGGGGTTGGCCTACGACTCTGCAGGCCAGGTCTCCTGTGGGATGTGGATGGGAGCAGTCGGAAGCACGTCGTTTTACACGGCAGCGACTGTTGACAATGCGCCGGTTCTGGTGGCGGCTGAACAAATCGCCGGTCATCCAATGCTGAACCCGGTATGGGAGCCGCAACACTCACGGCTTCTTCTACTCGTTGCTACAAATCCGGTGGTTTCGCATGGTTATGGAACCACGTTGGCCGATCCAGTGCGGAGGCTGCGCGAGAACCAAGCCGCGGGCGGCAGGATATGGACCATCGATCCTCGCCGCACTGAATCGGCGGCACTGTCTGACGAACATCTTTCTGTACGTCCCGGCTCGGACACCATCTTGTTAGCTGCGCTGGTTCGAGAACTGCTTGATGATGCGCAATGCAGGGCGGCGCTCGAACGCACGTGTCGCGATGATGAGGTGAAGCGCCTTACTCAAGCAGTTCTTCCTTTCGATCTCGACGCAGCGGCTTTGGCTACCGGTTGCGAGCGTTCGAATCTCCTTCGACTTGTTGCTGACCTTCGCGAACGGCATGGAAAAGTCGCGATTTTCTGTGGGACCGGTTCAACGATGTCACTTGATGGCGTCCTCGTTGAATGGCTTCGATGGGTTCTGCTTGTGATGACCGATTCCCTCGATGCGATTGGGGGAATGCGTTTCAATCGCGGCGTTGTCAATCAGCTTTCGCCGATTCGCCCGGGAATACCTTCACCTGATGGCCCGAAATCACGACCCGAACTTGCTCGCGTTGCCGGCCAGATGCCCGTGGCAGCACTCGTTGATGAAATCGAGGCAGGTCGACTGAAGGTGTTGGTGATCACGGGTGGGAATCCATTGTCAGCCTTCCCGGAACCCGATCGCTTCCGTCAGGCCGTTGCGCTTCTCGATGCCTTGGTCGTTATCGATGTTGCCGAGAGCGAGTTATGTGACTTGGCAACACACGTCTTCCCCGCAACTGGACAACTCGAGCGCGCTGACCTTGCACTGGCTGAGCAGGTGGCATTTCGCTCGGGCATGCAATACACGGCTGCAGTTGTCGAGCCAGTGGCGCAGCGTCGGCCGGTCTGGTGGATCCTCGGTTCTCTGGCCGCGCGTTCTGAACGGCCCATGTTCGGTGGAGCGCCACTCGATGCGCTCTCCGACGAGACAATCTTGCGAGGGCTTCTTGGCCACGGACCATTCCCGCCCGACGAAGTCATTGAGGCTGGTCCGCATGGCGTGAATCTCGAACCCGAGTACGGGTGGGTACGCGAGCGCATGACCCCTGACGGTTGTTGGTCGATCGCCCCGGCGGTGTTCTGTGAACGTCTTGCGCAGCATCGAGGCCCCGAACTCGGCCTGGTGCTAGTTCCTCGGCGCGAATCGGCCTGGAGTAATTCCGTGCGTTTCGCAGGGTCAGGTGACGAGGCGGTGGTCCTGATCCATCCCGAAGAGGCCCAAGTGAGGCAGCTCGTCACGGGTGACTGGGTAGCGGTGACGAGCGCTTTTGGGTCGCTGGTAGCTACCGTTGCGGTTGACGACGCTATTCGGCCAGGGGTGTTGTCGGTCACCCATGGCCACCCTGGATCTCTCACCGGAACGTTGACGAGCTCTTTAGAAGGCGTCGACCCGCTTACCGCTATGCCGCGTGCATCCGGGTTGCCGGTGCGTATTGAGAAACTCGGGATGTAGCTCACCTAATCGACTACAAAGGGGGGACAACGCCGCAGGAGGGGATATGACTGTCATCGATCAAAGAGTTACATGGGCGAAGGTTGAGGAGCGTCTCGCTACCGAAACCGATCCCGTACTTCTTCGCAACCTCGAGATGCTCTTGCAACACCAATTGGCTGAAGCATCCCTCGACATGGAAAAGCTCATGGCCACTGTTTCTGAGCATGCGCATTATCACATGCATTCAATTCCAAACAGCGCTGGGGATGTCGTTGGAAAGTCGGCGGTGCAGAAGTTCTATGAAGATTTCGCAGCCTCAGGTGCAGAAAAGCTTCAACTCGATACCGAATTGTTAGTAGTGGATCGGCATTGCATCGTGACCGAGGGACTCATGCGGATGGCCTATCCCGGCACAACACTTGCTGCACGTGGTTTTCCAATCGATGACCCTTCAGCGTTCTATCTCTACGAAGCGCGTATGTGCGTTCTGTGGCCCATTGGACCGGACGGCCTCTTCACTGGAGAAGATACGTACACGGCATCCGATGGCTTCGTGGGCATTGAATACCGCAAACTGTCATCAGAAGATGTCGCGACGTTCTAGGTCAAAGTGGCTTCGCAGAACAGGTTCATAGTTGGACGACGTCCGACGAAAGCCGAACTCGTTACCTTTCAAGGATCGACCGTTGACGATCTTTTGCCGGCGCAACTGAATCTGCTCTTTGTTGGAATCAATCCTGGGTTATGGACTGCAGCCGTTAATGCGCATTTCGCACGACCGGGTAACCGATTTTGGCCGGCGTTGTATCGCTCGGGAATTACCTCTGCCGAAGTTGATGCCTCATGTGGACTTCCTGATCAGACACGATCGGAATTTGAGTCGAAAGGAATCGGTATCTCGAATATCTGCCCGATTGCTACGGCGAGAGCAGACGAATTATCGAAACAACAACTTCGCGAAGGCGGAGAATCACTTCGGGCACTAGTTGGCGAGCGTAAGCCAAACGTCGTTGCGGTCCTCGGCGTGACTGCCTATCGACAAGCATTTGGCAACGCGAAGGTTGCCGTGGGTCCTTCCGCTGATGACTTTGAGGGCGCCGAACTCTGGATCCTTCCGAATCCAAGTGGACTCAATGCCCACGAAACTGTTGAGTCGCTGGCTGAGTGGTATGGACGCGCCGCTCATGCGGCCGGCATCTCTCGTATCCGCTGAACGTCAATCCATGCCGGGCAAACGACCGCCGGCGGCGATCCATTCACCAAAGACTCGCTCGCCTTCTGAAGGGTTATAGACGTCTTCTTGATACGAGAACTGTCCGTCACCTGCGTATTCAAGAATTGTGATGCAACTGAAACGAAATGGCTCTCCGCCGGTGGGGTGAGGGAGGACCTGCCACGGGTAGTAGACAACGCGATTTCCGTCGATCACTACCCACTCAATGGGGAACTCCATTGTGGATGGAGCTTGTGCCATGACATCGACGATGGCCTTGCGTATCGCTTCTCGTCCGCGGAATGTTCCGAGATGGTGTTCGACCCAGAGGCCGTCAACGGTGTGTAGGTCAGCCCAGGCGTTCCAATCGCCGCTGTCGCCGACTTCAACAAAGTTGTCGTACGCGGCGCGCACTTCGTCAGGATGGAAGTCCATTGTGGTTCTCCGTGATTACTGAGATGGGGTGAATCGGACAGGCATTGACTCGGGCCCGCTAATGAAATTCGAAGCGCGAAATTCAAGAGGATCGTTCGTTGCCAAAGAAATGTCTGGGATGCGGCGAAGCAGTTCCTCGAACATGATCTTGAGTTCGAGACGGGCGAGTGAGGCTCCGAGGCAGAAGTGCGGTCCGAAGCCAAAGGCAAGGTGGGGGTTGGGATTGCGGCGCACGTCGAGTTGGTCCGGATTGTCGAACACCCTCTTGTCGCGATTCGCCGATGGATAAAACAACATCACCTGATCGCCTTCGCGTAGCGATTGACCGCGCAGTTCAACGGGCGCAGTGACGGTGCGTGCCATGTTCTTGATGGGCGACACCCATCGGAGCAGTTCTTCGACCCCGGTCTCAATGAGTTCAGGCGATTTCGCAAGAATGTCGCGCTGATCGGGAAACTCCAGCAACGCAAGCATCCCGCAGGTGATGACATGACGGCTGGTTTCATCCCCACCGATGAGGATGAGGAGAGTCTCACTAACGATTGACTCGTCGTCGAGGCGATTGCCATCAATCTCCGCGTTGACAAGAGTGCTGATGAGATCGTCTTGAGGTGCACGTGACCGGCGATCGGCGATGACTTGCAACTGATATTCGCGAAACTGAATGCCAGCATCCATCGCGGCCAGTTGCACCTCGGTAGTGGGAGTTCCTGTGGTGCCGCGGATCATGTCATCGGACCAGCGCAGGAGATCGTCGTAGGCATCGGGTTCAAAGCCGAGCATGTCGGCAATCAGGAGCAAGGGGAGTGGCGCGGCGATATCCCAAACGAAATCGCACTCGCCTTTGGCTTCGACCTTGTCGATGAGGTTGGTGCAAATTGTGCGGATTGTCTCGGCGTGGCCCTGGACCTTCTTCGGCGTGAATCCCCGATTTACCAACGACCGACGTCGTTGGTGCTCTGGATTGTCCATAGAGATCATCATTGGGAGAGGCTGGCCATGTGGTCGCGGTGATCGTGCTGACGAGAACGTCTTCGCGTCTTTCTCGATGGCGAGCACGTCGTCGTAGCGGGTGATTCCCCAAACCTGATTGGGCTCATCCCAGTACACAGGAGCGTTCTCGCGCATCCATTCCCACTGCTCGTAGGGCTGTCGGGCGTACCACTCCCCGTCGAGCAGGTCGATGTCATCCCTCGTGTCGTGTGTCATGTCTCCCCCTAGAGCGGCTGCGCTGCGAGCGCTTCCTTCTTCGGACGTTACCGGCTCTGGGGGCAACGACGCGTTGTCATGCCGGTTCTTCGAGTCGGCCGTCGGGATGACGAGCGAATCGGGAGCGGTCGACAGGGTGTACTGGTCCGTCGACGGGCCAAGGCCAACCGCCAAAACCAGTGCGTTGATAGTCAAGGAAGGTCTGACGAAGGCCGGCTTCGTCGTTCATGACGAAGGGACCCTGCTGGGCGACGGGTTCACCGATGGGGCGGCCTTGTAGGACGAGACAATCGGCGCCGCCTTCGGAGAGAAGCGTTAGGGCAGCATCGCTACGCATGACTGAGCCCGTGTCGCGGGCGAGTTCGGTGTCGCCGATCTGCAGGCCATGGCCGTCGAACACATACAGCGTGCGAATCGTTTCTGATGTGCGAGCCGCCGGAAGCTCCAGGGAGGTTCCGGGATCAAGGTGGAGATGCCAGACGGCGACATCTGAAGTGGATTTTGAAGCCCAAGAATCGGGCGGAGATGAAAGTGGTGTGACTCCGTCGAATTCACCGGCCACGACTACGACCTCTGTCGAGCATCCATTCGCATCGGTGTGTCGAACCTTCGGAATCTGATCGGACCAAAGCATTGTGAAATACGGATCGGCCATCTTGTCGGCAGCGGGAAGGTTGAGCCAGATCTGAAACAACTCAAGAGGGTTGGGGTTGGCTTGATCTCGCAACGGCATCATTTCTGAATGAACGATCCCCGCTCCGGCCGTAAGCCACTGCACGTCGCCTTCACCAAAGCGCGCTGTGGCCCCGAGCGAATCTGAGTGATCGCAGATTCCTTCACGCACATACGTGATTGTTTCGAAACCCCGATGCGGGTGTTGGGGAAAACCGGGAACGACGTCGCCGTGATACATGCGCCAACCATCGATGCCCTCGAAATCCATCCCGATATTGCGTCCGTCGAGCGAAGCATTCGGACCCATCTGCTCATTCCCAGATGGATACGAATCATTGTGGTGCGCGCAGAAAAGAAATGGATCAATCGTGGGCCAGTGAAGCCCGAGGGGAACGGTCTGGAGAACGACGTCGTCGGTCATGACGAAAGCGTACGGGAGCGCACGCGTGATCGGTCAGCGTTCGAAACGCTCGAAGCGCTCACGACGGGGGACAACTTTGCGCCCCTTGATGGTGGTCTTCTTCATCGCTTTGATGATGTCGTCGGCCGACTTCTCGGGCACTTCAACAAGTGAGAACTTGTCACCGATCTCGATCGATCCGATTTGTTTGCCGGCAAGACCAGTTTCGCCGGTGATTGCTCCAACAAGATCTCCGGGACGAATCTGAGAGGATCGACCGATCGGGAAATACAGGCGAGTCGAATCGACGCCGATAGAGCGGTCTTTCCCCTTCTTTCCCTTCTTTTCGTAGTCTCCGCGTTCTCCGCGTTCTCCGCGTTCGGATCGACCAGATCGACCGTCGCGATCGGGACGGTCATTCTTGCGGTCCTTCGAACGACGGATCTCGACCTCTGGAATTTCGACTTCGTCTTCTTTGCCGGTGGTGCTCTCGTGCGTGAGTTTCACCGCTGCGAGAGCAACATCGAAGAGATCGAACTCATCGGTGAGTGATTCGACAATCGATCGATAACGATCGAGATCGTCGTCAAGCAATGTTTCGCGCAACGTTCCGAGAGTGAGTTCCATGCGCCGATTGCGGAGATCGGAGATCGTCGGGACCTTCTCGATCGCGATCTTGTCGCCGGTGACGCGTTGAATGTTTTCGAGCAAACGATGTTCACGAGGTTCGGCGAGGGTAATGGCGACGCCTTCGCGCCCGGCTCTTCCGACACGGCCGATTCGATGCACATAGGACTCAGGAGCGGAGGGCACGTCGTAATTGACGACATGGGTGAGATGGTCGATGTCGAGGCCACGAGCGGCGACGTCAGTGGCGATGAGGAGGTCAGCGTTGCCACTCCGAACCCGAGCCATAACCCGGTCGCGTCCTTCTTGGTTCATGCCTCCGTGGAGTGCTTCGGCGCGGTAGCCGCGTCCGTTGAGCGTTTCTGTGAGTTGATCAACTTCGTGACGAGTTCGGCAGAACACGATCGCTGCAGTGGGGGACTCGACGTCAAGAATGCGTCCGAGTGCGGCGGACTTATGGGAGCGGGGCACGATAAATGCGAGTTGACGTACCAGCGGAGCATCGCCTTTTGCGACAACAGGTGCTTCGATGCGAATTGTCGTTGGGTTTGTCAGATGACGACGAGCAAGCGATTCGATGCGCTTTGGCATAGTTGCTGAGAAAAGAACTGTCTGTCGAGTTTCTGGAAGCGCGCCAAGGATCGCGTCGAGGTCTTCGGCGAAACCCATGTCGAGCATTTCGTCGGCTTCATCGAGAACAACCATCTCGATGTCCTTGAGTGGAATAGTTCCGCGTTTGATGTGATCGACTGCTCGACCGGGTGTTGCAACAACAACGTCGACGCCGCGGCCGAGAGCTTGAAGCTGCCGGCCGATTGGCTGTCCGCCGTAGATGGGGAGGACTCGAGCACCAAGCGCTCGGCCGTACTTGTGAACCGCTTCGGACACCTGCATGGCGAGTTCGCGGGTGGGTACAAGGATGAGACCCGTTGGGTTCTTCGACCGATTGTCCGGGTCGAGGGTCTGAAGCATGGGTAACGCAAATGCTGCGGTTTTGCCGGTGCCTGTGGCGGCCTGGCCCAAAAGGTCCTGCCCAGCGATGAGCGGGGGGATCGACTCGCGCTGGATGGGGGTGGGTTCTTCGTACCCAAGATTGGCGAGGGCTTCGACTAATTCAGGCCGAAGGGCCAGATCGGCGAAGGTTGTGTTGTCGGTCAGTTGATCCATGAGATGCGCTCCTCGACCGCTATGGCCGGCCTCCACGCTCCCACGCGGGGGCGAATAGAACGAATCGACGCCCCTCGGGCAGGTTTGCGAGGCATGCTCTTGCCACGAAGGCGCTCCCGAGGCTGCCCCTGCATGGAATGATCAACAGATGGAACTGCGACCTTTTGCCACATTGACCCTTGCCGTTGCCTCAGATGGCCTCTACATGCTTGGTGCAACGCCTGCGGGTACCCGAATCGTCCAAGAGATAAGCGAGGCCCGGATCGAGGGTCCACGGCTGAATGCAAGCCTTGTCGGGAGCGCCGCTGCCGACTGGCTTGCCATTGACGCTCAAGGAGTCGGAACCTTCGACATCCGCATGACTCTCATGACCGATGATGGTGTTCCGGTCTACCTTGCGTACAAGGGTCGAGCCGATTGGTCAGCCGGAATGGGCAAGACCCCGGTCTATGTCGGCATGGAGTTCGAAGCCGGCGACGAGCGCTATCGGTGGCTCAACGCGCTTCACTTGTTCGGGCGCGGCCAGGTCGGCGAAGGCGGCAAGCTCGTCTACGAAATCTACGAGCCAATCTGAGCCGCTGGGCGACAAGGTGATTGCGACCCGGTGCAGAGTGAAAGAGTCGTGGTCATGTTCAAGAACCGCATAACCGATCTTTTGGGTATCGAGATCCCAATCGTGCAGGCGCCGATGGGGTACATCGCTAGAGCGCAACTGGCGTCGGCGGTTTCAAATGCTGGTGCCATGGGAATCATCGAGACGTCCTCTGGGGATCTCGCTGCCATTCGTGAAGAGATCACAAAGATGGCCGATCTCACCGACCGACCATTTGGAGTGAATATCGCGCAGGCATTCGTGCGCGATCCATCAATCGTCGAATTCGTCGTCGAGCAAGGCGTGCGTTTTGTCATCACATCAGCAGGCGATCCGCGCACATACACAACACAGTTGAAAGATGCTGGACTCACGGTATTCCATGTCATCCCCACGCTTCGGGCTGCGCAAAAGGCGGTTGATGCCGGCGTGGACGGACTGGTTGTCGAAGGGTCAGAAGGCGGTGGATTCAAAAATCCCAGCGACGTCTCGACAATGGTTCTTCTGCCGTTGGTCGCTTCAAAGGTCGATGTTCCGATTATCGCCGCCGGAGGCTTTGTTGATGGTCGAACGATGGCCGCTGCGTTTGCGCTAGGCGCTGAAGCGGTTCAGATGGGCACAAGGATGGTGGCGACTGTTGAATCACCGATCCATGAGAATTGGAAGCAAGCGATTGTTGCTGCTCGCGAAACAGACACGGTTCTACTCAATCGCCATGCGGCACCATCATTGCGCGTGCTCCGAACCGAAAGAAGCAACGCGCTTGAATTCGATGTCACGAGTAATGCCATGGAGCATATGGCTCGCCATAAGGAGTTGTATTTCGGCGGCGATATGGATTCAGCGCTCGCTCTGAGCGGCGCGGTGGCTGGGCGAATCAACTCGATCGAGCCAGTAGCGAAAGTTATTGGAGACTGCGCACGTGATTGTCTCGAGAGACTTTCTGCGCTTCACGATCAATACTTGAAGTGAATCAATCAATTGGAAGGCGAGCCATGAGGTCAATCTTCCGTTCTTCGAACTCGTCAAAGTCGATGACTTTGTCATCGAGTTGTTTGTGGATGAGTTCGATCTGCGCAAGCAGTTCTGCAGCGGACAACTCGCCTTCAGCGCTGAGTTCGACGAGGATTTCTTCGCCGTCTTCACCAATTCGAGTTTCGCCGGTTTGACGACGTTCCCGCTTCAGGGCTTGCTTGGCCTTCTTGTTGCGGTCACGTTGAAGTTTTTCGAAGCTTGTTCTTTGGGCACCCATTTGGGGCCTCCTTTGTCGACGTAGTGCCGCCGAACTGGTTGTTTCATTCTGGAGTGTCGCGCCGAGTCTGAGCAGACGGCATCGACAAATTCATAGTCGGGCTTCGCTGAGGCCGTGGTTGACGCTACCGGTTTGCAGGGCTGAGACCGTGCATCCCAGCGAGGTTCTACGCCACATGCCCTGAATTAAGGGGCCAATTGATAGCTAAAGTGCCCTAATCCGCAGCGTTTCGAGGGGGAACCGTGTCTTTTGTTATTATCGAAAAGCCAAATCCGAGTGTCACCGTCATCACGCTGAATCGGCCAGAGCGTATGAATGCAATGGCCTTTGATGTGATGCTGCCCTTGAAGGAAACGCTCGAGGAAGTGGCTCACGACAACGACACCAGAGCCGTCATCATCACTGGCGCTGGAGAGGGATTCTGTTCCGGAGCCGATCAAAAAGTGTCGGGAACTATCCCGCATATCGAAGGACTGACGCCAACGGTTATTGCACAACGTGCGGGTAAAATGCTTGACGACATTATCTTGGGGATCCAAGATCTGCCCCAGCCTGTGATTGCCGCTATCAACGGCGCCGCTATTGGCGGAGGTCTCTGTCTGGCAGCCGCTTGCGATATCCGCGTTGCTTCACACGAGGCGTATTTCCGCGCTGCCGGAATCAACAACGGACTCACCGCTACCGAGCTTGGCCTCAGTTTCATTCTGCCGAGAATTATTGGAGCGGGTCGTTCGAGTGAATTGATGTTGACCGGTCGCGACATGGGTGTAGAGGAAGCTGAGCGAGCTGGTCTTGTGTCCCGAGTTGTTGCCCGACCGGAGCTTCTCAACACGGCAATCGAAATCGCTGACCAGATTGCGGGTCTCAGTCGAGTAGGAATTGAACTCACGAAGAAGATGATTCTTGGTGGCCTCGAATCGACCAGTTTCCGCTCGCATATGCGCAATGAAATGACTGCGCAGCTTTATGTGCGCCTCACCACAAAAAATTGGGATGAATCAGTCGCTGCCCGCGCTGAAGGCCGGAAGCCAGTCTTCAAAGACTGAGCCTTACGCCCCTTCGAGTAGCTCTCGAAGCCAGACTGGCATGCGAGTGGCACGACCTTCAGGGTCGAGAACTCCGTGGACAGTTGTGCCCAGAGCACTGATCTGATCCTGGACGCGAAGCAAGTAGTCCATCTGAAAGGTCGCACCTTTCAGTTTCGACACCCGTGTGTGAACAGTGACGAGATCATCGAACCGCGCCGATACTCGGTAGTTCATAAAGAGTTCTAAGACCGCAAGGTCTACGCCTTGAGCGCGTATCTCTGGGTACGGAGTTCCAAGAGAGCGCAGAAACTCAACGCGAGCGACTTCGAGCCACGCAATGTACGACGAGTGATGAGCGACGCCCATTGCATCGGTTTCGGCAAAGCGGACACGAATGTCATGCGAAAACGCATATGAAGTCGCGTCGGTCGGAATATCGAGTGAGACCCTCAAGAGGGCTGCTTAGTTTCGAGGAACATCGATCCAGGGAAGTTCTTTGTCGACACGAGGTTCTCCAGGAAGTCCGAGCACTCGCTCGCCAAGAATATTTCGCTGAATTTCCGATGTTCCGCCTTCGATGGAGTTGGCGCGTGATCGTAGGAACATTTTGCGAGACGTACCTGGAGGACCAGTGAGTCCGATATTGTCTGACCTGATCATTGTGTAGTCGTAATCGATGAGAGCCTTTGCGCCCAGTAATTCAACGCAGAACTCGTAGATGTCTTTGTTGACTTCAGCGAATTGCAGTTTGGCGATCGAACCCTCTGGTCCAGGGTTCCCAATGCGCCGGTTCTGTGAGGCGCGGATATTTGTGAGTCGTAAAACCTCTGCCGAAATCCACAGCTGCATGAGTCGATCGCGAGTTACAGCGGTGTGCACTGATGGATCGTCATTCCAAAGGCGAACGGCCTCGGCGATCGCTCCCGAACCGCGCTGGGGGACACCGCCACCGCCACCGCCGATGGTTGTTCTCTCGTTTGCGAGAGTGGTCATCGAAACACGCCAGCCTTCGCCGACATCACCAATGCGGTCCGAATCGGGGACTCGTACTTCTGTGAGATACACCTCGTTAAATTCCGCTTCACCTGTCATCTGACGAAGCGGACGAACCTCAACGCCGGGGGCGTGCATATCGAGCGCAAAGTAGGTGAGTCCTTTGTGCTTTGGCGTGTTGGGGTCAGTGCGGGCGACGAGCATGCCGCGGCTGGCGATGTGGGCCAGCGTGTTCCAGACCTTCTGACCTGTGATGACCCACTCGTCGCCGTCTCTGACGGCGCGGCAACCGAGTCCGGCGAGATCGGAACCTGCGCCTGGCTCTGAGAACAGCTGACACCAAGCGTCTTCACCGGTGAAGGTACGCCGCAGAATGGTGGCGCACTGCTCGTCAGTTCCATGGGTTGCGATTGTCGGTCCTGCCATGGTGATGCCAAAAAAGAATCGAGTCTCGATCGAAGCGGCTCCGGCTTCTCGGAGCCGCCGGTCGATCTCTCTTTGGGCGGTGGGGGCGAGGCCGAGTCCACCTCGGCCAATAGGGAAATGCACCCATGCCAGCCCGAGGTCGTACTGGCGTCCCCTAAAGGTGACGTTATCGACAGTTCTCGGGTCGAGTTCTTCTAGGAGCGTGGTGAGGCGGTCTTCGACGAGGGTGTTGGCATCAGTCGTGCTCATGGCGGAGAGGTTACGCAGCATGGGCTCTGCGCGCACAGGCATTGAGCGGGGTTGGTGGTTGGAAGCGAAGCGAGCAGCAGCCGGTACTATCGCAACCCAATAGCCGGGAGCGCCCGGCCTAAGTGAGGACGAGAGGTGGCCCATGGCCGAAGTGAAGTTCGACGACATCGATGGGATTAACGCGCTTGCCAGCGAAGAGTTTGGTGAGTGGGGTGATTCAATCGAAGTGACACAGCAGATGATCAACGACTTTGCCGAACTCACCGGGGATCGCCAGTGGATCCACATTGATGTTGAGCGTTCTCTCAAGGAGAGTCCGTTTGGCGGACCAGTCGCTCACGGATTTCTCACACTCAGTTTGATGCCCAAACTGGCGACGTTTCCCGTCAAGCTCATCGGTAATGGCAGCGCGGTGAATTACGGCGCCGAGGGACTCCGGTTTTTGTCGCCAGTTCCGGCCGGAGCCAAGGTGCATGCTCGTTCGCGTCTTGTGAAGGCGCAAGCAAAACCCAAGGGCACTCTGATTACGACCGAAGCAGAAATTGCTGCAGAAGGTTCCGATCGTCCAGCGCTGCTCTACAAGATGCAGGTGTTGTACACGCCACCTCGCTGAGCACAAGCTATCCAGACCTCAACTGCGCCCTGTTGCCTGTCGGTGGCAGGGCGCAGTTCGTTTTGGTAGTTCAGTCCGACGTCCGTGTTTTCGCGTCAACGAGTTGCGGGGCTAACCAATCGGCAACAGTCTGCAACTGATCCTCTCGGATGTGAACCCCGTCGGCCCGGATGGATTTGTCTTTCGCTCCACCGGTCGACCCCAAGTACATCTGGTAATCGATCACGGTGAAACGAGGAAGTCCTTCGACGAGGGGAAGAACGATCTCGTTCATACGATCGACGCGATCAGGGCTATTGAATTGGCTCGTGCGATTGAGGTGGGGTGAGACAAGCCAAACGACGCTTGTGTCATGAGCCGACAGCACCTCGAGGGCTTCGCTGTATTCAGATCTCAAAAACGCGTCGTAAGGTGCGTCGCCCGGTCGCAGCCATTCGTCACCGAGTTGTGGAACTTGCCTGTCGATTGAATCCCATGCGCTCGCGTAGCTGAGTACGACATCGGGTCGATAAAGATCAATGGCAGAGACCCACGAGACCACCTCGGGATCAGGTACGAGTCGAGGATCGACTGGATCAGCCCACGTTGCGCAGACTGCGCCCATAGACCCAGGACCTTCTTCGTAACGTTTTTCGCCACCTCGTGTCGTTCCGCACCCGAGGTGGGCTTCATTAAAGACCATGATCTGACCTGGATGATCGGCGCACCAGTCAGAGAGGGCAAGACCCATCTGATACATCACGGAATCACCGACGACCAGCACGCGCGTCGGATTGCTGCCTACCGGGGCCACACACTCTTTGCCTTCGCCCAAAGCGATGGGAGTGGCTCCTTGTTGTTGAACTGCAAGTGGGTTGTTCACCGCTGAAGCCTTCGGAGCGCGGACGGTATTGGCATAGAGCAAGAGGGAGAGAGCGAGGATTACTGCACCGCCCATGCCTGCGGCGAACTTCCAACCGGGCCAGCGGCCCTTGAGGAAAGGTTTCTCGATGTACTTGTAACTCAGCCAAGCCAGAAGGAATGTGAGTCCGAAACCAAGCGCGAGGTCCTTGAAGGAGTTGAGGCCGGGCTTATCGGGGGACTTGTCGCTGTCGACAACGATGTAAACAAGCCAGTGGTAGAGGTAGAGACCGAAACCGAGACGACCTGCCCACATCAAGAATTTGTTTGTGTAGAACCAATGCATCCATCCGGTTTTGGTGGTGACGGACCTCGTCATAAAGACGGCAAGAAGGGCAACGAGGAAGAAGCCTCCGTATTCGAACATCCAGGCTGACTTTTCGCTCTCGGTGAAGAGAAAGATGACGAAGACGATCGAGGAGACCAGTCCCACCAATTGTGTGAGCCAATGGCCCCATGTTGTTCGGGGTGGACCCCACTTCGAGAACACCGCTGCCATAGCGATGCCGAGAAAGAGGGCAAACGCACGCGTGTCGGTCCCGTAATACGCCCGCGCAAGGGTTGAGGGATCGTTCACATCGAAAACGATCGACATCCAAATCGCCGACCCAATTGCACCCGCTACCGACAGAATCGTGAGCCATTTTCGGCCTATCCAACGCATGCAAAGGATCAGAAAGAAGGGGGCGAAGAGGTAGAACTGCTCTTCAACTGCAAAAGACCAAACGTGACGGAAAGGCTGTGGGTTTGAATATTGACTCGCGTCGAAATAATCGTTGTGGGAGAAGATCTCTTTCCAGTTTGCCACCCAACCCATAGCGGCGGTCGTCCCTGATGTCCACTTCGCAATCTGCGCTGAATCAATGAGGAAGGCTGTCGCGAAGGCGATCACGACGAAGCACACCATCAGAGCAGGCATGAGCCGACGCGCTCGGCGCGATGCGTAGGCCCCGACTTTGAAATTCCCGGTCCGATCCCACTCATTGAGAGCGAGCGAAACGATGAGGAAGCTCGACATCACGAAAAAGAAGTCGAGCGAGAACATTCCGCCGGGAATAAATGTTGGAGCGAAGTGATACAGCATCGGGCCAAGAATGACGAAGAGTCCGCGCATCCCGTCAAGAGCGGGCATGTGGTCCAACTTCTTGACCGTGTTGATGGTTGCTCCATCGATGGGACCGTCGTCGACGATTGCGGCCGCGATAGCAGCAGCGATGGGGTCTGCCCCAGCGTCGTCAGTATGGTTCCCCTGGTCGTCCTTCGTGACCGTCATACGTTCTTTATTGCCCCTCTGACTCGCCCTTGTTGAGCCTTTGTAGATTCTGGCACAGGGCCTAGGACGCTCCTCATCGCCTTCGTGAAGATTGCCCTTCGGGGGGTTGTCAATTGATCGGTAGACCGAGGCGAGAGCGAGCGGAAGCAGGGAGCGAGTCGAGCAGCCATCGAGCGGCGACCTGCGACCCTTCAATAGAAAAATGAACGCCATCAGGACGCCATGCGATGCCGTCGCGCGTTTGTGTAAACCCGTTGTCGCAGGTAATCAATTGCAGATCAACGATTGACGCTGGCGCAGACTGATCCGACGTGTTGAACGTGTCAACCGATTCTCGCTGGAGTTGAGCGATACGTTGGACGCGCTCAATGTCGTATTGAGGACCGGCCTTTTCGCCAGCCAACGGCTTAAAACAGGGCGTAGTAAGCACGATAACTTCAGCGCCTGTCATCGAAAGTGTCTCGAGTGAGTCGCTCATGGCCTGCCGATAGTTCTGATCGAACTCAGGATCACCCGGGACGACTGCACCGTTACCCCAATCGCGTGCATAGAGATCCCAGGCGCCCATCAGCATGACGACGACATCGGGATGCTGGGCGACCATAAGTTTGGACCAATACGCGTTGTGGTCGGGGCACGCTGAACCCGTTGGTTCCCATTTGCCAGTGAACGTCATGACTTTCGGTGAAGTGAGCAGTGCACATCCAAGTTCAGCACCTCCAACTACCGACACCTTTCGGTCGGTGACATGTCGTATGCCGTTGTCGAGAGTGATTGCAACTGAGTCGCCAACGATCATGAGTTTCGGGAGCGTTGAGTCACCCTCTAGTTGAAGATTTTTTTGGCGTTGAGCCGCCTGATCAGCACCAAAGTTTGCAGCAACTGTTGAGCCGGTTGAGGGTGCCGCGATGAACGCAACTGCAACCAGAATTGATCCAATTGCGATCCAGGCGATACCGAATCTTGCGACTCCGAGAGTCGAACGTCGGAACCATCTCTCTATGAGTTCCATTGACAACCATGCGGCTGCAAACGTGAGCGAGAGACGAACTGCGATTCCACCAACGGTTCCAACCCCAGTGTCGGGGAGTCTGAGACGAGTGTCAGTGGCAAACACTCGGAATGGCCAGTGCCACAGATAAAGCGCGTAGGAAAGAAAACCGATCTTGCGAAGAATTGGATGCGACATCACTTTGGAGACGACGTTGTTGCCTGAAGCGAGAATGATCAAGCCGAGCGCGAGCACCGCAAAGAGAACAAATCCGCCGCGGTACATCCATCGGGCGTCGTCATGGATGAAAAGGAGAGACGCAGCGAGGGCCCCTAGGCCGAGAAGACCGGCCAAGAGTGCCCTTCTCCCGGATGGTCGCAAATGCCAAGCGAAGAGCGCTCCTAACGCCCCAATGAGCAACGCGAACGCTCGGGTGTCGGTGCCATAGTAACTGCGTGATGGGTCGCCGCTTCCGAGAAAGAACATCATCAGACCGATACTTATGACTGTCGCAACAGCAGTTATAGCAATGAGAAGTCGTCGGCTTCGGCTGAGACAGGCGATGACCACGAGTGGCCAGACAAGGTAGAACTGCTCTTCTATTGCGAGACTCCAAAGATGTTGGAGCGGCGAGAGAGAGGTGAACTGATCGAAGTAGCTCTGGTGTTGAGCAATCAGATTCCAGTTAGAGACGTACAGCACTGCCGAGAGAACGCCTCCTGGTAGATCGTGTCGCTGGGAAACGTCTCCAAGGATTGTTGTTGCGATTACGACAGCGAGAAGAAAAGCAGCGAGCGCTGGCAATAAGCGTCGGGCGCGCCGATTCCAAAATGATCGGAGTGAAATTGTTCCAGAGTGATGCCGCTCGTCGAGAAGCAAACCGGTTATGAGGAATCCAGAGAGAACGAAAAAGAGGTCGACTCCCAAGAACCCACCCGGTAGTTTGACGTTGGGCTCGTGGTAGGCCATGACGCCGAGAACGGCCAGTGCTCGAAGTCCATCAAGCCCGGGCCGCCACCGCTGCGAAGACGATTGGGAAGGGGCGTCAGGCGCGATATCGGTCTGCGGCTGCGCCATCGATCTCCCATCGGGTCGAGTTGAGGTCTTATCTTGCCATGAGTGCTGAGTCGGCTCGGGGCGGGCTCAGGCAGTCAAGGTCTGATGCCTACACTTGGGAACCATGGATCGGCCGGTCAGTTTCACTCTCGATTTCGAGGATCTTCGCACTGACCCAAGCGGCCAAGAAGAACGCGTCGGGCTCGTCACCGAGCGGATCCTTGACCGGCTTCGTGAGCTGGAAATCCGTGGAACATTTTTCTGTGTCGGAGAGCTGGCGTCTCGACATCCAGATCTCATCCGTCGAGTGGTTGCCGATGGCCATGAGTTGGGTGTGCACGGACTCCACCACATTCCCAACGATTTGCTCGGGCCCGATCGATTCCGGACGGACAATCTCGAAGCGAAACGGATTCTTTCCGAACTTGCCGGAAAGGAAATCACGATCTATCGGGCTCCTCAGTATTCGCTTATCCCGAGTACGCCATGGGTTCCTGAGATTCTCACTGAACTTGGTTTTCTCGTGTCATCGAGTTTGCTCCCAGCCCGCAGTCCGCTTTATGGCTGGCCTGGCGCACCGGCAACGCCATTTCTATGGCCGTCAGGTTTGATCGAACTTCCTAGTCCAGTAATGAAGTTCGGTCCGCTCACGATTCCGTTTCTTGGAGGTACCTACCTTCGTCTGTTGCCGGCGTCGGTGCGCCGCAGAGGTGTGCGCAACGCCCATTCTGAAACTGTGCTGTGGACCTATTGTCACCCGTGGGAGTTCGACCCCGACGAGAAGTTCTACGTGTACGAACACGGAGGTTGGCTGATCAGTCGCGTCGGTTGGCTCAATCGCAAACACATGTTGAAGCGCGTCGAAGCGACCTTGCGCACAGGAGTGGGAAGGCCACTCGGTGAAATCGCCGCAACTCTCGTCGATCTCCCGATATTCGATCCAACACAGAAGGAAAATGAATCAGAAACCGGGTCTGTATGAGCCGTCGGCTTTCGCGTTTTTGGATCGGAATCATTCTGATCGTGGCAGTTGGATTTGGAATCCGAATGGTCTCGATGGCCCTTTGGTCTCCGCGTAGCACTGTCGACCTCGGCGGCGATGCTGTGTACTACCACGAGGCTGCCAATCTGCTCGCAGATGGCAAAGGGTTTATAGATCCCTATCGCTATCTCTTTGGTGCGAAGGAACAGGTAACTCTCGCTGATGGTCGAGTTGTCAAGGTAGTGACGCCAGTTGGACATGTAGAGCCGACCGCGGGACATCCTCCGGTGTACGTGACGTACCTCGGAGCCGCTTCGTTCCTCGGATTTCGATCAGTGACCGCTCACCAAATGGCGTCTATTTTTCTCGGTTGTGCATCGATCATCTTGGCGGGGGTCTTAGGACGATCGTGGAGGAATGAACGTGTGGGCCTTATCGCCGCGTCTCTAACTGCCGTGTACGCCAACATTTGGATGAATGACACGCTTTTGATGTCAGAGACGGCCGCCCTCACCTTCACATTTGTCGCAACAATTTTTGGATTGCGATTCGTCAGGAATCCCAGTCGCGGAAATGCAGCAATATTTGCTGTTGCCGGAGCCCTTGCGGCACTCTCACGCGCAGAGCTTTTGTTATTTCTTCCCATCGTGGCTGCTGTCGCCCTATGGAAAGCACCGCTTCCTTGGAAGGAACGGTTTCTTCGTTATGCGATTGCCGGAGGCGTCTGTTGCGCAGTTCTCGCGCCGTGGGTTATTCGGAACAATATGGTGATGCGGGAGCCTCTCACCTTGTCCGATAGCACCGGGACAGTGATGGTCCAGGCAAATTGCGACGAGACCTACTACGGGCCAAATATCGGCTATTGGAGTTTGCGATGTGGCGAACCTCAGCCATATGGACCGAATGGAGAGTTGCTCGATGAGTCACAGCGTGACGTCGTGGTGCGCGCAAGAGCCACGGACTACATCTCGAACCATAAGGCCCGCCTTCTAACTGTTGTGGTTCCCGCGCGAGTTGGCCGTGTGTGGGGACTTTATGAGCCGCTGGAACAGATACGACTCGATCAGATTCTCGATGGTCGTCCGCCGATTCCAGCAAAATTGGGTTTTGTTCAATATGTCTTTCTTGTTCCGGCGGCAATCGCCGGGTTTGTGATCCAAAGGCGTCGACGGCAACCGCTTCTGGTCATCGGCCTATGGGTCGTACTTGCGACGCTTACGGCAGCGACAGCATTCGGCAACACCAGGTATCGAGTCGCGGCTGAAGTATCGATTGTTCTCTTCGCGGCGATCGCACTTGATGCTCTGTGGTCGGCGTTCGAAGGCCGACGCAAAGGATCGAAGCAACTTATGAACGGTCACGATGAAGTGGCGACTTTGAATGACTGACGATCTTGAACTTGAGCGCACTGCCGCTCTTCTGAATCAAGTTTTCGAACACTCCGATCCACTTACTGTTGCTTCACTTCGCTGGTACTACGACCAGAACCCTGCGGGACCGGCTGCTGTGGGGCGAGTCGAAGAGAATGAGAAGCGCATTGGTAATTACGCCCTGATACCGAATCGCTACCGATCAATTTCGGGTGAGGAGCGAATCCTCGGTGTCGGTGTTGACTTAGCTGTTGACCCTGATGCACGGGGATCGGGCGCATTTCGTCGCACCGTCGAGGATTCGTACAGGCGTGGAACACAGCAAGGTTTCGACGGCATTCTCGGTGTCGCTAATGCGAATTCGGCTCCGAGAATGGTCGCAACGTTGGGTTGGCGCGCGCTTTCTCCTCTTCCCGTCACGATGGTTCCAGCGATTGGGCGGGTAGGCGGATTCGAATCGACCGCTGTCGATGATTTGAGCATCGGAAGTATCGATGGACTTGTCGAGAACGAGTTCACGCGTTCATCCTCTGCCGGATTTGCACCAGTGTGGACACCTGAATTGTTGAAATGGCGTCTTCAGCGCCCGGGACACGCCTACAGCATTCATATTTCTGATGATCTTGTCGTTGTCTCAACGAGAACGCATGTAGCGAATGTTCCTTTTGGCGTAATTATTGGTGTTCTGTCACGGCGTCCGGTTGCGCCGCTAGCAATTGGCCGTGTCGCCGCTGTTGTGGGACGGCATCACAAGGCTCCTCTGGTCATCCACTGGGGTCGGTCTCCGGCATTGCGTATGCGAGGAATCCCGCTGCCCCAGAAAATGATGCCGTCTCCATTGTCGCTTGTTCTGCACCCATTCACGACAGATTTCGATCGAGATCAGTTCGAACTCGGCGAGTTCGGATTTTTGGATTTCGACGCCTATTAGGTGCAGGTTCAGTCGATACCGGCAAGACGGCGCGCATAGGCAATCGCGCGAGTGGCATCGTAGGAACGAGCAATCATCATCTTCTCGGCCTCAAGCGAACCTTCGGCATGAATGGCCAGCACCGCGTGGTAGCCACCGAACTCTCGAGTTGTCAGATCACTCACCATATTCATGGCTCGAATTCGTTCCTCGCCGTCGACTCCAGCGCGTCCACCGAGTAATGAGGAGAGCATTGGTCCGATGTCAGGATTAGCGAAGTCAGCACCACCTGGTGCAGTAACAAGGAGACCGCCTGCGAGGTCCTGGACCTGCTGCAGTGCATGGTGATAGCCGTGAGCAAAGTGCGACTTCGCAATGTTCACGATCAGAGGATCAGGAACATAGACGCCTGCATCGTCGGGTGTGCCTCGATGGGCACTCGACTCAACGAGGGCGCGAAGAGTTTCGGCGTAAGAAATGAGAGATGTGATTTTGTCGCGCACATGAGCGGCCCGACTGATGCCATTTATGTCGGCCATGAGTGCTGCGCTGCCGACCAGGGCATCGACGAGTGGGAGTTTGTAGGAGATGGCAGTGAACCGGTGATAGTCGACGAACGCCAGGGCCAGTGGGCCGGCAAATTCGTGCTGACCATCGAGAAAGACACGGTCGTTCGGAACGAAGACGTCATCGAACAATGTTGTGGTTTCCATCATGAGTCGTTGTGAACTGATGGGGAAGTCGAACTCGTCACCAGCGTTCGAGCCGTACGGGCTGGCCACGAGTTTGAGACCTGGCGTGTTAACTGGGATAGCGAAACTCACTGCCCAGTCAGAATCGGAGGGATTCATCGCCCGTGTCGGGAGAACAATGAGTTCATTGGTATTGGGTGTGCAACTGGTGTGGACTTTTGCGCCTCTAACAACAATCCCGTCAGTTCTCCGCTCAACAATGCGGAGGTAGGAATCAGGGTTGGGCTGTGCCGATGGTCCGAGGCTCCGATCACCTTTGACGTCGGTCTGGGCCACAGACATCGCGAGATCGTTTGTTTTGCAGTGCTCGAAAAACTGAGCGATCCGATCGGAACGCTCGGTATCACCCCGTTGTGTATCAAGGGCTCGCCCGATTCGGCGAAGGGCGAAAAGAGCGTCGGTGCCGATCTCTTTGATGAGCGGGACGAGAGTGTGGCATCGCGCAGTGGCTGTCTCGATGAGGAGAGCGCGGTCAGCGAGATCTGCCGTAGACCGTGGCTCGAGGAAGTAACGGCTGAAGGGGTCATCGCTTTCGACAACGGCGAGCGGACGAACTGAGGGGTCCTCGGCGAGTTCAAAATCGACAGATGCATGCCGGATAGCGCGAGCGATGACGGGGTGCTGGGTGACGTCGGGTACGAGTTGACCGCCGAAGTACACGGTTCGGTCGTCGCGAAGTGACTCGACGTACTGTTCTGGACTTCGAAGAGCCACTGGTCCTCCTCGAACCGATGTTGCGCACCTTCAGGCGCCCGGTTGACGGTACCAGTTGAGGGATTGCAGTTGACGCATCCGATGTCGGGTCAGTGGACCGCCGAGGTTCTAAGTTGTGAGGTCGTGACCAGTGAGCGCCAGAGTCGACCCGTTGCGTCGATGTCGACGAAAGCATTTGCCATAGGCATAGCGCTTGCGGGTGTCTTAGGTTTTGCTGTGCGATTTGGAACGTTCCTCTGGGAGGGACGTACCGCGAAGCTTTCGGGAGATGCCGTTTTTTATCACGACACGGCGAATCTCATGGCCGACGGTAGGGGATACATAAACCCCTTCTACTTCCGTTTCGGCCATTGCTATACATGGGGCTTCAAGGGCCAGGGGGACCCGAACTATGCGTTCATCGCATCGGCCATAGACGATTGCCCCAAAGTCGATGTTGTCCAGTCTGACGGATCGGTCAAAGCCGAGGCGAAAAGTTTTCCGCCTAAAACGGAGATGGCAACTGCTGCCCATCCACCTCTTTGGCCGTTTATCTTGTCAATCTCGTCACGACTTGGGTTTGACAGCATCAATGATCATCGAATGATTGGGCTTTTGTTTGGTTCGTTAGGCGTCGTACTCATCGGGTTAGCTGGTCGAGAAGTATTCGGAGAGCGGGTTGGTGTCACTTCTGCCTTTATTGCCGCTGTGTACGGATTCTTGTGGCTGAATGACTGGTCATTGATGAGCGAATCGCTCGTGACGGCATTCGTCCCACTGATGACAATTGTTGCTGTCCGATGGTGGCGAAATCCGACTTGGCGGCTCGCGGTTTTGATCGGTGTACTTTCGGGAATGGGAGGACTACTCCGCACCGAGTTGCTTGCCTATGGCCCTCTGCTGGTCTCCGTTGCGTTACTAAGTCGCAGAATGCAGTGGAAGACCCTCTTGAGGGATGTGGGTGTCGTGGTCACGATTTGTCTGGCGATTCTTGCGCCGTGGTTGATCAGGAATATGACCACCTTCGCGAAGCCGATCTACTTGTCACCCACGGGAACGCTTCTGGCGCAGACAAATTGTGACGATGCCTACTACGGCCCGAAGACAGGCTATTGGGAGCGTTTCTGTGCGGAACCGGAACCCGTTGCTGCTGATGGGTCTCTGCTCGATGAATCTGAACGTGACGCTCTAAAGCGCAAAAGGGCAACTGACTACATCTCGAACCATAAAACCCGATTCCTGGTCGTAGCGCCTCTGCGAACTCTACGAATGTTCAATCTTTACGACCCGATTGGCACGGCTCGTTTTGATATCAATGTTGAGAATCGCGAGTTCAGGCAGTCGATGGTTGCGTTGGCTGAGTACTACGTTGTCTTACTCTTCGCAGTTGCAGGAGCGATTCTCGCGTGGCGACGCAGATTGACACTCTTTCCGGTTCTGCTTTGGCCGGCGCTTGTCGCTGTTGTGGCGGCCGCAAGCTTGGGCAACAACCGCTATCGCCTCTGTGCCGAGCCTTCGTTGATTTGGCTGGCATCGTTCGCGTTGTGCTTGTTGGTTGATCGACTGCGAATGCACCACCGCGTCAACGTTTCGGAGAACACCGAAAGCACGGCAATCAGTCCGAGTTGATGAGCGAACCAGAAATCTGAAGGCCACTCGACTCCGGACGAATACTCGTGACGGAATTGCAGCCCTGTGTAAAGAACAACGATCCCGCCGATTGAGCCGAGAACGGCAAGTGTTGCAATTGCCACTCGTTTTCTCGTCCAAAGCGAAAACGAAGCGATGATTGCCATCGTTATTGCTACTCCGAGGCCGCCGATGAGTGCAGACAGGACAGTGATTCCCAAGAGCAAACCGAAGCGCACTGAGGTGCTCATGTCGTTTACAAGTTCCGAAGACACCAGGATTGGATTGGTGGCATCGTCGAGCACTCGAACAGAACGCCGACGTCTCCAGGCGACCGCGAGTGCGCAGAGACATAGTCCGATGAACCACGGAGTGGAAAGAGCAAGACCAGCCCACACAATTTTCTGCGGAGCCCATGTGATATCGACAGTGAATGTGGCGCCCGTCAACCCCGGGTCAACGAGCCATCCATTCGCAAATCCGTCAATCAGCGTTGGGGCTCCAAGCGAAGGGCCGCCGCGGACTGTTGCTTTCCAACCGTCAGAAAGTGATTGACCGAGTACGAGCCAGAACGGCGCCGATGCTTCAGAGATGTCGACCTTGTAGGAGTTGGTCCCGGTGGAAGTAACCGTTGTTAATGGAGGAGTACCCGAATTCGAATAGGTCGCCGATGGAACCGATTCCAGTTGCATCGAGTCGACATCGATTCCGCTGTCAAGGCCCTTGGCTGTGACAAGCCGATGGTCGCCAGCGTCAAAACTCTCTAGAGGCTGCGTTTGGTAACCCGATGCCGATATGCAGGGGCGCAACTCAATCGGCTGACGATCAAGAGCTGCCTGGACGGATCCGCGAAGAGCGAGTGACTGCTGTGTGCCATCAATCGAAACGAGTTCTGGACGGCAGGAATCGGGCAACGACTGCGGAAGAGGCGCAACAGATGCGGGGATGCCGAATTCCGCGATGGCGATTGGGAGATTGTGTTGACCACCGCTGAAGTATTCCTTGGTCGTGACCGGTCGTTCTGCTGCGATCGTGAACCGGATCACCTTGGAATTGACTAAACCGGTAGGAATGTTGACGGTCGCGACACTGCCGACTTGGTCGACGGTCGCTATGTAGGGGACTGCGACTGTCCTCGTGGAACCGTCATCAAGGGTCAGGGTGATCGCGGAGGGAACCGAATGCTCAGAGTCGTTCACGACAGCGAGGTTGAGATGAGTGAAATTCATTGCCGAAGGGTTAGTAATCGTCGCGGCTGTGCCCACCTGATTTCCGAATTTTGTCGTCCACGCTGTGGTCAGGTCTCCGTCGAGAGCAGAAGAGGGCCGGGATGCGAGGTCGCCTGAGAGATAGTCGCTGCCGCTGACAATCGGAAAACCATCAGTAATTCCGGGTCGACCAATGATGCTGTCAATGAGTGATCCGTCGACACCTCCGTTTAGGCGTGCTTTGCCGGAGAGTTGGAACTGGCCGGCAGAACCCACGTGAAAGATTCGTCGAAGTTGCAATTCAGTATCTTGACGAAATCCCTCAACGGGGTTCGAGCGAAGCCGTGAGAACAAATAAGAAACGTTTGTGGCGGAAGGGGCGAGATCATCGACGCCAGAAGACGGAGTCACTATCCACTCTTGCGCCAAAACGCCGGGAACCGTCACTTCTCGGAATCCGACATTCGAGAACTCGAGCCATGTGGCAAGTCCAGTGATATTCGCGTCGTCGATGCGGATGCTGAGCGAAGAGAAGGTCCGTTGACCGCCAAGTTCGACTCGTTGGCCATTGCCGGTGAAGGACGCATCGGTCATTTCGACAGTTTTCACCGGCACGCCATCGAGAAGCACCGTTGCTTTGGTTATCCAACGGTTGCCTTGGGTTTGCAGAAGATCGACATGATCTGCGGTAACGGGATGGGCATAATCGATGACCAGTCGGTCGCCGAGGACGTCACTAAATCCGCCTGTAGTCCATGCAGTGCGTGGATCTCCATCAACTGCGTTTGAGGGCCGCACCTCGGAGGAATAAGCGACGATGTTCCCATAGGTAGTGGCACGGACATTTGCAACATCGTCCCCAAACCAGGCGACGGATTGGTCGTTCGTCGTTTGGCCGGGGAAGAGGTCGAGGCGCGTGTCCTTGGGGTCTTTTACAAGCGGTGTGGAGTCTGCTGTCTCTGTTGCACCGTTGTTCTCTCGTGTCGTTCCCCAGCGTTGAGCTCGCTTGCGGTTCGTGTCGGTGATGACGAGGTTCGGTTGGGAGACGCGGATGCCCCTGAGGAGAGTCGATGATGCAGTTGCAGTGGCGGCATAGAACAACGCCCGGTCTTGTGGGAGTTGATTCCATACGGCTGCTTCGACAATCCCGTCTCCGTCGCCGAAAAGGACAGTGGGGTTGTTGGTGACTTCGGATCGCAAGATCGGTCGCACGCCTGCCACTGGATATGCGGCCAAAGGAGGGGTGGCGTTGGATCCCGATGAATCGGCGATGTGCTGTTCATCGACCATGGGCTGGCGAGGATCGGGGGTGTTGACGACAGGGCTACCAAATGTTGTCGGAGTTCCCAATCCATTGGAAGGAGTTGCGCCGCCAAATTGGGTCCAGAGGTCAGATGGTCGAGGGCCCCGGTAGCGCTCATACTGGCTGTCGAGTCTCAAGAGAACATCAGATGCAGAAAAGAGCCGAGCCACTCCCGCTACTGCGGCAGTTTCGCCAACGCCTTCTTGCAGGGTGTGATCGAGCGCTCGGAGTAGATCAACAGTTGCTGGTGTTCCATAGGCCGTGATCTCACGACCTATCCAAGGTCGGTCGATGAGTCCGGGCGTCAACGGGTCCTGCGTTTCGCCCCAGCGATAGGCACCGAAATCGGCGCCCGGGAGTTCGAGTACGCGGAAGTCTCCCTCTTGGGAATCAAGCCATGTCGCAGCGTCGGTCCAATACGTCGGAAGAGTCGAGGGAAACTTCAGATCAGATTGGATGAGGCCGCCGGTCCACAGTGGCGGAAGATTCAAAATGGCGATGCAGATGAGGCCGAGTGGAAGCGCAAGTGACAATCGACGGGCCACCGGAGCGCTGAAGCGTCGTTGAAGTGCGGGGATCAGTGCATCGACGAACGCTGCTGAGAGACCGGCGATTCCGATGACGAGAATGGGAACAATCCGTGGAGAATTTCGGAGTGCAAAACCGACCTCAAGTGACGTCGTGAACTTAATTAGTGCGCCGATTGGAGAAGGGTCGCGATAGGGATACGTGCCGATGGCGAAGACAAGGCCGACGACGATTAATGACACGAAATAGGCGCGGTATTTCCATCGCGTCAGGACAGCACCGAGAAGGCCGAAAAGTGGAATCGCAAACGTCAAAGCCAGCATGACGAGCGAGGTGGTGTACAGCGCACCAGACTCTGTCCAGCCTGCGAGTCCGTCTTTGCCGTAGAAGTACCAGTAGCCAAGACCTCGAAGTACTTCCGGTGCCGTTGACGTCTGAGCAACAGTTTCGACGGTCTCGGTGAGTTGGAGAATAGGAAGTCCGAACTTCCCTTGGATGTAGATCCCGGAGAGCCACCACAACTGCGCTGGCCCGGTAGCGACTGCGATTCGAAGGAGTGCCTTGAATGCTTCCTTGAGCGTGGTCTCTTTTGTGATCCAGACCGCGAAGGGGGCAAGGAGAAGCGGGCCGAGCAAAACAAAGATCACCGAACTCGCATTTGTGCCCGCCATGACGGTCACGATGAGCGCAAACAACACAGGAGCACGCCATGTACGTTCCCTGAGTGCGCTGATCATCAATCCGATCAACCACGGGAGTGCGCACCACGGTGTGAGGATGACTGAAGTTCGGCCCATGTACGCAAGCGCATAGGGGCTGAGCATGTAGATGAATGCTGCGACGGCAGAGCCTGGTCCACGAAGGCCGAGCTTTCGAAAGAGCCAGAGAGTTCCTGCTCCGGCGAGGAAGAGAAGCGTCCCGAACCACAGCCGCTCTGCGATCCAGGTTGGGACTCCAAGAGTACGGAAGGTCCAATACCACGGCCCCAACGGAAATAAGTAGCCGATGTTTTGGTGGGTAACGGTTCCTGCGTCGATGTGCGCGTCCCACATGTACGGGGCCCGCGACAGCAACTTGCTTGGGTCGAGGAGTAGGTACGCCTTCGTATCCGCCGAGACCTGACCAGGGGAAGTGAAGAGAATGGGGATGTACGCGATGAACGCGAGTGCTGCGTAGGTCCAACGATCAATTCGCCGTGTGGGAGAGATCTCGTCAGATTCAGAGGGACCGACAGAGTCGGTCTCGGAGTTGTTCTCAGTAAGGGTCATTCAATGCCGTCACAAACTCCGGGCGGATCGTTGAATTGCCAGGCTTGACGCCACGCGCCATCGGCCCAATCGGCGCTGATTGGTGCAGACCAGCCGAGTTCATACGCCCGATTGACTATGACCACAGCAAGATTTCCCGCGCCTTCTTGGCAGAGATGCCAATTGTCCTTTTTGCGCAGTAGGTGAACTGTCCCATCGCTCTCCACCCAGTAGCGCGGCGTAGCGCCATCTGGTGCGACAAAGGCCGAAAAAATCGAGGGGTTGTCAGTCATGTCCGAATGCTTGAGGGCCACATTCGCAAACACTCGGTCAATGACACTGACATCGAGTTTTCCTCCGGGCATCACAGGCAGCAACATCACTCGAATTTGCTGGTCAGTGAGCAGAGTTACAGCTTCGTCAACCAGTTTTTCGTAGGCGGCTTCACCCTTTTCACGAATGAATGGCAAATCCCAACTACCGAACATCATTACGACGAGGTCGGGTTTAGATTCCGCGATATTTTTTGACCAATCAGATCGCCAGTCGATTCCAGTGGTGAGGCCGAAGCCTGGACCCGCACCGAAGGTGAACTGCGTTGCCCCGGTTGCCTCCATTGCTGCGGCGAGGGCAGGTGACGCGTCCATCGCCCCCGAGTCGCCAATGATCAAGACTTTTGCTGCTGGTTGGCCGGGGTTTGAAGTCTTCGTCGGGTTCAGTGTTTCGGTGCGAATGCCAATATCGCTGATCTTCATATTCGCGTAGGGGATTGTGCTCTTGGGAGGGTCGAGCGTCACCGCGAATGCGCAAAGGGCAACGCTCAAGATTCCGAGGAGTGCAGCCGTACCTGCGGTCTTTGTCGTTTTGAAAAGCGTTCCCCGGCGGACTGGCATTTCGAGCAAGTAGTAGGACGCGAGTGCAAGGGCGATCGTGACCGCCATACGAATCACGAAGAGTGGAGCAAGTGCGATGCCTGTTCGTTCTGGAGAGAGAAGGATGAAGACAGGCCAGTGGTAGAGGTAGAGGCCATAGGAGGTCAGACCAGCCCACCTAAGGAAAGCATTCGACATCACTCGTGACGTCCACCCGGCGCGGGTGCACACGTAAATAAGGATTGTTGACATCACCGCATAAAGAGGGAAGCCACCCTTCGCGAGCTGCGGCGACGCCTCGTTTACCAAATGCCAAGCGAAAAGAATCGCTGCAAATGCCAGCAGAGCGGCGACATCAAAGAATGGTTCTCTGCGGGAGCGACTCGTGGTGTTGCGCGCTCGACCAGACCACCAGATCGCCAGCAAGACGCCAAAGAGCAATTCCGCGACTCGGGTGTCAGTGCCGTAATAGATGCGGTCAAAGTCGGCACGTTGGAGCCACATAAGGGCGAGCGATGCAAATGCGACCACGACACAAGCGCCGGCAAGGAGACGTCGGCCACCAATGCGCATGAGCACAACAACGACTACGGGGAACACAAGGTAGAACTGTTCTTCGACGGCGAGTGACCAAAAATGTTGCAGCGGAGTCGGTTGCGAAAAAAGATTCCCGTAGCTGACTCCCGTCGACCACAGATGCCAGTTCGCCATGTATCCAAGCGACGACAACATGTCGCCGCGCATTGAACTCAGTTGTTCGGGTGTACCGATTCGCCACCAAACGATTCCGATGAGAGCAATCGCAGCGAGGGCGGCCGGCATGAGTCGGCGAAGTCGGCGTCCCCAAAACCTGAGAAGTTCAATGTTGTTGTTCTTTTCCCACTCTCGCACGAGCAAATTCGTGATGAGGAAACCCGAAAGAGTGAAGAACGTTGAGACGCTGAGGAACCCACCTTTGGCCCATGCAAACCCACCGTGAAAGAGGAGCATGCCGATGAGGGCAAAGCCGCGCACACCATCAAGTGCTGGGAGGTGGGGAAGGGGAGCGGATCGCTGTTCATGGAGCTCCGCGTCAGTGGGTGATGATGTCCTCTGCTCAGTCGTAAGAGTCATAAGAACTCCCTATCGGCGCAACACGCGTGTGGCGGCTGCCGTGTTCTCACTCCGGGCAAAGTAGCAGGGGGTTTCCCGTGCCTTCGGGCAGTCCAATCGCCCTGTGACTGCTACGCACGTTCGTCAAGAATCATGGCCAGACACTCGGTCGCGGGATTGTCACGCCAGACCGTGCTGTCTGCTGGGAGAAGTCCGCGCTGATCAAGGCGATTCATCACTCGCACGACGATGACGCAGTAGCGAGCAGCGGCAAAGAGCTCGTGGGTACTGGTGTCGACCTCTGGCCGTCCGGCGTGACGGAAATACATCGTTCGCTGCTCATCTCGTGACGGATCTCCGTCCAGTCGATCAAGACCTGCGAGTTCGTGCATCGTCCGGTCAAACATGAGCCACCAGCCCAAATCGAATTCGGGAGGGCCGATACACGCCGCTTCAAAATCGGTCAGACAGGCCGGAGAAGCATCGTTCCAGATGATGTTGCCTGGTCGCGGATCGCCCCAACAAAGGCCGGTCAATTCCTCTTGGGGAAGCTCTGCGGCGATGGTCTCCCACGCAGACGCAAGGAGTGGGTGCGATCTGCCTCGAAGTTCGTCGTCACCAAACGATCGCCACAGATTCATGAGATGTCGAGAGCCAGGGGTACGACCCGCAGGAACAAGCCAATCAAGGTCTATGGCACTCAGCGTTATGGAGTGGAGTTTTGCAAGTTGCTGCAGTCCGTTGTTGATGAGTGAGGTGCGCTGTTCTGCACTCATCTCCGTAAAAAAACCTTCAGCGCTGTAGGGCGGACTCTCAATCGGAACCACCCCGTCTACGTGGTGCATCACGAAAAATGGAGTACCGAGGATCCGATCGTCTGATTCGTAGCCAAGTAGTTCAGCAATTGGAACGCCTCCGTTGCGCCTCAGTGCATCCATGACTCGATATTGGATTTCGATCTCAGGCATGACGAGGTCGGACTGGGTCGGGTAGACGGCGGGTTCTGGAGTTTCGAGGCGAACCACGAATCGGTGATGAGCGCCTTCTGCTGTGCCAGCGGTCAGAAGGAGAGTTTCGGCTGAGAAACCGCCTGATGGTCTTCCATCGATTTCGACTGTGGTCGACGGGGAACCAATTCGGTCTCCTATCCATTTCCCGAGTGCCTCGGTATCAAGAACTTCTTCCGTCATCGTTTCCCCTTTCCGCCGAAGGTAGCAGCGACCACGAATTCATTGCGGTGACGGACCTACAATAGAAGAACTGTCGCTATCTGGGGGACTAATGACCGATATCGTGGACAATCCAATGCTGTTACCTGACCCTGATCCAGTCGAGGTCCGGTACACGATTATTTCTGTTGATGACCACCTCGTTGAGCCGCCTGGAATGTTCGAAGGTCGACTGCCTTCACAGTTCCAAAATCGCGCTCCGAAAGTCGTCGTTAATGAGAACGGCCACGAGGTGTGGGAGTTCGAAGGACAGCGTTTTACGCAGGTCGGAATGAACGCAGTAGCCGGCCGAAAAAAGAGCATGAAGAACCTCGAGCCCACAAAGTTCTCAGATATGCGCAAGGGCTGTTGGGATATCAATGAACGCGTTCGAGACATGGACATCAACGGTGTTTGGGCCTCGATGAATTTCCCTTCGATGATCACCGGTTTTTGCGGTCGCGTTTTCGCCCAAATCGATGACCTCGATCTTGGGTACGCCACAACGCAGGCTTGGAACGACTGGTTATACGAAGAGTGGTGGCAACCAGCGAAAGATCGGATCATCCCTCTTGGGCTTACGTTCCTTGCCGATCCCGAAAAGGGTGCTGCCGAAATCCGACGGAATGCTGCTCGAGGTTTTGTCGCTGTGACGCTTCCTGAGCGTCCTCAAAATATTGGTTTCCCATCGTTGTTCACTGGCTATTGGGATCCGATTGTGCAGGCTTGTGCGGAAACCGACACGGCGATTGCTCTGCACGTCGGGTCGTCGGGTGGTTACCCCACACCCGAGGCATCGCCTGCACTTCAGCTTGGCGCAACGATGTTCGGCCAGTTGTCTTTGGCTGCGTGCGCCGAATGGCTTTGGTCGGGTTACCCATTGAAGTACCCGAACCTGAAAATCACCATGTCCGAAGGCGGCATCGGATGGGTGGCGATGTTGCTCGACCGACTCGACAACATCATCGACCGCTCTGGTTATGGACTGGGATGGGAAGTACGTCCTGCCGACGTGCTCAAGCGCAATTTCTGGTTCTGCACAATCGATGATCCGTCAACGATCGTGACGCGTCATCGCATCGGAGTCGAGAACATCATGTTCGAGACTGATTACCCACACGGCGACGGAACGTGGCCAGATACACAACAGGTAGTCGCCGATACCTACGGTGATCTCCCGTCCGACGAGTTGCGCGCCATTCTTTGTGAAAATGCGGCGCGAGTGTTCCGGCATCCGCTGCCGAGCCAAGTCCTTCCTCGTTAGGACGCGTTCGCGATAGCGGTTTCGCGCAAGACATATTTCAGCACTTTCCCACTTGCATTGAGCGGGAATTCTTCTACCACTATGACGTGACGTGGCACCTTGTAGTTCGCCATCGACTCGCGACTCCATGCAACGATGTCGTCCGGAGTCAGGGTCATCTCTGGCTTTGCGATAACGAAGGCCACACCGATTTCGCCCATGCGTGAATCCGGAATACCGAGTACGGCAACCTGACTGATGCCGGAGTGGGTAAGCAGGATATTTTCGATCTCGGCGGGGTAGGCATTGAATCCGCCGACGATGAACATGTCCTTCATGCGGTCAGTAATGCGCAGATTTCCCGCTTCGTCCATGACGCCGATGTCGCCCGTGTGGAGCCAACCCTCATCGTCGATTGCTTCGGCGGTCGCCTCGGGATTGCCAATGAATCCCTTCATGATGTTGTAGCCACGGATGAGAACCTGACCTGGTTGGCCGCTCGCCACTGGTTGGCGGTTGTCGTCGGCGACGATGACTTCAACATCGGGAATGGCGCGACCCGCAGTGTTGGCGATGATTTCGGGATCGTCGGTATGACGGCACATTGTTGCGATGCCCGTCGCTTCAGTGAGTCCGTATCCAGTAACGATTGTCTTAAACGTCATTTCAGATCGCATACGATGGATCATCTCGACGGGAACTGTTGCGGCACCAGTGACGGAAAGTCGCAAACTCGAAAGATCGAAATTCTTTAACTCGGGATGGTCGAGCATCGTCATGTAGACAGTCGGCGGTCCGGGGAGCATCGTGATGCGTTCTTCTTCGACGCGACGCATCACTGAGGGAACGTCGAATACAGGGTGCGGCAAGATCGTTGCTCCCATCAGGATTGACGCAAGAATCCCCGATTTCAGCCCGAAACCATGGAAGAACGGGTTAATGATCAGGTAGCGGTCGCCTTTGGTGAGTCCCACGACGTTGGACCAACTCCAATAGGCACGAACGCTGGCGCCGTGGGTGAGCATGGCCCCTTTGGGTAGTCCGGTTGTTCCCGATGTGAAGAGGATGTCGCAGAGATCATCGGGAGTGAGGGCTGCAGCACGTTCGGCAGCTGCACTCGTTGACACAGAGTTGGACATTGAAAGGAACTCAGCCCACGTCGTTGTGTGCGCACGTGTTGGTCCGCCAAGGAGAACGACATGCTCCAACAGAGGAAGGGCCGAACGGTCGCCAAGCAACTCGATGTAATCGGTCCCGAGAAACTCGGAAACAGTGAAAAGCAATCGGACCTCGGCGTTGTCGAGAATGTACGTTGCTTCAGGTCGCTTAAACCGAGTGTTCAACGGTACAAGAATAGCTGCGCTGCGGTGAATTGCACACGCTGCAATGACCCACTCGGCGGTGTTCTGCGCCCAGATGGCAACGCGATCGCCTGGGTTGATTCCGATGGCGACCAAAGCCCGAGCCGCGATATCCACGCGATCGAGAAGTTCGCTCCAGTTCAAACGCAGATCGCCGTCGACGAGGGCTTCGAGTTCTGCAAAATCGATAGAGGCGCGTTCGAGGGCCGCTGCAACGGTCAGCGGTAGATCATCGCGTTCGAATTGTTCAGCGGTAGCAGGCACGAATGACTCCGGTATGAGGGTGATCGACGAGAAGGTTCATTGAACCACGGTTCAACCGGTCGATGTATGGTTCACACCGTTCAGCAAAGGGCGGTCGAGGATCTCGTCAGACCCAATGCTCGCAAAGGGGAAGATTCTTCAGATGGGTACCGATGTCTGGCGCAGCGGAGAGCAGTCGACCATTCCCGAACTGCTGATGCGGCGTCTTGACGTTGATCCAGACGGACCGTACTTAGACGTGTGTGGCGACACCGTGACCGCAGCTCAGCTGGTTGATGTTTCTTCGCGACTGGCATCCTCGCTTCGATCGATGGGTGTCTCCCAAGGTGATCGCGTCGCGACGCTTATCGAAAACTCAATCGAGGCTGTCTACGCGTGGTGGGGGATCATTCTGGCGGGAGCAATCGCCGTGCCAGTGAATACCGCCTACAAGGGTGAGTACCTGCGCCATCAACTCGCCGACTCGGGTTCCAAAGTCGTGATCGTTGCAGCAGAATTCCTCGACCGGCTCGAAGCAGTTGCCGCAACGATCGAATCGGTTCAGCACGTCGTGATCATTTCCGACACACCTTCGGCCATTTCCAGTACTGCCACCTCCCTGTGGTCCGAACTCCTCACCTCAGACGCCATACTCCCTGAGATCAACACCAAACCTTTCGATCTCGGTACGTTCATTTACACAGGGGGAACAACTGGTCTGTCGAAGGGTTGCATGCTCAGCCACAACTATCACGAGGCGCTTACTCGTCAGATCGGGATCTGTTGGGAGCGGACGGCCGAAGATGTGGTGTGGACTCCATTGCCGTTGTTCCATTTCAACGCAATAACGACCGCAGTCATCGGACCACTCGTCTTCGGCGGTCGATCGGCAATTTATCGGCGCTTCTCTGTGTCGAATTTCTGGCCTGAAATGAATCGCGTCGGAGCAACGATCACCTCGACGCTCGGTACCATGGCGTACCTATTGGCTCACGACGTCGATCGCCCCGAAATGCCACGTTCGGGAGCACCTGAAGCCAATACGACACTCCGTCTCCTTGGTGCTGCCCCAATGCCAGTTGAAGTCGACGACATCATGAAGAATCGGTTTGGTCTAACAACGTTCAGTGCCGCGTATGGCGTCACCGAAGCAAGCCTGATCTCTTGGCAGCCGCCGGGTGGTTACAACAAGCCGAATGCCGCTGGCGTCATCAACGACGAGTACTTCGACGTTCGCATCTTCGATGCGGAGGACAACGAGGTTCCACGAGGCGACCGAGGTGAGATCGTCATTCGTCCAAAGCGACCTGAAGTGATGTTCGCTGGGTATTGGGGCCGACCAGAGGTGACCGTCGAGACCAGTCGCAATTGGTGGTACCACACGGGCGATATCGGCATCGTTGACGAAGAAAATTTCTTGTTTTTTGTGGACCGTAAGGCTGATTACTTGAGGCGTCGGGGCGAGAACATCGCAAGTTTCGAAGTTGAGTCAATCATCATGGGACACGGTCAGATCGCTGATGTTGCTGTGCATGCTGTTCCGAGCCCTCTCACTGAAGACGATCTGAAAATCACCGCAACTCGTGTCGAGGGTGCAACCGTGAGCGAAGAAGAGCTGTTCCTTTGGTGTGTGGAGCAACTCCCATACTTTGCTCTCCCGCGTTACATCGAATTCCGGACGGATCTTCCTCGTTCGCCAGTGGGGCGTGTATTGAAGCGTGAACTACGCGACGAAGGCGTGACCTCTGCGACATGGGATCTCGAACAGTCGGGTGTTGTCTTCGAGAAGCGTTGAATCAGTCGCTTCGCCTATGCGCAAGTTTCTCGCGCAAGATCGCTACTCGTTCGGGAATCCAGGGTTGCTCAATCGACCACTGCTGTTGGGCAAGCTCTATGGCAACCGCTGATTCACGATCGACGTTGATTGTTGCGTCCAAGGTCTCTTTGGTTCGCTGCATTGCTTCGGGCGGGCGCGATGCAGCCCTACGTGCGAACGACAACGCAAGATCAACGATTTCCGTGGATGGGACGCAACGCCACGCCAGTCCGGCTTCGGCCGCTTCGCTGCCAGTGAGACGATCGCCTAGCAGGGAGAGAGCAGCGGTCCCTTGACGCCCAATCCGCATTGCGAGATTGCGAAGTTGGCCGCCGCCTGGATGCACACCGAGGTCGAGGAGGCGAGGATCGAATGTCGAATCGGGCGTGCACAGGATTACGTCGCAGGCCAATGGCAGGTTGATGCCGGCACCAATAATCGCGCCCTCGACAACTGCGATTGTTGGGATGGGAGCGTTCGCTAGGGCTTCAGTACCCCGTGCGATATCGCTGAGCGAGGCACGAGGAGTAACGAGATCGTCGAGGTCGCCGCCCGAGCAGAAGACCGGTGGAGTCGCAGTCAGAACCAGCACATTGACATTCGCTGCCATCGCTTCAACGACGGCAGCTTCGAGATCAAGCGAGAGTTCGATGCGCAAAGCATTTCGTCGATCGGTGTCGCATAAGGTCAGCAGCGCGATCGAGCCCTCAAGAATCTCGAGAGAGACGAGCGGGTGTCCGGCTGGACGATGGATTGGGTCGAACGCGGTCACGCTGTTGCGTTGAGCTTTCCAACCTCGATACCTACATGCTTTTCGCGCCGACCAGTATCGAAAGCACGTTCGCTGACATCATGGTCAGGCGACTTTGCTCGAAGTGCCTTGACGGTCGCTTCTGTTTTAGGAATATGCGCGAACGGATCGAACGAATACCAGCGCATTGCGTTTTCATGAGTGATCTTGTTGATCTCGTCGTCAGGAATTTCGCGAGCCACCTCGGAAAACTCTTCGCCAGCATTTGGCCACGAAGAATCTGAGTGTGGGTAGTCGCATTCCCAGGCGATGTTGTCGATGCCGACATCGTGACGGAGCTTCACGCCAATGGGGTCGGCGATAAAGCATGTGAGGAAATGCTCACGAAAAACTTCACTGGGGATTTTCTTGCCGAAGTCTTGGCCTGTCCATCGGTGATGCATGTCGTAGGTACGATCGAGGCGATCGAGGAAATAAGGGATCCAACCGATCCCGCCCTCGGAAAGCGCGATCTTTATCGTGGGAAACTTTTTGAGAACTCGTGACCAGATGAGATCGGCAGCAACGGCGCAGATGTTCATTGGCTGCAACGTCATCATCACATCAATTGGAGCATCGGGAGAGGTGATGGCAAGTTTGCCCGAAGAACCAAGATGAATCGAGAGCACGGTATTTGTGTCGCAAAGGGCCTGCCAGAACGGATCCCAGTACTCGTCGTGAAGGCTCGGGTAGCCGAGCGTGAAGGGGTTTTCGGTGAAGGTCACTGAATGAACTCCCTTCGCGGAAAGACGACGAACTTCATCGCCTGCGAGCTGGGCGTCCCAAAGGATTGGCAAGCCCATGGGGATGAAACGGCCGGGTGCGGCAGCGCACCATTCATCGACATGCCAGTCGTTGTAGGCACGAACGACGTCGAGTGCCAGATCCTTGTCGTCGCATGCGGCAAAGAGACGACCGCTGAAACCAGGGAACGAAGGAAAATTCATCGATGAAAGGAGCCCGCCGCCGTTCATGTCCTTGACGCGCTCTGTCACGTTCCAACAACCCGGGCGGATCTCATCGAATGAGGTCGGCTCGATTCCGTATTCTTCTTTTGGCCGACCAGCGACTGCGTTGAGTCCGATGTTGGGGATGATTGAGCCCTCGAACATCCAGACGTCGTCGCCCTTGTCGTTTCTTTCGATCTTTGGAAACCGGCCTTTCCACTTTGCCGGCGTGTGTTCGTCAAACATTGAGGGCGGTTCGACCAAGTGATCGTCCACGCTTACGAGAATTAGATCGTCGCTCTTCATTGCTGCCCCCAAATGGATCGACCGCAGTTGCGGAGTTGCCCCCAGATTCGGTTGCCTTGGATTTCGCGTGAGCAGTTTCCTCCTCGCGATTAACCGACTCCGACTCTGGTTTCAGTTTGCTGAACTATAGTTCAATGAATCGAACCGAACGCTGTTCGGCGGCGAAATCACTGCATCTCTTGGGGGAACCAATGGCAAAAAAGAAATCCGACTCAAAGAAGGATGCCAAGACCGACGGTGCGCGAACCAATCTCCACGGCGGAATCGTTAATGAGGCCGACGTGTCGTCTGGTGAGCTTCATTACGCAGAGCGAATGTTCCCCGCCCCGTTCGACCACGGGATCGCTCAAGCTGATCGCGCCGTTACCAATGTGAAGCACGGAACTCGTGCCCATCTCGAAGGTGGTGTCGGCGACTCGAATCAACAGTTCTGGTGGCAAGGCGGCGGGCCGGCAACCGATGTCGCCGTTCAGAACATCACCATCTACCCGCCCACACGAGGGCAAAAAACACAAGGCGATCCCTTCGAACCGGTCAAGATCGGCATTCTGATCGATATGGATCTCAATCAGCTCTTGGCCGATTGGATCGATCCAACGATTTTGGCGATCGAAGACGCAATGAATGAGGGCGTCTGGCGCAGAAGTCCTGTCCAACTCGTAATCGCAGACGCTCGTGGACTTCCACGAGAGAACTATCGCAAGTTGTTGAAGGGTTACGAATGGCTTGTTGACGAAGGCTGCGTCGTTGTTCTCGGGCCAATGATTTCGGACAATTGCCTGTTGCTTCAAGACACCGCAAATCGTCTTGGCGTGCCCTGCATCGGTTGGACCGGAGCCCACAAGTTTGCTTCTGACTACTGCTTCACGGTGGCCAATGGAGACGTTGCGACCGAGGGCGTTATGTGCGCCCAGTGGTTGCACGCTCATGGGCACGACAAGGTTGGCCTCTTCTGGGAAGCAGGCTCCTCGGGGCGCGACTACGCGGATTACTTCCGCGACGCAGCGCTCGATCTAGGTATGACGATCATTCGCGAGGTAAAGCTCGAACCGAACCCAGTTGGACTGAAAGATGATCTCGAAAGCATGAAAGCTCTCGGCGCCGAAGGCCTGTATTACGGCGGGTATGGCTACGCCACATTCCACTTCGCCGATGCATTGAAAACACTCGATTGGGATCCGCCACGAGTGATGGGCACAGCATTCATGTTCTATTCGAATTCGAATGCATGGGCGGAAGGGCTGGAAGGTTGGCACGGCGTCGATCAGCTTGGTGAAGACGGAGCCAATCCCAATTACAACGCCATGATTGATCGGTTTGTAAAGCGCTTTGGTCGCAAGACGGGCAATGTTGTCGTCGCTCTTGCCTACGACACGGCCCGAGCAGCAATTCATGGAATCGCGAACGCAGCAATCCCAACGCCGAAGGACGTCAAAGTAGGTCTCGAGCGGATTCGGTGGATGCCGGCAACCAATGGCGGTCCGAGTTGTTATGTGCAGTTCGGACCTCACGACCACAAGGGCTACAAGGGCGATTTCCTCACTATTCGAGAACTTCGGGGTGGCGAGTTGCGTTTCGATGGTTATCACCGTCCTGAATGGCCATCGAACGCTTCGAGTAAGTGATGACCGCAACACGTGCAACAAATCCGAAAGAGGAACGACGGCTGCTGCATCAGCAGTTGAGTCGTACACAACTGCTCGATGCCGCCGAAGAAATCTTCGGTCAGAAGGGTTTTCACGAAACAACGCTGAAGGAAATCGCTGACCGAGCAGACTTCTCTGTGGGTTCGGTGTATTCGTTCTTTGAGAACAAAGAAGATTTGTACATCAATATTTGGTTGCGACGTGGGTCTGAATTTCTTCCTGCGTTCGAGGGATCTCTTGCCGACGCTTCCGATGGATTGGATGCCGTTGCTCGGATTGTGTCGTTCGAGGTGTCCTTTTTGCGTGCCCGACCTGCGTTCTCCGATCTCTATCTTCGCTCGACAGCGTCATTGGTGCCCACGTCAAACGAGGCAACCTCAGAAGAGGTGACGCAGAATGTCGACCGTGTGCTCGAGATGCAGGCCGAAGTAATTAGGAAGGGGCAAGCGGACGGATCAATCCGCTTAGGAGACCCCTCCGCACTGTCACGGTTGCTCTCCGCAATGGTGCAAGCCTTTCAATCAGTCGATAGCGATCCGAGCCCTTCCCATCGATTCGCGTTCTCGCTTGAAGAGTTTCAGGCCGTGGTTCGTGCTGCGTTCGTCAGCGCGATGTAGTCGGCCTCCAGCATTTCGACAGACCAATCAGGGGGATCTATGGAGTCAGAGATACAAGGATGTTCGGTATTGATCGTCGGTGCTTCCGCCGGGATCGGACGGTCGGCGGCAAAGTCATTCGCTGCTGCCGGCGCGAATGTCATGGCCGTGGGCAGGCGAGAAGAGAATCTCCGAGAATTGGCCGATGAGGTCGCTCTCAAATGGTGCGCCGCTGACATCACCGAACGGGGCGAGCCTGAGAGGATTATCGCCGAAACGATTCGTGAATTCGGGGGTATCGATATCCTCCTTAACGTTGCGGCGGTATCGCCGATGGTGCTCTTATCTCAAGCCACCCCAGAAGAACTACTCAGCGTCTTCAACAGCAACGTTGTTGGTCCATCTCAAGTGTGTCGATCTGCTCTCGCTCACCTCAATGAAAATGCAATCGTCGCCTTCGTTTCTTCCGAGACGGTTGGACGTCCACGCCGCGGCTTGGTTCCTTATGGCGCTTCGAAAGCAGCGCTCGAAGAACTCGTTAATGGCTGGAGAGTCGAGAATCCTCAGTATCGGTTTGCGACCGTGCGGGTGGGCGCGACCATCGGAACTGATTTCGGCCGAGATTTTGGTGGAGATCTTCTCGGAGAGTGTCTCAACGATTGGATCAAGGGCGGCCATCTCAGCGCCAACATGATGAATCCCGAAGATGTTGGCGATGCGCTCGCTGAAATACTCGCGATTGGGTTTCTTCACCCCACTGTTGAACTCACCGATTTCTCTCTGCGTCCTCCTGGCCCGTTGGCCGGTCTCGACTGAAAGCACTTCTACCTTCGTAAAGGATTCAAATGACGGCAGTCAATAACTCATCTCGCGCAGTACTCATCACAGGTGGCGCTTCAGGATTGGGCGAAGCAACAGCTCTCTACTTCAGTTCACAAGGTCATCCCGTTGTAGTGCTTGATCGTGATGAACAGAAGTGCGCTGTCATCGGAAAGCGACTGGCTGATCGCGGTGCAGTTGTTTGTGGGAGCGTCCTTGAAGATCGTGATATTGAAAAAGCGATCGAGGCTGCGCAGGGTTTCGGCGAATTGCGTTGGGTAGTGGCCTGCGCCGGCGGCGGAGAGGCTGGCGGTCGACTCGTTGGCAAGGGTGGTGCCCCGCATGACATGGCGATCTTTCAGCGCACGATTGATCTCAACGTCACCGGTTCGTTTAACACCCTTCGACTTACCGCTTCGGCGATGTCGACGAACCTCGCTGATCCTGACGGTGAACGGGGAGCAGCTGTCCTTGTCACGTCGGGAGCCGGCTTCGAGGGTCAGATCGGTCAGATCGCCTATGGGTCAGCGAAATCGGCACTCATTGGCATGACCCTCATCGCAGCGCGTGACCTTTCTTCAATCGGTGTTCGCGTCAACGCAATCGCTCCAGGGGTGATGGACACGACCGCGTGGGAACAGGCCCCTGCGGAAATGAAGGCTGCGCTCGAAGCGACCGTGCCATTCCCGAAGCGCCTAGGCGCTCCCGAAGAGTTCGCGAAACTTGCGGAGCATCTGCTCAGCAATCGATATATAAACGGGCACGTTGCTCGTCTCGATGGAGCGCTTCGATTTGCTCCGAAGTGACTCGCTGATCGAATCAATCAGTCGGCTGCGTAAAGATTCGCGACGATCTCCGCCGCATCGTCGACGGATCCGAAAACAGTTTCGAGTACCCAGGCCCGTTTGAGGAAGAGATGAGCGTCGACTTCCCAGGTGAAGCCCATGCCACCGTGGACCTGAATACAAGTCTTTGCGTTTTCTGTGGCTGCGCGAGCTGCAGTGAGTCGAGCTCCAGATACGGCTCGGTCAACTGAACCGACGTCGGGTTCATCGATCATTACTCCGGCTGCCCAAACTGATGAGCGAGCAATCTCCGTCCTGATCCATGAATCAGCGAGAAGATGCTTCAAACCCTGGAATGACCCAATCGGACGTCCGAATTGCTCTCGCTCTTTGGCGTACGCGACAGCGAGGTTGGTGCTCCCGGTGGAATTTCCCGAAAGCTGCGCTGAAGCGAGAAGAGAACCACGTTGCCGCCAAGCGACTGCTAACTCGGGACCACCAATGAGATCTCCTGCTGGTACAGATTCCAGGATGGAGACTGGTGACGTCGGATCAGTTGAGTGGACGATATCGATGCCTACCGCATGAGCGGAAGGGGCGACTCGTACTCCGTCGTCGCCGACCATGAGAAGAACATCAGATGATCGAAAGTATTCAACCATGATCGGTCCATCGTGGGGGATATCAACGATCGCCGGCAACACCGAACCATCAAGAACTCCATCGACAAGACCAGCGCTAAGAGTTGCGGCAAGAAGTGGGCCGGGGACTAGAGCAGAGCCCAGAGCCTCATGTACGAGAACCGCGTCGATGAAGTCGAGACCGACACCGCCTTCTCCTTCGGGAAGGGCAAGGCCGAACGTTCCGAGTGCAGCGAGTTCTGTCCAACGATCGCGATCGAAACCATTGGGTTCGCCAAATGAACGAACGACGTCGATGGGGAATCGATCGCTGGCGAACCCTGTGACCATTTCGATTAGAGCGAGTTGATCATCTGTTGGTTGGAGGTCCATGTCAGCGCTCCCGTGGAAGGCCGAGGACGCGCTCGGCGATGATGTTTTGTTGGATCTGCGTTGTGCCGCCGCCGAGTGAGATAGCAAATGCATGCAACTTGCTGTGTACGAGTTCCCCCGTCGGTTTGCCATCAACGTCGTCGAGGGAAAGCGATGCGCGATCAAGCACCCTGATGGCGAGATCTCCAAGTCGGTGTTGGGTTGTGGCGAAAGCGACCTTGAATCCCGATCCCGATCCCATCACCATTCCGCCTCGTGCGCCCTGCGAAACATTGCGTTTGGTGAAAGCCCAAAGAGCATCGAGGTCGGCTCCGAGAATACCGAATTCGTGACGGATCCCGTCAACGTCCCAAACGGTTGCGCCGTTGCGCTTCGTTGAACGGGCTAATGCGATGAGATCTCGGAACACACTTGTTGTATCGAGCAACTCGCCAACAAAGCCAGTCCCGCGTTCGAAACTCAATGTCACATTGGCGACTCGCCACCCGTCGTTCTCTTCGCCTATGAGGTTTGAGACGGGGACGCGAACTTCGTCGAGAAACAGTTCGGCAAATTCCGTTGAACCATGCACAGTTACAAGAGGGCGCACATCGATTCCGGGAAGATTCATTGGCATGATCAGCCAACTGATTCCCTTATGTTTCAATTCGTTCGGATCAGTGCGCACGAGCATTTCGCAGTAGTCGGCGGCCATTGCGTGCGAGGTCCAGATCTTCTGGCCGCTGATGACGTAATCGTCTCCGTCGCGGAATGCGCGGGTTCGGAGCGAGGCCAAGTCGCTCCCGGAGCCAGGTTCGGAAAACCCCTGACACCACGCGTGATCGCCGGTGAGGATCCCGCGCAAGTGATGCGACTTCTGCGCTTCCGTGCCCTCGGCGATGATTGTCGGACCAGCGTGCATCTGGCCAACGAAGCCGATCCCAACATCTGGAGCTTTCGCTGCAGCGGATTCCTCGAGGAAGATCAGATGTTCTGTCGGCGTGGCGCCGCGGCCGCCATGCTCAGACGGCCAATTAATGCCGGCGTAGCCAGCCTCAAACAGCAGCCCTTGCCAATGTGCGTCAAAGGAACACCGTCCCGGCCAGTCTTCCGTAGCCGGGGGTTCGGGCAGCGACGCGACGGTTCCGCGTAACCATTCGCGCACTTCAGAACGGAACTGCGCATCGGACTCGGAATCTCTCAGATGCATTGGTGGCCTCGGGGTGTGGGCTGAAGATGAGTGTTCACTGGGGTTCGTTCCATTCCGCTGTGCGGTCGGTACGTTCGGGCTGCCGGCCAATCTTCATGGGAGAAAGGGGAGCGTCACACATTAAGAAACGTTCGTAGTTGTCCGCTGCCCAGACAATGTCGCGCCACTTTCGAAGCGACGGATCGAGGTCTCGAGCCGTCTCGACTTCTGACCATTGCTGCCATTCGGGGATGGCCCAGATGACGATGCATTCATCATCGCGTCGCATTGATGTCTTCAACGCGCCGACGAGTTCCCAGCCGAATGGTCGATGCGCATCGATAGCGACATCACGAACCTGAGAAAGGAAATCATCGGCTCCGCCAGGCTGCAGTTGAAACGTGTCGTGGGCATAGGCGACGCCGCGCACGCCATCGGCGCAAAGTTCCTCAACGGTGCGGGTCCATGGGGCGGGGATCAACACACGGTCAAAACCGCCGGAACGAAAATTTGCGGCTTCATTCCACCAAGTTTCGAGTTTTGCGTCTTGAAGCGAAGGCGCGCCAAGTTCATGACCGAGAGCCTCGGCTAAACCGTTGAGCCCTGCTTCCTCCCACATATTCACAACCCGGGGCCACTTCGTGGATGTGCCAACGGCGCCCCAGACGCCGAAGCACAATTGGCCGCGATCGTCACGAGCCATGGGGCACCAGTTCGCAGTCATGTGGTGCATGTACTTCGCACGGTTCGAGCCAATGATGTCGATGAACTCGTGGGTGTACACACGATCGTTCACGCTGTCTCCCTTATGGACCTGTGCGAGATCCGATCATTGCCGCCGAGAGAACCTCGGCGCGTGTTCTGCGTGTTAGCGCATGCTGAATCAGGGTTCAGTTTGCTGAGCGGGGACTAGGGTAGCGGTATGGAAGAGGGGGACTTGAACATTCCAGGACTGCTTGTAGAGCGCCACTCCGGTGTGCTCCGCCTCACCATTGATCGGCCGGAAAAGCGAAACGCATTGACCGACGACATTGTGTCGGGGTTGATCGACGAACTCGTTGCGGCAGGAAACGATGAGTCAGTGCGGGTGATCGTCCTTGGCGGTTCCGGTGACGATTTTTGTTCCGGGTTCGACATTGTGGCTCGAAATGCGCCGGGGGAAACTCGGCCGAGAGTTGGAAGTATTCAGCGACGATTGCCGAACCAGGCGAATCGGCTGATTTCACTTATGTTGCGGACGCAAACCCCGATCGTGTGCGAAGTGCACGGATGGGCAGCAGGAATAGGTTTGTCCCTCGCTCTGGCTGCGGACTTCACCATCGCTGCGGACGATGCCAAATTTTGGGCGCCCTTTCTCGGACGTGGTTTTACGCCTGACAGCGCCTCTACGTGGCTCTTACCCCGTCGTATCGGGGAGGTTCGCTCACGAGACATGCTCCTTCTCGGTCGGGTGGTTTCGGGTTCCGAAGCTGCCGACTGGTCGATGATTCATTCGTCGGTGCAGCCGGAAGAGCTCGGCCTGAAAGGTGCAGAACTCGCAGCGACCTTGGCCACTGCGCCGACGGTCGCGATAGGACTAACAAAATCACTATTGGATGCATCGTCAGTTGCAACGCTTGATTCACAGCTCCAAGCGGAAGCGTTTTCACTTGAACTGTCCTCTAGGAGCGAAGACTTCAAAGAGGGACTCGCTGCATTCAGAGAGAAACGCGATCCCGATTACAAGGGTCGGTGATCGCGTTGCCGTTCTCCGATGATCTAGACCTCGCTGAACTTGCAATTCACCCTGGCGCAGCGATTGACGAAGCGATCCAATCGGTTCGTCAGTGGATCGAACAAAGCGTTCCCCTCGAATGGCGTGAGGCAGGGCAAAGCGGCGGCGCTTCTGCGATCCGCAAGATTCGGAAATTTGCAGACTACGAAACTTGGTACCCGACATTTGCGAGATCCGGTCTCGCGGTTGCGACGTGGCCAGTTTCCTACGGCGGACTCGACCTCGCCCCAGACGTTGCCCGAGCAGTAGAGGCTGAATTCGCGCCCTACAACCTTGGACGTCTCAATCCCCTCGGACTCAATCTGGCAGCGCCAGCACTCTTCGCACACGGAACCGAAGAGCAGCGTCTGCGGTTTCTCCCACCAATGGTTCGCAATGAAGAAGTCTGGTGCCAACTTTTTAGTGAGCCCGGCGCTGGTTCCGATCTCGCATCGTTGGCGACTCGCGCCGAGCGTGACGGTGATGATTGGTTACTCACTGGACAGAAGGTCTGGAGCACGTGGGCTCATCTCTCGGATTTCGGTGTCCTTCTCGCTCGTACCGACCCAGATCAACCGAAGCGTCAGGGAATTACGTATTTTCTTGTTGACCTGCGGCAACCCGGTGTCGAGGTTCGTGCATTACGCCACATCACCGGTGAGATTGATTTCAATGAGACATTCCTCAATGAAGTTCGGGTTCCTGACTTCAATCGTGTCGGTGACATTGGCAAAGGTTGGGCCGTAGCAAATGCAACCCTTTCCGGGGAACGCCAGATGGTGTCAGGTTCCGGATCCGGTGGCGTCGACCGAATAGGTGGCTCGGGGGCAGAGTCGCTTATCGCATTGGCGAAGGCGAACGATGCAACAGGTAGTGCCAACGGTTGGGGCGATCCAATCGTTCGACAATCGATCATGCGGCTTCTCAGCGAGGAACGTATTCGTGGTTGGACGAATCAGCGTGTTCGTGCAGGGCTCAAAGCTGGTCGTTCACCTGGCCCCGAAAGTTCAATCGGCAAGGTTCATCAAGGCTCACTGAATCAACGAGTCCAGTTGCTCGCAACTGAATTGCTCGGCAGCGCCGCCGTCGCATGGGAAGCATCTGGTCTGACCAGCAATCATGGACCTGAACGCTACGCCTCTGGTCTTCCCCGTGAGGTGAAGGGGATGCTCCGCAGTCGGGCGAACACAATTGAAGGCGGCACGACCGAAGTCAATAAGAACATTCTGGGCGAGCGTGTCCTGGGCCTTCCACGTGAGCCTGATCCTTGGAAGAGCGCGCCCTGGCGTGACGTGCCGCGGAGCTGATGGCATGTACGCAACTCTAGAAGTCGAGCGCCAAGGGCACGTCGGTTGGCTCATTTTTAATAGGCCCGACTCGGCAAATGCTATGGATGCGACGATGCTGGGCGAACTCGAAGCGGCTTGGAACGAGCTCGAGAGGGATCCCAGTGTTCGCGTCATTGTCAACACCGGAAACGGCAAGCAGTTTCAAACTGGACTCGACGTGGTTCAGTTAGCGAAGGATCGAGACGCCTTGCGGGAGCAGTCTCGACGGACGCGTGACGCAGAACTGCGGCTAACCGCCTGGCATAACTCTGTTTCGAAACCAGTCATCTGCGCTGTCAATGGGCTTTGTGCTGGAGGAGGACTGCACTTCGTTGCCGATGCCGACATTGTTATTGCATCGTCAAACGCTGCTTTCCTGGACCCCCATGTTTCAATTGGCCAAGTGACTGCCGTTGAAGCGATCGGGCTCTTGCGCAAGATGCCTTTTGAAGCGGTGATGCGTATGGCGTTGACGGGCCGGTATGAGCGGATGTCTGCGCAGAGGGCCTATGAGTTGGGGATGATCAGTGAGGTCGTTGATCCCCCTGA